>NZ_NFIN01000009.1 GCF_002161765.1 Bacteroides sp. An322 | reverse complement strand
GGTTAAGATTGCCGCCATTTACACATCGGACATCAAATGGAGAGACTACTACTTACCGGACGATGAAATCGTTTAAGGTTTGTTAGTACATTTATCACCACACGGAGATTCATTATTAACTATTCATTATTAACTATCAAGAGAGTTCCAGCCCCAGTTCTTCTTTCAATTTCAGGAGGCTGGGGTTCTTTTTGCTCATCATTTGGAAGCGCTCCAAGTGGCTATAAGCACGTACATTTTCACCCTGCTCACTCACACGCACATTCATTGTAATCTTACGGTTATGAAGCCGCTCGCGCAAATGTGCCTCAATGCCTGCACCTAAATTCTGCATATACTTCTGCACCATATCATTGTCCACCACAACCTCGAAAGTCACCCCGTCTTCCAATAAGTGCGGACGAATGTTGCGCATACGTGCGGCATTGGCCGCTTCCTCTTTGGGGAGATTCACCGCATATTCAGTCCAATAAACATTTAAATCTCTTTCGTTAATGATATAATCCTCGTATGCTTGTTCTACGGATACAGACGGATTGGCGTTCGCCTGTACGGCATTCGTTTGTGCGGCATGCGGACGCTTAATGGAAATGTTCATGCTTCCCGCTTTCATCACAGGAATCTTCTTACCCGCATCTGTCTTTGGAAGCGGATTGGCATGCACCGGGCTTGCCTGAGCGGGCTTCGGCTGGACAGACGGTTGGTAAGCGGGCTGGGGTTCGGAAGCCACAGAAGCTTGTGCCGCAGGCTGGGACACCTGAACGGGCTGGGCTTGATTGAATACGGGTTTAAGTACTTGCTTAGGGCTACGCCCCTCACCCTCCGTATCGGGTTCGGTGAGTTGTGCCAACTGAATCAGAGTCAGTTCTATCAACAAACGTTTGTTCTTGCTCACCCGATAGTTTAAATCACAATCATTGCAGAGCTTCATCGCCTTGAAAAGGAAAGGCGCGGTACATTTTTGCGCTTGAGCCAAGTACCTTTCACGAATAGAAGCACCGACCTCCAATAAAGGCAGAGTGGACGGGTCACGGCTCACTAACAAATCACGAAAATGCGAAGCCAAGCCCGTAATAAAATGATTTCCGTCAAATCCTTTTTGCAACACATTATTAAAAGTAAGAAGGCAATCGGATACCTTGTTTTCCAAGATAAAGTCGGTCAGACGGAAATAATACTCATAATCCAGTACGTTCAGGTTTTCGATAACGCTCTTATACGTGATGTATCCGTTGGTGAAGCTTGCCAATTGGTCGAAGATAGACAAGGCATCGCGCATTCCTCCGTCCGCCTTTTGGGCGATAACCGTCAAGGCTTCAGGCTCTGCCTCGATATGTTCTTTCGAAGCCACATTTTCCAAATGCTCCACCATATCATTCACGTTGATACGGTTGAAATCGTATATCTGGCACCGGCTCAGGATAGTAGGAAGTATCTTATGCTTTTCGGTCGTGGCAAGGATGAAGATAGCATGGCGAGGCGGTTCTTCCAAGGTTTTCAGGAAGGCATTGAAAGCCGCTTGCGAAAGCATGTGCACCTCATCAATGATATACACCTTATACATTCCCACCTGAGGCGGGATGCGCACCTGTTCGATAAGCGAACGGATATCCTCTACCGAGTTGTTCGAAGCCGCATCCAGTTCGTGGATGTTATACGAACGCTGCTCATTGAAAGCCACGCACGACTCACATTCGTTGCAAGCTTCTCCATCGGAAGTGGGATGCAAGCAATTAATGGTCTTGGCGAAGATACGCGCGCAAGTTGTCTTTCCCACCCCTCGCGGCCCGCAAAACAGATAAGCGTGAGCCAGCTTATGGTTGGCTATGGCATTCTTTAAAGTGGTAGTCAATGCCCTTTGCCCTACGACCGTGTCGAAGGTAGAAGGGCGGTATTTGCGTGCCGATACGATGTAATTCTCCATACTTCCGATGTTCTTATTTAATGCGATAGTGATTCGTTTGCACAAAAGTACATAAAAATCTCCGTTTTTCTTAAGGACTTGCCATGAAATCTTTTTATCTTTGTCCCGATTATTCTTAGAAGCATTTTCGATTATGAGCAAACTAAAAGCCGTGTGGAGCTATATCCGCCGCCATAAATATCTGATAACCATTTTGGTATTCTTACTGATTATCGGTGTGTTGGACGATGAGAACAGTCTGATACAACGGATGCAGCACCTAAGTGAAATCCACGAATTAAAGCAAGAAATAAAGCATTACCGCGACCAGTATGAAAAGGATAGCAAGGCACTGAAAGAGTTGACTTCGAATCCTGAAATACTGGAAAAGATAGCACGTGAGAAATACCTGATGAAGAAACCTAACGAAGACATTTATGTTTTCGAAGAAGACCTGGAAAAGAAAGATGAATAAATACCGTTCAGCTATAGGCACCATAGGTGCCGTCTTGCTCTTAGCTGGAGCCATAATCCAAATCACACGGTTGATGTGGGCTCCTTATTTATATCTAGCAGGAGCTATCCTCTTCGCTTATACCCAAATAACCGACCGTTATGAAGGGCAAAACCTTATCATCCGACGTCTCCGCCGCCAACAAATGATAGGGGCGGCATTGCTAATCCTTGCCGGTGTCATGATGTTGATATGGAACCGCAACGAATGGGTGCTTTGCCTCACCATAGCCGCTGTATTGGAACTTTATACGGCGTTCCGTATCCCGCAGGAAATGGAAAAGGAACGAAAATGAAGAATTAAGAATGAAGAATCGCTTCACTCGCATGGAATAAATTCTTCATTCTTAACTCTTCATTTTTCATTTAATCGTCATTTCATCTATCAACCGTTGGATGCCCGCATACTTGTCAATGATAAACAACACATAGCGAATATCCACACATGCGGCACGCTGGAGTTGAGGATTATAAGCGATATCACCCGTCAAGCCTTCATAGTTACGGTCGAAACCGATACCTATCAGCTCGCCTTGGGCATTGAAGACAGGCGAGCCTGAGTTTCCTCCCGTATTATCCGTAGCCGTCACAAAGCAGACCGGTATACGTCCGTCGGGCATTGCATACGGACCGAAATCCTTCTCGCGATATAATTCCTTCAACTTATCGGGCACGATAAATTCGGGATTGTCCGGGTCCTCTTTCTCCATTACTCCCTTCAACGTAGTATAATACAGATACTCTTCTCCATCCGCCGGTTCATAGGAACCTATCTTACCATAAGTGAGGCGTAAGGTGGAATTGGCATCGGGATAGATAGCTTTTCCTTCTTTTTGCTTCAGAGCAAGCATACCTGCCACCCACGTCTTATGCGCACGGTTATAAGCATTGGTTTCTGCTTTCATCTCCTCACCCGTAGCCCGATAGCCTTCTTTGACCGAACGGGCATATTGCACCATCAAGTCATTCTTCAATTTATCCATATCGGGATGCGCCAAGAACGCCTCCAATGCTTCGGGTGTGCTGAATATGGAATTATCAAAGCAAGCATCCACAAAGGCATCGGTATCTCCTCCGAATTGCCCGTTTATCACCTCGAAGATGCTAATATATTGGGCAGAAGGAACCAAACGTGCATAAAGCGCTATCAATTGTTTGGATACTTTCCGGTCTACTTCAGAACTATAATCCTTATTAAAGAACTTCGCCCCTTCCGCTCTCAAAGCAGATACGGCTTCGTCTATCTCTTTCTTCTTCCCTTTCTCCAAAGCCTTCAATAATCCGTCTGTATCGGGCACTTTCGAGAACTCCGTTCCCAACATCAACGCTTCGTAAATGGCTTGCTGATGATAAACGGCATCATGACGCTTGGCTACAATTTGCTTAATGGCATCGTATGCCTGGCGATACGAATCATTTCCCGTCTCACGCCCGTATGCCAACAAGCGTTCTTGCTCAGCCTTTTTCCGGTCAAGCACTTTCAAGCGCACCAAACCTTCGTTCATACCGATAGCATTCTTCCAATAATTAGCAGACGAAGCATATTTTGCCGCATACTGGATGCGGGTCTTCGCGTCCTTCGCCATTTCCTCGCCCAATACCCGAAGCCGAACACCCCGCACGGTATCACGCATGAAGTTGGTGGTGGTCATACGCTCTTCCACCTCATCACTAATCATATAACGCCAATTGCGTCCGGGGAATCCCATAACGAAAGTGAAATCACCTTCCTTAATGCCACCCGCATTGATAGTCAAGTGCGTCTTCACCTTCAAAGGCACATTCTCGGATGAATACAAAGCCGGCTTCCCGTCTTTTGATGCATAGATACGGAAAATAGAGAAATCCCCGCAATGGCGCGGCCACATCCAGTTATCGGTATCGGCTCCAAACTTTCCGATAGACGAAGGAGGCGCACCTACCATACGGATATCTTTATAAACGGTCTTCACGAAAAGGTAATACTTATTCGCTCCATAAAACGGCTTCAATTCGAGCACCGTAAAGTCATCGGTCTTTATCTTCTCTTTCTTGGCAAACCGAGCCGCCACTTTTTCCAGATACGAAGGCGAAAGGTAATTCAGCCCTTCGGGGTCTTCGTCTTTCTTAAGTTGTTCCGATACATAATCGGTCACATCGAGGATGCGGTCGATGAACGTCACGGTTAATCCTTCGCAAGGAAGCTCCTCGGCATACGTCTTTGCCCAAAAGCCATCGGTCAGGTAATCGTGTTCCACCGAACTATGTTGCTGGATATAGCTATACCCGCAATGATGATTGGTGAGCACCAGCCCTTCCGCCGATACGACTTCACCCGTACATCCTCCGCCAAAGTGAACCACAGCATCTTTCAGGCTGATGCCTTCGGGACAATACACCTTATCAATGCTGATGTCCAGTCCCAAGTCTTGCATCACCGCCGCATTTTGTTTCTTCAAGTCGGTCAGCATCCACATGCCTTCATCGGCATGAGAAGCCAGAAAGCAAGCGGAAAACAAGGTTATCAATAAGGATTTTCTCATCATATTTGTTTTCATTTTAAACGCAGATTAACGCAGATTTTCGCAGATTATTAAAATTTTATCAATCCGCGGAAATCTGCGTTAATCTGCGTTTCTTCTAAAAATATATTTATTATTCTACTATCGTCATTTCATCAATCAGGTTCTTGCATCCGCCCAGTTTCTCCACGATGAACAACACGTAGCGGATATCCACGGCGATGCAACGCTGGAGATTGTTATCGAAATTAATATCACCCGAAAGCGATTCCCAGTTTCCATCGAAAGCAGCACCAATCAATTCACCGTTTCCGTTCATCACCGGAGAACCCGAATTACCGCCCGTAATGTCGTTTGTGGTCAGGAAGCAAGTCGGCATTTCACCATTAGGCAAGGCATAGCGTCCATAATTCTTCGTAGCATAAAGTTCCTTCAATTTTGCGGGAACCACGAACTCCGGATTGTTGGGGTCTTCCTTTTCCATTACACCCTTCAAGGTCGTATAATATTTATAATGTACACCGTCTTTCGGGTCATACGACTTCACATTACCGTAAGTCAAGCGGATAGTGAAGTTGGCATCCGGAGCTTTCGGCGTAGGAGCATACATTTCGCACAAGCCGCGTACGTAGGTCTTGTGGAGCAAGTCGATATCGCCACAAGCCTTGTCATAGTCTTCGTATAACTTCTGTAACATTTCATTCTTGCTGGTCGAATACTGGACCGCCAAGTCATTGTTGATAGCTTCCAGTGTCGGATTGGCAAGAAACGCATCGAAATTCTTCTGGTTAGAGAAAATGCTGGTATCATACAAGGCATCGATATAAGCATTGTAATCGCCATTATATTTCGTCTTAATAGTCTCATAGAAAGCGGGAAGCGCATCTGCAGGCACGCTCTTGGCATAAAGCGGAATCAAGACCTTAGCCACCTTGCGATCCACTTCATGGTCATAATCCTTGTTATGCACATTGGCATATCCTTCTTTCAATTGCTCCAATGCTTTCTCGATATCTTTCTTCTTGTTCTTTTCAAGCGCAACCTTCAGGTTATCGAAAATCAAATAAGTAGCACCAAACTCGATGCCTGAACGGAAAGTTTCGGTGAAATAAGTCAATTGCTTGGCTAGCGGAGTCACTCTAGTTACATACTCATCGATTTTAGCCACCACCGAAGCATAATCGGCATTGTTCTTTTCTTTCGCGAACTTAGCAAAGTTGGCTTCCTGTTCTGCCTTGGTTTCCAATACACGGTTATCCACGATAGCCTTGTTCATACCGATGGAATTCTTCCAGTAATTGCTGGACGAAGCGAACTTGCTGGCATATTGGATACGAACCTTATCGCTGGCAGCCATCTCCTTACGCAACACATCCTGACGTGCCTCGCGCACCTGAATGCGCGGCGTATTGGTTCCGTCCATACGGAGCTTCACTTCGCTTTGAGTCAGATAGCGGCTGGTGCTTCCGGGGAATCCCATAATCATCGCATAATCACCTTCCTGCAAGCCCTTCAAAGAGATAGCCAAATGCTTCTTTACCTTCAAAGGCACATTCTCGGCACTATACGGAGCAGGGTCGCCATTCTTATCGGCATAGATACGGAACATTGAGAAGTCGCCCGTATGACGGGGCCACATCCAGTTATCCGTTTCGCCTCCGAACTTACCGATAGACGAAGGAGGAGCAGCAACCATACGCACATCGCTATATGTCTTAATGAAGAACAGGTAGAACTTGTTTCCTTCATAGAAAGGCAATGCCTGCGTAGAGATACCCGGTTTTCCTTTCAGGTCGCTCTTCTTCAATGCCTCATCCGCCAACTTCTTCAAGTATTCGGAACCGAATGAATTGAGTTCCGTCACCTTCCCGTCCTTAATATCCTGATTTACCTGGTCGGTTACATCCACAATACGTTCCACAAACTTAAAGGTCAATCCCGGAGTGGGAAGCTCTTCCGAACGGTTCTTTGCCCAAAAGCCATCGGTCAGGTAATCATGCTCTACCGAACTATGTTGCTGGATAGCATCGTATCCGCAATGGTGGTTAGTCAGAATCAACCCGTCGGGCGAAATAATTTCTCCCGTACATCCACGCCCGAAGATACCCACGGCATCTTTTAACGCCACGCGGTTCGGGCTATAAATATCATCCACCTCAATCTTCAAACCTTGCGCCTTCATACGGTCGGCAAGGTTCTGCTCCTGCATCAATTGGAGGAGCCACATCCCTTCGTCGGCTTTTGCCGGCGAGAATACCGCACAAATCAGTGCGAGTGCCAGAACTTTTAGTTTTTTCATTTTGTTATTACATTAATATTCGATTCAATTATATAAGCGAGCGACAAAGATAATACAAAATATGGAAAATTATTCTCTTACACTTACATTTGTTTACCCAACCTGCTTCATTTTCCATTCCAGTTAAGTAAAATGCCCGTTTCATATAACTAAAACATCAAAGGCAACTATTTGCATGACGGCATCCACCCCCAGCCGTTCCGCAAAAGGTCTTGTAATAATCCCCTATTAAGTTTAATTTTTGATAATTTATTTCCACGGAAAACCGAAACGTTATACCTTTGCCACGTGAATTCTAAAAGGCTTTGTTGCATGTATAAGTTATATTTATTCTTATTCTTTTGTGCGATATTTTGTACTTCCTGCGGAAAGAAGTACAAGATAGAAGGCGTATCATCGGTTTCGAGCCTTGACGGTAAAATGCTTTTCATCAAAGTACCTTCAGGCGATAAGCTGGTCAATATTGATTCGGCAGAGGTCATACACGGATTGTTCAAAATGGAAGGAAAGGTCGATTCGACCGTTGTAGCTTCCCTCTTTATGGACGATAATTGTATCATGCCTCTAGTGATTGAAGAAGGCAAAATCGACATCAATATCAACAATGCAGGATTCACAATCCAAGGCACTCCCTTGAACGATAGCTTCAATCAATTTATCATCCACCGCAATTCCTTGAGCGACCGTGCCGATGAAGTGGAACATCTGGAAGCCCGCATGATTCTGGACGGCAGGAATCCCGATGAAGTCCAAAAAGAAATCGAGAAGCAACGCCAAGATGTGGCATCACAAATGGATAGCCTTGCCAAAAGTTTTATCCAAACCAACTATGAAAACGTATTGGGACCGGAAGTCTTCATCATCATGTGCTACGGTATGCCCTATCCCGTCCTCACCCCCGTTATGAAAGAAATCATCAACGATGCCCCCGCCTCTTTCAAGGAAAATCCGATGATTAAAGAATTCATCTCTATTGCCCAAACCAATATGGATAAATTGCAGGCGGTGCAATAAACTTATCTAAACACAGTACATCCCAAATCAAGTACATATAAATGCATAAATAAATGAAGCAAGGTTCATCGGGCTACGAACCCTGCTTCATACGCTTATGAACCCTGCTTCGTAGGCAGATGAAGCCGTATGCATTTTTTTGACTACAAAACATAAAAAAGACGCTAAAGCGGGAAACCAAAAACTCCGCACTTTAGCGTCTTTACATTTTATAGAATTCAATTCAAATTTATGCCACTTTCTCTAAACGTTTCATTACCGAGAAGATGAACAGGGCTGCCAAGAGGCAAAGCACCATCAGCGTGCCCCATACCACGTAAAGCGGCATATCACCCCAAAGCCAAGAAGCCACCGAAGTAAGGTAATTACCGATAGCCGTAGCCACGAACCAGCCACCCATCATCATACCCTTATACTTAGGAGGAGCCACTTTCGATACGAACGAGATACCCATCGGCGAAAGCAACAATTCGGCAAACGTCAATACCAAATAAGTCGATACCAGCCAGTTGGGCGATACGAACGAAGCGGTTCCAGCCTCGATGGCTTGTGCCTGATCGGTAGGACAAAGCAAGCCGACAGAAGCAGCCAACATAAGCACATACCCGCAGGCTGCCACCAGCATACCCAAACCAATCTTACGGGGAGCGGAAGGCTCTTTGCCACGAGCTGCCAACGAGCCGAATATCGCCATAGATACCGGTGTAAGGGCTACGACAAAGAACGGATTAAACTGCTGGAAGATAGGAGCGTCGACCGGAGTGGTTTCGGGAAGAGCCGCATAACGGTAGCCCAAGAAGACCAATGCAGCCAAGATAACGATGCCCGAAATAAGCTTGCCCTTTCCTGTCTTCGACTGGAAAAGAGAGAACAAAGCATAAACAATGAAAATCACCGCTACCAAGTTCCATACGCTGAACATCATGCTCTCCAATCCTTCCGAGCTGCGTGCGGTAAATTGCTTAGCGAAATAAGTCAGTGTCAAACCATTCTGATGGAACGCCATCCAGAAGAAAATCACTACGGCAAATACCAGACACAAAGCCACGATACGGTCTTTTGTCTCGCGCGGAGAAAGCTCTTCGTGCTTTTCGGTAGCCGCATTCGCGTTTTTATCCACTTTCACGCTTCCTCCTTCCACATGGCGGAACGTGCTGCGGAATCCGTAATAAATAGCCATGGAAACAATCAACGAAACACAAGCCACGGCAAACGCGAAGTGATACGAATCATTCTCGCTCACGCCCCAACTGGTTTGCGCGTATTTCATAATCTCTACCGCAGCCGTCGGAGCAAAGAGCGCACCGATATTGATAGCCATATAGAAGATGCTGAACGCCGAATCGCGCCGTTTGGCATAACGAGGGTCATCGTACAAATTACCGACCATCACTTGCAGGTTTCCTTTAAAAAGCCCTGTACCGCAACTGATTACGACTAATGCGGCAAACATAGCCACCAGCCCCATCGTACTGCTTCCCATCGGAAGTGCCAACAATACATAACCGGCAAACATCGCAATGACGCCCACCGTCACCATACGCCCATAGCCGAACTTATCGGCAAGAATACCTCCTATGAACGGTAAAAAATAAACTAAAGCCAAAAACATGGCATAAATGTTACCGGCTGTACTCGGCGACATGCCGAAGTTGTCCATCAAGAACAAAACGAAGATAGCCAGCATTGTGTAATAGCCGAAACGTTCACCCGTATTGGCGAGCGCCAGCGCATAAAGACCTTTAGGTTGTCCTTCAAACATACATGTAAACTATTTAAGATTAATAAAAAAACATTTTTCCACGGACAAAGGTATGAAAATTACTTATTTTTGCAAAGGAATAAACTCAGTACGTTATGAAAAAGATTGTTTTGGCTATCGATTCGTTCAAAGGATGCCTCTCTTCGAAAGAAATAGAGCAATGCATCGCCGAAGAAATACACCGCATCCTGCCCTCTTGTCAAACCGTATGCATCCCCATTGCCGACGGAGGCGAAGGTATGCTCGACACACTGATAGAGGCAACACAAGGGACATTCGTATCCACCCAAGCCCACGACCCGTTGATGCGGATACGCCCGACACGGTATGGCATATTGGGAGACCAACGGACCGCAATCATCGAAATGGCTGAGATAAACGGATTGACCACCCTCTCCCCTATCGAACGGAATCCGATGGAGACCAGCACGTATGGCACAGGAGAACTGATAAAGGACGCATTAGAAAAAGGATTCCGCCGGTTCATTATCGGCATCGGAGGAAGTGCTACAAACGATGCAGGCATGGGCATGATGCAAGTACTTGGAGCACATCTATATGATAAGCAGGGAAACGAATTAGAACAAGGAGGGAAAATCATGGAACAAATCGCACGTATCGACCTCAACCACCTGCATCCGGCACTAAAGGAAGCCACGTTCATCGTAGCTTGCGATGTGCAAAACCCGTTCTGCGGACCGCAAGGAGCCGCATACGTCTTTGCCCGGCAAAAAGGAGCGAGCGAAGAGCAAATCCGCCAACTGGATGAAGGCATGCGGCATTTAGCCCTTCTCATCGAGCGTGATTTCTCCTATAATATAAATAAGGTAAAGGGAGCTGGAGCAGCCGGAGGATTGGGCGGAGCATTCGCCACCTTCCTACAAGCCCATTTGCAATCGGGCATCGACCTGCTATTGGACGCCGTAGATTTTGACCGGAAAATAACGAATGCCGACTGGATTATCACCGGCGAAGGAAAAGCAGACAGGCAAACCGCCGAAGGAAAAGTCCCAGCGGGTGTATTGAAAAGAGCGAAAAAAGCCAACATCCCCGTCATGCTGATAGCCGGAAAAGTAGAAGATAAAGCATGCCTCCAGCAAATGGGATTCGCCCGAATCGTCAAAATATCACCGGATAACTTGCCTCTTGAAGAAGCCATGCGACCGGAGGTAACACGGGAAAACATACGAAGGGCAATTGGAAGGGAGTTAATAGTTAATAATGAATAGTTAATAACGAGGCATGGCTTTTATCACACACACCGTTATTAACTATTCATTATTAACTATTCACTCAAAAGAGAGTTGCCACCTCCGCCCTTGCTTCCCGAATCAAGTCTTGCGGAGCTAATTTAATTTGAAGCCCACGTATACCGGCACTAACATAGATAAAAGGAAAATCCAAGCAAGTCTTGTGGATATAGGTAGGGAAATGTTTCTTCATCCCGATAGGCGAACATCCCCCACGGATATAGCCCGTGAGCGGAAGCAACTCCTTCATCGGGATAAGGTCGCACTTCTTATTGCCCGATACCTTAGCCGCTAATTTCAAGTCGACTTCGTGCTCGCCAGGTATGACACACACGAAATACCCGCTCTTGTCCCCATGAAGCACAAGGGTCTTAAATACACAATCAATGTCTTCACCCAACGAAGCGGCTACATGCACCGCACTCAAATCGTTCTCGTCCACTTCGTATGGAATCAATTCGTATGCCACCTTTGCCTTATCTAGCAAACGGGCTACATTGGTTTTATTTACTTTCATAGTCCTATTCAAAATAAATTAGAACACAGAAACATAGAGGCACAGAGTTTTTATTTTCATATACAGAAATCGTATTCTCTAAGTCTTTGTGTCTCTGTGTTCAATTTCTCAATGACAACATATCTTCAATTCTTCCTTCAAAAACTTAGGTGTATAGCCTTTAGGGCTTAACGCCACTTCTTCGGGTGTACCGGTAGAAAGCACTTCGCCTCCTCCCCTTCCACCTTCCGGTCCCATATCGATAATATAGTCCGCCATCTTGATTACGTCCAGGTTATGCTCGATAACGATGACCGTATTTCCCTTGTCTACCAAGCGGTTTAATACATTCATTAATACACGGATATCTTCGAAATGCAAACCTGTGGTCGGCTCGTCTAAGATGTAAAGCGTTTTGCCCGTATCTCGTTTCGAGAGTTCCGTTGCTAATTTTACCCGTTGGCTCTCGCCTCCCGATAAGGTCGTAGAAGGCTGGCCCAACTTGATGTAGCCCAACCCTACTTCTTGCAACACCTTTATCTTATTCAATATCTGAGGCACATTCTCGAAAAACTCTACCGCACGGTTAATGGTCATATCCAGCACATCAGCAATGGATTTTCCCTTGAAACGCACCTCCAAGGTCTCCCGATTGTACCGTTTACCATGGCACACTTCGCAAGGCACCATGACATCAGGCAAGAAATTCATCTCGATAATCTTATATCCGTTTCCTCCACATGCCTCACATCTGCCTCCCGCTACATTAAACGAAAAACGTCCGGGCTTATAGCCGCGCATCTTCGCTTCGGGAAGGCTCACGAAGAGATTCCGGATGTCACTAAATACGCCCGTATAAGTCGCCGGATTGGAACGAGGCGTGCGCCCTAAGGGAGACTGGTCGACATTGACCACCTTATCAATATATTCCAACCCTTCTATCGAATCGTAAGGCAAAGGGTCTTGCAACGAACGGTAAAAATGTTGCGAAAGAATGGGTTGCAACGTATCATTAATCAACGTAGATTTCCCGCTTCCAGACACTCCGGTCACGCAAATCAGCTTACCCAAAGGAAATTCCACATCGATATGCTTCAGGTTATTCCCTTTCGCTCCCCGAATCCAAATCGACTTCCCGTTTCCCTCCCTGCGTTTGGCAGGCACTTCAATCTGCATCTGTCCGTTAAGGTATTGCGAAGTCAATGTACTGGTCTTCAACATCTGCTCAGGCGTTCCGGCAAAGACCACTTCACCTCCCAAGCGTCCGGCTTTCGGTCCCATATCCACCACATAATCTGCCGCAAGCATCATGTCCTTATCATGCTCTACCACTATCACGGTATTGCCCAAGTCGCGCAATTCCTTTAAGGAGTTTATCAGGCGGATATTATCTCGCTGGTGAAGCCCGATGCTCGGCTCGTCTAAGATATACAACACATTCACCAGTTGAGACCCGATTTGTGTAGCCAAACGGATGCGCTGGCTCTCTCCTCCCGAAAGACTGACCGAAGAACGGTTGAGCGAAAGGTAATCCAAACCCACATCCAGCAAGAACTTCAACCGGGTGCGGATTTCCTTCAAGATTTCCGTAGCAATCAAGCGTTGCTTCTCCTCCAAGAAAGGCTCTACGTTCTGCAACCAAGCATATAACTCGCTGATATCCATCGTAGCCAGCTGGTAGATATTCTTATCATGGATGCGGAAATGCAACGCTTCTTTATTCAACCGCGCCCCTTTGCATTCGGGACACACATCGGTCTTGGCAAACTGGTCTGCCCATTTCTGAGCCGTAGCCGAAGCGTCTCTTTCCTGCATCAGCTGGATGTACTTCACAATCCCCTCATAAGTGACAAAATAATCAGACGAGGCATGTATCAACGCGCTCTTTATCTTCAAACGCTCGTCGCATCCATACAAAATCTCGTTGATAGCATCTTCGGGCAACTCGCATACCGGTGTCTTTAAGGACGCTTCGTACCGCTCAAGCAAAGCCTCGATTTGCCAGAATATCATGCCGTTCTTATACTTTCCCAAGGGAGCGATAGCCCCTTCGTAGACCGATAGAGAGCGGTCGGGAATCACTTTATCGATATCTATCAGGTTGACATAACCCAATCCTTTGCACCGCGGACACGCGCCCTGAGGCGAATTGAAAGAGAAATTATGCGGAGCCGGTTCCTTATACGAAAGCCCTGTCACGGGACACATCAACCGCTTGCTATAATGGCGCACGCTTTCGGTCTGCGCATCCAATATCATCAATAACCCGTCGCCCTGCTGCATCGCCGTAGCCACGCTTTGTTTCAAACGCTTCTCCTCCTTATCCGTCACCACGGTCTTATCGATAACCACCTCGATATCGTGGTTCTTATAACGGTCCAGCTTCATGCCGTGCACAATTTCCTTCACCTCTCCGTCTACCCGTACATAGAGATACCCTTTCTTCCGCACCTGCTCGAACAACTCCTTGTAATGTCCTTTGCGGGTACGCACCAAGGGAGCGAGAATGAAAATGCGCTTGCCTTTATAATCACGCCGGATAAGGTCGAGAATCTGCTCTTCGGTGTATTTCACCATTTTCTCACCCGAAAGATAAGAATACGCGATGCCGGCACGAGCGAACAACAGACGCAGGTAATCATAGATTTCGGTCGTGGTCCCTACCGTAGAACGAGGGTTCTTGTTCGTGGTCTTCTGCTCGATGGAAATCACCGGACTCAGCCCCGTAATCTTATCCACATCAGGACGCTCCATTCCTCCCAAGAAATTGCGGGCGTATGCCGAAAAAGTCTCGATATACCTGCGCTGGCCCTCGGCAAAGATGGTATCGAAAGCCAATGAAGACTTTCCGCTTCCGCTCAAGCCGGTGATAACCGTCAGGCTATTGCGCGGGATATCGACATCTATATTTTTCAAATTGTGCACCCGTGCTCCCTGCACACTGATTGTTTCCTTTTCTTCTTTCATGCCTTATCTATGATATATCCTTGCAAAGATAGGGAATATTCCGTTTTCCGCCAATACCTTACCCGCTTTTCGATGCATCAAAACGTCCATACGCCCGGAATCTTTGCCCCACACACCGGACATCCCCCCGAAAAGCCTTCCGATAAAACGGTATATCCTTCCCGCTTGACCAGCAGATTCCCACAATCCGGGCAATGCGTGTCTTCGGCATCCGCAAGCGAAGTATTGCCGATATAGACAAAACGCATCCCTTCCTCTTGTGCGATGCGGCGGGCAGAAACCAAGGAAGAAAGCGGTGTGGCTTCTACCTCCTGCATTTTATAACGCGGGAAGAAACGGCTGATATGCAACGGATTATCCGCAAGTCCGTATTCTACCAACCAATGACTCATTACCCGGATATCTTCTTCCCGGTCATGGATGCCGGGAATTAGAAGGCGGGTGATCTCTATCCATACGCCCGCCTCGTGCATGCGCAACATGGTGTCTAATACAGGCTGGAGCCTCGCACGGCACACCTTCCGGTAAGCCTCATCCGAGAACGATTTCAAGTCGATATTTACGGCATCGATAAAAGGCAAGAGGTCGCGCAAGGGCTTTTCATTGACATAACCAGCCGTTACTAAAATGTTCTTCAAGCCTGCCTCTTGGCAAGCCGAAGCACAATCGCGCACATACTCCAAGTAAGTAAGCGGTTCGGTATAGGTATAAGCCACCGCTCTGCACCCGTACTTCTTAGCCAAGCGCGCACAATCTTCTGGAAGCAGCGTTTGGGAAGGAATATCCACCGGAGAGACTTGCGAGACAGACCAGTTTTGGCAATTCAGGCACGACAAGTTACACCCAGCCGAAGCCAAAGAGAAACAGGTCTCGCCCGGCAAGAAATGCAACAAGGGTTTCTTCTCAACCGGGTCGACATGCATAGCGCATATATGTGCGTATGCCAACGAATATAGATGCCCTCCCCGATTCATACGGCTCCGACACCGCCCGCATATATCTTCATTTATCTTGCATTGATGCGGGCAAAGCATACATACCACCGTCCCATCGGGATTCGAAATATAATAGTCCGCTTCTTTCATCTTCTCTTTTATTGAACGCAGAGACGCAAAAACGCAAAGATTCATTTTTAGAGAACAAAAAACGCAAAAGGAAAGCGCAATAACTCTGTGAATTTTACTTCCTCTAAAAAAATCCTCTGCGTCTTTGCGTCTCTGCGTTAGATAAATCACATTTATTTTTCTTCGCCGAATACAATCGCTTCGTACACATAGAGTTCCGCATCTTTCCAGCCATTCCATGCCAATCCAGCCTTATCACGTGCGCAATGCCCTAAAAACTCTTCCTTCGTCCAGCCCGTTTCTTCGGCCACCTGAGGAAGGAACGTACCCCGATGCTCTCCTTTTATTATATAAATGCCATGCCGCCCCAACTGGAACTCATCGATGGATTGAATCTTCCGCAACGGGGAAAGCACCGAAATCTCGATATCGATGTCTTTCATCTCGCTTTCCTTTACAGGATAGAAACGCGGGTCTTCGAATGCGGCCAATTTAGCCATATTAGCCACAAGACGATATAAAGGCAAAAAGCCTATCAAGTTTCCGATACATCCGCGCAACTTCCCTCCCTTATGAAGGGTCACGAATACACCGCAATGTTGTTGCAATGCAGGACTCATCTTCGTAGAATCGTAAGGCAAGTCCGTCTTTCGGGCAAGTTCATAATCAATGCTTTTACGGGCAATTTGCAAGAGTTGTGCCCGCTCTTCCCCGGTCAAGGCGAATGCATCCGCTTCCGCTTTCTTCACTATCGAAAAAGCATGATAGCCTACTACCCTGTCTTTATCCCCATAAATGGCATCGCCCGAATTGCAATAAGCCAGGTGTCGGACTTGCAAATCCTTCCGTCCCTCCATTAATAATAGGAGCACGGCAATAGGGCTTTGTCCGCATGCGCTGGTTGCCAACCGAGGCACACCCTTGCGGGCATTCTTCTCCAATGCATCTAAAAACTTGCGGAGCGAACCGCTCTCAATGGCTTCCCCCGTGGCTTTATCCACCCGATTGGCATCCTCATACGAAGGGTAATGCGAGAAATCGCTGCTGATAACGAACAAGTTATCCGAAGTGAAATAAGGTTGCAACGCCTGGGCAATTCTTCTTAATTTCGCCAAGTCTTGTGTACCGATAATAACCGGTACTATCGGAGGAACATGTTGCAAATGGACTTGCAAGAAGGGCAACTGAACCTCCAAGCAATGCTCGCGGGCATGGGCTTCGGGCACGTAAGTAAAGACCGGATCGGCATGCTTTAAGGCTTCGCACACTTCACGGTCCACTTTCACCTGCCCGAGCGGTGTGGCATAACTATCGAAAGCATTGTTCACCGAAGCCCCGTCGAATGCAGCCCGATGGCTGGGACCAAGCAAGAATATCCGTTTATAGACCGCATCAGACGGAATAGCCTTTATGGCTTCAGACGCAGTACTACCCGAATACACATAACCGGCATGAGGAACGATGACCGCCTGCACTTCTTTGTCCGCCTCTGCCGATGAAGCTTCGGACAAGAACGATACAACCGTTTCTCTCAACGTATCCGCATCTGCCGGATAAAAAGCACCTGCAACCGCCGGCATACGGACTCTCTTTTCACCCGAAGAGCAGGCGTTTCCTACACTATGTATCATAATCATTACAATTAAAACAAACTTCCATTGGGTATGCATGGCATTCTCTCTTTATGCCCCTAAATATACGGAAAAGATAGCATATTATCCACATCAAACTGACTTTTTTTCTTCTTTTCTGACAAATAGGCAATCCGTCTGACAAATGTTCCATCCGCTTCTCCCCCTCGGATTCTTCTAAGATTTAAAATAGCGGGCATTTTGCTTAAAATAGATTTCGTAAGTTTAAAAGGCAAAGCCATGCCAAGCAACGGCACAGAGTTTGCACTTCTCTAAGTGAACTTCGGAAGCCGAAAGGCAAAGGGAGTCCAAAAGAACAATTTGATAAATAAAGAACTAAAAAATAGGAGATTAAGATTATGACACCGAGCAGAAGAAATTACAGTCAAGAATGGTTACCGAGTATTTTTAATGACTTTTTCGATAACGATTGGATGGTAAAGGCTAACGCAACGGCACCTGCTATCAATGTGATAGAAAGCGACAAAGACTATAAGGTTGAAGTTGCGGCTCCGGGTATGACGAAAGAGGATTTCAACATCCACTTGAGTGAAGACAACGAATTGGTTATCTCAATGGAAAAGAAGACCGAAAACAAGGAAGAGGACAAAGAGAACAAGAAGTACTTACGCCGCGAGTTCTCTTACACAAAATTCCAACAGGCTTTGGTTCTTCCGGACGATGTGGAAAAAGAAAAAATCAGTGCCAACGTCACCAACGGTGTGTTGACCATCGAATTGCCGAAACGCACTCCTGAAGAAAAAGCTAAAATCAACAAGGTTATTGAAATTCATTAATAGTGACCATTAAAGCGAAAGCCGGAAACATCTCAAACGAGATGCTTCCGGCTTTTTTTATTTCATGATTTTCCAATCACTTATCGTACGTTGGCGGCTATCGAAATTAATACCTACTTTCACTATCGGAACCCCGCAAAGAGCAAAACGCTCGGGATATTGTGTCAAGTCTATCTGTTGCATAGCGACATCGGCACTCTTGTCCATCTTTACCTCTATCAGATATAACGCAGCAGGCGTGCGCATCACCACATCTACCCTTCCGCGTGGAGTACGCACCTCAATATCAGTGTACATCCCCAACAGGCTGAAGATGATATACAGCACTTGTTGGTAATGCCCTTCGTAATCGGTATTATCAGCGTATGGAACAGTGCTTAAAAAAGTCCGCATGGCTTGCAAAGCCCCTTCCATATCATTATCATACAAGCATTCCGCCATCGTAATGACCGCCGCCGATGTAGCTTGCGTATTCGGTGTCAAATAATAAGGAATCAGACTCTTCATCAATCCGATTCGTACTTCCCGGTTAGGAATACCCAATGTGTATGAACCAAACAACAGATTTCCATTCTTAATCGTGAAATATCCGCTTTGATAAAGCAAAGGCACAATGCCGGTCAAGCGTTCGGTAGGCGCATCAAAGTCGCTTGCTTCCGCCCTCATTTCCCCACCCAATTGAGCCGGTGACATGCCGAACTTACGCAACATCTCTATCAGATAGGTCGGCGTACCGATCCCAAACCAATAAGAAGCAATCCGCGTCTCACTGAAGGCATTCATCAGACTATAAGGATTATAGATGTCAGGAGAAGGCCAAGTGAAATGATAACCGTCATAATTCGCTTTCAACTTCTCAAGCATTTCCTCTTTCGTTATGCTTAATTTTTGAGCAAAAGCTTCCAAACCGGCATCCATTTGCCTGCGTATTTCTTCTTCCGTAATACCACAAATAGCAGCATACTCTTGTAGCATACTGATATTTTGTATATTATTCAGTTCACTAAAGATACTAAGTTGCGAGAACTTGGTGATGCCCGTTAAAAAAACGAAATGCAAATAAGCGCCTAAAGCCTTAAGCGGACTATAAAAATTGCGCATCACGTTACGAAGCACAGGCAAGTCTTTTTCTTCATGCATCACATCCAATAACGGCGCATCGTATTCATCGATTAAAACCACCACTTCCTTACCTGTTTGGCGATATGCCCGTTCTATCAAACCTTGCAAACGCTGGTTGGGTCTTTCATCTCCTTCTTTGCGCCCGTATACCTCTTCATACTTAGCAAGCTTAAAAGAAAGTTCGCTTTCCAACTCTTCTTTATTCAAATTCTTTGCCGTGCTAAAGTCGAAATGCAAAACAGGATATTGCACCCATTCTGTTTCCAGCTTTTCTATGGCAAGCCCCTCGAACAATTCTTTTTTCCCTTCAAAATAAGCATGCAACGTATCTACTAACAATGATTTTCCGAAACGGCGCGGACGACTCAAAAACATATATTTACTATCGGAATGCGTCATGCGGTAAATATATTCCGTCTTATCAATATACAGGTAATTCTCTTTCCACATTGTCGAAAAGGACTGCATTCCTATCGGATATTTCTTTCGCGCTGGCTGGTTCATACATCATTCTTTTTTCATGAATACTTCACAAAAGTAATCATTTTACCGAAGAGTTGAAAATCAAAAGGAAAGAATATCCAGAAAAAGCCTTTATTCCGGCTCAATCTCATTGGGTGAAGGCAATTGTTTCCAGCCTTCGCCAAAAGTATCGTAAGCATCGGTCACTACCACAAAGGCACGCGGGTCGGCAAGCTTTATCGTGGCTTTTACGCCCGCCACTTCTTTGTAGCTCACCACAAGGAAAATCATTTCCTTTTCTTCTTTCGTATATAATCCGCTACTCTTGATACACGTAGCGGTACGGTCCAAGTCTTTCAAGATGTACTTATGCAAATCAGGCAGTTCCTTATCACTGATAACAAAAATCAGCTTATCGTTCTTCGCACCGGTTATCATATAAGCAATCACACGCGAACAAATGAAAATGGCTATCAACGAATACAAAGACAAATAAACGGAAGGTTCTTCCGGCATCTCCCCGCTTCCCAATCCGAAGCCTATCACCAGCAAACCAAAGCAAACGACTATCCCGTCCACCAACAAAATTGCACGCGAAAAACGGATGTGCATATACTTCTGAAGCATCATCGCTACAATATCACTCCCGCCCGTAGTAGCCTGGTTCTTCACCACAATGCCGCTCCCAATGCCTATCAACACAGCACCCATCACAGTGGTCAACATCAAGTGGTCCGACAAATCCATAATGCCTCCCAAAAGCTGGGAAGGATCGAGCGCATGCAAGGCTTCCCGCGTAGGATATGCCAAACGCGACATCACGTTCATTAATAAAGGAGTTGTCAATGCCGCCGCAATCGTCCGTGCCCCTAACTTAGTTCCCAAAAAGATAACCGAAAGGATGAGTAACGGAATATCGAACATATATCCGAACGTACCCACCTGAATGGAAGGGAACAGATTGTGCAACACGATACTTGCCCCGTACACACCACCCGGAACAATGTTATACGGGTTAATGAAAAACACAAACCCAGCCGCCAAGATAATGCAGCCCACCAAAATATTCAACCATCCGCTTATTGTCTTCTTCATACGTTTTCTTATTTTTATGCAGCAAATATACAAAGAAAAGTTCACATACACAAATACAATTTGCTTATGAAGAGCGAACAAATATTCAAATCTTTCGTTATCTTTGTCAATGGAAAAACCATTAAACCAATAGATATGAAACAAAAAATAATTGTTTTAGGATTGGCAACGTTACTACTTTGTGGATGCGGAAGTACGTATCAGGCTACGTCTACCCTAGCGGGAGCTTCGATAGGCGGAAACGTAGGAGGAGCGATTGGCGGACTGGTGGGAAGCAACCGGCATTGGGACGGAGGCTACCGTGGTTCGGCTATCGGTACTTTGGTGGGCACATTAGCCGGAGCGGCTATCGGAGGAGCAATCAGTTCGACACAAAAACGGAAGGCACAAGAGGGCTACCCAGTGGAAGAGCAACGTGTCTATACTCCTCAACCAAGCGACATCCCTTCCAGTGTCGGCTACCTGCAAATCAGGAACATCCGTTTCATAGACGAAAACCGGAACCATGTCATCGAATCGGAAGAACATAGCAAAGTCATCTTCGAAATTATCAATACGAGCCACGAAACGGTGTATAATGCCGTACCTATCGTGCAGACCAATAACAAACGAATTTATGTATCACCCTCAGTCATGTTGGAGCAAATCGCGCCCCACGAAGGCATCAAATACACCGCCCACATCCGAGGAGGAAAACGCTTGAAGGACGGAGAAGTCATCATCCATATTGCCATTGCCGACTATGAAGGGAGGGAATACGACTGGCAAGAATTTACCCTTCCTACCCAACGGTAAATGTATTTATTCAGAAATGCAGATTCACGCAGATTTTCGCAGATTATAATTTAATTTTCTTCTTCTATTCGCGTTAATCTGCGAAAATCCGCGTTTCTTTATCAATAAGAATCGGAGCGATGTAATCAAGCATATCGCCGATTGTCTCGAACAAAACCGCTTCTCCTGATTCCGGATGCCAAACAAAAGAATCGGTATCTAAACTTCCGGCATCTATATAAGACAAGGAACGGACTTCATGCCCGGCACGGATACCCTGCCTGCGCAAGGCTTTCTGCACCATATCGTACCGATATCCCTCGCCTATAAGGCGGATGTTTTGCACATAATCAAATGCGATGCGGAACAAACCTGTATGCGGGTCGAAAACGATACCTTCGTGAGCGAAAAAGGCTTCGAGCATACCACTTAATGAAAGGTCTTCGGGAGTACCGGCAACAATTCCACCGGCATTCATCAACCAAAGCTTGTCGGCTATCTGAAGAGCCAATTCCAAATCGTGTGTAGAGAGGAAAACGGTCTTGCCTAAATCATGCGCCAAAGTACGCAACAGGCGCATCACTTCCACTTTACTGGAGAAATCGAGAAAAGCGGTAGGCTCGTCTAAAAGGATAATGGGAGTCTGCTGAGCCAACGCCTTGGCTATCATAACCTTTTGGCGCTCCCCGTCGCTCAGGGTCTGCACCATACGATGAGACAGCTTCGAAATTCCGACTTGCGAAATGGCTTCTGCAACGATTTGTTTATCTTCTTTACGGAGCGTTCCCCAAAAACCAGTGTACGGAGTCCTTCCCATTCCAACCAATTCTTCTACAGTCAGGTTTTCCACTTCGCAACGCTCTGTGAGCACAATCCCTACCACTTTTGCCAATTCCTTATCCGAATACTCAGCCAAACGCTTCTCTCCTATCCAAACTTCACCCGAAAGCGGAGGCTGGGATGCCGACAACGTACGCAACAAAGTAGATTTCCCTGCTCCGTTCGCCCCCAACAGACAAGTAAGTTCGCCTCCATACACCGATGCGTCAATATCTGCAGCAACCCGTATCACACCGTGTTTCCCGGAATAACCGGTCGAAAGACGGCTGAGCTTAATCGTTTCTTTTTCTCTCATTTAGACTTTATATAAAGAAAAAAAAGAGAAGCCACCCGTAAGGATGACTTCTCTCCCTTATTATAAATTCTTATTAATCAAAATTGTCGTCTAACGACCAATGATTAATCGTTTACTGATGCCATGTGAGCAATCAAATCCAATACTTTGTTAGAGTAACCGATTTCGTTGTCATACCAAGAAACAACTTTAACGAAAGTATCAGTCAAGTAAACACCTGCGTTTGCATCGAAGATAGAAGTCAAAGTGCAACCCAAGAAGTCAGAAGATACAACTGCATCTTCAGTGTAACCCAAAACACCTTTCAATTCGCCTTCAGAAGCTTCTTTCATAGCTGCGCAGATAGCTTCTTTAGTAGCCGGTTTAGCCAAGTTAACAGTCAAGTCAACTACAGAAACATCCAAAGTCGGCACACGCATAGAGATACCTGTCAATTTGCCGTTCAGTTCAGGAATAACTTTACCTACAGCCTTAGCAGCACCAGTTGAAGACGGGATAATGTTGCCAGAAGCAGCACGACCACCACGCCAGTCTTTCATAGACGGACCGTCAACAGTCTTCTGAGTAGCAGTAGTAGAGTGAACTGTAGTCATCAAACCGTTTACAATACCGAACTTATCGTTCAAAACCTTAGCGATAGGAGCCAAGCAGTTAGTAGTACAAGAAGCGTTAGAAACGAATTGAGTACCCTTCACGTAAGTCTTTTCGTTTACACCGCAAACGAACATCGGAGTAGCGTCTTTAGAAGGAGCAGACATAACTACGTATTTAGCACCAGCTTGGATGTGAGCTTGAGCCTTTTCTTGAGTCAAGAACAAACCAGTTGATTCAACTACGTATTCAGCTTCTACTTCATTCCATTTCAAGTCAGCAGGATTTCTTTCAGCTGTTACGCGGATTTCTTTACCGTTAACAATCAATTTGCTGTTTTCAACGTCAGCTTCGATAGTACCGTCGAACTGGCCGTGCATTGTATCATACTTCAACATGTAAGCCAAGTAATCTACCGGGCACAAGTCGTTAATACCTACGATTTGGATATCGTTTCTTTTTTGAGCTGCACGGAATACGAAACGGCCAATACGACCGAAACCGTTAATACCTACTTTAATCATTTTGTTTAATTTTAAAAGGTTCTATAATATAGTTATAAACACTCGCTTTTATCTTCGCTATAATCAAGTTTCCAGAATGCCTCTTCAGCCTTTTCTTTCTCTCGACTGCGTTGCAAAAATAGCAATTTCTTTTTAAAGTAGAGCACGAAAAGTATTAAAATTAAGAAAAAATCAAGCGACATTTTACTTCTTTCCGATTAAAATCCCTGTTTGTGTCCTGCCGAGGTATCATTTTGCAATCCCTACTTTGCATGATGAGACTTTTTTATCCTCTTAGAAAGAAAAGGATGCACACCTACCTATATTATATATAAAAGAAAGACTTCTTCCATTCATCTTTTTTTAACATGAAATGTTCCATACATCCCGCCTTATTCTCTATTTTTATCAAAAAAAATAAAGCATACACTTCATTAATCAAAACTCAAAAGACAAAACAATGAAACACCTCAGAAACTTATTCGTATTGGCAGGAATGGCTTCCGCCTTCCTATGCGGATGTACACCATCGGAGAATACCCAAGACAAAGAAATGGATAAATTCATCTCCGAACTGATGGACAAAATGACCTTGCGGGAAAAATTAGGACAGCTCAACCTTCCTGCCGGAGGAGACCTGACAACGGGTGCCGTACAAAACAGCAACTTAGCCGAAATGATTCGCAAGCAAGAATTAGGAGGATTCTTCAACGTGATGAGCGTAGAGAAAATCCGCGAACTGCAACGTATTGCTGTAGAAGAAACCCGATTGGGCATCCCGCTCGTAGTAGGAGCCGATGTCATTCACGGCTATCAAACCATCTTTCCTATCCCGCTGGCTTTGGCATGTAGTTGGGACACATTGGCAACCGAACGGATGGCGCAAATCTCAGCCAAAGAAGCTACTGCCAACGGAATCGCCTGGACATTCAGCCCCATGGTAGACATCTGCCGTGACGCACGCTGGGGACGCATTGCCGAAGGAAACGGCGAAGACCCTTACATCGGGGCAATGATGGCACGCGCATACGTGCGTGGATATCAAGGCAAGGACTTGCAAAAATCGGACAGCAGCATGATGGCTTGCCTCAAGCATTTCGCCCTCTACGGAGCATCGGAATCGGGCAGAGACTATAACCGTACAGACATGAGCCGGGTGCAGATGCTCAACGAATACCTTCCGCCTTATCGGGCTGCGGTGGAAGCCGGAGTAGGCACGGTGATGACTTCCTTCAACACCATCAACGGCATCCCAGCCACTACCAACAAATGGTTGATTGACGATGTATTACGCAACCAATGGGGATTCGAAGGCATGGTAGTGACCGATTATAACTCAATCGGGGAAATAGACATTCACGGTATCGCCCCCTTAAAAGAAGCAGGCATTATGGCAATGAATGCGGGAACCGACATGGATATGGTGGCACAAAGTTTCCTCAACCCGATGGAAGAAGCAGTAAACGAAGGCAAAGTATCCAAAGCACGCATCGATGAAGCCTGCCGTAGGGTATTGGAAATGAAATACAAATTAGGGCTGTTCGAGAATCCTTATAAATATTGCAACGTGGAACGCGCCAAGACGGAAACATACTCGGAAGCCAACCGTGCCGAAGCCCGGAGAATCGCCACCGAAACGTTCGTCCTGATGAAAAACGAAAACCAATTGCTTCCGCTCGCCCAAAAAGGACGCATCGCCCTGATAGGCCCCATGGCAGATGCTGCCAACAACATGTCCGGCATGTGGAGCCCGACTTGCGACCCGTCTAAACATGCATCGTTGCTTGAAAGACTTCGTGCCGCTACTGAAGGCAAAGCGGAAATCCTCTATGCCAAAGGAAGCAACGTGTATTACGACGAACGCATGGAAGCAGGCGCAATCGGCGGACGCACGTTACAAAGAGGAGACAACCAAAGACTGTATGCCGAGGCAATGGCGGTAGCTTCCCGTGCCGATATCGTCGTTGCCGCAGTAGGCGAATGTGCGGAAATGACCGGAGAATCAGCCTCACGCACCGACATACGCATCCCCGACGCGCAACGCCATTTGTTAGAAGGCTTGGTAAAAACCGGGAAACCCGTGGTGGTTTTGCTCTTCACCGGACGTCCGCTCGACCTAACGTGGGAATCGGAACATGTGCCTGCCATTCTGAACGTATGGTTCGGAGGAAGTGAAACGGGAGATGCCGTAGCAGACGTATTATTCGGGAAAACCGTCCCTTCAGGCAAGCTGACCACCACCTTCCCGCGCACGGTAGGACAACTTCCTTTATATTATAGCCAGACAACTACCGGACGCCCCGACGAAGACCTGACGACATTCAACCGGTTTGTGAGCAACTACATCGATTGCCCCAACGACGGATTGTATCCCTTCGGATACGGATTGAGCTACACGACCTTCGAATATGGCGAAATGAAACTCAGCACTGAAACCCTGACAAAAGGCGGCAGCATTACGGTAACGGTTCCGGTGAAAAACACCGGGAACTACGACGGTACGGAAATCGTGCAGCTCTATATCCACGACCAATATGCCGACATAGCCCGCCCCGTGAAAGAACTGAAAGACTTCCGCCGCATCGCCTTGAAGAAAGGAGAAAGCCAAGAAGTCACATTCACCCTGACGGAAGACGACTTGAAATATTACAACGCCGACCTCGTCTATAAATACGATGCCGGAACTTTCCAAGTCATGGTAGGCCCGAACAGCCGGGATGTGCAAAGTGCCACATTCAATGCCGAATAAGTTTTCAATTCTCGATTTAAATGAGTACCTTTGCCGAATCTTTCAAATTTATACAGAACTGAATATGCAGGAAAAGATTATTATTCTCGATTTCGGCTCGCAAACCACGCAGCTTATCGGACGCCGCGTGCGCGAACTGAACATGTATTGCGAGATTGTTCCCTACAACAAGTTCCCTTTCGGCGACCCTTCGGTCATCGGTGTAATCTTGTCGGGAAGCCCCTTCTCGGTCTACGATGAAAAGGCTTTCAAAATCGACCTGAGCGACATCCGCGGCAAATACCCCATCTTGGGCATCTGCTACGGCGCACAGTTCATGGCATACACCAACGGAGGCAAAGTGGAACCCGCCAATACCCGCGAATACGGACGGGCACACTTGGCGAAGTTCGACCACGACAACCCGTTGCTGAAAGACGTCCGTGAAAACTCGCAAGTATGGATGAGCCATGGAGACACCATCACGTCTCTTCCCGAAAACTTCCGTATCATCGCGTCTACCGATAAAGTGGCGGTTGCCGCTTATCAGGCAGAAGGCGAAAAGCTGTGGGGCGTACAGTTCCATCCCGAAGTGTTCCATACCGAAGACGGTACGCAAATCCTGAAAAACTTCGTGGTAGACATCTGTGGAGGCAAACAAGACTGGAGCGCGGCTTCGTTCATCGAAACCACCGTGGCACACCTGAAAGAACAATTGGGTGACGACAAAGTGGTATTGGGACTAAGCGGAGGAGTTGACTCGTCAGTAGCAGCCGTATTGCTCAACAAAGCCATCGGCAAGAACCTGACATGTATCTTCGTCGACCACGGCATGTTGCGCAAGAACGAGTTCCGCAACGTACTCCACGATTACGAATGCTTAGGACTGAACGTTATCGGCGTAGATGCCAGCGAAAAGTTCTTCACTGAACTGGCTGGAGTAACCGAACCCGAACGTAAGCGCAAAATCATCGGTAAAGGCTTTATCGACGTATTCGACGAAGAAGCGCACAAGATTAAGGATGTGAAATGGCTGGCGCAAGGCACTATCTACCCCGATTGCATCGAATCTTTGTCTATCACAGGCACGGTCATCAAGAGTCATCACAATGTAGGCGGCTTGCCCGAAAAGATGAATCTGAAACTTTGCGAACCACTCCGCTTGCTGTTCAAGGACGAAGTGCGCCGCGTAGGACGTGAATTAGGTATGCCCGAACACCTCATCACCCGTCATCCTTTCCCCGGACCGGGCTTGGCAGTACGTATCTTGGGCGACATCACCCGCGAAAAGGTACGCATCCTCCAAGATGCCGACGACATCTTCATCCAAGGCTTGCGCGACTGGGACTTATATAATAAGGTATGGCAGGCAGGCGTCATCCTCCTCCCTGTACAGAGCGTAGGCGTCATGGGCGATGAGCGCACTTACGAGCGTGCCGTAGCCTTGCGCGCCGTAACCAGCACCGATGCCATGACCGCAGACTGGGCACACCTCCCCTACGAATTCTTGGCAAAGGTTTCGAACGATATCATCAATAAGGTAAAAGGCGTAAACCGCGTTTGCTACGACATTTCGTCAAAACCGCCTGCCACAATTGAGTGGGAATAAAATTTCACGTATTTAGACCTATTTCCGATAGCCTCAACTCCTAAAAAGTTGGGGCTATTTCATTTATTACAAAAGGCTAAAACTTATGATAGAAAATGAAGTTAGCATTGGTGGATGTACAGCAAGGAAACGATACGGAGGATTATTTAGGGAAGAAAATTTGTTTTCTCAAAGAGAGTGGCTATATTTGCAGAAAATAGGCTGAAAAGGTGGTATAATACCACCTTTTGAAGTGGTAAAAGAAACTCAATAAATGACAAAGCAAGATAGATTATTAGAGAATTTGTTTACCCAATGGCAATTTTAGAGAAAATAACACAAGATTAGAGTATCCTAATGTTCACTTTGTTCCAAAGAGGTCATTAGAACTTTGATGCCACTTTTAATATCCTGCCACTTAAAACGAAGCCGACTGCATCGGCTGACGAAGCCAAGTTCATGGGCTAACGAACCCTGCTTCATCAGGCAATGAACCCGTATGCATTTTTGACAGAAGAATGCTGACTTTTTGGCAGAAACATTTCTTAACTGACGACTCTAAAACAGGCTTTGAAGATTTTTATTTGTTTTCTTGAAAAAATCCAGTATCTTTGCCAAAAGTAAAAACAAAGGGGTGCCCGGCGGGCTGAGATTATACCCTACGAACCTGATACGGTTAGTACCGGCGAAGGGATTGTTTCTGAAGAACACTCTTGTATTTCTCCCTACCCCCTTTTGAAAATTGAGAATTGACAATTGATAATTGAAAATTAAAGGTTCCTCATGCTGTAGGGGCGTATTGCATACGTCCTACATATACCTTTATAATAACATTAAAACAAAAGGATATGACTATTTTAGTAAACAACAAAGAAACGGAGCTGGTGCAGGGAAATACGATTGCAAACCTTGCCAGCCAATTAGGACTCCCCGAAAAAGGTGTAGCCATTGCCCTGAACAACCGCATGATTCCACGCGCGCAATGGGCTGAACAGACCTTGCAAACCAATGATAGCCTGGTGATTATCAAAGCGGCTTGTGGAGGATAACGAGCTATGGAACTGCAATTTATCACACACTATACCGACCGATATACCTACTTCGACTCTGCCCGCATGGCACTGGAAGGCGGATGCCGGTGGATTCAGTTACGCATGAAGGACGCATCGCCCGAAGAAGTGGAACGGGAAGCCTTGCGGGTGCAAGACTTATGCCGGCAATACGGAGCCACGTTCATCATCGATGACCACGTGGAACTGGTGAAGAAGCTTCATGCCGACGGAGTGCATTTAGGCAAGAAGGATATGCCCATTGCCGAAGCACGCCGGATATTGGGACCGGATTTCATCATCGGAGGTACGGCAAATACTTTCGAGGACGTGCGGATGCATTACGAAGCGGGAGCCGATTACATCGGGTGCGGACCGTTCCGGTTTACCACAACAAAGAAAAACCTGAGTCCGGTATTGGGGCTGGAAGGTTATCGGGACATCGTTTCACGCATGAAAGAAGCGGGCATCCACCTGCCCATCGTGGCTATCGGAGGCATTACCTTCGAAGATATTCCGGCAATTATGCAAACCGGAGTTTCGGGCATCGCCTTAAGCGGAAGCATCCTTCGGGCAGATGACCCGATAGAGGAAACGAAGAGAATCGTTGAGAGTTAATAGTTGATAGTTAATAATTAATAATTGAAAAATATGAAAAAACTGATTATCGCCGATAAAGAATTCGACTCACGCCTGTTCTTGGGTACAGGCAAATTCAACTCAAATGAAATCATGGAGCAAGCCATTCTTGCTTCGGGCACGGAAATGGTGACCGTAGCCATGAAACGCATCGAACTGAATGACAAGAACGATGATATGTTGCATCACATCGTTCATCCGCATATCCAACTCCTGCCCAACACTTCGGGTGTACGCACGGCAGAAGAAGCCGTATTCGCCGCTCAAATGGCTCGTGAGGCATTCGGTACCAACTGGTTGAAGCTGGAAATCCACCCCGACCCGCGCTACCTCCTGCCCGACTCTACCGAGACATTGAAAGCAACCGAAGAACTGGTGAAATTGGGATTCGTGGTATTGCCTTATTGCCAGGCAGACCCTACCCTTTGCAAGCGTCTGGAAGAAGCAGGAGCCGCTACGGTGATGCCTCTTGCAGCCCCTATCGGTACGAATAAAGGACTTCAGACACGCGACTTCCTGCGCATCATCATCGAGCAGAGCAATGTGCCGGTGGTAGTAGATGCAGGCATCGGAGCACCGAGCCATGCCGCCGAAGCCATGGAATTGGGTGCCGACGCATGCTTAGTAAATACCGCTATCGCCGTAGCCGGAAACCCGGTAGAAATGGCTATCGCCTTCAAGGAAGCCGTTATCGCCGGACGCCGGGCATACGAAGCCGGTCTGGGCATACAAAGCGAAAACTTCGAAGCTTCCGCTTCCTCACCTTTAACCGCTTTTCTGAATGAATAAACCTATCCCTATGGAACAAGAAAACAAACCCTACGCACACCGCGAGAAAGCCTACATGCAAGGCACGCTCTTCCCCTTCATCAAAGTGGGAATGCAAAAAGTGAACCTGACCCCTACCGTCACCATTCAAGACGGAAAGAAAGTGATGACTCCGAACGAGCCTGTCTATATCTATGATACCAGCGGCCCGTTCAGCGACCCTTCGATAGAGATTGACCTGAAGAAAGGCATCGACCGTATGCGCGAATCGTGGATTACCGGACGGGGAGACGTGGAGCAATTGCCTTCCATTACTTCGGAATACGGCAAAATGCGCCGGGACGACCCTTCGCTCGACCACCTGCGTTTCGAACACATCGCCCTGCCCTATCGTGCCAAAGCCGGAAAATGCTGTACCCAAATGTACTATGCCAAGCAAGGCATCGTGACCCCCGAAATGGAATACGTGGCTATCCGCGAGAACATGAATTGCAAGGAATTGGGCATCGACACCCATATCACTCCCGAATTTGTGCGTGATGAGATAGCCGCAGGACGTGCCGTATTGCCCGCTAATATCAACCACCCGGAAAGCGAACCGATGATTATCGGGCGCAACTTCCTGGTGAAAATCAATACCAACATCGGAAACTCCGCTACGACTTCGAGCATCGAGGAAGAAGTAGACAAAGCCGTATGGAGCTGCAAATGGGGAGGCGATACGCTTATGGACCTCTCTACGGGAGACAACATCCACGAAACCCGCGAATGGATTATCCGCAACTGCCCCGTACCCGTAGGCACCGTGCCTATCTATCAGGCACTGGAGAAGGTGAACGGCAAAGTGGAAGACCTGACTTGGGAAATCTATAAGGACACCTTGATAGAGCAATGCGAACAAGGTGTGGACTATTTCACCATCCATGCAGGCATCCGCCGGCACAATGTACACTTGGCAGACAAGCGTTTATGCGGTATCGTGAGCCGCGGAGGAAGCATCATGAGCAAATGGTGCCTGATACACGACCAAGAATCGTTCCTCTACGAACATTTCGATGACATCTGCGACATCCTTGCTCAATACGATGTGGCTATCTCCTTGGGAGACGGCTTGCGTCCCGGATGTATTGCCGATGCCAACGATGAAGCCCAATTTGCCGAACTCGACACCATGGGTGAACTCGTGGTACGTGCATGGGAGAAGAATGTACAAGCGTTTATCGAAGGTCCGGGTCATGTGCCCTTACACAAGATTCAAGAGAACATGCAACGCCAAATCGAGCATTGCCACAACGCCCCGTTCTATACCCTCGGTCCCTTAGTAACAGACATCGCACCGGGATATGACCACATCACATCGGCTATCGGAGCCGCTCAAATCGGATGGCTGGGCACGGCAATGTTGTGCTACGTAACCCCCAAAGAACACCTCGGCTTGCCGAACCGGGAAGATGTGCGCACGGGTGTCATCACCTATAAGATAGCCGCCCATGCCGCCGACCTTGCCAAAGGACATCCCGGAGCACAAGTCCGCGACAATGCCTTGAGCAAAGCCCGTTACGAGTTCCGTTGGCGCGACCAGTTCCATTTGAGCTTAGACCCCGACCGTGCCTTGGAATATTTCACCGAAGGCCGCCATACCGACGGAGAATATTGCACCATGTGCGGGCCGAACTTTTGTGCGATGAAGTTGAGTCGTGACCTTTCATCCATTAATAATTAATTAAGTTGTAGGGGCGGGGTTAGCCCGCCCGAATACATCAACCAATACAAACAATAAAATTATATTGAATAAAATGTATGACCCCAACATTCATCGACGCAAGAGTATAAGGTTGCCCGAATATAACTACAGTACAGAAGGCTTTTATTTTATCACCATTTGTACCCAAGAGAAAAAATGCACATTCGGTAAAGTCGTTAATGGGGAAATGATTTTGAATGAGGCAGGAAGGATTGTAAAAGAAGAATGGTTACAAACCATGAACATTAGAAAAGGAGAAGTAAAATTACATGAATATGTAATAATGCCCAATCATTTTCATGCCATTATAGAAATTTGTAGGGGCGTATCGCATACGCCCGAAAACATCAACATAAATAAACCCACAAATTATAGTGGATGTAATCAGGGCGTATGCAATACGCCCCTACAATCACCATCAAAAACAGTAGGAGCCATTATACGTGGATATAAAGGTGCTGTTTCACGAAAAATAGGTTATTCTGTTTGGCAACGCAACTATTACGAACATATCATTCGTAACCAACATACGTATGATGAAATTGAGGAATACATTTTAAATAATCCTTTTTTGTGGGAAAAAGATAAACTATATACAGAATAAAATGTTTAGCGAAGAATTAGAAAAAATAAGCTGGGAGGAGACGACCGAAGCCATCTACTCCAAAACCGAATCCGATGTGTTGCGGGCACTCGGAAAATCTCATTGCGATGTCAATGATTTCATGGCATTGGTTTCGCCCGCCGCTGAAAAATACTTGGAACCCATGGCACGCCTGAGCCGGAAATATACCGAAGAACGGTTCGGGAAAACCGTATCGATGTTCATCCCGCTCTACCTGACCAACTCATGCACCAACTCGTGCGTATATTGCGGATTCCACATCAGCAACCCTATGGCAAGGACTATCCTGACACCCGAGGAAATCGAAAACGAATACAAAGCTATCAAGAAGCTAGCTCCGTTCGAGAACCTGCTCATTGTAACGGGAGAGAACCCTGCTAAAGCCGGTGTCCCTTATCTGGCAAAAGCGCTTGACTTGGCAAAACCGTACTTCTCGAACCTGAAGATAGAGGTGATGCCGCTCAAGACCGAAGAATATGCCGAACTGACCAAGCACGGCATGAACGGAGTTATCTGTTTCCAAGAAACCTATAACAAAGTACGCTATAATGTCTATCATCCGCGCGGCATGAAATCGAAATTCGAATGGCGCGTAAACGGATTTGACCGTATGGGACAAGCGGGCGTGCATTCTATCGGCATGGGCGTATTAATCGGCTTGGAAGACTGGCGCACCGATGTGACCATGATGGCATATCACTTGCGCTATCTGCAAAAACATTATTGGAAGACCAAATATAGCGTTAATTTCCCCCGTATGCGCCCTGCGGAAAACGAAGGATTCCAGCCCAACGTCATCATGAGCGACAAGGAACTGGCGCAAGTGACCTTCGCCATGCGTATCTTCGACCATGATGTAGATATCTCGTATTCGACCCGCGAACCGGCATATATCCGCGACCACATGGCTTCATTGGGCGTGACCACCATGAGTGCCGAAAGCAAGACCGAACCGGGCGGATACTACACCTATCCGCAAGCCTTGGAACAATTCCATATCAGCGATGACCGTACCGCCGGAGAAGTGGAATGCGCACTGAAAGCGGCAGGACGCGAACCGGTATGGAAAGACTGGGACGCTTCGTTCGACTTTGTAAAATGAAATCGCATTTGAACACAGAGACACAAAGACACAGAGCTTTTATATTCTCTGTGACTCCACGCCTCTGTGTTCACTATTTACAATTATGGAAAGATACAACCGCCAACTCCTGCTTCCCGAAATCGGCGAAGAAGGACAAGCCCGCCTAAGAGCGGCACGGGTGCTTATCGTAGGCGTAGGAGGACTGGGGTCTCCCGTTGCCCTCTATTTAGCCGGTGCCGGAATAGGGACTATCGGGCTGGTAGACGATGATACCGTAAGCGAAAGCAACCTGCAACGCCAAGTGCTTTATGCCGAAGCTGAAGTAGGCTTATCCAAAGCCCTGCAAGCAAAAAAACGGCTGGAAGCGTTGAACAGTACCCTCCAAATAAAGGCATACCCTACCCGCTTGACTCGGGATAATGCCAAGGAAATCTTTGCGGACTATGACATCATCGTAGACGGATGCGATAATTTCGCCACCCGATACGTGATAGACGACACCTGCGCTCTATTAAATAAGGTATACGTATATGGAGCCATCCGCGCGTTCGAAGGGCAGGTATCCGTATTCTTATATAATAAAGGCGGGAAAAGATACCGCGACCTTTATCCCGACGAAGAGGAAATGCTGTCCATGCCTCATCCCCCGAAGGGGGTTATGGGAGTTACGCCCGGACTCGTAGGATGCGCCGAAGCCAACGAAGTAATCAAGATTATCTGCGGATATGGCGACATTCTGGCAGGGAAATTATGGCAAATCGACCTGAAAACGATGGAAACGTACACGATTTTGCTTTAATATAGCCAAATATTACAAACTTATTACTACCTTTGCCACATCATATTGTGTTTTCATAATGAAACTGATAGTAATAACCCGACCTACCTACTTCGTAGAAGAAGATAAAATCATTACAACCCTTTTCGATGAAGGGCTGGACATCCTTCATCTGCGTAAAGTAGACTCTATTCCGGTATATGCCGAAAGATTATTGACATTGATACCGGAAAAATACCGGAAACGTATTGTCGTGCACGACAATTTCTACTTGAAAGAAGAGTACAAACTAAGAGGCATCCACCTGAATAGCCGGAATCCGGTTGCTCCCAATAACTATTCCGGACCGATTACCACATCTTGCCACACGCTGGAAGAAGTAAAGGAAAAGAAACCTCAAAACGAATATGTCTTCCTCAGCCCGATATTCGATAGCATTTCAAAAGAAGGATATTCATCCGCTTTCACCCCCGAACAAATACGGACGGCGGCAAAAAGCGGCATCATCGACAAAAAAGTCATTGCTTTAGGAGGCATCGATGAAAGCAATATCCTGCAAGTGAAAGACTACGGATTCGGTGGAGCAGCAATTTTAGGAGGGCTATGGAACAAGTTTGACTCCGAGCACGACTACAATTATAGCCGGCTGATTGAACATTTCCGAAAGCTGAAACGGCTTGCCGACTGAAGTTTTTAGGGGCATTCATTTGTCCGAATTGAAGAAATGGCGTAACTTTGCATTCAAATTTAGGCAATATATCAAAAATTACAATGAGCGAAACATCTACCTTTAAAGTATTCTCGGGAACAAATACGAGATACCTTGCAGAGAAAATTTGTAAAAGCTTAGGTTGCCCGCTGGGTAACATGAACATTACACATTTCGCCGATGGCGAATTTGCTGTATCTTACGAAGAATCTATCCGTGGCCAACACGTATTCCTCGTACAGTCTACCTTTCCGAACTCAGATAACTTAATGGAGCTTCTCTTGATGATTGATGCCGCCAAACGCGCATCAGCAAAACGCATCATCGCCGTAATCCCTTACTTCGGCTGGGCACGTCAAGACCGCAAGGACAAGCCACGTGTATCCATTGGCGCCAAACTGGTGGCAGACCTGTTGAGCGTAGCGGGCATTGACCGTCTGATTACCATGGACTTGCATGCCGACCAAATTCAGGGATTCTTCGATATCCCGGTAGACCACTTGTATGGTTCTACGATTTTTGCTCCGTATATCCAATCATTACACTTGCCGAATCTGGTTATCGCCACTCCAGACGTAGGCGGGTCGAAACGTGCCAGCACGTATGCCAAATACCTGGATGTACCCTTGGTATTGTGCCACAAGACCCGTGAAAAAGCCAATGAAGTGGCTTCTATGCAAATCATCGGTGACGTGAAAGGAAAAGATGTGGTATTGATTGACGACATGGTAGATACAGCCGGCACTATCACCAAAGCCGCCGACATCATGAAAGAAGCCGGAGCTAACTCTGTGCGTGCTATCGCTTCGCATTGCGTCATGTCGGGTCCCGCATCTGAACGGGTACAAAACTCGGAACTGGAAGAACTGGTATTCACCGACAGCATCCCGTACTCGAACCGATGCGCCAAAGTGAAACAACTTTCCATAGCTGATATGTTCGCTGAAACGATTCGCCGCGTATTGAGCCACGAATCTATCAGCACGCAATACTTGCTTTAATTTATCTTTCACCACAGACTTAAATAGTTAATAATGAATAGTTAATAACGGCAAGCGAAGCATTTACCGTTTGTTCATTATTAATTATTAACTATTCATTATTAACTATTTAAGTCTGTGGTGATTTTACATTCCACCACCATGAAAATCCTTTGGCTTGACCTAAATAGTTCGTATGCGCATTCTTCGTTGGCATTGCCCGCCCTGCAAGCCCAACTCATCGGTCATGCCGGAAATGAATGGGACATCGTTTCGGCGACTATCAACGAAAATCCGGGTATGACGAGTGCCGAAGTCTTCCGCCGGAAACCGGACATCGTAGCCGCTACATGCTGGCTTTTCAATCACGAAACATTACTTCACACTTTGGGACGTATCAAAGCCCTGCTTCCCGATTGTTGTATCACCCTGGGAGGTCCCGAATTTCTTGGAAATAACGAACCGTTCCTGCGCAATTATCCTTTCGTAAATTGTGTGTTCCGAGGCGAAGGAGAAGAAACTTTTGCCCAATGGCTGGAAGTATGGAACCAACCCCAAGCATGGCATACCATAGAGGGCTTATGCTACATAGACCACGCTTCCGTCTATCACGATAACGGAAGGGCACAAGTGATGCGTTTCGACCGGCTTGTTCCGCCCGAAGAAAGCCCTTTCTTCAATTGGAGCAAACCATTCGTGCAACTGGAAACCACCCGAGGATGTTTCAATACCTGCGCCTTTTGTGTAAGCGGAGGCGAGAAACCTGTACGCACCCTCCCGATTGAAACCATCCGGAAACGTATCGAATTGATTCAAGCGCATCACATCGGGAACATCCGTGTGCTCGACCGCACTTTCAACTACAATGCCCGCCACGCCCGTGCTTTGCTCGACTTGTTCCGCGAGTTTCCCGACATCCGTTTCCACTTGGAAGTGCATCCAGCCCTCCTGACCGAAGAGTTGAAGAGTGAGCTGGCATCAATGCCCACCGGACAACTCCATTTAGAAGCAGGCATCCAAAGTTTGCATCAAGAAGTATTAGACGTGTGCCAAAGACATGGGAAATTAGAACATGCATTAGAAGGATTAAAATACCTCTGTTCCCTGCCCAACTTGGAAACTCATGCCGACCTGATAGCGGGATTGCCTCTCTACCGGCTGGAAGAGATATTCGAAGATGTCCAGACATTGGCTTCCTATCGGGCAGGCGAAATCCAATTGGAATCCCTCAAGCTTCTTCCCGGTACCGAAATGCGCCGGCGTGCCTCAGAATTAGGCATCCGCTATGCTCCTTTCCCACCCTACGAAGTGCTGAGCACCAACGAAATCACCCCCGACGAACTTCAGACCGCACGCATGCTTTCACGCCTCATAGACGGATTCTATAACGCCCAACCTTGGCAAGAAATCACCCGCCGGCTGATTGTAGAAGCATCCGAGTTCCTGCACCGGTTCTTGGATTACCTCATCCGCATCGGTGTCATCGACCAACCCATGAGCTTGGAACGCCGGGGCATCCTGCTCTATAAGTTTTGTAAAGAAAACTATCCGACATACGAAACCGACATGACCTTGGCATGGATAGAAGCGGGAATGTCGCTCAAGAAAGAGCCAGCCTTCCGCATCCGCACCAAACACGTATTGCCTCCCGATGCATGGGAGCCCATCTATGGCACTTACCACGAAGGATTACGCCTCTGCATGCTCCCGCCACTCGAAGGGGAAAATACGACCTATTGGTTCGGTTTCGAGCCTGAATCGCAACAGACCCGACCCGTATTCAAAGCGATAGTTAGAGAACAGCCACCGCTATAAACTATTCATTATTAACTATTCATTATTAACTATTAACTAAAGCAATACCATGAACCGAATTTGCCGACTTTTCAACATCAAGTACCCCATCATCCAAGGCGGAATGGTGTGGTGCAGCGGCTGGCGATTAGCTTCAGCCGTAAGCAATGCCGGAGGGCTGGGCTTGCTGGGAGCAGGCTCAATGCACCCCGAAACCCTACGTGAACACATCCGTAAGTGTAAGGCAGCTACCGACAAACCTTTCGGAGTGAACGTCCCGCTGATGTATCCCGAAATAGAAACCCTGATGCAAATCATCGCCGATGAAGGCGTAAAAATCGTTTTCACCTCGGCTGGAAGCCCCAAGAAATGGACCGACTGGCTTCACGAACGGGACATCCTCGTAACACACGTGGTAGCATCCTCGAAATCTGCAGCCAAGTGTGAAGAAGCCGGTGTAGACGCTATCGTAGCCGAAGGATTTGAAGCAGGAGGACATAACGGACGGGAAGAAACCACCACAATGTGCCTCATTCCAGCCATACGCCGCTCGTGCACCCTGCCCTTATTGGCAGCCGGCGGAATCGCCACGGGCGAAAGTATGCTTGCCGCACAAGCCTTGGGAGCCGACGGCGTGCAGATAGGAACCCGTTTCGCCCTGACCGAAGAAAGCTCCGCTCACTTCTCGTTCAAAGACCGATGCCTGCGCCTGAACGAAGGCGACACAATACTTACCCTGAAACAACTCTCTCCTACCCGATTGGTAAAAAACGATTTCTACAAACAGGTGGAAGAAGCCGAACTCCGCGGTGCCTCCGCCGATGAGCTTCGGGAACTATTAGGACGCGGACGAGCCAAACTAGGTATCTTCGAGGGAGACATTTTCGAAGGGGAAATCGAAATCGGACAAGCCGCATCCCTTATCCACCGCCTGCAATCGGTAGAGGAAGCGATGAAAGAACTCATTGAGGACTACAATGAAGCCCTTTACCGCCTGCAAGCTATCCGCCCCATGTAGCCGCATCAGAATGACATTACTTCTTGAAGTCAAGCTATCTGTCTTTTTGTGAATAAGTTTGTTCTTACAAATGACAAATGACAATTAATGAATAATAGAAACAAATACCTTAACAATACATTAATTCCATTTGTAATCAACATATATTCAGTAAGTTAGCATGAAAACATGTAAATATCGCCTAATCCGTTAACAGATTTTCACGTCCGCTTGTTTCAAATCCATTGCCGGACGGAAAGAATAGCGTATCTTTGCGTAAACAAAAAACACATTGGATTATGGATTCTATCAAAAACAGACGTACGATACGCAAATATAAGCAAGAGGACGTGCCTGCCGACTTGCTGAATGGATTATTGGAAGAAGCGTTCCGCGCCCCTACGATGGGCAACATGCAGCTCTATAGTGTCATCATCACCCGCGACCAGGCGATGAAGGAACGCTTGGCTCCCGCCCATTTCCACCAGCCCATGCTAATGGAAGCGCCGGTGGTACTGACCTTCTGCGCCGACTTCAACCGCTTCTGCAAATGGTGCCGTCAGCGGAAAGCCGAACCGGGCTACGACAACCTGCTCTCGTTTATGAACGCATCCATCGATGCCATCATGCTGACGCAAAACTTCTGCACCCTTGCCGAAGCTGCCGGGCTGGGCACGTGCTTCTTAGGCACCACGATTTATAACCCCGACCAAATCATCGAAGCCTTGAACCTGCCCGAACTGGTCATTCCGCTGGCTACTATCACCGTGGGCTACCCCGACGAATGCCCGCCCCAGCCGGACCGCCTGCCTTTGGAAGGAATCGTCCACGAAGAGCAATACCACGACTATTCGCCCGAGGACATCGACCGCATTTATGCCTACAAGGAGTCGCTCCCGGAGAACAAGCATTTCGTGGAAATCAACCACAAGGAGACGTTAGCACAAGTTTTCACCGACATCCGCTATACGAAAGAAGGGAACGAAGCCATGTCGGAAGTGCTGAAGAAAACGCTTCGGAAGCAAGGGTTTGACAAGTAAATTAAACTGTAGGGGCGGGGGTTGCCCGCCCGAATACATCTACGTATGTACTTGTGTCTGTAGGTGTATCTGGGCGGGCAAACCCCGTCCCTACATTGCACTTTGCAGAATTCATTAAATAAAACTCTGTGTCTCTGTATTCAATTTATGCCTCTATCACCAATCCATCGTATGCCAAATGGACGTGAGGCGGAAGCGTGGGTTCTACCTCGGCATGCAAGCCAAGCTGGTGGCTGGCATGGATGAAATACGCCTCGCGGGGACGGATGCGCTCCACTTGCTCTAAGGCTTGGGCGAGCGACTGGTGAGTGGGATGCGGCGTGACGCGCAAGGCGTTCATGAACAGGCAATTCAATCCCTCTAAATGGGCATACGTCTCCTCGGGCATCTCGGTCATGTCCGTAATCCATGCCACGTTGCCAATGCGGAAGCCCAAAATGGGAAGCCGTCCGTGGACGACCCGAAGCGGAAGCACCTCCACCTTTTGCCCCGCGCCGCCAACTACCTGAAACGGCACATTCGGCTCTACCCGTACCAACGGAATGCGGGGCACACCCGGATAGGGATGCTCGGCAAAGCAATAAGGAATACGGTTCATCAGGCGTTCTGCCGTATATGGCTCGGCATAGACCGGCACATCGTGGAAATGGCAAAAGGGGCGCAAATCGTCCAACCCGCCTACATGGTCGTAATGCTCGTGAGTGATTAAAACGCCGTCGATAGGCTGAAAATCGGGCAAGCGGAGGCTTTGTTCCCTGAAGTCGGGACCGCAATCCACCAATATCCGCACTCCGCCGGACTCTATCAGCCCGGAGCACCGCAAACGCTTGTCGCGCGGGTCGGTGCTGGTACACACCGGACACGTACACCCTACCTGCGGCACCCCCGTGGAAGTGCCGCTTCCTAATATTGTTATCTTCATAAGCCGCTTAATCAGTTTACATATATGTTTTGAAACGCAGATTAACGCAGATTTTCGCAAATATATTTATTCACCCCCAATTTACGAAATACGATTATATAAATTGGAATATCCATTAATCCGCGTAAATCTGCGTTTCCTCATCATAATTTCTACGTATCACTTCACTCTATATAATTCACTTCGGGAGAAATGCGGATGCCGAACTTTTCCTCGACCGAGCGTGCCACGTCTTCGGCTAACCGGCGGACTTCTTCTCCCGTAGCCCCGCCAAGGTTCACCAGCACCAATGCCTGTTTGGCATGTACACCTACCCGCCCCCGCGTCTTGCCTTTCCAACCGCAACGGTCTATCAGCCATCCGGCAGGCACCTTTACCCGACCTTCACCCGCGGAATAATGGGGCATATCGGGATATAGGGCACACAACGCATCGTACTGAGCCTTGGGAATCACCGGATTCATAAAGAAACTTCCGGCATTCCCTACCCGCGCCGGATCGGGCAATTTTTCATTCCGGATGCGGATAACGGCCTCACGCAATGCCTTTTGGGTCAATTCCCCGCCCGACTTTTCCAGTTCGGCACGGATATTCCCGTAATCCAAATGCCAAACGGGCTTCTTGCTCAGGCGATAGGTCACGCCCGTCACGATGTATTGCCCTTTCAATTCCTGCTTGAAAACGCTTTGGCGGTATGCGTAGCGGCATTCTTCGTTCATAAACCTGCGGGATTCGCCTGTAGTTACGCCAACCGTATCGACACATACAATCAAGTCTTTAGCCTCTACACCGTATGCGCCGATGTTCTGCACCGCCGAAGCTCCGACTTCGCCCGGAATCAACGAAAGATTTTCAGCCCCATACCAGCCTTGCTCCACCGTGTAAGCCACGAAGCCATCCCATACTATGCCCGAACCGACATGCACTTCTACTTCATCATCGGTCTCGGTGATTACACGAATCCCCCGGATAGCCGAATGCAGGACAATGCCTTGGAAATCGTGCAGGAAAAGCAGATTACTCCCGCCACCTATCGCCAACAAAGGCACCTCTTCACGGGGCTGCATCAAGAACGAGCGAAGCTCTTCTTCCGATGCATATTCTACAAAACGGGAAGCACGCACGTCCATGCCGAACGTGTTATGAGCCAAAAGCGGATAGTTGCGTAAGTCTTTCATTTTATTCTGTGGTGAAATATCGATATTTTTAAATCAATCACTCAAGTCTTCAAACTCAACCAATTTCCATTCGCCTCCCCGGCACTCGAAGTAAAGCGTGTTGCTGAATCCGTTTCCGAATCCCTTGAACTCTACAATCTTCGTGTCGGTATCGGGCACCGCCTCCTGCCCGTAATGGACATTCGTAAGACGCTCTTTCATCAGAGGAGGACGAAAAGAGAACCACTGCCCTTCATCGAGCGTCGTCTCCAAAATCTGAAATTCGTCTTCTGGGTCGACCGTCACAAACGATAACGGGTCTGCCAAACGCTCGCCTTGAAACACCGAATCATTGGCAAAACGGAAATAGAAATCGAAGAAATCCTCTTTCCCGCTTTCCGCATGCGCTAACTTTTCCTTATTAATCGCTTCGAGAAACCAACTCTCCTTGATGCGCTGGAAATAATAACGCTTCACCTTGCGGTCTTTCAGGTAAATCCAGTCGACCTGCACACTCCGCACCGCCGTGTCTTTCTCCAGCTCCATTTCTTCTTCCCTATCGAAAAGCACGGTGTACACCGGGTCACGGCTAAAGAGCGGGTCGTATTCCCAATCTTCTTTCGCGATACGGGTCACCTCTCTTCCTTTATAATAAGAAATAGGGAAGACAATCCGCGATTGCTGGAAACGTTCGTTTGAAGCGAAGTTGTAGAAAAAATCGGCGAAGCTCTCGTCCGCCGTGGCTGGTATCACTTCCGGACGGTCGGGAGCGGTATCCGGCACAACTTCTTCCTCGACCTGAAGCGAGTCTATCTGCTTGGTCAATGTTTCAAAAGGGTCAATCTTCTTTTTCCCACCTCCACAGGAAGCCATCACTCCTACGAGCAAACAACATCCAAATACAATTTTTTTCATGATTAGTGCTTCTGAAAAATCAGCGCAAAGGTACTTCTTTTTTTCATTCATGGAACAAAAGACATGCAGTTTTCTTTTTTATCGGAAGAAAAAGATAAAAATTCAGTTTTAATCCTTACCTTTGCGCGTAAAATAAAAAAGATAATAGGTTATGTTAACGAAAATAGAAGAATTGCTTCAGGAAGTTGACCAGCTGACCGCCCAGAACACAGACGAGCTGGAAGCGCTCCGCATCAAGTACCTGAGTAAAAAAGGAATCATCAACGCCTTAATGGCGGACTTCCGGAATGTACCTGCCGACCAGAAGAAAGAAGTCGGCATGAAGTTGAACGAACTGAAAACCCGTACGCAAGAGCGTATCGCTGCTCTGAAGGAAACATTCGAGAGCCAAGACGCCGATATGTCCGACCTCGACCTAACCCGTACGGCTTATCCCATTCAGTTGGGCACACGCCATCCGTTGAACATCGTACGCAATCAAATCATCGACATCTTCAGCCGCTTGGGATTCACCATTGCCGACGGACCCGAAGTGGAAGACGACCTGCATGTGTTCACAAAGATGAATTTCGCGCCCGACCATCCGGCACGCGACATGCAAGACACCTTCTTCGTAGAGACCAATCCGGACGATGTGACCAAGAACATCATCTTGCGCACGCATACCAGCAGCGTCCAGGCACGTACCATGGAAGTAACCCAGCCCCCTATCCGCGTGATTTGCCCGGGACGCGTGTACCGCAACGAAGCCATCAGCTACCGCGCGCATTGCTTCTTCCACCAAGTAGAGGGCTTGTATGTGGACAAGAACGTATCGTTCACCGACCTGAAGCAAGTCCTGCTGCAATTCGCCCAAGAGATGTTCGGACCGGAAACGAAAATCCGCTTGCGCCCGTCTTACTTCCCGTTCACCGAACCCAGCGCGGAAATGGACATCAGTTGCCACATCTGCGGAGGAGAAGGATGCCCGTTCTGCAAATACACCGGATGGGTAGAGATTTTGGGATGCGGCATGGTAGACCCAGCCGTGCTCGACGCTTGCGGCATAGACAGCAAAGTATATTCGGGCTATGCTTTCGGCATGGGCGTAGAGCGCATCACGAACCTGAAATACAAGGTGAAAGACCTGCGCATGTTCTCGGAAAACGATACCCGCTTCCTTGAAGAGTTTGAAGCGGCAAACTAAAAAGATATTCACCACAGATTACACAGATTTAACTAATTAATAATGAACAATTAATAGTTAATAACGACAAATGAAAACGCTTACCGCTATTCATGATTCACTTTTAATTATTAATTAATAAAATCTGTGCAATCTGTGGTGAAAACAGACTTAACATCTTCAGCTTATGGAAAAGCAACGCCTGATTACGCCGAGCTATTGTTGCATTCTGGCAGCCAACTTCCTGCTCTACTTCGGCTTTTGGCTCTTAGTTCCGGTACTTCCCTTCTATCTATCGGAAATCTTCCATGCTTCGAATACCACCATCGGTATTGTCTTATCCTGCTATACCGTATCTTCACTCTGCATCCGCCCCTTCTCCGGATACCTGCTCGACACTTTCGCCCGCAAACCCCTCTACCTCTTCGCTTACTTTATCTTCACGATGATTTTTGCCGGATACATGTTTGCCGGAGCGTTGACCATGTTCATCATCTACCGCATCATCCACGGCATCTCGTTCGGAATGGTCACGGTAGGCGGAAATACGGTAGTCATCGACATTATGCCCTCGGCACGGAGGGGCGAAGGATTGGGCTATTACGGGCTGGCGAACAATCTTGCCATGTCTATCGGTCCCATGTTCGGCTTGTTCCTTCATAGCGCGGGCACATCCTATATCGCGATTTTCTCTTACGGACTCGGCTCGTGCGTCTTAGGCTTCATTGCAGCCAGCATGGTAAAGACTCCCTACAAGCCGCCGGTGAAACGCGAACCGATATCGCTCGACCGCTTTATCCTCATCAAAGGATTGCCCGCCGGACTCAGCTTGCTCTTGCTATCTATCCCCTACGGCATGACCACCAATTATGTAGCCATGTATGCCAAACAAATCGGCATCACGGCTGAAACCGGCTTTTTCTTCACCCTCATGGCGGTAGGTATGGCCATTAGCCGCTTATTCAGCGGAAGATTGGTAGATAAAGGGAAAATCACCCAAGTCATCAATGCCGGACTCTATTTGGTGTGCTTCTGCTATTTTGCCCTGACGGCATGCGGCTGGCTAATAGGCTGGAACTATGCCTTTACCACATCCTTGTTTTTCCTGATAGCCCTGCTCTTAGGCATCGGGTTCGGCACGATGTTTCCGGCATACAATACGCTATTCGTAAACCTTGCCCCCAATAACCAGCGCGCCACGGCTACCAGCACTTACCTCACTTCGTGGGACGTAGGTATCGGAATCGGCATGTTGCTGGGCGGATATATCGCCGAAATCGCCTCATTCAGAGACGCATACCTGTTTGGAGCCACTCTCACGGTGGTATCGATGATTTATTTCCACCTGAAAGCAGGCCCGCATTTCCAGCGGAACAAGTTGAGATAATTGAGATATAATACCCTGAATAAACATTTTAATACAACATTATGCAGCCCGAAATCTTACAAATACTCTATCAAGACTATACCGGACATACCGCTGAAAGCATTGAGCCACTGGCTGGTGCAGGTTCTAACCGGAAATACTATCGGTTGAAAGGCAATCCTCAACTAATCGGCGTATATGGCACATCGGAGGCGGAAAACCGTGCCTTCCTTTATATGGCAAAACATTTCACCGAGAAAGGATTGCCCGTACCGCAAATATACGCTCAAAGCGATGACGGAATGGCTTACTTGCAAGAAGATTTGGGAGACATTTCATTATTTCAAGCCATTGAACAAGGACGGACTACAGGCATATTCAATGAAGCAGAGAAAAGCTTATTGAAACAAACCATCCGCCTGCTCCCCTCTTTGCAAATCGAAGGGGCAAAAGACATGGATTTCTCCGTATGCTACCCACAAGCCGAGTTCAACCAGCGCAGCGTCCTATGGGACTTGAATTACTTCAAGTATTGTTTCCTAAAAGCGACTGGAATCGAATTTCAAGAGAATCTGCTGGAAAACGATTTTGAAAATATGACGGATGTATTGCTTGCCGATACATTTTCCACTTTCATGTACCGCGACTTCCAAAGCCGAAACGTAATGATACGGGACGGACAACCTTACTTTATCGACTTCCAAGGAGGACGGAAAGGACCGATTTATTATGATGTGGCTTCTTTCCTCTGGCAAGCCAAAGCCCGATTCCCGCAAGACTTGCGGGAAGAACTGATACACGAATACTTAGAAGCGCTTCAAGCATATTATCCCATATCCGAATCCCACTTCAGGGAACAATTAAGGCATTTCGTCCTCTTCCGTACCCTGCAAGTATTGGGTGCATACGGATTCAGGGGGTACTTTGAGCAAAAGCCGCATTTCCTGCAAAGCATTCCGTATGCGATTGAAAATTTAAGCCAATTGCTGGAACACAAATTCCCGGAATATCCTTACCTATGTAAAGTATTGAAACAATTGACCGGGCTTCCCGTTTATGTCCTCGAACAAAATAAACGTAAACTTACGGTTCGGGTCATCAGTTTCTCTTATAAGAAAGGGATTCCCGAAGACCCGTCTGGCAACGGAGGCGGATACGTATTCGACTGCCGTGCCATTCATAATCCGGGCAGATATGATGCATATAAACCACTGACCGGACGCGATGAGCCCGTTATCCGCTTCTTAGAAGAAGACGGAGAAATCCTTTCCTTCCTTGAACACGTTTATGCCTTAGCAGATGCCCATGTGCAACGTTTTTTGGAACGAGGATTTACTCATCTCAGCATCTGCTTCGGATGTACCGGCGGACAACACCGTTCGGTCTATGCTGCCGAACATACCGCCCGGCACATCCATGAGAAATTCGGAGTGAACGTAGAAGTAATTCACCGGGAACAAAATATCGCTTATAAATTTTAATAGCAAAAATACTGGGAATAATCTTTTAATCTGTGTAATCTGTGGTGAAAAAACAAATATGAAAGCCATGATATTTGCCGCCGGATTAGGAACCCGGCTAAAGCCTTTAACCGACCGGATACCGAAAGCATTGGTACCCGTAGGAGGAATGCCCATGCTGCAACACGTTATTCTTAAACTGAAGCAAGCAGGGTTTTCCGAAATTGTTATCAATATCCATCACTTTGGTGAACAAATTATCAACTTCTTGCAAACCAACCAAAACTTCGGCATCACCATTCATATCAGTGATGAACGTGATGAATTGTTAGATACGGGCGGAGGAATCAAGAAAGCCGCTCCGTTCTTCAGCGGCAATGAACCGTTCTTGGTGCATAATGTCGATATCTTATCGGATATCGATTTGAAAGCCTTATACGAATCACATCTATACAGTACAAACGATGCCACTTTATTGGTCAGCCAACGGGAAACCTCGCGCTACCTGTTATTTGATAAAGAGAGTGCCCGTCTCTGCGGTTGGATAAACAAACAGACTCGGCAAACCAAACCGGAAGGATTTGTCTATCGCCCGGAGCAACACGAAGCGTATGCCTTCAGCGGCATTCATGTTATCTCCCCTTCCCTCTTCCGCTATATGGATGAACATTGGACCGGTAAATTTTCCATTACCGATTTCTATCTTCAGACCTGCAAAGAAGCACATATTGGCGGATACATCGCCCAACATCTCCAATTGATAGATATCGGCAAACCCGAAACATTAGTGCAAGCGGAGCAACTCTTTACTTAAAACAAACGCAGAGACGCTAAAAACGCAGAGATTGATTTTTAGAGAAGGCTAAAGGACACAGAGAATTGTATGTTTTCTTTGTGTCCTTTGCTTGTCTCTCTAATATATAACTTTGCGTTTTTGCGTCTCTGCGTTTGTATCAAAATCCCCTTTTAAAAGAGGTTCAACTTATTCTTTCGGGCTTCTTCCAACGATACCGGCTTTACTTGCTTTTCCTTATTACCCTCACGCAATGCTTCGTATTCGTCTGCTAATTCTTTTACAAATGCATCGTGTGTGGCAGGATTTAGCAAACGGGCAGCAACCGGCGCATTCTGCGAAGCATCTTTCAGATAAACCACCGGTCCCTGATAGACCGGAGCTATCTTCAATGCCGTATGAAGTTTGGAAGTTGTGGCACCCCCAATCATTACCGGAATATGCAGACCGGCACGATTTAATTCACATACCACGTGTACCATTTCCTCTAACGAAGGAGTAATCAATCCACTTAATCCGATGATGTCTACTTTTTCACGCATCGCCGTTTCTACAATCGTTTCGGCAGGTACCATTACACCCAAGTCGATGATTTCGTAATTATTGCATGCCATTACGACCGACACAATGTTCTTCCCGATATCATGCACATCTCCTTTTACCGTAGCCACCAACACCTTTCCGGCTTTCTTTGCTCCTTCTTTCTTTTGGGCTTCAATGAAAGGCTGCAAGATAGATACCGCTTTCTTCATCGTGCGTGCCGTCTTTACCACTTGAGGCAAAAACATCTTGCCCGAACCGAACAATTCCCCGACCCGGTTCATGCCTCCCATCAACGGACCTTCAATGATGCTTACCGCATCGGGATAACTCTTTAAAGCCTCTTGCAAATCTTCTTCCAAATAATCGCCAATGCCTTTCACCAACGCATATTGCAAGCGAGCATCTACATCCGACGCTTTTCTCCATGCTAAATGAGCATCTGCCGCTTGCGCATTCCCTGCGTTTTCTTTCTCCGCCTTCAGCTTCTCCGCCATTTCTATCAACCGTTCGGCTGCATCGGAACGGCGGTTTAATACTACGTCTTCAATACGTTCCAACACATCTGCCGGAATATCGGTATAAAGCACCGAGGATGCCGGATTGACAATGCCCATATCCATACCTTGCGCAATCGCATGATAAAGGAATACGGCGTGCATCGCCTCACGGATGTAATTATTTCCACGGAAAGCGAAAGACAAGTTGCTCACCCCTCCGCTAATATGCGCTCCGGGCAAGTTCTTCCGAATCCAACCCGTAGCGCGGATAAAGTCGACGGCATAATTGTTATGTTCTTCCATGCCCGTAGCTACCGCCAATACATTGGGGTCGAAGATAATGTCTTGCGGACGGAAGCCCACTTGTTCCGTTAAAATACGATATGCACGGCTACACACTTCAATCTTTCGTTCGTAAGTATCTGCCTGCCCTTTCTCATCGAAAGCCATTACAATAACCGCCGCCCCGTATTGCTTGATGATACGGGCGTGTTCGATAAAGACCGCTTCGCCTTCTTTCAACGAAATGGAATTGACAATGCCTTTACCCTGCACGCATTTCAGCCCTGCCACAATCACCTCCCATTTCGAGGAATCTATCATAATAGGTACGCGTGCGATATCGGGTTCCGATGCTATCAGATTGAGGAAAGTAGTCATTTCTTGAGCGGCATCCAATAGACCGTCGTCCATATTAATGTCAATCACCAACGCACCGTCTTCCACCTGCTTGCGGGCGATAGACAAGGCTTCTTCGTATTTCTTTTCATTTATCAACCGAAGAAACTTGCGCGAACCAGCCACATTACACCGCTCGCCTACATTGACAAAATTGATTTCGGGCGTAACTTCTAATAATTCCAATCCCGAAAGCCATAAATACTTCGGCTCGGCTACTCTTTGGTGAGGCTTTCTTCCTTCCACCAACGAAGCGAAGCGGGCGATATAAGCCTCGGTCGTTCCGCAACATCCTCCGATGATATTCACCAAACCCTCGTCGATGTATTCCTTCACTTCGGCTTCCATTTCTTCGGGAGTCTGGTCGTATTGACCCAACGTATTGGGAAGTCCGGCGTTAGGATAAGCACTAATATAATAAGGTGCACGCCGGGCAAGTTGTTCCAAGAACGGCTTCAGTTGCTTGGCACCGAACGAGCAATTCAATCCTATCGAGAAAATATCGGCATGTTGCACCGAAGCCAAGAACGCATCGAGTGTCTGCCCCGATAAGGTACGTCCGCCCGTATCTGAAACCGTGACCGAAAGCATCAAGGGCACTTTGCGCCCGCATTGCTCCATAGCTCGATTAGCGGCATAGATAGCCGCTTTGGCATTCAAGGTATCGAAAATGGTTTCTATCAGAATCGTGTCTACACCTTCTTCTAATAAAGCGGTCATTTGTTCCATATATGCCTCGGCAAGCTCATCGAAAGTCAAGGCACGATAAGCAGGATTGTTCACATCGGGACTCATCGAGCAAGTCTTGTTGGTAGGACCTACCGAGCCTGCTACCCAGCGGGGCTTTTCCGGACATCTTGCCGTATATTCATCTGCCAAACGCCGTGCCAAACGTGCCGCCTCCCGGTTGATTTCCGCACAATAAGCTTGCAGGTGATAATCCGCCATCGAAACACGGGTGGCATTAAACGTATTAGTCTCGATAATATCCGCACCGGCATCCAAATACTTCCGGTGTATATCTTCTATCACATCCGGACGGGTCAGGCAAAGCACATCGTTGCATCCTTTCAACATGCCAGGCACATCATGGAAACGGTCTCCACGGAAATCGTCTTCCGTCAGACCATATTGCTGAATCATGGTACCCATGGCACCGTCCAGCACCAAGATGCGTTCGTTTATCTGCTCTTGTATTGTTTTCATTGCTCTTCTTATTTTTATATCAAACGCAGAGACGCAAAAGCGCAAAGGTTTTTATTTAGAAAAAAGTAAAAGCATAGAGACTGAATTAGGCTTCACACTACTCCGTGAGTTTTGCCTTCTCTCTTTCAATTATCTTCTCTGCGATTTTGCGCCTCTGCGTTCAATAAAAACACTCATCGTTTGAACATACGGTCCATCATCCGCTTGTCTTCCTTTTCCTTCAGGCTCTGGCGCTTATCGTATTGCTTCTTTCCTTTTGCCAAGGCAATAACCACCTTTGCCAGCCCTTTCTCGTTGATATACATACGGGTAGGCACAATGGTGAAGCCCGGTTCGGCTGAAGTGCGCTCCAGCTTGCGAAGCTCTTTCTTGGTAAGCAAGAGCTTGCGGTCACGCCTTGCGGCATGATTATTATACGAGCCATAAAAGTATTCGGCGATGTGCATGTTCTTCACCCATAGCTCGCCGCGCGAAAAGAAACAGAACGTATCTACCAGGCTTGCCTTGCCCTGACGGATAGACTTGATTTCGGTTCCCGTCAGCACAATGCCCGCCGTATAGGTGTCGATAAACTCGTAATCGAACGAGGCTCGTTTGTTCTTGATATTTATATTGCTTGCATTTGTTTTCATCTTCAATTCAATATTACAGATAATTGATTAAACACGTATTCTATCAGCCACGGGCAAATCAAAATGACCAACGTAGCCACAAAAGTGAAAGACATCTGCAGACGTTCGGGAACTCCTAACCACCGGCGTACCCCTTCGAATACGACAAAGACCGTGTACACTTGCAATATCCAATGAAGCAGGGCTATCGAAAACAAGCCGCTGACTATATTCAGCACAAAAGTAACCACCATCGAATAGCCTACAAACACCAGCATACGGTTGTGCATACTCCCCCATTTCAACCACTTGGCACAAATTTTGTCAAGCACATACGCCGAAAGGAAAAAACCGCCGAATAAGGCAACCGCCACGGCACAACACCGCGTCAATGCCACTTGAAACATCAACGAAGAAAAATCTCTCCCGATAAAGGTGCCCGCAAATTCAGACAAGCCACAAAGCCCTATCAACGGATACACAAACCCGGTCTGGATATCGTGCCCTCCTCCATGTTCCCGTATCTCATCCCACGCTTTGCCCGGAACAGACAACAATGCCCATATCTGATGAAACAATCCTTTATAATTCAAAATTCACACGTTTTTTGCATTATACTCAAATTGCAAATATACAAAAATAAAGCCGGGCATAAAACACTCGGCTCTATTTTTTATTTCACTTATTTCCTGAAATCTGGTCATGAGCCTCCATAATTGACTCATAATTAAGCTCTACCGTACGGACGGAAACCGAATCTTCCGCATAACTATTGTCACGCGCATTCTGCTCATACGAAACCGTAATCTTATCCGGACGTTTGCTATATATTTCCCCATAACGGTTCAACGCATCATTAATGTTAAAATGCATTATCCACTTTCACAATTTCATTATACGACAAGATATTGCTATTATCCTCGCCGTCCAAACAAGAAGTAAAGCCAAGCATTGTAGCCAGTGCCAGCATAAGCACATTCCATTTCATTTTTTTCATATCGTTCTCTAATTATTATATCGTTTTTATATCAAAATGCAAAGATGAGAAAAAGACACTATATATCAAAATAAAGCCGGACATTTTTGCCCGGCTCATATATACTAACGATTGGACTAACACCAATTATTCTTTTGACATATTAGGTAAATAACTATTTTCTATACTTATAGTTTGAGACAACTTTGCATTAGGATCGGAAGTCGCATAAACCAAAGAAGATTTCTCATATTCCACTTCAATACGTTTGGGATACTCCCCATTATTATTTGCTTTATATTGCGATATGATTGGGTCCATTCTCACGAAAACATCTTCAAGATAACCTGCGGTATATTCTTGTCCCCAATTTTCTTTACTTGTATCTATGCCTTTGGCTTCACAACGAATATGCAATTTCAACGTCCCTTTTGCAACGCCAGTTTCATTACTATCATAATAAACATTGATACGGAATTCATCACGTGCCGTATTCACAGTCTCAGTAGTGGTTCCTTTCTTTAATAAATAAGCAAAAGAGTAAATAAAGTACTTATATTCTCCCCATATAGCACAACCTCTCATCTCATACAAACCAACCGTCTGACTTTTCTCAGGCACAGAAGTAAGCACCGGTGACATTTCACGCAAATAAATAGGGTCTTGTGCCAAATTTATATTGACCGATTTTGTTTCAGCCGTTACCACTTCATCCTCTGGAAGCGTACCGTAAATGTATGCCACAGAAGAAGTCGGTGAAGATGTCAACATTTGAGTAGGCACGAAAGTAACGCCATAATCAGATAAAAATGTAGTCCCATAAAAACTGCTGCTTACTTCCATATATCCACCAACTTGTTGAGGACCCGGATCACCACTATCCAAACAAGATGTAAACCCTAACATCGAAACCAGTGCCATGGCGAGCACGCCAAATTTAAACTTTTTCATGTTCTTCTTTGATTTGATTTTATAATTAAATTTGATAAACTTTTTATGCAAAATGCAAAGATGCGGGAAATACTGCATCCGCTTTCTATATTTAACATTTATTTAAACTATTATCCTTTCCTCCTTTTCACGCATCTATATGCATCACCTTATTAATATAGATGCATCAGCCGATGAAGCCAATTCTGAAAGCCTACGGACTTATATGCGTTATATTCCCCCTACCGGCATCAAGCGGAAATCTCGGCAAACTGGTCGAGATGTTCGTCTACATAGCGCGCCACTTGCTCCGTCACTTCCTCTTCCATATCCATGAATTGCTCTTCGAGGTCATCAAACTCCTCATATTGCTCATACATCGCCATAAACTCGTCCTCATCCCGTTCCAGCTCCAAGTCTTCCCGATGCGCATCGTATATCTTCTTTGCCTCGTAAACTAACTTTGAGAACTCCTTTGCACCCATCAGGCGCATCGCCTTGGCAAAAGGATTGAGAAAAATATACGGTCCGTATCCGTTCTGGATGAGTTGCACAAAGCCGCCTTCGTTCACCTCTTCGCAAAAGATGCGGTATCCCAACAACGTATGCTGGTATCCGTTGAGCAAAGGCATCGTCTCGGAATTAATCTGCCCGCCCGTCACTTCCAAATAGCGGTCGGTAAATACCCGCAAGAACTCGTCCATTCCTTCGCCCGCCGCCCGGCGCAAAGCCTCGTCGCTTACCGTAATCTTCTTTTCTTCTTCCATTGATTATTTATTTAAACGCAGAGACGCAAAAACGCAAAGTTTTTTTCATTTGCAATAGAAATATCCTCTTGCGCCCTTTGCCTTCTCTAAAATAAATCTCCGCGTCTTTGCGTCTCTGCGTTCGATTTACATTAAAATAAGAATCACACCGCAAAGATAAGTCTTTTCATCCACATACGAAAAAGATTTTGCCACGTTGACATAGCAAAATAGCGGACGCGGTAAAAAATATCATTAAAATGTAACAAAAAGTTTGTTCCAAGACCTTGTATAAATCAAGAAAACGACTAACTTTGCGTGCGGATTGAGGAAAGCTTTTCCCCGACCCGCAAAGTATTAAAACTACTTATTTTTTATTACTCAATAAAAACGTAACGAATATGACTTATTCACACGAAGTTGAACACATGTGTTGTGTCGCAAAAGGACCCAATCACGGTCCGGCTCCTATTCCTGAAGAAGGGAAATGGATTCAAGCAAAAGAAATCAAAGACATTTCTGGTTTGACCCACGGTGTGGGATGGTGTGCTCCTCAGCAAGGTGCGTGCAAGCTGACACTGAACGTTAAGGAAGGCGTTATCCAAGAATGTCTGGTAGAAACTATCGGTTGCTCAGGTATGACCCACTCAGCTGCTATGGCATCTGAAATCCTGCCGGGCAAGACTATCTTGGAAGCTTTGAACACCGACTTGGTTTGCGACGCTATCAATACAGCCATGCGTGAATTGTTCCTGCAAATCGTTTACGGTCGTACCCAATCAGCTTTCTCAGAAGGCGGCTTGATGATCGGCGCAGGCTTGGAAGACTTGGGTAAAGGTCTCCGCAGCCAGGTAGGTACATTGTACGGAACAAAAGCAAAAGGCACCCGTTACCTCGAACTGACCGAAGGTTACATCACCCGTATGGCTTTGGACAAAGACAACCAAGTTATCGGTTATGAATACGTCCACATGGGCAAGTTCATGGAACAAGTGAAGAAAGGTGTTGACGCTAACGAAGCATTGAAAGCCGTTACAGGCACTTACGGACGCTTCAAAGAAGAGCAAGGCGCAGTTAAATATATTGACCCACGTAAAGAATAATAGGAGGACACAGATTATGATTAGACCAGTACAGTTTGAAAGTCAAGACCGTCGTATGAAGCAGATTTTGGCTGCATTGAACGAAAACGGCATCAAAGACATTGAAGAAGCTAACAAGATCTGTGAAGAAGCAGGACTCGACCCGTATCTGACTTGTCAGGAAACTCAGGGTATCTGCTTCGAAAACGCTAAGTGGGCTTACGTAGTAGGTTGCGCTATCGCACTGAAGAAAGGCTGCAAGAACGCTGCCGATGCTGCCGAAGCTATCGGTATCGGTTTGCAAGCATTCTGTATTCCGGGTTCTGTAGCTGATGACCGTAAAGTAGGTATCGGCCATGGTAACTTGGCTGCCCGTCTGCTCCGCGAAGAAACCCAATGCTTCGCATTCTTGGCAGGCCACGAATCATTCGCCGCAGCTGAAGGTGCTATCAAGATTGCAGAAATGGCAAACAAGGTTCGTACCAACCCGTTGCGTTGCATCCTGAACGGTTTGGGTAAAGACGCCGCTATGATTATTTCTCGTATCAACGGCTTTACATACGTTCAGACGAAGTTCGATTACTTCACCGGTGAATTGAACATCGTAAACGAAACTCCGTATTCAGACGGTCCTCGTGCGAAAGTAAAATGCTACGGTGCTGATGACGTTCGCGAAGGTGTGGCTATCATGTGGCATGAAAACGTAGACGTATCTATCACAGGTAACTCTACTAACCCGACCCGTTTCCAACACCCGGTAGCAGGTACGTATAAGAAAGAACGTGTACTTGCAGGCAAACCTTACTTCTCTGTAGCATCAGGTGGTGGTACAGGTCGTACTTTGCACCCGGATAACATGGCTGCAGGTCCTGCTTCTTACGGTATGACCGATACATTGGGCCGTATGCACTCAGACGCTCAGTTCGCAGGTTCTTCTTCAGTTCCCGCACACGTAGAAATGATGGGCTTCCTGGGTATCGGTAACAACCCGATGGTAGGATGTACAGTAGCTTGCGCCGTTAACGTGGCTTTGGCTCTGAACAAGTAATCATTGCTTGAACATACAATTTAATTTGACATGGAAACTCCCGTACTTACCGTGCGGGAGTTTTTTTATTTGCACAATAATAAAAAAATCAGTAGCTTTGTATATGCATACGGCTTCATCGGCATACGAAGCCTGCTTCGACAACAAACGAAGCCTGCTTCATCAGCCATCGAACCCTGCTTCATCTGAAAACCCAGAATTAGAACGTTTATTATCCAGATATGAAAGAAATCAAATGCCCGAAATGCCAAAGTGTGTTTCAAGTAGACGAAGCAGATTATGCTTCTATAGTCAGCCAAGTAAAAAATACTGAATTCTATGCCGAAATAAACAGAAGGCTGGAGGAACTGCATAAACAATACCTTGCCGAACAACAAGCCGCCGTACTGAAATCAGAACAAGATTTTCAAAAGAAACTCTCGGCACAACAAACAGAAATAGGGAAAAAAGAAAACGAAATAGACCGGCTTAAAGCACAAATCGACAGCCTTTCCCAAACCAAAGAATTAGAATTCAAGACCATTCTGTCGAAAAAAGAACAAGAAATAGCCGAGTTGAAAGCCCATTTGTTGCAAAGTGACAACAAACGCCAAATCGCTTTATTGGAAGAACAACAAAAAGCACAGGAGGCACTACGGGCAAAAGACAATCAAATAGCAGAATTGACCGGAAAGATAAAACTGGAAAAGAGTGAAGCTTCCTTGCGCGAAACCAGCTTGATAAAAGAATATGATATCAAGCTGAAACAAAAGGAAGACGAAGTGAACTACTACAAAGACCTGAAGAGCAAATTATCGACAAAAATGGTCGGTGAAACGCTTGAAATCCATTGCAGTACCGAATTCAACCGTATGCGCCCGCTTTTCCCAAACGCCTACTTCGAGAAAGACAACGATGCTTCGGGAGGCAGTAAGGGCGATTTTATCTTCCGGGATTACGAAGACGGTTTTGAATACATCTCCATTATGTTCGAAATGAAAAACCAAATGGATGAAACCGCAACCAAGCACAAAAACGAAGATTTCCTGAAAAAGCTGGATGAAGACCGGAAAGCCAAGCATTGTGAATTTGCCGTATTGGTATCCTTGCTTGAGGCGGACAACGAACTCTACAATACAGGCATCGTAGACTTTTCGCATAGGTATCCCAAAATGTATGTCATCCGTCCGCAGTTTTTCATGCCGCTCATCACGCTGCTGGTACAGACTTCGAAGAAAAGCATCGAATACCAACGCCAGCTTCAGATTGCCCGGAGCCAATCTGTTGACGTCACCAATTTCGAGACCCAACTGAATGAGTTCAAAGAAAAATTTGCCAACAATTACCGTTTGGCAAGCGAAAAATTCAAGACCGCCATCGATGAGATAGATAAATCTATCCAACATTTGCAAAAAATAAAAGAAGCGTTGGTAGGGTCTGAAAGGAATCTCCGCTTAGCCAATGACAAAGCAGACGGACTTACTATCAAGAAACTGACCCGTGGGAACCCTACCATGAAAGCAAAATTTGAAGAGGCAAGACAACGCAACGAACAAGCGGACAACGACAATCCCTAAACAACCTTCCGCACCCGAAGACAGCGGGTATTCCGATTTCTTCCAATGCAGAAGGCACCTCCATGCATCGTTATATCCGGTTATTATAAAAAGTAGGATTTGCTTTGGGCGTGCAATACGCCCAAAGCAAATCCTAACATAACGATTAAGACAGTAAGAAACTTCATTAATCTTTCCTTTTAAAAAAGCAATCATTCAAAACGAATCCAATCGAGTTGTACATCATTGCCTTTCACAAGAGATACACGCAAATCCTGAATGCCCGCCTGAGCAACTTCTACAGGAACCGATAATGTTTTCCACTCTGAAACAGATGCCGGCACTTCTATTTCGGCAATCATTTTTTCATTTGCATATACTCCTAATGTACCACCAGCAGACGAAAGGACACGTGCATCGACTTTTTGCCACTCTTGATTACCAAAATCTACCCGATTATAGCTCACCCAGGCATCTTTACGATTGAACAATACTTTCCAACCGTCAAATTTATTAGCTTGATTGATATAATCAATCGAAGCACCTTCCTGGCTTATTGCACTATAACGGTCGAGTTGGATAGCTTTTCCAGCATCAGTTATGCCCACACCACGCAATGTCGGTGTAACAAGCTGAATCGTCCCATCTGGATTAAAAGTAAGTGAATCGGCACGGACCGAACGGTTCTTATCAAATTCCGGGCTATAATCATTATGATGATAGAACAAATACCATTGTCCTTTATATTCTACCAACGAATGATGATTCGTCCAGCATCCGGTCGGAGACTGTTCCATAATAATTCCCTTATATTCAAAAGGTCCCATCGGATTATCGCTCATCGCGTATGCCAAGCATTCGGTTTTGTCCTTTACCCACGGATAAGTGAGGTAATACTTGCCGTTATGCTTGAAAGCGAACGGACCTTCCTTGAAACCGTCTTCTACATCAGCCACCAACACCGGTTCAGAAGCCAACTCAGTCATATTGTCTTTCAGTTTTGCGACATTCAATCCCCGCCCTGACCAATACAGATAAGCCTGTCCGTCGGTATCAAGCAATACACAAGGGTCGATACCTCCCACTCCTTTAATGGGTTCAGGCAACGGTTTGAAAGGTCCGTAAGGTTTATCAGCTATGGCAACGCCAACGTTGAACCCCTTTTTCCCTTTCGGGCTGGCAGGAAAATAAAAATAATACTTTCCGTCCTTGTAAACACAATCGGGTGCCCACATAGAATAAGACTCCGAATCAACCCAAGGGACATTCTCTTGTGAAAGAATCATACCGTGGTCAGTCCAATCCACTAAATTTTCGGAAGAAAAGACATGATAATCCGCCATACAGAACCATTCTTTCAACCGCTCGATAGGGCTTGGTATATCATGAGAAGGATAAAGATACAGCTTTCCTTCAAAGACTCTCGCCGTAGGGTCTGCTGTAAATTGCCCGGTTATAATCGGATTCTGTGCCTGAATTCCTACAACGAATCCCAAGCCTGCCAATAATGCAAATAATCTATTGCTCTTCATGTTTCAATCTAATTTTCAGTATAACAATCCTGCATTATCCATTATTTGAACAACAATGGAGCAAAACGGTAAAGACTTTCGCGCCACACAGGCCAGGTATGACCGCCCGGTGTTTCAAAATAGTCATAATGAATGCCGATTTCATCAAAACGTTTCAACATGATTTGGCAATTCTGATAAGCAATGTCTTCTTTGCCTCCCATAGAAAACCAGAATTGTTTGAAACCTTTATTGAACTCATCCTTATGCTCTTTCAAAATTTGATAATACTTCTCGGTATCCTGTCCCGGCATACCCCGGCGAGGCTGTGCCCACCAGCCTGAACTAAAGACACCAATGTATGAGAAATATTCAGGATGAGTGATACAAGCATTCAATGTCTGGATGCCTCCCATTGACAAACCAGCCAATGCCCGGCTGTCTTTATCTGTCTTAACCCGATACGTTTTCTCTACCAAAGGAATGCAATCGTTGAATAATTCTGAATTAAAATCCTTCGAATTACCGTCCAGCATTACGATTATCATCGGAACAGCCTCTTTCTTCGCAATCAGATTGTCCATAATGATATCTGTCAAGCCTTGTTGCGACCAGCCTCGTTCATCTTCTCCTCCTCCATGCTGCAAATAAAGCACCGGATAAGAATCGGTTGATTTCTCATAACAGGGTGGAGTATAAACGAACATACGGCGCCAGTCATTCGCTGTTTTCGAAAAATAGCGTTTCATACGGATTTCCCCATGAGGCACATCAGCCAAGGCAAAACGGTCATCTCCTTCTGGATAAGGAATTTCAATGCCGCTCGTCATCATGCTGCAACCGAAAAAAGATTCACTGGCAGGGTCAGCCACCGGGACACCGTCTATTATCAAAAAGTAATAATGGAAACCCGGACCTAAAGGCTCTGTCGTACAGGTCCATTCACCATTCTCGTTACGCTCCATATCGTATTTCTTTCCCAAATCAATCTGAACCCGCTTCGCATCGGGAGCCTTGATCTTAAAAGAAGCACGATGATCGGAAGATATCCGCGGATATTGGGAAGCACGCACACTTAAAGCCGAACGCTCACCCGGCAAATCTGTCGGAGTGCCTTGAGTTGATTGGGCAGACAATCCCATTGCCCCCATCAGAAGTAAAGAAGTGATAAGTGTTTTCATCATTTTACTGGTTTAAAGATTAAAGGCAAAAATTCATTCAAGCATCTGCGCCATGTCAACCATTCATGGTGCGTACCCGGAGATTCATAATACACATTCTTAATACCAGCTGCAGTCAGTTTTTCACTCAATTCCTTACTACCCATACGCTCTTCGGAACCCATTCCCAAGAACAATGCATGCACTTGTTTGTTGAACGCATCCGCATCGGCAAATACACCCTTATACACTTCGCGTATATCCGCCTGCGGAGGCAAGAAAATAGCACCGCTGAATGCGCCGATATAAGCAAACTTGTCTAAATTAGCCAAGGTTGTTTGGAAAGTCTGATGCCCTCCCCATGACAAACCTGCCATGGCACGATTGTCTCTGTCTGTCAGTGTCCGGAAAGTCTTGTCTATATACGGAATGATGTCTTCCAATAAAATAGGCGTAAACGATGCGCCGAATTCTTCACGGGATTCACCCGGCTTCGTACCATGAATATAACCACAATTTCCATAATCCATAACGACAATCATCGGTTCACATTTGCCTGCAGCAATCTGATTATCCAGGATATTCGCCATTTTGCCTTGTTGGCTCCAGCCCCGTTCGTCTTCACCCATTCCATGCTGCAAATACAAAACCGGATAACGTTTGGATGTATTAACATCATAATCTGCCGGCGTATAGACAAAACAACGGCGTTCCTTTTGTTCTACCGTAGAATAATAATGACATTCACGAACTTGTCCGTGAGGTACAGACTTGTCGTAGGTATAATAAGCGGCAACCTCCGGCGTTTCCGGTATCTCGATGCCACTCGCCATTTTACCGCACCCGAAGAATGTCTCACTGGCAGGGTCATTAACAGCCACTCCGTCAACAATCAAGAAATAATAATGGAAGCCTACTACCAAAGGGTCTGTCGTTACACTCCATACGCCTTCGGCATCTTTAGTCATCTGCCATTTTTTCCCGCAAATGTCTACTTGCACATTTTGAGCTTCGGGAGCCTTTATCTTAAAAGTCGCTCTCGAAGAATTATCCACACACGGGTATTTCATTTCCGGTACATTTGTCTGAGCCGGTGTACCTTCCGGCAAAGTCTGGGCAGTAGCTGTTGACAAAGCCAACAGGCAGACTGCTATAAAAGATAATGTTTTCATTTCGATCAATTTACTAAATTACAATTTACTAAATTATTTTGCACTTACACCCTTTTTCGTCTGTTCCACGAACTTCATGGTTCCGTCTGGATTATAGAACAATTCATCCACACATACGCTTCTACGTCCGATAGCCCCTTTATGTCCATCCAACGTCAGAGCAGCATTGTGATAGAACAAATACCACTTATCTTTAAATTCGATGATTCCCGGATGAATTGTGAAACTGTTTTCAGCCATGCCCGTAAGTTCACCTTGATAGGTCCACGGTCCTGCAACCGATGATGCCGTTGCATACGAAATGGTTTCTCTTCCTTCGCCCATAGACGCATAAGTCAGGTAATACATATCTCCTCGTTTATGCAACCACGGCCCTTCTACATATTTCGGCAAATCTACCACTTGAATATCACCATCCAATTCAATCATATTGGGTTTCAGTTTAGCCAAGAAACAGGTTCCGTTTCCCCAACTTATCCAACCCTGTCCTTCGTCGTCAATCAATACGGTCGGGTCAATATCGTTCCACCAGCCACGTGCCCCGTTAGATGTCATGGTATCACATACCAAAGGTTTGCCTATCGCATCCTTAAACGGTCCTGTAGGAGAATCGCCTACCGCAACTCCGACTGCTTTTCCTACGTATGGCTCACCACCTTGTACGGTAGTATAATAATAAAACTTGCCGTCTTTTTCCACGACTTGAGATGCCCAAGCCTCCCCTACAGCCCAACTGAAATCAGTCGGCTTCAATACCGAACCATGGTCTGTCCATGTCTGCATATCTTCTGTCGAATAGCAAAGCCATTCCGTAATATTGAATTCCTTTCCACCGGATGCAGAGTCCTGACCTTCATAAAATTCATCATGACCAACATACAAATAAAGCGTCCCATTATGAACCATCGGTGCCGGGTCGGCTGTAAACTTATCCGTAATCAACGGATTTCCCATGTTTTGAAATGTCGGAAGGACATTCTCTTTCTGCTGAGAGGTGCAATTTGCAAATAACAAAACTGCTCCAACTACTCCTAACAAATTTCTCATAAGCATTTCATTTTAATTTTAACAAATTGTGATTACTAAGTCTCGGTAAATATACAAAGGATTTATCAAAATTGAATGAAATGATAACTCTTTTTATATTGACAGCTATTTGAGTCTACGAAAAAGCCCGAAAGCTTTTCAGAAAAGTTCGATTCTGCACGCTAAGCTCCATTTCCAGAATAGAAAAGCCTATTCAGAAACTGAAGAGTGAAGGGTGAAAGGCTTTGAAGGCTAAATCAAAAGAGTCGAAAGTCTTCCGTTTTTATTTGCCTATTCAGAATCTTCTTCGTATCTTGCCACACCTTATATTATATATACTCAATATGGACTTGAAAAAAATAAAGAAGAATTTATCGAATTGTTGCGGTCAACCAACCGCGACGGAGTGGAAGACGTTATTGAAGGATTGGAAGAAATGGGGTTCTTCAACGCACCCGCATCTGCCAACCATCATCTGAATACCGAAGGCGGGCTGGTGCAGCACTCGCTTAATACTTGCAAAGCAGCCCTCATGGTATGGGAAGGCATGAAAGCATTAGAACCCGGACTGGAAAAAGAAGTAGGCAGAGACAATGTCATCATTGCCAGCCTGTTGCATGACGTATGCAAAAGCGACATCTATATCCGCTCTGTAAAAAAGACCAAGAATGCATTGGGAATTTGGGAAGACACCGAAGGCTATAAAGTATCATACAAAGGCTTCCCAATGGGACACGGTGAGAAATCGGTTATCCTCTTGCTTTGCAACGGACTGGAAATGAGCGACGACGAAATGCTTGCCATCCGCTGGCACATGGGAGCTTTCGGCATCAACATGAACAGTTTCGAAGACCAGCGTTGCTATGACACATCCAAAAAACTTTATCCGTTAGTCTCGATTATCCAAGTAGCCGATAACTTAGCCGCAAGCATCATGGAACGCACCGGGAAAGAACTGGACGAGCTTTGATTTTTCAATTATTGAACACAGAGACGCAGAGACACGGAGTTTTTATTCTTGATAAAAAATATTCCTCTGTGCCTCTGCGTCTCTGTGTTCAATATATTAAATTATAGCTCTTCGCACTCTTGAAGCCATAAAGCGGCACTGGCATCGCTCGGCATACGCCAATCGCCCCGCGGGCTTAACGATACCGAACCAACTTTCGGACCATCGGGCAAACAAGAACGCTTGAATTGCTGAGTAAAGAAACGGCGGAAGAAATTGGTCAGCCATTTCTTGATTGTCGCGTCATCATAATTCCCACGGAAAGCTATACAAGCTAAGTAATAAATCTTAGCCGGACGGAAACCGAAACGCAAAAAATGATACAAAAAGAAATCATGCAACTCGTAAGGCCCTACCAAATCTTCGGTCTTCTGCTTGATATTGCCATTCTCATCGGCAGGAATCAGTTCCGGACTAATCGGCGTATCGATGATATCCAATAAGGTCGCACGCGAATCGGCATCCACACCGGTTTCGGCTACCCAATTCACCAAATAACGCACCAACGTTTTCGGAATGCTGGCATTGACACCATACATCGACATGTGGTCGCCATTGTATGTAGCCCATCCCAATGCCAACTCGGAAAGGTCACCCGTACCGATGACCAACCCTCCTATTTTATTGGCATAATCCATTAAGATTTGAGTGCGTTCACGCGCCTGGCTGTTTTCGTATGTCACATCATGAACATCCAAATCATGCCCGATATCTTTAAAGTGCTGGATACATGCCTCACGAATACTGATTTCGCGTGACGTCACTCCCAACGAGCGCATCAATTCAACCGCATTGTGATGCGTGCGCCCTGTAGTGCCAAATCCGGGCATCGTAATCCCGACAATCCCTTTGCGCGACAAGCCCAACTTATCGAATGTCTTCACACATACCAATAACGCCAATGTCGAATCCAGTCCACCCGAAATGCCTACTACGACCGTCTTGCATCCTGTATGCACCAACCGTTTTGCCAATCCCGCTATCTGAATAGAGAAAATCTCCTCACAACGCTCATCAAGCAACTCCCCTCCTGCAGGGACAAACGGATGCGGCTCTATTTTACGGGTCAAAGAGAGTTCTTTTTCCGGTACACGCTCCGTCTGAATCACTTTTGCCGGACAACCATCCATTTGGCGGACACTTGCGGCAAAGGTTGTATTCAACAAACGTTCACCACGCAACCGCTCGACATCAATTTCGCTCATCACCAATTGTTTATCGAAAGAAAAACGTTCGGATGCCGCCAGCAGGCCTCCATTCTCATAAATCAACGCGTTACCGGCAAACACTACATCGGTGGTCGATTCTCCGAAACCCGAAGAAGCAAAGACATAGCCAGCCAAACACCGAGCCGACTGCTGTGCCAAGAGCGAACGCAAATACTGATGTTTGCTGATGTTTTCCGTATCGGCAGAAAGATTGAAAATGATATCCGCACCTTTCAAAGCCAATGCAGAACTGGGAGGAACAGGTGCCCACACATCTTCGCAAAGCTCAATGCCAAAACGTACTTCCGATGTCTCAAACAACAAATTAGCGCTAACCGGCGCAAGCTGCCCGCATAAGCGGACTACCACCTCATCCGTATAAGTAAAGGCTGAAGCAAACCAACGATGCTCGTAAAACTCCTTATAATTGGGCAAATAAGTTTTGGGGACAATGCCTAATATCTTTCCTTTTTGAATCACTACTGCACAATTCATCAATACAGATTCCACCCGTACCGGCATTCCGACAATGGAAATTATATCCAATTGACGTGTGTTATTCATCACACGCATCAAACCCAACTCTGCCTGCTCCAGCAACAAAGTCTGCCCGAACAAGTCTCCACACGAATATCCCGTAAGGTTCAGTTCAGGAAACACAATCACCTGCACGCCGCTTCCTTCGGCTTTCGCTATCAGGCTTTCAGCCTGTTCCGCATTATACTGGCAGTCGGCTATCTTTACTTGAGGAATAGCAGCCGCCACCTTTACAAAACCATATTTCATAAGGGTATCATTTAATGTCTAATTTACAACGGACAAAGATAATATAAAAAAGGAGTAACAACTACCCATATTGAAAAAAAGTAAAAAAAGCAATCCACGTTTTGCAGATAAGAAAAATATTTCTATCTTTGCCTCAGATTTAAAATTGTAATAATTACAAATAAGAAAGTAATAAAGATGAATGCTTACGAATATCTGCTCAGTTATCACATCAAGCCGTCCGTACAGCGTATTGCCATTATGGATTACTTGCTGAAGCACCATACTCATCCGCGCATCGATGAAATCTATATGGCGTTATGTCCAGATATTCCTACCCTATCGAAAACAACGGTCTACAATACGCTCAAGCTTTTTGTAGAGCATGGAGCTGCGCGAATGTTGACCATCGATGAACGGAATGCCTGCTTTGACGGAGACACTTCGGTACATGCACACTTCCAATGCAAAGTATGCGGAAAAATAACCGACATTCCTCTATCACCGGAAGAACCGGAAGACATGAAGCATTTGCGTGAAAAAGGGTATCAGATAGAAGAAATACACCACTATTATAAGGGTGTATGTCCGAATTGCTTGAACATGAATGAAAATTAAAAAACAGCTTTAAAGGCTAATGTATTAACTAAATAACTAACTCATTTAAAATCATTCGATTATGAAAAAATTTATTTGTACAGTATGTGGTTACATCCATGAAGGTGAAACAGCTCCCGAAAAATGCCCATTGTGTAAAGCTCCCGCTTCTAAATTCAAAGAAATGGAAGAAGACAACAACGGTCTGACTTTTGTTGACGAACACGTTATCGGCGTAGCAAAAGGTTGCGATGAAGAAATGATTAAAGACCTGAACAACCACTTCATGGGCGAATGCACCGAAGTTGGTATGTACTTGGCAATGAGCCGCCAAGCAGACCGCGAAGGTTATCCTGAAGTAGCTGAAGCTTTCAAACGCTACGCATGGGAAGAAGCTGAACACGCTTCTAAGTTCGCTGAATTGCTGGGCGACTGTGTTTGGGATACCAAAACTAACTTGGAAAAACGCATGAACGCTGAAGCTGGTGCTTGCGAAGACAAGAAACGCATCGCTACCCGTGCTAAACAACTGAACTTGGACGCTATCCACGATACAGTTCACGAAATGGCTAAAGACGAAGCTCGTCACGGAAAAGGTTTCGAAGGTCTGTATAACAGATATTTCAAGAAATAATCAGAAACTGACAAGTTAAGAAGAGGCGCCGGCAAATATTGCTGGCGCTTTTTTTATAGTACACAGACGACACAGAAAGGCACAGATTTACACTTCTCGATTTACAAAATACGATATCAATCAGAAATGAATTGCGAAAAAGCATTTGTCATGCTAAACGGAGTGAAGCATCTCGGATACACATAAAAAAGGATACACCCGCAAGGGCATATCCTTTTTCTTTATTCTATGTAAGAAGCAATATTATTTCTTTCCTTCTTCCAATTGTTGTTTCAATGCAGCCAAAGCATCGATGTCACCCAAGGTAGTAGAAGCTGCCTGATTCTGAATCATCGGAGCGTCTTCTTTCTTAGCTGCCTTCTTAGCCTTCTTTTCTGCCTTTTCTTCTGCCTTTTGAGCATCTTCGAAGATACGGCTATGAGACAAGATGATACGCTTAGCGTCCTTGTTGAATTCGATAACCTTGAACGGAAGCTTTTCGTCCAACTGAGCTTGAGAACCATCTTCTTTTACCAAATGCTTCGGAGTTGCGAAACCTTCTACACCGTAAGGCAGAGCGATAACGGCACCCTTATCCAGCATTTCGATGATTTGTCCTTCGTGTACCGAACCTACTGTAAATACAGTTTCGAATACATCCCACGGATTTTCTTCCAATTGCTTGTGACCCAAGCTCAAGCGGCGGTTTTCCTTATCGATTTCCAATACAACGACTTCGATATCAGCACCGATTTGAGTGAATTCTGAAGGATGTTTGATTTTCTTTGTCCAAGACAAGTCTGAGATGTGAATCAAACCGTCAACACCTTCTTCGATTTCTACAAATACACCGAAGTTAGTGAAGTTGCGAACCTTAGCAGTATGCTTAGAACCTACAGGATACTTTTCTTCGATAGTTTCCCATGGATCCGGTTTCAATTGTTTGATACCCAAAGACATCTTACGTTCGTCGCGGTCCAAAGTCAAAATTACGGCTTCGATTTCATCGCCTACCTTCATGAAGTCTTGAGCCGAACGCAAGTGTTGTGACCAAGACATTTCAGATACGTGAATCAATCCTTCTACGCCCGGAGCGATTTCAACGAATGCTCCATAATCAGCCATAACGACAACTTTACCTTTCACATGGTCGCCTACCTTCAAGTTCGGGTCGAGGCTATCCCAAGGATGCGGAGTCAATTGTTTCAGACCCAAAGCGATACGTTTCTTTTCGTCATCGAAGTCGAGGATAACCACGTTCAGTTTCTGATCCAACTGAACAACTTCATGCGGATCGCTTACACGGCCCCAAGACAAGTCGGTGATGTGAATCAAACCGTCTACGCCGCCCAAGTCGATGAATACTCCGTAAGTAGTGATATTCTTGACAGTACCTTCCAGTACCTGGCCTTTTTCGAGTTTGCTGATGATTTCTTTCTTCTGTTGTTCCAGTTCTGCTTCGATAAGAGCCTTGTGAGAAACAACAACGTTCTTGAATTCTTGGTTGATTTTAACCACCTTGAATTCCATAGTCTTGCCTACGAATACATCGTAGTCGCGGATAGGTTTCACATCAATTTGAGAGCCCGGCAAGAATGCTTCGATGCCGAATACGTCTACAATCATACCGCCCTTCGTACGGCACTTGATGTAACCCTTGACAATTTCTTCGTTTTCGAGAGCTTCGTTCACACGGTCCCAAGAACGTGTAGCACGTGCTTTCTTGTGCGACAAGATTAACTGACCTTTCTTGTCTTCTTGGTTTTCGATGTACACTTCTACAGTGTCACCTACTTTCAAATCCGGATTGTAACGGAATTCGCTCAACGGAATGATACCGTCTGATTTGTAGCCGATGTTAACAACGACTTCACGTTTGTTCATTGCGATAACAGTACCGTCAACTACCTCATGGTCACCTACTTTGTTCAAGGTGTTGTCATAAGCCTTTTCTTGGTCTTCCTTGCTTATGCTTGAGGTTGACTCACCGTTCTCATAAGCTTCCCAGTTGAAATCTTCAATGGGCTTTACGTCTTTTAAGTTTTCCATTAAGTTTAAATAATTGTTTTGTAAATAACTAATTGTGTTAGACTTTATATTGATCTAAATCGGGTGCAAAGGTACAATAAATTCCTGAAAGTGAAAACTTTTAACCGTTTTTTTAATCTTCCAGCGAATAATCTATCGTAGTGACCACCCTTACCTTTTTAATATAAGGCGTATTCGCGTCACGGTCACTGATACTGAACTGACCTTGGTAAGCATGGCGGATTTTGCCTAACTTACTATCCGAATCCTTCGCAAACTTCTCGGCGGCTTCACGCGCATTCTTGGTAGCTTCCTCAATCATTTTCGGCTTGATGGTGTTCAAGCCAGTATATTCATATTGAATGTTATACCGGTAGTCTCCTCCCGTAACGGCTATGCCCCGCTTCAATAATTCGCCCTGCTCGGTCACTAAATCACGAATCAAATCCACCTTATTCGAAGTCACGGTTATCACCGAAGTCACATTATACCGATACGCCGTATTCTCCTGATTGCTATACCGGTCGGCTTTCAGGTCGATAATCTCCGGAGCGTTGATGCTGATTTCGGTTTCGGAAATGCCCTTTTCTTTTAAGAACTGCACGATGGTTTGGTTCGAACGCTTGATTTCATCGTACAATGTGCTCAAGTCATTGCCCAAACTTTTATACACCAAGGGCCACGTCACCTTGTCCGCTGGAACTTCCTCTTCCGCCAGACCTTTCACATTCACACTACGGTCGCGCTCCGCAAAAGAATCGAATCCGCCTTTGATGCAGATTCCCAATAATAACAAGCCAATCGCTAAAATAACAGATTCCAATCTAAAATTTTTCATGTCTTTGTGCTTTTAGTTATACATTCCGTATTTTTATGCGGCAAGATACAAATAAAAAAACAAAACCAAGCATCTTATCCGTTAAAATAAAACAACGTAGAAACAGCAAATGTTCGCTACAAGTTTCACAACCCGGATAAATTCATTACTTTTGTACCCAATCTTAACGACAAGCATCATGAACCAGTCCTCAGACATCCATAAGATGATAGTGCCCAACGAAGTCATGTTTTCTGAAATAACGGCTTTGTTGGCAGAAGGGAAAACCGTTACCTTCCACGCCAAAGGAAACAGCATGTACCCTTTTATTATCGAGAACCGGGATTGTATCGTTTTAGAACACTGCTCCCATATCCGAAAAGGAGACATCGTATTGGCACATTTGCCTGAAGGCCCATACGTATTACACAGAATCCGCAGTCTGGACGGGGAAAACGTCACTTTAATGGGAGACGGAAACCTTCGGGCTACCGAACAATGCAGGCGCAAAGACATTATCGGAAAAGTGAAATACCTTATCAGAGACGGAAAGCAAACCGATTGCGATGCGGATGCCGAACGCAGGAAAGCCTATATCTGGCAGCAGTTGTTGCCTATCCGCAGATATTTGTTGAAAATCTGCCGTATCATAAATAAAACCAAGACATCGAAATGAAACCAGCCGATTACCTACATTGGATACAAAAAGCTTCGAAAGGATACCGCCTGCGGATTCTTGCGAACAGCCTCATCGGCATTGTGCATGTCTGCCTCTCATTATTCTTCGTCTGGCTTAGCAAACACCTGATTGACATTGCTACCGGACAAACAGAAGGCAATACCACCCTGTATATCCTGCTATTGATAAGCTGCTCTGGAATGCAGATAGCCGCCTCATACTGTATGGGAAAACTCAACATACATACAGCGACAAGCATGAGGAATAGCCTTAGGCAAAACCTTTTCATCCATTTAATGGAAAGCCGGTGGGCAGGACGGGAAACTTTCCACACAGGAGACATCCTGAACCGGCTGGAAAGCGATGTATATACCGTCACCGACATCCTTTGCCGGACATTGCCTGCCGTCCTCGTAACGGCTATCCAGCTAGCCGGAGCTTTTTTCTTCCTGACCCGGCTAGACCTTCGTCTGGCAGGAATATTGGTCTTCATCACTCCGGCAGCCTTGCTGCTCAGCAAAGCCTACGTGCGGAAAATCCACCGACTGACACGCGATATCCGTAATACAGACAGCCGGATACAGTCGCACGTGCAAGAAAACCTGCAACACCGGACACTCATATCCACCTTAGAATATACCCCACAAGTCATCGGCGCGCTTCAGACTTTGCAAGGAAACCTGCAACAGCAAATCATGCACCGTACAGGGTTCTCCCTCTTTTCACGGACAATCGTACAACTGGGGTTTGCCGCCGGATATCTCACCGCATTCTTATGGGGAATCCATGGACTGGCAGCCGGAACGGTCACTTTCGGCATGATGGCTGCATTTCTGCAACTGGTGTCCCAAGTGCAACGCCCCATGGCTGAAATGGGCCGCCAAGTGCCTGCCTTTGTCCGTGCCTCGGCTTCGGTAGAACGTCTGGCAGAGTTGTCTCAATTGCCTGCCGAAGAACAAGGAGAACCGATTCGGCTGAAGGGAAAGGCAGGCATCCGCATCGAAAATGTGACTTTCTCCTATCCCGACGGACATCGGAACATCATCGAACGCTTTTCTCACGACTTCCGTCCCGGAAGCCTGACGGCAGTTTTCGGTGAAACCGGAGCCGGAAAAAGCACGCTTATCCGCTTGATGCTTTCCCTGCTTAGCCCCAATCAAGGGCGCATTGTCTTTTACGACAACCAAAAAGAAGCCGAAGCATCGCCCCGTCTGCGCTGCAATTTGGTTTACGTGCCCCAAGGGAATACACTCATCAGCGGAAATGTCCGCGACAATCTCCTGTTAGGGAATCCCCAAGCGACCGAAAGCCAATTGCGCGATGCCCTCCATACAGCAGCAGCCGATTTTGTCTATACCCTGCCCGAAGGACTGGACACCCCGTGCGGAGAATTAGGAAGCGGACTGAGTGAAGGGCAAGCCCAGCGCATCGCCATTGCCCGCGGCCTGCTCCGCCCCGGAAGCATCCTGCTATTAGACGAACCGACCTCTGCCCTGGATGAAGAGACCGAACGCATCCTGATGGAACGCCTCTCCCGTTTGGTTCAAGACAAAACACTTATCCTCATTACCCACAGAGACAAAACCGCCCAACTTTGCTCAGAGCGGGTGGTGCTGGAAAGAAAATAATCTGCCCCTACAGGTATTTGGCAAATGCGGATATCCATTTAATATTTTAAATGAAAGAGCCGTGCCAAATATTTAGATTTCTACCTTGTTTTATTGCAACAATACAAATTTTTTCTCTAAATTTGTAATAGTAAAAATAAAACAAACACAGAAAAAGAATTGATATATGCGTTTTAATAGTATTGCTATTACCAATATGCGCCTCATAGGAAATGTAACGAAAAAATTATCTTTCCCAAAAGATAAGAATGTCATAATCTTATTAGGCGATAATGGTTTCGGAAAAACAACTGTATTGGATGCAATGGCTACTGCTATCGCTCCCTATTCCATGCAATTTCCCGGAATATCTGATTTTCAACTGTCTGAAATGGACGTACATATCAACCGTTATGGAAAAATGGCTGATTATCTGACTGTTGATGCCGAATTAGAAGATGAAAACGGCACTATGGCTTCTATCCGCTACCGCAAAGGTATCTCAAATCCGCCCAAAGCTAATTATGAACTATTAAAAAAGGCGGCAATTCATTGTAAAGAAGCAATTATAGCCGGTCAAACAGATATACACATACCGATCTTTGCCTATTATGGCACCGGAAGAGGGCAATTTGAAGTTCCTGCCCGCAAAAGAGGTTTTGCGCAAGCCTATGAACGCTGGGACTGCTATAAAAACGCTTTAATACCCGCTACAGATTTTAAACGATTCTTCGGCTGGTTTGATTTAATGGAAGATGAAGAACGCAGAATGAAAGAAAAGCTAAAAGATTGGAACTACAAATCACCGGTTTTAAATACTGTGCGAAACGCTTTATCTGGTTTTATAAATTCTTTTCAAAACCCTCGTATCGAAACTAAACCACTCCGTTTCGTAATGGATAGAATCGAAAAAGACGGGAACATACATGAACTACGCATCGAACAGATGAGTGATGGGTATAAAATCGTCATTTCAATGGTAGCTGATTTAGCTGCACGCATGGCTGAAGCCAATCCGTCAATGCCCAATCCTTTAATTGGGAAAGGAATTGTATTGATAGATGAAGTAGATTTACATTTACATCCACTCTGGCAACGCATCATCCTAAAACAGCTAAACCATACATTCCCTAACATCCAGTTTATTGTTTCAACTCATAGCCCTATCATTGTAGTAGGAGCAAGTAACATTGCCCAAATCGTTAACCTTAGCTCTGAGAAAGAGGAAATGAACAACGGTATAAATACGGGAAGTATCGGACAAGTACTTCTAAGTGATTGGTTCGGGCTTCAATCCCTGTTCCCGCCTGAATGGGATGAAAAAATCAAACAACGGAATCAATTATTAGCGAAAACAACCCTATCAGAAGCAGAACAATTAAAGATTCAACTATGAGGCATTTCAATAAATCAAAAACAAATCTGCTCTTCGCTTGCACTATTTGCAACAGAAGTTATAAAAAGACTAATTTTCCGCTGGCAGATGAAACCAAACGAAGTATTGACACCCATGACATAAGTAAAGAAGAACCACTTATCATCAACCCTTCTACCGAATCCCCATCAAACTATATTGTCTACAACCAACATATTATGCAACCGCGTATTATCAATGGACAAGAAAGTCTGAAAGGCAAATATACAATTGAGCTTTTCAAGCTAAATGATAGAAATGTCATTGTGGAAGAGAGGCGTGCACTTTACGAAAGTTACAATAGTGCTATCGGAAAAAAAACATATTGCAGAACAATTGTTATTGAAAACCGGATTACCTGACGAGGTATATGCTTACGCCCAGCAATTAATAGCGTCTTGCAACAGTGACATAATACGCATGCAATCACCGGAAACTCCTTACTCAGGAATGTTGATTATCTAATCATCCATAGAGGTACAAGACACAAAAAAAGCACGAAGCGTAACGGAGAAATCCGTTTGGCTTCGTGCTTTCACTTCAAAAGGTTATGAGAATAAAAGCTACAGTATCAGTTGCTTTCTTGAGTAATCACCGCACGGCTCAGGCGCGGGTCGTTGTAGAACATATTGTCGACACCGCCCTTGTAGTCAATGCGAAGCTGAGACTGGCTGATGCCGAATTCCTTTACCAAGCAGTCGTACACAGCATCAGCACGCTCCTTGCTCAATTCGCGATTCAATTCCTCGCTTCCTGTACCCTCATCGGCATAACCGGTAATGGTGTAAACCGAATGCGGGTCGCCTTTCTTTATCACCTCGGCAAGCATTCCCAGATTGACACGCGCCTCGTTCGACAAAGTGCTCTTGCCTATCGGGAATACCACCAGATTCGATGAAGCAATCTGCTTCACGATAGTCTGTGCTTCTTCCTTATTGCCATTTGCAATCGCCTCTTGCAGACGGGCGTTTTCTTCGCTCATCTGACGCAGCTTTTCCTGCATGGCTTTTATCTCAGCCGTGTTATACACCGTGCGGATGACATTCTTCCCACGGTTCCAGCCGCGAGGACTGAATTTATAAGTCAGCCCGAGTGTAGCGGTCAGCAAGCCTTCGCCTTTACGTCCGCCCGGTTCGCCGTCGAAATCATCGTTTACCAATGTCCCGCGGATATCCAGATTCAAGTCCAGACAAGAGGTGAGACGGAACGAGTTCAACAAACCGAAATGTCCGGCAATAGCGGTTTCAGCAGGCTTGTCGCTTACACGCATCACACCCAAACCTACATAAGGGCTCAAGTTGTACACGCGCTTCTCATTATACCCCCAAATGATGTTGGAAGCATTAAACATAGCATCGATTTGGAAATTGAAGAAATTAAATTTCGACTTCTCCAACCAATAACCATTACCACCTTTACCAGGGACATCCACACCTGTACTATGTGCCAAATGCCCTTTTTGAGTGGCACCTTTTGCCGACAAGCCGCTATACATCAAGCGTACCCCGATTTCCGGAGAGAACCACTTCCCTACGGCAATATCGAGTGCGCCCGAAAGACGGTCGCCGAAACTTGCCTGGCGGTCATGGTCGCCAAAGTAAATCTGTGCACCACCTCCGGCACTGATAAACCAGTTACTCCAGAAGGAATTAATCTCTACATTGTCCGTGCTTTCTTCTACTACTTCGGTAGATTGGGCAACCGGTTCGGTCTGAGCACAAACCGAACCCGCGGCAAGCACCAAGGCTGCCGCCATAAACACTTTTTTATTCATAACTATATAAAATAATTGATTGGTTTTCTTTATTTTTCTCTTACGCAACGGACGGCATAGGCATCGCGGAGCAATGTCTTATCCCTGCCATAGGTTTCGATAACATTTCCGCTTTTACTTCCTGCCACTGTAGAGCCTGTCTTGTACGCATCGGTCTTCAAGTAGCAGGCATACGTCTTACCGTCTTCTCCTACAAATGACTCTGCCGTCCACCAATATCCGCCTTTACCATTGTTTTTCTTCTCATACCCCAAATATCCGTCACGGACAACGATGTCCGCATACTGGGCACCCTCTGTATCGTCAGCGTTCTTTTTGAAATACCAAGTGTTCGACGAATGCTTGACGAAGTTAATATAATCCAACCGCGCTGCCACAATTGAATTGCCTTCATTCGGCTCTGTCACATCGGCTGTAGTTCCGCTCGGCATATCTGTAAAACCGCTAAAGGTGAATATACTGGCAACACGATATCCCACAGGCGACGGATCGTAAATTGTTTTTCCATAAACCCAGTCTGCACCAGCTTCAGAGGCTGTCAGATTATCCGGCAATTCTTTATCGCCACCACCCCACAAGTTGACATTCGTCTTTCCAAGCCAATTATGCTGTGCCGACTGGCTGGTACCTGCAACAAGATACATCGGATTACGTACAGCGTCTTCAATGGTGGCATCGTCCTTTTGCAGCTTATATGCCCAACCTTTCAAGTTGTCTATTGAAGTCAAAGTAGTTCCATCCAAGAAGAATCGGCTTCCCTGAATATCACAAGACGGGAATGGGTCTTTACGTCCCCATTGGTAAAGCAGAGGGTCGTCATAACGGCCCGGGGATGACGCGCCAAGTTCTCTATCCATTACCAAAAACGTTGCACCTGCCTGATTGGTATATTCCTCGTCTTCCGGCAAACCTTGCGTTCCCCAGATATGCCAACTCCAAAGTATTTCGCCTTGGCAATCAGGTTCACTATAGACGGCTATAACAGCGTTACCACTTACCGTACCATCCGAAAAGGCTATGCTTTCAGGTATGGTATAACGTACACGGCCATTCTCCACACGCACATCCGTAACAAAATCTTTTTTACTGCTCCACAACACTTTCGCCGATTTCGGATTGATATAAGGAGTATCCGTATGGAAACCAGCACCGGAAATGATTCCTTTTACCCCATTGCCGATAACTGTAGCTTTAAATGAATGTTCTCCCGGCTGGGTCACGACATAGCAATTTGCCGTTTCCTCTAATTCGTTTTCCGGTATATCTTCAATCTCGGCATAGTTGTTTGCCAATACCGAAGCCGTAAGCGGAACGGTGTAATACTTGCCCGCCTCGAAATCGCACAAGGCGGTAGTGGTGAATGTTCCCGTCTGACGGTCGGTGGTGAATGTACAAGTCCACGTCTCGCCTTCATGCTTTCCCGGAGCTACTACGGCATACGCTATGGCTTTTTCGCGGGCAGTAGGCGGATAAGTGAAAAGCAAGGTAATGCCGCTATTCGTTGCATCGCCCGGCTGCAAACCAGCATCTAAGTTAGTCAAATTGTAAGTGAAACTGCCGGTCATAGGCACTGTGTTATCCGTCGGATGAATCGTAATGTTCATCAGCAGTTCATCGTCTGCCAAACTCTGCACCCCTGTCAAGTCAATCTCAAACCGTACCAGTGCTGCCAGTTGACGGAACTGCACGCGATAACCGCCCGAAGGGTCTGCCACTATCTCCCGTGAAGCCTTGAAGTCGTATTGAGCTACCGAACTTTCATCGGTATACATCTGTTCGGCAGGAATCTCTATCGGAATAACCGTCTTGTCTGAAACGCCTTCCTGATAAGGATAATAAGCATAGACGGGCATATCGCCTCCCGTAAGCGTCCCCGCAAAGGTTGTGGTAGGGGCTGGTGCGTCATTGTTTCCGGTGAAAAGCGCATTGGCTGTCGAACCGTCGCCGAATACGCCGATACGGTCTCCCGCACTCCATTCTATCAGCAACGCACCGTCTTCCGACACATCGCCCACCTGCGTCCGCGTCTGCGGAAGGGATGTAAATCCGTCTGCCGAACCGATGATGCATATACCTCCCTGCTGCCCCAGGGCAAGGCTTTCGCTCTTGTCGGTACAAGCAGCCAGCAGGCAAAGCAAACCGGCGCAACAGAACGCCAGTTTTTGTTTCATAAAATGAGTTTGGTTTGATTAGTTAAATTGAATATCCGCAATACGCCCCTACAACTAATTGGGCAAAATGCGAACATTCATATTAGTTAATATTCGAAATATTGTAAATATTCGTAGATGATTCTCGTTTCGTGTATTTTTCCATAAAACAAACATACTTTTTTAATGCACTAGGGTTCATCAGCCAACGCACCCTGCTTCGTAAGCCTACGAAGCCTGCTTCAACAGCCGATGAAGCCGTATGCATTTTTGTCAGATGTTTACAGACTTCTATGTATTGTCATCCTGAACGCAAGTGAAGGATCTCGTGTACATCCACGTGGGCGCATCCGAGATACTTCACTTCGTTCAGCATGACAAATTATTTTTCTGCAATTAATTGAGTATGCTATACATTAGGCAAATACGAAAATCTTTTAGAATTTATCTTACTTGCCAATGTAGGGGCGTATCGCATACGCCCAAAACATCCACATACACCAACCAATGTACATAGGGCGTATGCGATACGCCCCTACAACCAGTTGGCTATCATTTAATTCATTTCCCCCTTTTTACCGTAGGGGCGAGACCTGCTCGCCCGGATACATCCGCATGAATGCTTTCAGGGCAGGCAAACCCTGCCCCTACTGGTATTTAGGATATGAAAGAGATTTTTGTTTAATTAATCCCACACATTACCGCCTTTGGAATAAGCGGCATCGTAAGAAGCCGTGTTTGGAGTACTTCCTTTCTTACGCAAGTTGAACTTGAAGTTGTTGTCGATAATGGTCTGAATCAAGTTGTCAGTTCCATATTGCTGGCCTGTTTTCTGCTTGTCTGCAAAATTGAAGAATACCAATCCCAGTGAAGCGTTTTCATCACGCTGCTGCAGATAAGACGTGATTTGCGGATTGAACCACCGTGCAAATGCAATAGGAGCTTCATCGTTCGTATCACCGTTTCCATAATCTTTGTTATAATCATTAGTACCGGAAACTTCGCCATGGAACGTTCCGCCACAGTCATTCATGAACCATGTATCATGGGCGTCATTTTGCTCATACATGCCTACACTGTTGGTAAATATGTCTATCGCATAAGCATACTTGTTGGCAGGCGTAATTTCTGTGCCAGTTCCAACGTGTGTGGCCTCCTGATACATCCACTTAAGCGGTGTACGTGTTGAACTTGTGTTTGGAGACCCCCAACGCAAAGGAACAGTATTTGTTGCCCCATTCCAACGGGAGAACAATGCAGGCACATCGTCATCAGCCGCAATGTACCCGTTTTGTGCATCGCTGTTTGTATTAACCTTCAGGATTATCTTGCCTTTAACATCGTCAAGCGTGGTATTGGCAGTGATTTCTTTTGTATAAATTCTGTTAGCGGCATCTTCTCCAAGCTGTTTCAGCTCATTGGCGATAGCGTCCATCCAAACATGTTCAGCTCCACCGACATCACTAATACTATGTCTTCCACTCCCTGTGAAGTCTGCCGACACAGCTTCATTACCAGCGTAAGTAATCATCACAACCGCACATTCCAGATTTCGGTCTTGACCTCCTTTGTTCAAAGACGTTTCTGCTGTTTCCAGTGCTTTTGCAATATGGGTTATCGCATCAGACAAATCATCTCCACCTCCACAGAAAATTGGCAGTGTTGCATCTGTATAAGTGTAATTATAACTCGGGAACCAACCACCACCAGTTTGAGTTGCATTATACGTAGCATTTGCACCAACCTGAACAATGAAGCCACGTACTCCGTCAAGGAACTGCTGCTCTATCGGCTCGCCTTGGAATGCGGCATTGCTACCTGCATTTTCAGATGTCAGATAAGAGAACTTACTTCCCGGTATGGACAACTCTGAAAGATAAATACCCCTATCCAATGAAGACATCCAGTAGTTAGTACCTACTGAACGTAAACGAGGCAAGATTACGGTGTTGACTTTGTGCGGTTTGATTGACGATTCTGTACCTGCATTAGAATAACCTAATGTACGTGTAAGGACTGCACCGTTCTGTGGCTGCACACGTATCTGCAGCTCCCTTGATTTTTGAATAGCCTCATCGACCGGCAACAGATATGCACGCACAATCAGAGTATCTTTCGGTGTCAACTTAATGAAATCTTGTGTTTCTTCATTCCAGCCGGAAATAGCAATTGTATTACGCACTTGAGGGGTAGAACTAACTACAGCCTCATAATTAGGAGCGTTACCACCCTCTTCAACAGGATTCATGTCACAGATAAATTCACCTGTCAGAACTGTCTGCGAACCATCTATTGCACGGATATTGAAGTTAGAAACCTTCAGCTCGCCACTTTCAGGTCCAGGCAGCTTTATCTGCACAACAGTCATCCACGGATGGAAAGTAAGTCTTACATCGTCGTTACCCATTGTGCTTCTGTTAGCCGTACCGTAAGCCCACATATAGGCAAGGTCAGTATTTGTCTTGCCATAATAATTTGTACCTCCGGCTTTGTTGGGTTGTGGGTTCCAGCTATCTACGTTCTGTGTCGGCGGAACATGTCCCTTGATTTTACCATCCTCTGTACCTGTAACCGCACTTGCAGGATAAAAGCCATAGAAATGGTGTACATCAGCTGCACCCCATTGCAGACCGGCCTCATCAGGGTTAACCTTTGTCACAGCACTTGAAGTGGTCGCGTCACTGGTGTTAGGAGTCACCCGATAATTCACCAATGTTCCATTAGACGCTTCCGGGCAGTAGATTGAAATCTCGTCGCCTTTTACCCAGTATACAGGATAAGCCCCGTCTACAGGTTCATCCCCGTAAATTGTACGGGTCTGTGCTTCCAAATCCGTCAATGACGAGCCGAACGTTATCTCAGCACCGGTCTGAGCCGGAGTAGCCGGATTTTCGACCATCTCGTCCTGGCAGCTGCTCATGGCTACCATGGCGGCTGCTAATAAAGAATATACGATTTTTTTCATGATTATACTCGTTTTTAAGTTAATTACCCCAAGTGCTTTGTGTACCACCATCGTTATCCCAACCGATATTGGTATAGTCACCTGTATTTCCTACTTTATGTCCTTCGATTGATACACCATCGTCTTGCTCGTTTTCTGGGTCGAATACCGAAGCAGTCATAAACCCTTGTTCCAGTTCCACGGTTTTCATTTCCGTTTCCGGAGCTACATACGTTTTTTTCTTCATTGTTTTTCTCTCGTTTTTAAAGTTAATACATTATTCGTTTCACATACGCGATTGGGGCATCCCCGGCTCTGCCTGAGACGTTCCCGAAAGATTTCTTCATTTTGTTTCATTGGCAAATTTGAATTTATAGTTTAAAAATCAATTGATTCCCTTGGTATTTTCACCACAGATTACACAGATTAAAACAATTGTTTTTCTGTGTCTTTCGTGGCGGATTACTCATAGCATGCAAAATCCTAAGAAGGTTTATCAAAATAAAAATTCAGCTTTTATTTTGTCATCTAAGGGAACAGAATGACATTACTTTTTGATAGGTAATTCTCATTTTGATACAACCTCCTATATAGGTTTTAAAATAAATATTCATTGAATGAAATACGATCGTGGATATGTAGGGCGTATGCGATACGCCCCTACGGGAAAGTGGAAATAATCTGTTACAATGCATCTATTTCATCAGTTGCAAGTCCGGTCAGCCGGGCTATGGTTTCGGCATCCATACCTGCCTGTTTCATCTTGCGGGCAATCTCTATCTGTTTGTTCCGTTCGCCCTCGGCACGGCCTTTGGCTTGCCCTTCCACAAGCCCTTCTGCACGGCCTTCCGCACGGCCTTCCGCACGGCCTTCCGCACGGCCTTCCGCACGGCCTTCCGCACGGCCTTCCGCACGGCCTTCCGCACGGCCTTCCGCACGGCCTTCGGCACGGCCTTCCGCATGACCTTCCAATTTGGCTGTATTCAATACATCATTTTGTATCATAATAGCGTTAATATGCTCATCGTAAGCATGTTGTTCTTCGGGAGACATATCATAATAACGAAGTTTTTCACGTGCTTCGGGTAAACCGGGTGCTGTCGTATCAGGGTCAATAATACCTGTTTTCAAGTATTTCACCCATTCCTCCAACGGAGTTTTCGCCACTTGATTAAACTCGTTTACCCGAATCAAGTAGTATTCTGGAAACACTTCGCTCGGCAATTTCTGTACAATGGCATCTTCTTCTTTAGCACTGATCAGCAATTCGTCCTTTGTATGCACGCCTACAAAACGATTTTGCCCGTGATACAAATAATCATTGCCTTTTCCTAAATCGAAATAAAGGATACTGATAGAATAAACTTTCTTTACTTGCTGATAAGTCTCACCAAGTGAAATATGTTCGGTTATTGCTTTAGCTGTTCCATATAAAATACGTTCCAAATAATATAATTCACGTGTATTCTGTACTTCAACAATAATAATTTCTCCTTTACTGTTTTTAGCCTTAATATCTACGCGATTATATTTATCATCCATTCGTTGCTGATTCCCTTCACTTTCCAAAATCTCCACAATCTTGGTTTTGTCATTGAAAAGCACAGTCAGCAATCCTTCTAAGACACTGAAGTTCGCCTTATCCCGCAACAAGCGCTTAATCGCCCAATCAAACCTTATGTATGAGTTCTTATCCATTGTAATGAATTTCTATTTTTACAAAGAAACACAATTTATTGCAATTGCCCAAAGAATAGGGGTATTATTTAGAAGCATTATTTCTCTTTTTTCACATATCCATAACCGTAATGGCCGTATCCGTAGCCATATCCGTAACCGTATCCGTATCCGTAGCCATAACCGCGACGGTGGGGTTCGCTTCCGTTGAGCACTACAGCCATGTTGCGCAATTTATGCTCTACATACAGTTTCTCGATATCGGGCAACTGACGGCGGTCGAGACGTCCGGCACGGACCACAAATACCGTAAGGTCTGTAATGCGGTTGGCAATAGCGGCATCGGCAATAATGCCGACCGGCACACTGTCGGCTATCACATAGTCATACCGTTTGCGCAATTCGGCAATCAAGTCGTCCAGACGGCTGTCCATTAACAATTCTGCCGGATTGGGCGGCACTGCTCCCGACGGTATCACATCGAAATGTTCGTGATGCTGGATAATGTCGTCTACAGTAATGGAAGCATCGGCAAGGTAATTGGTCACGCCCTTGTGGTGAGAACCGAAACGGCGGCTAAGCGTACCTTTACGAATATCAAGGTCGACCAAAATCACACGCTTTTTGGCACGCACCAGACTCATGGCAAGATTCCGCGAAATGAAAGTCTTTCCTGCCCCTTCATTGAAAGAAGTAAAGGTAATGACTTGCATCGGCTGGTCTTTTTTCGCCATAAACGACATATTGGTCCGCAAAATACGAAAAGCTTCCGACACGATGCTGTTTCCCTTGTCGGCATCCTCATCCGAACCTTGCTTTCCGTCTTTCCGCACCTCCTTGTCTAAAGGAATCTCGCCCAAGAACGGCACGCTTAATGCATCTTCCAATTCTTTTCTGCCACGTACCCGCGTATCAAGGAACAAAATCATCAGGCAAGCCACAGCCGGCAGGGCTATGCCTATCAACACGCCCAACAGAAGAATGCGGTTCCGGCGCGGCGAAATAGGTGCATTGCTTCCCTCGGCACTGTCGATGACCCGTGCATTATTGTCTGCCATAGCCTGGGAAAGCGCATTCTCTTCCCGGCGGTTTAACAAGAAAAGATAAAGTGATTCCTTGATTTTCTGCTGACGCTCAATAGAAAGCATTTGCCGTTCCTTTGTAGGGATAGAAGCGACACGGCTCTGCGCCCGCCGTTCCCTGCTCTCGGCATCGTCACGTTTCACGTTCAGGCTGACAATCAGATTATCCACCGCACGGATAATGTTCTGCTTCATGGCACGTAGCGAATTATTCAGTTCTTCCACTACCGGATTGCTGTCGCTGCTGTCGTCTATCAGGCGGTCGCGTTTCAGTTTTGCCGTATTATACAGATTAATCTGGCTTTCGATATTCATATCGCTGATACCTGTATTCGAAGGGATAAGTCCGGTTTCTTTCGTCGGGTCGGTCAGATACTCTTTAATGTAATTGGCAAGCCGCAACTGGGTTTCCAGTTCCATGGCATCGGAACTGTATTTCTGCGATTCACTCATATACATTCCCGCTTCGGAAGAAATATCCACAATCTGATTTTCCCGTTTGAAAGCCTCCAGGTCTGACTCTACGCCTCCCAATTCGCTCTCGATGATAATCAAACGTTCGTTAATGAAATCAGCTGTATTGATAGCCACCTGATTCTTGTCGTTAACCGCCTCTTCGTTGTATACCGCAATCAGCATGTTCAGCATGTCTTCGGCACGGGCAGGCGAACTATCTTTCAATGACAAGGTAAGAATAGACGATTCATCCTCCTCCTGACGGATACCGATATTGCCTAAATAATAGCCTACCATGGCATCTAAAGGCATTTTCTCTACCCGGACCGGTACATTCATCCACGAAGCGCCATAATAATTGGTCGCCGTCACCACAATCCGTTCATTTCCCACCATAAGCGTATCATTCAGTTTGACCGTATAGGCACGTTCTTCGTCAATGCCCTTCCAATCGGTTATGGCAACCGTTGTACTGTCTTTTGGCGTAACGGTAAAAGCGAAACTGCGTCCAGGCAAGACATCGGGAAATGCCACAGCCACCGGCGAACGGGAATACAATTCATTATAACGCAATCCGTCCTTTACCTGGTAACTGACATCGGCATGTACCCGCCGCACCACTTCACGCATGAGTTTCTTGGAACGGAATTGAAGAATCTCGTTCGCGACATTCACTTTATTGATAAAATTATCATACCGGTCCAATCCTGCCGTAGACGTCTTATTGGAAGGGTCTTTAATAATAACAGTTGCCGACCGGAAATATACCAACGGGGCACGGGCATACAAAAGCCATGCGATTCCTCCACAAATCAATACAGAAAGGAGAAACCATTTCCACCGGAAAGCAAAATACATCAGCAGATCAATGACGTTGATTCCCTGCTCGCTGTTCTTTACAGATGATGAATTAGTAGTCTGCATTCAACTATGAATTTTTAAAGTTTAAGTTAACTTGTGTTCCTTTTCTTATTTTATTGCCCACAAAATCGAGCATACAGCCGTTACGACCGAAAGCAAAGTCGTTCCGATCTGCCAGCCACGGTCTTCGTTGTCCTTCTTCCGGTATTTCGGCTCTACATACACGATGTCGTTCTGCTGTAAATAATAACAAGGAGAATCAAATATATCCATACTGCGCAAATCGTGCATGAACATTTTACGCTCTCCGCCTATCTCACGGATAACAGCCACACGGTCTATCCGTGCCTTGGCATTCAGGTCTCCAGCCCGGGCAATGGCATCAATCAGCGTAATGCGGTCGCCGTCCACGGTAAATGTCCCATTATTTGCCACAGCACCCAACACCGTATACTTAAAGTTCAAGAATTCTAATGAAACAATCGGGTCTTTGATATAATTCCCCGCAATAATCCGCTCGCGTATCAGATTGGTAACTTCACTGACTTTCAATCCTTCGACATGCAATTTACCCAAAATCGGAAAATCGATATTGCCGTCTACGTCTACCCGGTAGCCTTTCTCCCGCGGTCCAGAAGAAATGGCAGAAGCATCAATATCCCCGTCGTTCCCAACCCGGAACACTCCTCCCTGCATATTGAAAGGAATGGCAAGTTCGGGATTTTTGCAAGTGACATTAATGCTCAACCGGTCGTCCCGATGAACTACAGCTTCATACGTGGTATCGAAAGGATAGCCCTCTCCTACTTGCATATCCTGCAGATAAACAAAATTTTTACGTGAAGCACACGATGCCAGCAACAATACTGCCAGCAAACTTAATAACAAAGTCTGTCTTTTCATTTTTTATCAATCATCAATCTTTTTATTAGCTAACATAGTAAAGCATAAGGTTGCCGCTTCTTGGTCGGGACGGCAATAAAGAAGTGCAACAGGCACTTTTTCGGCAAGCTGTACCAAAGTGGAACACAATGCCCCATACAATATCTTATCTTGTCGGATAGCCGAACAACCAGGCAATAACAGAACAAACGCTTCTATATCCTGCCGAGGCAAAAAAGCCGTTGCAGCCGCCTGCCTCAGGCGCACCATTCCGCCTATCGGGAAGCCCTGGTTCTTATAACAAGGCGTTTTCCCGCTCCAGGGTGTCCCATACACCCATGCTGTGCCGTCCTGTATACGCACTACCGGATTATCGTCATTCAATAATTCCGTATCCGGTATATATTTCATCCACAAGGCTGCATGAGTGCTCTTCCCTGTCCCGCTCTTGCCCATAAAAAGATAGGCATATCCAGAATGGCTGACAACCGAAGCATGAATGGAAATGGCTCCATGAAGCAAAACCGCCTGTGAATAAACAATACGAATCATCGAACACAAAACACTGCCTGCATGGCAATCCTCCCAAAACACCGTAGCTACGGCAGATGTGAAACGGGAATCAGCCTGCAAATGATGAATTGCCGCACGAGAAGTATGACGGATTTCCACCCGATACCCATCCGATACAGCAAACAAGCTGGTATATCCTAAATCATTGACACTTTCATCCAATAAATCCCCGTCAAGCACAGAAGGCACTTGAGGGTGCTCTTGCGCCGTTATACGGAACAAACATTGTTCCGGCTGAACAGCCTCACAACAGAAAGGCTTGAACGAAGGCAATAAAGAACCGGCATCCACACCTTGCGGCAAACTTACAGAGAAGATAAAACCGCCCACATTATAATAATAGTCAACCGTCATACGCTTTGCCCTTTCAATAAACCCATTATTGTCCAGAAATATTCTTTCGGCGCATAGTTGCACGCAAAATTCCAATTAGTCAAAAACGAACTGAATGTATGCCATTTCCGTTGCCAAACCCGTTCGGAAACCGATTGCCTGCCCTTCCGGTATTGTCCGAAATTACCTCCACGAAACACAATTCTCGTCAGCGCATCACAAGATGTAACCGGTTTAAGAGAAACCGGCAAACAACCAGCCGGCAAACCTAAATGTTGCACTAAAAACGCATGAAGCAACCGACTCCAGTTCGTCAGTCCTGCCCGATTATAAAACGTCTGCAATTCATCTGCATCCACTTGGTTCTGCCAAACAAAATAAGCACGTGCCAAATCGCAGAACTGGCGCAATCCGATACCTACTCCAAAAGCATGTTTCAAGATATGGACATTCAATAAAATCAAATGTAAAAACGGCGAAGGAAACAGAATCGTATCTTCATACCCCTTATCAAACCCTTTCTCCGCAATCAGTTCCTGCAAATACCCTCTCAAATGAGGATTCTGCAAATCAAACAATGCCGGATGATGTTCAATCTCAATTCCCTGCCACCGATAGCAAACACTTCCATCAGGTGCCGTATGCAACCGGCATCCTTTCTGCTGCATCAATCTGGCAGCCGCCTGGCTTTCCGTTTCGGACAAAAAATAAAAATCAATGTCTCCGCATTGGCGCAAAGCTGGTTTCTCATACAGAAGCGCAACGCCTTGTCCTTTTTGCAAAACCACACGAATGCCTTCGTTGCGAAACAGCTCACATAAGCCGGCTAGGACATCATTCATCCGGCGGTTTTCCCGTTCAATCCGGTCTGCTTCTGCCACCCACTTCATCAACAATAATTGGGAAGGAAGCCATTCGTCCGGCAAACGGCATAACCCGTTATAAGCAATCCCTGTCACTGTCTGCATGCAAGCCATACGGAACACACGGTTCCATTGCTCTTCCGGCAATGGGAATAAATCCCTTCCGTCGGTTTCCCGTTCCCATAAACCTTCCCGCAGCAAGACAAGTAAAGCGCGTTGCCCGTCATCCAACACAAAATCTTTCATGCATCAACCAATCCGCACTTTGTCCAAATATCGATTAATGCCACGACATCTTTCCGGGCTGTTTCGGCAGCCACATCATATTCTTCACAAAGCCAATCAACCAGCAAATCGATAGTAAAATCGTTTTCCCCGATGCGTTGCCACAACCATGCAGCCGGCTCATTCAAGCTAAAGACACGAACCATATCCACATTTCCGGCATCACCGTTCACTATCATATACTTATTGCCGATTTTCCTTAAATCTAGTTTTCTGTTCAGTTTCATTCTTTTTCTGTCCTTTCTAATTCTATTAAAACTTTTTCCCTGTCAGAATCGACATAACGGTCAGCCAAATGATTTTCATGTCTAATGCAAAGGTACGGTTCATCAGATAATTCAAATCCATCCGTAACCGTTCCAGCATTTTTTCCATCGTATCGGTATATCCGTTATATAAAGTCGCTTCTGAAAACAATCCCGGACGCAACTGATAAAGCAAACGGTAATCCGGATTGACAGCGATAATCTTATCTACAAAATACTTACGCTCCGGACGCGGTCCGACAAACGACATATCCCCTTTCAAGACATTCCAAAGCTGCGGCAACTCATCCACATGATGGTCACGCAAAAAACGCCCGACCTTTGTCAGCCGGTCATCATCTTTCCGGCACAATTCCGGCTTGCCGTCATGTTCCGCCTCTACAATCATGGACCGGAACTTATACAAGGTAAAAATCTTCCCATGATACCCCACACGTTCCTGCCTGAAAATCACATTTCCTCCGTCCTCAAGCTTAATTGCTACGTAAATAACCAGAAACAAAGGCGAAGCCAGAATAAATCCCAGAATAGAAGCCACAATATCAAATCCCCTTTTAAGAGCAGAAGCCCATGGAGATACCGTTCTATCCACATTACGATAGTACATTCTGCCTGAATAATCCAAGCTTTGCTGTTCTTCTGAATAAATCTTCGATTCCATAGTTCATCTCATTGAATATATTTTCAAACAATTACTAATCATCTTCTCGTATGTAAAACAAGTGCGGTATCTTTCCAAAGCCTGCTGGGCAAAAGCAGCATATTTCTCTTCATCAGCTAAGATTTCCGTAATCGCCCCAGCCAACGCACGAGCATCCCCTACGGGTACATTCAGCCCCGAAACTCCATGCATATTCACCCAAGGCACTCCCGAACCGGGAATATCTGTCGCAACTACCGGCTTCCCGCAAGACATTGCCTCTATCTGCACAATGCCAAACGCTTCCGATTTCTGGATGCTGCTTAAACAAAACATATCGCAAGCCTGATAATAGGCAGGCAATAACGAATCAGGCAAAAAGCCTAGCAAATACACTTTCTTTTCTAATCCGGAACGCTGAATCTGCTGTTCCAACGAGGCTTGCAAAGGCCCTGTACCGCCAATCAATATCACATAATCATCATTCAAATAATTAGCAGCCTCTATCAAATAACGATACCCCTTATACTCTATCAACCTGCCCAAAGAAAAAACAATCTTTTTCTCCGGATACCGATCCCGGATGCTCTTCGCTTCCTCAGGCATTTCCGGCAACGGACGAACCCCAATAGGCAGACAACAGGTTTTATCCTGCATACCGGCAATAAACGGAGATGCTTTCAAATAAACAGGAGTAGTACCGACAATCACATCCGCACGTTTTACAAGCCATTTCTGGAAAGGGATATACACATGCAGCAACTTTTTCTGTTTGACAATGTCACTATGCCAATGCAAAATAACCCTTCCTTTATATCCGGAAAAAAACAATGCCAAACAAGCCATTGGGTCTGGATGATGAATATGAATCACATCATACTCTTTGCAAATCCGATGCAAACGGAAAACCATTTCCGGAGAAATCATGGTAGAAGCGCATTGCATCCACTTCTTGCATCCCAACAACCAGGCATGTGAATTGACCGGAAACGTCTGTTTGCCATTTCCTGCAAACGTACACATCATGTCACAATCTATCCCCTGTTCAGACAAACCCGTCATCAAGTCATACATGACTTTTTCCACACCGCCTTTAATCGGATAAAATTTCCCTAACTGTAATATTTTCATATCAGATATTTTTTCCCGCTCAAGCTATTACAGACTATACCCCGCCGGGCAGCCATTACGTAATTCTTCGTATAAATTCAGATAATCGGCATACCGGTCTTCTTTACGGAAATTCGCCAATGCATATTTTCGGCAACGGTCCGCATAATAATGTTTTCCATATTGTTCTATTACCCGTACCGAATCCAACAATCCCCTGATATCCCCTTGCTCCACAATCAAACCCGTATCTTCTGTTACAGCCTCTACACTTCCTCCCGTACGATACGTTACAACCGAAGTGCCACAAGCGATTGCCTCCATATTGACCGTAGGATAATTGTCTTGCCAAGTAGGATTCACAAACACATCCGCCGCACTATATAATCTCGCTAAATCCTGAATATTTTCCGTACGCCGAATACCATACATATTGTGCGGCAATATTTTTTTCTGCTCTTCCGTTACACCTACAAGAACAATCACTTCATCCTCCCGTAACCGTTGAGCCAATTTGATAAAATCAGACAATCCCTTTTCTTCACTCCAAATGCTGGCCACACCTAACAGAATATGCTTGCCTTGCCAGCCATATTTCTGTTTCACTTCATCTGTGTCATACACATTAAACACGTCTGTATCAATACCATTATGAATTACCCGAAAAGGATAATCCTTCAAAAACGAACGGCTCATCTCCCCTCTTATCCAATCAGATACAGGCACAATCGTCAGTTTACCATACGGCATGGATGTAAACGCCTCCTGTTTGTCCTGATAATTCCGTGCGGAACGGTCCAGCCACCAACTTGCCGGAAACTTTCTTTTCTGCGGACAATCCCCGCATCCGCTTTCCCATTTATTACATTGTATATACGAATAATAATAACAATGCCCCGTATACAACCAACAGTCGTGCACCGTCCATACCACGGGAATGCCACTCTTGCTCAAATACTCAAATAAAACCGGATAATTCAGAAAATAGCCATGTATATTATGAATATGAACAATATCCGGAGAAATCTCTTTCAGGTGCTTGATGAAATCGTACGTCACTGAAACCGATGCCAATCCATGACGGTCCAACAATCGGGTTTCCAATCCATGCATCCACGTATCCCATTTATTGCCAACCGGAATCGTATGCGAAGCACAAGTCCGGATTCCGTCACGCCCCTTACTATAAGCCACGTAACTTTCCCATCCGTTCCGCATTGCCAATTCCCCGATTTCCTGCATGATGCGTCCTGTAGATGTCGAAACCCGGACTACCGGATTTATCTGCAACAGCCTTTTCATTTCTTAATTAAAGATTCGAACAGTTTCGTCCACTGTTTCATCACCGTTTCTTCCGAATAAGTATCAACCACCTTCTTCGCCTCTTCCGACATCCGCTTCCGAAGATTTTCATCCTCCATCAGCCTCATCATTGCATCCGCCAATCCTTGAATATCCCCATTATGAACCAAAATACCGTTCACATTGTTATTTATAATGTCTTTCGGACCGCATTTAAAATCAAAAGAAACCACAGGAAGCCCACAAGCCATTGCTTCAATCATCACCATAGGAAAACCTTCATAGTTGGAACTCATCACTAACATGGCACTATCCGCATACTCTTTTCCTACCGCTTTTGTCGGAGAATTCAATCTTACCGAATGTTGCAATCCACGTGACTCAATCATTTGTTGCAACATATCCCGCCATTCTCCTTGCCCAAAGATGTCGAGATGCCAATCTTTAAATTGTTCATGTTGTTGAATAACTTCCCATGCACATATCAAGCGGTCAAATCCTTTTTGATAATCCATTCTGCCTACAGCTATCACCCGGTGTCTCAATACATCCGAATAAGTATTGCCTATAAATTTAGCTGCGTTCGGTATCACCTCAATATTCGGCAAATTCCCCCAGTAACCTTTATCTTCCTTAGTCAATACAATGAATTTATCAAATCGGCTTACAATCCGCTCATCCTGCTTTGTCCGCCAACGGTCTATCCATCCCAATAAACTGCTACGTCCGTATTGCAACCGGAAGAATTTGCAATAATGTAGTTCCAGAACCTTCTTACTACCGTCCTTTATCTCTGGAATAAACGAAGACTCCGAAGGATAAAGCGAAACCACCATATCCGCTTTCTCCTTCATCAATAACTCCGTAAGCCGTTTTCTATGCGTACGTCTTTTTAATAAATATCCGAAAATTTTGCCTATAGGATGCTTGGCGTTATCGTCTGAATAGTTAATACCTAAGTCTGTCATCCTCACCCCTTTAGGAAGCGGATAAAAAACAGGTCGTCCCTTTTGGTCAGTTGTCACAATAGAGACATCCCAGTGCAGTTTCTCCACCAGATAAGTCACCTTATTGACCAATACCCGCTCCATCCCTCCAGGATTACAGAGAGAATGTGTACAGTAAATGATTTTCATTTCAGATTTTATTCAATGAGTATGCTTCGCCAAGCATGTCAATTGTTTCTCTGCCGGTAGCAGATTATGTCCTCTTACTTTATCAGGCAGAGGCTATCATCCAATCTTCAATCGTTCCTTTTCGAGTATTAAAATTAATACCCACTTTCACAATGGGCAAGCCACACAAAGCAAACCGTTCCGAATAATTCTTCAGATTGATTTGCTCCATGGCTTCATCGGCACTCTTGTCAAGTTTCAGTTCCATGAGATACAAGGCATTCCGTGTTTTCAATACCACATCCACACGCCCATGAGGCGTACGTACCTCTACATCCACTTCATAGCTCAACATACTGAATATGATATACAGCATTTGCTGATAATGACCTTCGTAATCCGTATGGTCACAATAAGGAACTGTTCCCAAAAAAGTCTGGAGCAGACGCAACGCATCATCCATCCGCCCTTCGCTGATAGCGACCGACATTTTTACGACAGTAATATTACAATTTCTTGCCTGCCTGCTCACATAGTTTGGCAAAAGACTTCTCATCAGTCCCATGCGCACTTCCTTGTTCGGAATATCCAGCACATACAAATCCGTCTGCGGATTCCCGTTTTTGATAGTAATGTATCCGCTTTGGTAAAGCAAAGGAATAACACTCTCCAAAGACTCCGTAGGAGCATCAAAATCAGCAGCCATTGCCTCTACAGGACCTATTTCAGAAGGCAATACGTCAAACATACGCAACATCTCTACCAGATAAGCCGGTGTCCCGCTGCCAAACCAATACGAATTCAATTTCCCATTGCTGAAAGCATTCAGCAAACTATACGGATTGTAAATATCCGGCGAAGGCAATGTGAAATGATAACCATCGTAATGCGCTTTCAATGTTTCAAGAGCCTCATCTGTACACATCTGCAACTTCTCGGCAAATTCATTCAGCTCGTTACCCATTTGCGCTTTTATTTCCTGCTCCGTAATGCCGCAAATATCAGCATAAGCCTCCTCCATGCTGATATTCCGAATGTTGTTCAATTCACTAAAGATGCTTAACTGCGAAAATTTTGTGATTCCTGTCAGAAATACATAGCGTAGATAGGGGTCACACGCTTTCAAAGGACTGTAAAAATTACGCATTACGTTCCGGAGTGTCGGCAAATTCCTATCTTCGTGCACCACATCCAGCAACGGAGCGTCATATTCGTCAATCAACACGACCACTTGCTTTCCCGTCTGCCTGCATGTGTCCATAATCAGATTGGCAAGCCTTACGTTCACATCCTCTGCCTCGCTGGTGCTTATCCCCAACCGTTGTTCATTGTTCCGCAAGAGATTATGCAAATAACGGTTCAATGCATCCTTATCCATGTGCTTGCCCAAACTCATGTCAAAATGCAACACCGGATAAGAAATCCATTCTTTTTCCATACGTTCAATGGCAAGACCGGTAAAGAGTTCCCGTCTACCTTCAAAATAGGCAGAAAGCGTACTTGTCAACAAAGACTTGCCAAACCGGCGCGGACGGCTCAGAAACATATACTTCCCGTCACTATGTGTCATCCGATACACATATTCCGTCTTGTCAACATACAGATAATCTCCTTTCCTGATTTCAGAGAATGTCTGTATTCCTATAGGATATCTTTTACGCGTTGCATCCATGGTCTTTTCCTTATGCTGTCTATCGCAAAGATAAAGAAATCCTTTATCCCTGCAAAACAAATCAAGACTTTATTCCGTCAAGTTCTCCGCCATCCGTTATGCTATTCTGATTTCTCTTGCAAAGCAATCCGCTCCATGTAAGCATCATTTTCTTCCTGACTGATGCAAAGGAAAGGAGCAAAAACAAGAAAGATATCTGTAGAGACTTTCAACCAGACAATAAAATTAACCGCAAGAAGTATCAGAAACATCAATTTGTAATCCCCAAACCGTTTCATACATACTTGGCAAGTTTTCATCATAAATACAGAAAAAGCAGTCAAACCTGCTAATCCAAAATAAAAAAGAAACCGCGAGTAACCCACATCAGAACCTTTGTAAAAACCTCCCCAGTTCACGCCCGTATAATAAGGGTCAATATTCGTAGTTCCAAAATATCCGTCGCCAATTAGCCAAGTCTTCAGATTGTCCGGGAAGATATATCCTTGTTTAAGCATTTCATTGGAATGCACTTCCCAACGTCCCTCTTCCGCCAAACTGAAAAAACCTTCGAATCCAAAACGCAGGTTGTCATATAATTCCGGTATGTTGTAATATCCATATATTAATATAGGTATGGCAATTATCAACATACTCGATATACATAACCAGATATGATTTCTGTCTTTGCCAGACATGTAAACAGCAGACCCTACGATAAGATACGCTATAGCTATTATCATGCCTACAGTTGTAGTGCGCCCTATCATATTACCAATTATACCGATGACGACAAAGGCTAAAATGTACAATAGCAAATATGGTTTAATCTTCTGATAATTATTAACACACAGTATTGAAATCATAATCAGAACTGCTGAAAAACGAGATCCAGCCACATCCAGTCCGGCTCCCAATCCGGACAATCTTGCTTTTCTTGTGAAAAAATCGCCGACACTTGCATCTTGTATTGAAAAGATAAACTCTTTTACAGGTGCACTAAAATCCATTGTCAATGCCAAAATACATTGGGCAACACTCAGTGCAATTAAATAATTGCATAGCAGATACACAGAAACTGTTCCATGTACCCATCTGATTAAAGAAACAACAACATAAGCTGCACTGATCCAAACCCACATAGATATTATATAGGTAGCATACGCATAATCCGGAGTTTCATTATAAATAACAGAAATCAAACCTGCCAACGATACAAATGCAGCAAATATGGACAAGATAAAAAAATCTTTATTTATTAATGCATTCCTATTTCTCGCCAGTTGTATTCCCAAAATAACCAAACCTAATGCGGCTAATGCCATTTTGGTGTTCACAGCAGGAAGGAAGCGAAACTGAAAAGGGAAAAAATAAAAGCTGACTACAAGCAGAGTAAAAGCCATTAATATGTATTTCATCACTATCGAAATATTATTCCATATACAAATTTATGCACAAACCTATAATAGAAACGAATCAGTCCGAACTGTCCTTTTGCTGCCAATAACTGCAAAAGCCACCTACGCACACCCACATTCTTATGCTGCATAATGTATGAATTGGCTTCCGGATACCATGTAGTCCATAGATTATATCTTTTCTTATCATCACTTATCAAAAAAGGAAATTTCACATCCAATTTAAAAAACGCCATTTCAGTCTTCAACGCCTCACCGTATCTATCCGTTAAAAAACACAGAACGTCTTGTACGTTATGCTTTAATTCAACCAAATGCCTTTCTGAATAAGTATTGGAAAAAGCAGTCGTATTCAGTTTTACATAATGATAAAAAGCCTTGGGTATATACGCTACAGTTTGAGCGTATGCAAACAACTTAATGACAGTCATGTCTTCTCCCATACCATATCCGGCAGGAAAAGAAATGGCATAATCCGTATAAAGTCTGCGACGTATCAGTTTGTTCCATACATTGTACTTCATCACCCCACTTAACATACCTTTCAATGCTTCCATTGAAGAAGCATATTGAGGCTGCTTCATATAACGTTCGTTCTTTTCGAATGAAAGAAACCAGTCACACCATACGATATCCGCATCTTTTTCTTTTGCTACATCATAAAGCGTTTCCAACATATCCGGTTCTACAAAGTCATCGCTGTCGCAATGGAAAATATATTCTCCTTTTGCTATTGCAAGTCCTGTATTCCGGGCAGCCGGCAAGCCTTTATTGGTTTCATGTGTTATAAATTTAACCAACCTATGTGGATACTCCCCTACGACTCTCTGAATAATTGCAATGCTGTTGTCTGGTGAACAATCATCCACTACGATTAATTCTATCTCTTGCAATGTTTGTTCCAACAACGAACGTACACAACGTTCCACAAAAAGCTCTACACCATACACCGGAATAATAACAGAAACTTTCATCATTTGATACGTTTCAAAACGTCCATTACTACGTGCTTATTAGCCGAAGTGAACTTACGTGCAAACCAACGTGAAGACAGAAGCATAGCATCCACCTCTTGCAATGTCAAAGGCTGCAAAACACCATTCTCCCACTTGATATACCGCTTGCAACCTTCAAATTCATCATTTGGATTATAAATACGGCTTTTAAATTCCGAATTCCAACACAAGGTCTGTATAAACAATTCATCCGGACAATAGGTATGATTGAATATTTTACGAATCAGCAGTTCATTTTGCAGCAGATACTGAACGAAATCATGTGTAATGCTACACCATTGTGCTCCCTTTTTAACTTGCAATGATGTTCTTCTGTATCCAATCAGACTCTGCATTCTTGCAAAAACAGCTCTTACAACCTTTTTAAATAAATTTCCGGATTGAAAATCACGGGCATACACAAACCAATGTTGCGACCTCCAATCCAATTCCCGTTGAGATACATGCTGCGCTATCCCTATAAATTCCTTTCCCTGATGTTCATCACAATACTGATGAATATAGTCTTGCGACTTGACGGGCAAGTCTACTCCTGACAACAAATGATAATAAGCGTATGGACCACGAGAATATGCCTCATGAAAAAGTAACAATTCAATCTCTACCAAACTAAAGTCTCCCCAACGCGCATCCATGCGAACAGGCAACACATGCAAACCACTCTTTACGGTCTGCAACATCGTTCCATCAAACGAAGCCTTTTTATCTATATGTACATAGATATCATTACGAACATCATCCAATGATGAAAGAAGAAGCTGCAAAATTTCAGGTTCGTTATGGGCTATAATCAAATAAGCGTGTTTCATCTTTATCAACGTATGTCCGCAAGCAAAATCCGTAAATTATCCGCTGCTTTGGGATTCTTGTAATTCAATGAATGAATAGACGTTTTCTCCAAAATTTCATGCACACTCAAATAAGGATATTCCGCATTAATGACTTGACGCAACATGTGCGGTACACAATCATTGAAAATCGGGCAATTCTTTTCTTGGTTTTCCTTTATATAAATATCAAACAATATTTGGAAAAAGAAATAATCAGGTACCCTATCATGATACTTCCAAAAAGCACACAACATAGTTACCATGTCTGAAATTACTTGGCTTCCTGCTTTTGCATACATAATGCCAATCAATATATTTACCCGAAAGTTTTTATCCCAACCCCAATAATAGGCAAACGAATTTTCCCAATATTTTTTATGAGGTTCAGCAAAATCACGTTGATATGCAAAAAAATCATAGCGGAACAACATATCCGGCAAACGCCCTGTCAATAATGTAGCAGCATCCAACCATAATCCACCATAAACAGACAACAACATACATCTCAGAAGATCGGAAAAATGAGCCACAGACATTTGCTGTTTACGCTCTCTTAACCAATCAGGGATTTCAATATAGTTTGCCAGATTACTGTCAGACAAACGAATAATATGATAGTCGGCAGCATATTTGTCTACAGAATCTAAACAAATACGTACCAAAGGAGGTACATTTTCCGTTCCTTGTGCCCAATATTGCCAAATAACTTTTTTATCCTTTGGTAATTCTACCAATGTTTTGATAACTGGCTTTTCCAATCTGCCGGCATTACAATCTTCCACTATTCCACTTAGCATAGACGCTACCTTACGATGTTTCATCATAATCAATCTCTTTCGGATAAAAGAATGTAAACCGGAAGGAATAAACAGTTTTGCAATTTTTTTCAACATCGAAGTTTGATTATAATTACGACATGCAAATAAAACCCTCTTAAAAGGAAGCAATATCCGACAATAACACCAACTTCCCCCTCTGACTAATACAGGAGTCAAATGAGAATGATTCCGCCAAAACCGGATATAATTGAATTTAGAATTTCCTTTAGCTACCCAATCATAAATTTCCGGACAAATGCTTTTTAAAGTCGTATCAAATTGAACCAACAAATTCCTGTTCTGAACAGAATAATGCAAGAAGCCAAAAACATAAACTTCCCTTATCATATAATCCAACCGTCCATAAAAGTACATCCGCAACTGCTCCGATATGTTGTTTCGGTATTGTTCATACGCCTTGCTCATTGCATAAACACATTGGCAAACATCCGGCATACGCTTGGCTTTTACAGCAGGATTGACAGTCTGCCCTTCTCTTCCCACCAGATACTTATATACACATTTATCAAAATAACCAACCGACTTCACTCCAGCCATAGGTGTAAAGACCCATTCTTGATCGGTATAGGAAATACCTTCCGTTTGCTTATAAGAAAGTTCCGATAAAACATCTCTCCGATAAGTCAGGGCATGCATTTGTATGTGGCTGAAATTTCCTGTGGTACATATTTTATCTAAAGGAATACAGCCTGAAGGAAATTCGTGACAGACCATTTTCTTTATATTTCTGTTCTCATCCACGATAGCGAAATCAGATACCACCAAATCTGCATCGGTTTCTTTCAGAAAGGCAATAAAAGCCTCAAAGTTATCCTTATCGAAACTATCGTCAGCATCCAATATCTTCACATATTTCCCACTGGCTTCTGCCAACCCTCTGTTTACACACGAACCATAATTGCCGTTTTCCTTATCTATCACTTGAAAAGTTTGCGGATATTGGTCTGCATACGTATGGGCTATCCTTGATGAAGCATCTTTACTCCCGTCATTAATAACCAATACCTCCACCCCTTCCAAATTCTCTTTAATCAAAAGAGAATCCAAACAATAGGAAAGATAATTTTCCATATTGTAAGTAGGAATAATGATTGTCAGAATTTTATCCATGGCATTCCCTTAATTTAGTATATATCCGGAACGGTCTTTCCTGTCAGCAAGAAATCCCTTCACATCCAACAGAACCTGAGGTACCAATTTCTTTATCCGCTGACGCCATGTTACTTTCGGCACAATGCGTTTGTAAGGAGATGCTTTACCCAACAACTCTTGTTCTTCTGCCTGTATTTCATTCATGACCAGCTGAACCGCATCATAAATTTTTGCCCGTTGCTTATCCGTATGCCATTGCCGGTTGTTGATTTCTCCATACCGTTCCAAGATACCGTTCTTATCCAATGCTTCTCTTTGCGTATAAAAAGCAAAGTGCGCTACGATTGCATCCCCGTTCCAGGCATTCGACATTCCTTGTTGTGTAGGATAGATACAGGATATAAATTCTTCATCATCCCCCGGAACAATACCGGCAAACTTTTTCATTTCATCACCAAACCAAAGTATGGCATTAATGGAAAAGCGGGTCATTCCCATTTCTTTCTTTCCTACATATAACTTTTCCCATTGCCGGTCCTTCAGGTAATTCTTAATAAACCATGTATGCAATTCTTGTGCAAAATTTCCGCTTTTCCATAACACAGAATCTGAAGCATACGCCTGATAATATGCGTCCAGTTTCAACTTATTTTCCAACTGCAACAGATAAGTAGACAAAGAATTATTGATAACCAACGGAGAAACCACAAAGTATCGGGGATTATCCACCCGAAATTTCACCATTTCTTCTATCAGTTCCGGTTCCATCCAGACGATATCATCATCTAATTTGAAATAAATGGTATTCGGCTCTATACATGCTTTATAAAAAGCATTGATGCTCTTGTTACCGTTCACCACTCCATCGGGTTGCCACACCAGATTAACCTTCGGAAACTTCTCTGCAATCCGCTTAAAAAACTCTATATCTGCCCCATTATGGGTATTTACCCAAATATCATACCGGTCAACGATTTCACTCGATACAATGTATGGAATCAGGTACTGCATATAACGGCGGCGCCCGGCAGCTGTATTGACTACTATCTGATAATTCTTATACATACGTTCATTTTATTTTCGTAGCAAATCCACGATCGTCCATAAATTATGTCTTTCCAATGCTTTTCTAAATTTCCGGACAGTACGCAAATACAAAAACAAGACAGACGGATATGAATAAAAATGATCAATCATCCATTTATCCACAGCTGTTTTCATAGATGTAACTTTGAAATAACGTCTGAAAAAATCCCAATCCGTATCCTTAATACTACGAAGTTGCGCCCTTGAAGTAACAAGTGTAATTGCTTTATGCATCATATAAGTAGGACCCAAATCTATGACATTAGCATTGTATTTTGAACAAAATTCCAACGCAATATCTTTGATAATACAGAACGTAGCATATTCAGAGGAAAAATCATTCTCGGCGTGTGATAACGAACCTTCTCTATCAATGTAAAAATAGTTAGATATAGGTGAACAACAAATCTTTTGGTTTATCACATTTAAATAATTGAACAAGAAAATCCAATCCTCACAAAAATTAATTTCTGAATTAAACCTAATTGCCCTATTATTCAATAATTCTGTCTTAAACAATTTACTATGTATTTGTCCTCGTTGCGCAATGAATTGTTCCTTAACCATTTTACCAAAATCACACCTTTCATATACTATTTTACATTCTGGCAAATTATATTCATCATAAAGAGGCTCACCGTTTTCTCTTATATGCTTTGAATACTGAACCACCAAATCTATTTCCGAACCAATACAGGCATACAGACTTGAAAGATAATCGGGAGTTACATAATCATCTGAGTCTACAAATGTAAGCCATTCACCTTTTGCTTCATCGATTCCTCTGTTTCTGGTTCTTGATACCCCTTCATTCGATTTGTGTATTACTTTTATCCGAGAATCCTTCTTCCCGTATTTATCACAAATATCTCCACTGCCGTCTGTACTGCCATCGTCAATAAGCAATAACTCATAATCCGTAAATTGCTGATTCAACAAGCTATCGATACAACGAGGCAATAGTGATTTCACATTATAAACTGGAACAATCACCGAAATATAAGGAACACTCATTGTTGTTTTTTTCTTCGTTTAAAATCCAAAAATCGAATAAGATTTGACCAATACCCCCAACCTAAGATAATAAATCCAAATGTTTTTTTATTCTGCTCACACCTATTTTATGTATTAAGGCAAACAGCGTCATTTGATATAATGTGTGCGCTTTTTTATCCATTTTATTAAGTACTTCACGATAAGTCATAGACGGAAAATCCTCAATCGGCACAAAACATTCAGGGTGCTCATCTTTCATTTTTTTCACTTTGTTACAACAATATTTCCGATTGGCATGAAGATGAAACCACATGGGATAAGTGAACATTAGCTTTCGACAAGAAGTATTTATAAAAACTTCTGTCACCGAATAAGGTATCCTGTTTCTATAATACTTGCTCCAATATGCTTGATTAGAGATTTTAAATATCACGGTATCTCCTTCTCCATTGTATGGAGGATGTATATTTACCCCATCAAATGTCACATACCATCGATTATCCTTAAATACATTTACACCTGATAAAGCAATAAGAACCTTTCCACGTTGCAACATCCATTTTGAATAATCCGAATAAGGTTTAAAAAGAAGCTTCACAAACCAATCCGGAATCATCCACAAACATGGTTTCCCAACTTGAAGAGACATCCTACGGTATAATGAAAAATACATCATAAACAGCCATCCAAAAACAAAACTGATATGCCATTTCATCTGAATATCCCGGCTGCAAACATCTCTCCATTTTTTTAATTCATCAGCAAAATACAACTGGTCTGAATCAATCTTGGTGAGGTATTTATATCTAGCTTTTGACATTCCCCAATTGCATAAATTACCATAAAGACGCGGAGAATCATCAGGCAATGTCTTGGCAAATTCAAACTCCTCTTGCGTCAAATCAAATGCCAGAACCTCATGATTGTATTCAAAGACTCTCAATTTATCGGGATATTGACGCTTTTTCTCTTCAAGAATTTCTAATGTATTGTCTGTACAATCAAAACAAACAACCAACAGTTCATCTAATGCGTTTATGCAAGAGTCAATGCACGGACCAAGAAGCGGAGCTTCATTTCGTGTCCGTATAAGACCCGACAAACCATCCTTCAATTCAGAATATTCTATTTTCCCGTGAATATTATTCATTCCAATATATATTAGTTCTTATGACTTTGGCCGGTTTTCCTGCAGCAATACATCTTTCAGGTACATTTTTCGTTACCATAGAATCCATTCCGATTATGGCTCCGTCCCCGACTTTAACGCCTTTCATAATTATTGCGTCTTTCCCCAGCCAAACACGATTGCCTATATAAACATCTTTTGCAGGATTGATTCTTTTCCTGTTTTCATCGTATATAGTATGCTGGTCTGTTGTTCGAATATGGACCCGATCTGCAAAAATACAATCCGAACCAATATTTACCTTTGTCCCTTCTCCTACTACAATTAACACGTTTGAATCAAAAGTGACATTATCCCCTATTACAACTACATTGTCATCTCCTTGAACATAAATACTATTTGTATTTTTAAAATTACAGCCTTTCCCTATTTTTACAAAATTGTTATCACCTCGGAATGTAACAATAAAATTATTGCTATAAATTATAGGGATATCTGTAATATTGTTCTGTCCGTAATTTTTAATTGTAATAGTACATCTTTTCCACAAAACATATTTAAGATAAACATTATATAAAGGAGACAGGATTCGAGATTTCACAACTACTCTTTTAATTTTTTTCTTTAGGTCACTCATAACTATCATTTCTGTGAAATCATCTTAATATCAGGAATTGTATTCCATTCTACATTTCTATTCAATACAAATTTATCAAACATCATTTGGGTAACAAAACCCCCTCCATAATGTTTCTTCAATATTTGGAAAACTTTTATAATCATACGCCATTGCTTCAATATCCAAACACGACTCATCGCTTTAGCGAATTGATACAAAAGAAACATAGCAGCACTATCCGAACGCTCAACACTATAAATTGCCAATCTCGCTCTAAATTCAATTAAACGGCGTTGATTCAAGGAAACTTCCGACCAGACACCACCTCCATGCAGACGATACGTAGCCATTATATCTGGAAAACAATATCCTTTTCCATTCTTCAAAAGCGCATAAAATAAAATGATATCCATCGACATTCCATACGATTCGTATTCTTTCAAATCCAGAGCACTGCGTCTATACATTACCGTCAATGTCTGAGTAAGCCATTTTCCGCCTATCAGATTTTTTAAATCATAATCAGCTCCTTGAAATGTCAAGTTCTTTTCCTCTTCTAACAAATTCTTGTCCTGTATATATTGGTTAAAACGATGCGAACACATCACATAATCAGGATGACTTTCCAAGAAATCTACTTGCTTCTGGAGCTTATACGGGTCTGTCCAATAATCATCGCCCTCACAAAGAGCAATGTATTTACCTTTTATACGAGGGGCATTGTATTTCAAACTGGGATCTATACCTTTTGAATACTGATTCTCCTTTTGATAAATAGGTTTGATTATATCAGGATACTTGACCTCATATTCCCGAATAATATCTTGTGTCCCATCCGTAGAAGCGTCATCATGAATCAGTACCTCAAAATCAAAAGAGCACTTCTGCATCATAAAGCCATCCAGACATTGACGAATGAATGCTTTATGATTATATGTCATGCAATTAATACTAACCAAAGGATTTGACATGTCTATTCAATTTTAAAATCGCAATACAGTACCTCCCCAAGAATAACCCACTCCAAATCCTGCTATCAAAACATTCTTCTCGCTTGAAATGCTTCTATCAGCCATAGCATCATGCAATGCGATGGGAATTGTATTGGAAACCGTATTCCCATATTCCGACAACGCATAATAAAACCGCTCTGGCACAATCTTCATTTTCTTTCTTAAAAAGTCCAACATATACTTATTTGCCTGATGCAATATATATAAGTCTATCTCCTCTCTTGAAAGTTGATTACGAATCAATGTATTTGACACCAATGGCGGTACATAATCCAAAGTAAATGAAAAGATCTCACTTCCATCCATATAAAGCCAATCAGAAGACATCGGATTTCCATTAGAATCCAATACCAAGTCATTTTGTCTGTCAGGAATACGAGCTCCGCCTGATTTCACAATCAGATTCTTAGCCCCAGAGCCATCTGTTCCCAAGCAAAAGTTACCGATTTCTGCCATACCAGACGTACCAACCAATGTAGCGGATGCAGCATCTCCAAAAATGGTACGATTCCCCTTATCTTTCGGATGAAGAAATTTGCTGTATGTTTCTCCCGTCAATAAAAGAACATTTTTCGCCACACCGGCACATACTAACCCCTTGGCCAAAGAAAGGCCATACACGTACCCGGAACAACCCAAATTGAAATCCAAAGCACCGATTTGAGTTCTTAAACCAAGTTGACTTTGTAGGATGCAAGCTGAGGTAGGAAGTTTGAAATCAGGACTTTGAGTACAGAAAAGAAGATAATCGACCTCCTCTCTATTTACAGAATGTTCTGCAAACAGACATTCGGCTGCTTTTACTGCCATATCCATGGCTGTTTCGTCTGGTTTGGCAATATGTCTCTTGCCTATACCTACCTTAGAAGCTATCTTTTCTATACTCCATTCCGGAAAATCTCGAACTATATCTTCGTTCGTTACAATCTTTTCCGGCAAATAATATGATATGGCTTTAATGTAAACTTTTTCCATCACTACAACAAAGTATAACCGCCATCTATCAGCAAATTTGTACCCGTAACCCAAGCGGAAGCATCGCTCAACAAATAAATGACGGCATAAGCTATTTCTTCGGGTTTGCCATGGCGCTTTAGAGGATAAAGCTGCATATCATTATGCAGTTGTTCATCTGATATAATTCCTTTCTCCAAAATATTTGTCTCTACCATTCCTGGATTGACACAATTAACCCGAATTGATTTAGCAGCTAATTCAATAGCCATTCCTTTTACTAAACCATTAACTGCCCCTTTTGACGCAGAATAAAGGCTACTTCCAACATAAGAGACCCATACCCCCGATATAGAAGATATAAAAACAATAGATGCTCCTTTATTAAGCATTTTTTTCTTTAACAGCATTTGGGATAATATGGCAGGTGCCATAAAATTCACCGCCATAATAGAATCTATATCCTTTTGATTAACAAATTGAAAAGGCTTTGGAACTGTAAACCCTGCACATTGTACAATCCCATCCAAAGGATTTCCCATAGAATCTACAAGAGTCTTTATATCATCCATATTAGAAAGATCAGCTACAATAATCTGATGTAACTGAATATTGTCCATTTGTTGTAATGTCTCATTCAAACGTTCTTCATTCCGTGCTGTTAAAATTACATTAGCCCCCATTCTAGAACATTCTATTGCAATAGCACGTCCAATTCCTGAGGATGCGCCTGTCACCAATATACGTTTTCCTAACAAAGAAAATGGATTATACATAATTACAACAATATTAAATTAGGACATACAATTCGGTTTGTTTCAAAAGATACAGCCCCCCAAGACAGCCCAACACCAAAACCACAAGCTATATGCTTTAACTTCTCTGATTTCAGGCGATTGGAAAGTTGTGTAAGCAATGTCAACGGAATGGAAGCAGAACTTGTATTACCAAAGTCCTTTAAGCTATAAGGCACTTTTTCTACAGGTAACTTCAATTTTTTACGAATCTTTTCATTCATAAATAAGTTGGCTTGATGAAAGGTAAAACAATCTACTGCCTCTTTGTTTAGTTCAAAATGAGCCAATAAATCATTCACAACTTGAGGGGCTTTTGATATACCAAAGGAAAAAACGCTCATACCATCCAATTCTGTATCCAATCTGCTACGAATTACTCCTTCACCGTAAGATTGGTTTATCAAAGAGTCTTTTGTTATACCATTGCGACTCCCTCCATCCCGAATAATAATAGCTTCAAAACCTGAACCATCTGTATTCATATTATAATACATAGGAGAAGTTTCATTGTCATATTCCAAAGCTGTGGCAGAACCGGCATCTCCAAAAAGAGGATAAGTACTTTTGTCTTCGGGAGAACAATATTTCAGAGCAGTATCTCCAGCTAACAGTAATCCTTTTTTTAAATTACCATTTTGCATTAAAGCAGAAATCACACTTAATGCGTAAACCCATCCGGAACATCCCAAAGATATATCCAAAGTGTAACATCTTTCACTTAGTCCCAACCGATTTTGAATAATACAAGATGTAGCAGGCAAAATATAATCAGGGGTTTGACTTACAAATACAACTGTATCTATCTCTGATTTATCCCAATGAAGTTCTTTTATCAAATTCTCGGCAGCAGCTATACATAAATCAGAAGTACATATATCTACAGGTGCTTTATGACGTTTTTCTATTCCTGTCGTACGAAAGAATTCTTCATAATTCCCCCATCGAGAATAAATATCTTCATTCAACTCCAGATTTTTTGGTACACAAGCTGCAATACCTTTTACCGTGACATTTTTTAATTCTAAGAAAGCCATTACATTCTATTTCTTACAATATCATACAAATCTTTTATCGTTTCTGCTGAACGAATATCATCACCTTTGACACGCACATCGTATTCCTCATCAACCATAGCAATAATAGATAAAGCTATCAATGATGACCATTCACTTAATTGTTTAAAATTAGTATCAGGTTGGATTTCAGCAGCATCAGTTTCATCAAATTGTGCTGCAAAATTTTCAATAAAATCTTTTAGTTCCATATTCTTTATTTCTATTTTAATAAAATTGCCGGATTACCATAAACTGATGTATTATTCTTCACATTGCGAATGACAAACGCACCCGCTCCTACTACACCGCCATATTCCACTTTTTTATGAGGATGAATAATTGAAGCTGTATGTAAAGTAACCATATCTTCCAACTCTACATATCCCCCCATAAAAGTATAAGAATTCAAATGACAAAAATCACCAATAATACAATCATGACCTATATCCACAAAAACTTGTAAAGTCACATAATTTCCTATCTTTACGTCACATGAAATTTGTACATTCCTACCTATAATACATCCTATTCCTATTTCTACATTAGACGATATATATGCAGTGGGATGTATCAAATTAATAAAATTTCCTCCTTTTGACAATATTATATCTACATATTTCTTTTTATAATACACATCACCTAATGCACAAATAAAAACATCTTCTCTTTCAGGTTTATAATCTTCTACTGAACTAATAATAGGAGGATAATTCAAATATCCATCCAAAGCTTTTACATTGTCATCTAAAAAACCTTTTATTACAAATTCAGTATTATACCCCTCACACTCTTTTGCTAAATTATAAATTTCCCTACCAAAACCACGAGCACCGATTATTAACAAATTCTTCATTTTACAATTAATTTTATAATCCGTTCAACATCTGCATCCGTCAACCCATAATACATCGGCAAACAAATCACCTGTTCCGCTACCTTTGTTGCTACAGGCAAATTATCCGGTGTAGCCGATTCCAGTCCACGATAAGTAGAGAAGGTGCTAATCAGCGGATAGAAGTAGCGTCTGCCTAATATGCGGTGCTCTTTCATCTTGAAATACAGCTCATCGCGTGTCATTCCATACTGCTCCGCATCCACGAATATCGGGAAATAGGCATAATTATGCCGCACCCCTGGCACATCTTCCAAGAACCGGATGCCTGAAACATCCTTCAATGCCTTGCGGTATGCGTCTGCCACATGATGACGGGCTGCAATTGCCTTGTCCACTTGCTTCAAGTTAATCAGGCCGTATGCTGCACGCACCTCGTCCATCTTGCTATTGATGCCGGGTGCCACTACTGTCGTCTCTCCGGCAAAACCGAAGTTCTTCAGGTAATCAATACGCTTCTTGGTCTGCTCATCATGCATCACCAACGCACCGCCTTCAACAGTGTTATAAACCTTTGTAGCATGAAAACTCAGCGTAGACATGTCACCCGCATTCAGGATACTTTCTCCGTTCACTTTCACACCAAAGGCATGGGCAGCGTCATAGATGACCTTCAATCCGTATTTGTCTGCTATTTCCTGTATACGCTTGGTATCACATGGATAACCATACACATGTACCGGCATGATAGCCGTGGTACGCGGAGTGATGGCCGCTTCTACCTTGTCAGGGTCAAGATTACATGTCACCGGATCAATATCCACAAATACCGGCTTTATTCCGTTCCACCACAAGGAATGGGTGGTGGCCACAAAACTGAAAGGCGTAGTAATCACTTCTCCCGTAATGCGCATGGCCTGCAACGCCGTAATCAACGGAAGCGTACCGTTTGTAAAAAGACTGATAAAAGGAACACCCAAGTATTCGCACAAGGCTTTTTCCAGTTCCTGATGATAATGCCCGTTATTGGTTATCCACTTCCGTTTCCAAATGTCCTGCAGATAGACATTCAGTTCATCTAAGGATGGCATCAGCGGAGATGTCACCGTAATCAGTTTCTCTTCCATATATCTTAATTCTTACCTTTTTTCTGCACCAAAGAAATCACCTCATCCAACTCCTCGAAACGAAGGAAATGCGCTCCGGCAATATAATAGACCGCTCCCGACAGGATACCGACCACCAGTTGCAGCCACAATGAATCGAACACCTGCACAATGCACCATACTCCGGCACCCATCACAAGAGAATGAACAAGGATATGCAGCAAATCCTTCATCTGGGCCGCATAGCCGTAACCTATCAGTTTCCGGGTGTAATATGTATTATAGACCAGACACAACAAAGAAGAGACTATGCCACCGTAACACATTGCCACGATTCCCATAGGAAGCGTAACGCACAATACGATCACACCTTGAACTTTCTTTATAATCTCCAGTTTCAGGAAGAAATCCGAACGGCCCTTCACCTGCAACAAACTCAAGTTAATGGCATGGATAGGATACCACATTGAGGAAAAACATAAAATCTGCAACAAATAAATGGTACCCTCCCACTTGTCCGTCAGCAGAATCCGCACCAACGGATCAGCCACCGCAGCCAGACCTACCATCAAAGGAAAGATGATGAAAGCCGACATACGCAAAAACCGCTTATAGACACTTGCCAGCCGTTCTGTTTCGTTCTGGATAGAACACAACACAGGAAAAGTAACCCCTTGGAGCACTCCTGTCAGGTTAGAGGAAGGAAACTGCACAAAACTTCCGGCACGTCCATAAAATCCCAACGTAGCGGACGAAAAGAATTTTCCTATCACCAGAGTATATACATTTCCATAAACGGTATCAAGCAAGCCTGAGGCAAGCAGTTTGGAACCGAACGAGAACATTTCCTTAAAGGACCTCCATGAAAACACCAGTCGTGGAACCCACCTGACAAATACCCATAACAATACGGTACGCAACAAGGATGAGAAAACCGATTGTACGACCAATGCCCATACACCATAACCACTATAAGCCATCCATAATCCTACAACACCTGTAAACAAGGTTACAGTCACCGATATTTTCGCTCTGGTCTGAAAGTCAATAGCAATGGAAAGCTTGGCATTCTGAATCCCTGAAAAGGAAGAGAACACAAAAGTCAAAGCAACTACCTTAGTAATGTCTTCCAATAAAGGTATCTCGTAAAAGGCGGCTATATAAGGAGACGCAAGCCAAAGGACTATATAGAAAAAAAGCCCTACAACAATATTGAAATAAAAGACTGTACAAAAATCCGTTTCCGTCCTGTCTAATTTACGAATAAGAGCCGTACTGAATCCACTGTCAATGAATGTCTGCGAAATAGCCAAGAAGATGTTCAACATCGCCACCGCTCCATAATCGGAAGGAAGGAGCAAACGAGCTATCAGAATGCTGAACACGAACTGTATTCCCTGCGTGGAGAAACGGTCAATGCTGCTCCACATCACCCCCTTTACGGTCTTTTCTTTCAGAGACGACATCCTGATTTTATTTCATTAATAAAAAGCCTTCACCAAGGCTCAACAAAACAATTTACCAATCAAGTTTCTTTGAAATTATAAGCTAATGTACACGAAATCCTTCGCGCTACTCCCTTAGATGACATTACTATTTGATGCTTTCGGACCGGTGTTACAAAATGTCATAGACCGCATTACCGTTGATTGGTAATGCAAAAGTAAACCGGATGAAAGGGAAAAGGAAACGGGTTCGGAAGCGTTTTAAATTTGTTCGGAATCTATTCGGTAAATAAAGGATTTTCCATAAACTCGGCAGGAGTATATACCGGTATGTCTGAAAAAGTCAAATCTGAAATGAACAACTGATGAATGCCTTTTTCGCCTTGTTGAATAAGAGGCAGAGCCTCATATATAAAAGGTTCCCGACATTTCACAAAATCCATTATAATATTTGTATCTAAAAACAGTTTCATCTAAGCCTCATTTTCCGTATTTTTCTTCCAGATATGCCAGTTTTGCATCCTTCCAATCATCATCTCCATCCTGTGGCAATACACCTATCAGGCGAGTCAAACTTTCCGACAAGCCGTATTTCTTTTGAACATATCTCCGCTTAGCTTCCCTCAAATCCTTGTTTCCTGTTTCCTCTAATGCGACAGATTTCTCCGCATAACGATTGTCCATCATACTTTCAGCAAGTTTATGAATGAGCATCAGTTTCACACTTTCTTTTTGCCGCAAAAGCTCGTTCAGGATTTCATCGGAAAACCCGGGAATGACCGTTTCTTGCGGAACGGACGCGGAATATGATGCGGCAGGTTCATTCACCTGTCCGTCAATATGAACGGTTTCCTTATATTCTTTCATTTTCCTTTCCTCCCTTTTACTACAAAAATAACGGCTTTATTTCTGCAAAACCGAAATCAATCTAACTTTATCAAATCATCCAAATGGGCAAGCAAATTCTTTACCGGCTTTATAAGAGGCAACACGTCTTCGCTTTCGAAATCGAAAAAATCATTATAATCTCCAGTAATCCGATTCTGTAACAGACGAGAATACAAACGTCCTTCTTCTTTTGTCAAATGACCCTTAGACACATAATTCAAGCCTAACTGACCTATTACACCATTATGTGTATGGGCTTTTATCCCGGCACTTATCAGTAACGCTGAAGCCATATAGAAACACGCATAATACAGACGCTGCATCGCCAAATTCCAATGCTCAGTTGCAATCATATCTTCAGCTTCTCGCAATGTCACATACGCTTTTTCCTTCCGATAAATCACTACGGCTTTTATATCTTCTGCATTCATGCTCATACCAATTGTATTCCTTCCTCTTTTACATTATGGAAATATGGAGTGAAATGATACCTCATCCAATCCTTTACGGTATAAATGACCGGACTGATGCATTCGTTCAGAGACCAGCCCAGCTCAACCAACGGATAGGACACATTATCATAGTCTTCCGCCTCCACTTTGGGCTTGTCCAATAATATCAACACGTCCCAATCGGAATCCGCACGGGCATCGCCTCTCGCTTGAGAGCCATACAAGAAAGCATGTCCGCCCGGAGGAAGGACTTTCTTCAAAGTCTCTTTCATCAAGGACAATATTTTAGTCTTATCGGTTGCCATAGGATTTATAATTAATGACAAGCAAATATAACGATTTTATTCCATTTCCGCAAGAGGAATACCATTATCTTTTGACCCAATTTTCCACCTCAAGACCAGAGATATTCTGGAAATGCCTCACATTATCTGCCACCAAAATCAAATCACGCACACGGGCTGAAGCGGCAATCAATAATGCAAATTCTCATTCACTCGATTGCTCTTATAAGCACCGTATGTCAATTCTGCAATTGTGATTTCTGATATATAGCATTGAGATTTACCTATTTTTTCCAAACATTCTTTTATTCCGAATTTATTACGGAACAGAAATACGCAAATACTGGTATCTAACAAATACTGTTTCATAAATCAATTTCTTCGTTAGACGTACGTGATTCACGAATATCATCTATAATTTCTTCCGCACTACGGGCATCTATCCATTTCCCTGCAAAAGCAGAAGCCCATTGGCTATCCTCTGCAGGTTTATCCTGATTCAACAAAGAATTAGATAATCTCGCTATCAAATCAAGCTTGACATCCGAACTTAAATTCTTAAGCAGATTCCAATACATATTAGAACTTGTGGATTTTTCGGAATATAACGCTGTAGTACCCATACTATTTTCTCCTTATTACATTTCACCAAGCAAATATAACGGCTTTATTCCGTTTCCGCAAGGAAAAAAATAAATTAAATCCGACTGATTTCTTCACGAATCTTCAAACAAACTGAATGTATTCGGGATTTACCTCAACCGAAACGGCAAGCAGGGAGGGAAGTTCTACAAACAGCCGCTTCGTCCGCGAACCTTGCATTTTCTGCAACCGCCCTTCGTAATTGTCTAACGGACCGCCTATAACACGCACTTTCTTGCCTACCATAGCTGGAGTCAGTTCTTCGGGAGTATAGTAACGCGGATTTTCATCTGAATCTACCGCTTTGATAAAACGTTCCATATCTTCGTTCCTGACAGTCATCGGCTCGCAATACGTGCCCCGCAAAAAACGGTATTGCAATGTCGGTATCCGTTCAACGATAGGGTCTATCACTTGCCGTGAGTCAAAAACGAAAAGCATATCTTGCATAAAGGGAACTTGCTTACGTATCCGTTTCCCATGAATCTGAATCAATTTCCATATCATAGGCGTAAACACGGTAATCCCCAAGTCTTGAAGCTGTTTATATGCCGGACATTGAGCATTCCAACGCTTCAAGTCACGCATAACGAACCATTTCTTCAACTTATTTGTTACTAATGGAAGGACTTCTGAAGACCACTCTAACCGTTTGCCTATATTGTCACAAGACTCATCCATCTTTACTTAAAGACAATTCTACTAATCCTGCAAGTACCATTAAACAATTAAAGCACAAGCAGTTACAAATATTATTCCCCTACTTCTTGAAATTTGCATTAAGAAATACAAATTTTCCAGATGAATACTATCTCTTACTATGAGATGATACATATCTCTTACTATGAGACGATATTTTAATGCAAAGGTATAAAAATATTTTTATCGATATACGATTTTGTACAATTTTTTTGCCAATT
>NZ_NFIN01000080.1 GCF_002161765.1 Bacteroides sp. An322 | reverse complement strand
CCATCGATTATGAATTCCTCGCTGAAACTGCGGAAGCCATGGTACAAATCGCATTCATCCAAATCATGCTTAACAAATTTATCGAATGAAATCAAAACAGCTTCTTAGAAACCATTTTGATTTTTTCCGATAAATTTGTCTGGCAGGATATACATCAATGCAGGATTGAAAGGGTCATAATCTGTTTCAGGCTATCTCATTTTTACGTTCTCCGTCTCAAAACCATAAAAGGGAGATAGCCGCAAACAGATTGTTGATTATCCGGAAAGGTAAACGTAGTCAGCCCGAAGCGGATTATACTGTGTGCGGGATGTATTTGGGAAATCAAACGCAGAGACGCAAAGGCGCAGAGCTAACCGATGCCACTCTCTCGCGCTCTTTGCCCTCTCAAAAAATAAGAAACTGTTTTGAATTGATTTAAGAATAATGTTATAGGGCTACATACAATTCAGAATCAGCCGGTCAATTGGAAAAATGTTATATCTTTAAAGGTACCAAACAATAAA
>NZ_NFIN01000008.1 GCF_002161765.1 Bacteroides sp. An322 | reverse complement strand
ACTTGCATGTGTTAGGCCTGTAGCTAGCGTTCATCCTGAGCCAGGATCAAACTCTTCATTGTATAATATCTTCTTTTCAATTCTTTTCTGACTGAGGACGCTCGTCTTATTACTAAGACAAGCCGTTTTCCCGTTATACACTGCTTCTCTTGTCTATCCAAAACATTTCAAATACCGCATGCCCCCGAAGAAAGGGAAACCGCCTGCAAAGATAAGGAGGATTTTTCTCTTCTCCAAATTTTCAGCAAGGTTTTTCATCCAGCGCCCGGCTCGCCGCCGGGCTTCCTTTCCGAAAGCGGGTGCAAAAGTACGGCTTTTTTCCGTACACGCAAACTTATCACGCACTTTTTTTGATGTTTTTTTGAATTTATTTTTAAACGCATTGTAATACAGCCATTTACGGATGAATGGTTTTTTATGAAAGGACTTAGATGCACTGAACCGTACACATTGTTATATTATATACGCGGGAAGAAAGAAGAAAAAAAGAGAATACAAAAACAAACTCCATTGAAATAAACTTCAATAAAGCCTATAACAATGGAGTTTAATTAATATAAAGATTAATAAGCATGTCCGTCTTCTTCCAATTCTTTCAACGATATTGGTTTACGGTCAATAGCTCTCCACGCATAAACGATATAAGCCAATACGAAAGGAACCAAAATCGACACATACGCCATTGTTTTCAATGTAAACTGGCTAGAACAACTATTTGCCAACGTCAAAGAACTCTGTAAATCAGCTGTAGAAGGATAATAAGCTGTATTATTATATCCTACGCATAAAAGCAAAGCCAATACAGTCAATACCGTTCCGACACCAGCAAACCAAATACCTTTTGTATAAACCGGAGACAAAATACTTTTGAGCAATCCGAACAAAACGCCAACCACGCCCACTAAAAACAAGACAAGCAGCAACGGCATTTCCAAAAAATTATGCCAATATTTAAATGGTTCCATAACAATAACTTGTGTTTCCGGATTGACTGCAAAACCGTCCTTAAACAATGTACGAATGACAAATGCTAGAAAAAACAATAAGAAAGGAACCGCATCAGTAACCAATTGACGACGACAACGCGGTATTAATTCTTCATCCCGGATGTTATTGATAAAATACAAATTTCCTAACAATCGAGCCAAGAAAAAGACAGCAAATCCCAAAATGATATTCCAAGGATCAGCAAAAGCATCCAACCCATGCCACCCGTTTGCCCAACGGCTGATGACCGGCATCATATTATCAGTCATACTCTCCTTATTGACAATAAAGTTCGAACCATTGAAAAAAGTAGCTACAGCCGCTCCTAACAATACAGGTCCTACAATACCATTGATAACCAAGAAATACTGATAAACCCGCTTACCTAGCAGATTTCCTAACTTAGACTGGAACTCATAAGACACAGCCTGCACCACAAAACTGAACAAGATAATCATCCATAGCCAATAAGCACCGCCAAAACTTGTACTATAAAACAACGGGAAAGAAGCGAAAAAAGCCCCTCCGAAAGTAACCAATGTGGTAAACGTAAACTCCCACTTACGTCCGGTAGAATTAACTAATAACATGCGCTCTTTATCAGTCCGTCCTAAACGGAACAGCAAAGAATTCCCTCCCTGAACAAAGAGCAAAAACACCAATAAAGCCCCCAATAGGGATACCAAAAACCACCAATAGTTTTGTAAAAACAAATATGTAGTATCCATAATGAATTGTATTTATAATAAATTAATCCGTTAACTATAGATTCAAGCCTTTTCTTCAGGACCTTTCTGAATTGCTTTCAGCATAATGCCAATTTCGGCTATCAGCAATACCGTAAAAAGAATCAGGAAAATAAAGAAGGTAGTCACTACAGAGCCCGTCTCTAATCTCGAAATCGCCGCATTGACCGGAAGCAAATCTTGGATTGTCCAAGGCTGGCGTCCGACTTCTGCCACAATCCACCCCGCCTGACTGGCAAGATAAGCCAAAGGTATGCTTATCAACGCAATATAATGTAACCAATTGAACTCAGACAATTTACGTTTCCGCGCCAAAAACAAAATCAAGGCAAAGAAAACAATGAAATACATTCCCAGTCCCACCATTACACGGAAAGCCCAAAACGATAGCCATACATTAGGCACCAACGAATTAGGATCATCAATATATCCATATCCGAAATAAGGCATATTTTCCTCAATTGTCTCACGGGCAGCATTCATTTCCGCTTGATTACCAGCCTGTTTAGCTTCACGGTAATCAGCCAAAGCAGCTATAGCCTTTTTGCCGTTCTTCATTTTCTCCAATGCAGGAAGAGCCTCCGTACCGTCCGGCAATATATATCCGCCCAATAAAATATTATTGATACCCGGCACATATCCTTCAAAATCATGAGTCGCCAAATAAGAAAGCATCTTCGGAATTTTTATGTCACCGACTACAGTCAAAGCTTCATTCGTACCTCCATCATACAAAGCCTCCATTGCCGCCAGTTTCATTGGTTGGCATTGAGCCACTTGATAAGCCGATTTATCACCGGTAAAAGCAGTCACCAACGAAGCGAACAAACCGACCATTGCTGCAATTTTCATGCTCCCAACCGCAAATTCTTTTTCCCGTTTACGCAATAAGAACCAAGCACTTACACCAATTACAAAAACCGCGCCCAGCATCCAACTGCTCAATACGGTATGAAAGAATTTTGTCACAGCTACTGGCGAAAAAGCCACAGCCCAAAAATCAACCATCTCATTACGCACGGTATCTGGATTAAAAGCCATACCTACCGGATATTGCATCCATGAGTTAGCTACTAAAATCCACCATGCCGAAAATGTAGCGCCCAGCCCTGTCAGCCATGTTGATGCCAAATGGAATTTCTTGCTCACCTTATTCCAACCGAAAAACATCACCGCCACAAATGTAGCTTCCATGAAAAAGGCAACAATCCCTTCGATTGCCAAAGGAGCGCCGAAAATATCTCCTACAAACCAAGAATAGTTACTCCAGTTAGTACCAAACTGAAATTCAAGAATCAAGCCAGTAGCGACCCCTACGGCAAAATTGATTCCAAACAGTTTCATCCAGAACTTAGCAGTCCGTTTCCAATACTCATTCCCAGAAATGACATACAAAGTCTCCATTAGTCCCATAATTACGGCAAGCCCCAACGTGAGCGGTACAAACAGCCAATGGTACATTGCGGTCAAGGCAAATTGGGCTCTTGACCAATCAATCATCGAAGTGTCAATACTTTCTAACATACGTTTCTTTAATTATTTAGTTAATTGATTTAGCAGAACGGTTAATTAATTCATGCCCTACGTACTCCTGTTTCTCTTCCGAAGTCTTCCCACTCAAGAAATCAGGAAAGAAAAACAATTTCAATATGGCAAACATAATGAACAGCTTTATCAGGATAAGAGCCCACAGCGTCCGTCCGATAGTCATCGAACGAAAACCGTCCCAATAAAACTTCCATATACGAAGGATTTGTGTTTTAATCATAATTTAGTTTTATAATGATTACAAAGAAAAACCTTTTATCGGTAAAAAGCAAGTCTTTATCTGTAGAATTTATCCATTAATCTAAATCATTTGATACTTTCCTGAAAGAGTCATACTTTTGTATTGTTAAAACTAAACGAATAATATATGAAATTACGGGTCATCTGCATGTTTACACTTTTAACGGCAAGTATTCCTTTCTATGCACAAGACAATGAAGGAAAGAAAAGCTGGACGTTGGAAGACTGTATCAACTATGCATTAGAAAAAAACATTCAGTTACAACAAGACAAGATTTCACTTCAGGAAAGTGAAATAGACATTAAGGATGCACGTGCCAGCCTTTTCCCTACCTTATCGTTCAGCACAGGGCATAATATGGTCAACCGTCCCTACCAAGAACAAAGCGCAACGGTCAGCGGTACAGAAATCATCAGCAGTAATGACAAGACCACGTATAATGGGAATTACGGCTTAAATGCTCAATGGACTTTGTGGAACGGAGGGAAACGGTTAAACAACCTGAAACAACAAAAGACCAACAGAGACATCGCCCAATTGAGTGTTTCTGAAACCGAGAACATGCTTCAAGAACAGATAGCCCAACTCTTTATCCAAATCCTATATGCCGATGAATCCATCCGCATCAACAAAGGCACGTTGGAAGTGAGTGAAGCTACTTACCAAAGAGGGAAAGAACTGTTTAATGAAGGAAGCATCTCGAAAGCCGATCTTGCCCAACTAGAAGCGCAAGTCAGCAACGATAAATACCAAGTCGTTTCCGCCGAAAGTTCCTTACGGAATTACAAATTACAATTAAAGCAACTTCTTGAATTAGACGGGACAGAAGAAATGGATTTAATCTTGCCTCAGTTGGACAATGAAGACGTTATGAAATTATTGCCCAGCCAAACCGACATTTACCAAACGGCACTTGCCATACGTCCCGAAATCCAAAGCGGAAGATTGAGCATCGAAAACGCTAAGTTAGGCATATCAGCCGCAAAATCAGGATATTATCCTACGATTAGCCTTTCCGCTTCCAGTTCGAGTACGACCAACAGTGCCAGCACAAATAATTGGGCACAACAGATGAAATACGGCTGGAACAACATGATCGGCATCAACTTAAGCATTCCGATATTCGACAACAGGCAGAACAAAAGCAACGTACAAAAAGCAAAACTTCAGTACAATACCAGCCAATTAGAATTGGTAAACAAGCAGAAAGAACTGTATAGCACCATTGAAAGCTTATGGTTGGATGCACTGAACGCCCAGCAGCAATATGCAGCAGCCGAGACCAAAGTCAAAAGCAGCCAAACCAGTTTCGACATGGTAAGCGAACAATTCAACTTAGGCATGAAAAATACGGTTGAACTACTTACCGAGAAAAATAACCTGCTGAGTGCCAAACAAGAATTGGTACAAGCCAAGTACATGGCTATTTTAAACCGCACCTTATTGAATTTTTACGCAGGAAACAATATTGAATTATAATAACAAGCAACAAGATGAAAAACAAGAAGACACTGATTATCATTGCAGTCATCGTTGTACTGATTATCGCAGGATGTTGGATATTCGGCGGAGCCAAAGCAAAAAGCAAAGTAGACTTCGCTACAGAGAAGGCACAAATAGGCAGTGTGAGCAACTCCATTACTGCCACAGGAACCATTGAACCCGTAACCGAAGTCGAAGTCGGTACACAGGTATCGGGTATTATCGACAAAATCTACGTAGATTATAACTCCATCGTCAAACAAGGCGAAATAATCGCCGAAATGGATAGAGTGACTTTGCTGAGCGACCTTCAATCGGCACAAGCCACTTACAACGGAGCAAAAGCAGAATACGAATACCAGAAAAAGCTCTATGAACGGAACCGGAAATTGCACGAAAAGCAACTGATAAGCGATACTGATTACGAACAATCGACTTACGATTACCAACGTGCCCAAAGCACATACGAACAGGCACAAGCAGAACTCTCGAAAGCCGAACGGAATCTGTCGTATGCCACTATTACCTCACCGATTGACGGAATCGTGACCAGCAAAGACGTGGAAGAAGGCCAGACCGTAGCATCCGGATTCGAAACCCCGACCCTCTTCACTATCGCCGCCGACCTGACCCAAATGCAGGTAGTAGCCGATGTAGACGAAGCCGATATAGCCGGAGTAGTTGACGGGGCTAAAGTTACATTTACCGTAGATGCTTATCCCGACGACACTTTCGAAGGAGAAGTGAAACAAGTGCGCTTGGGAAGTGTCAACAGCAGTTCAAGCAGTTCTGCATCAAGCAGCGAAAGCACCGTAGTGACCTATGAAGTGGTAATCAGTGCCAACAATCCCGACCTGAAACTGAAACCGCGCCTGACCGCCAATGTCACTATCTACACACAGATACGCGACAACGTGCTGACCGTTCCGGCAAAAGCCCTGCGCTTTACGCCTAATAAAGAAATCGCAGGCGGACGTGAAATAAAAGACTGTGCCGGAACACCGAAAGTATGGACACTGGAGAACAATGTGTTTACAGCCCATCCGGTAAAGACCGGACTTAGCGACGGAGCCAAGACCGAAATCATAGAAGGCCTCAGCGAAGGGACTGCTGTAGTGACCGAAGCCGTAGTGGCAAGCCCTTTCCCCGAAATGTCTGAAGCCGAACCACAAGGCGAACGAAGCCCTTTCATGCCAGGCCCTCCGGGACGTGACAAAAATAAAGAAAAGAAATAAGAAGGTAAAAGAGATTGTACGGATATGAGTAAAACGGTTATCGAATTACAGAACATCAAGCGGAACTTCATCGTGGGCGATGAGGTGGTCCATGCATTGCGGGGCATCTCATTCACTATCAACGAAGGGGAATTCGTCACTATCATGGGAACTTCCGGTTCCGGGAAATCAACGCTCCTCAATACGTTAGGATGCCTTGATACTCCAACCAGCGGAGAATATTATCTGGACGGTGTATCGGTACGCACCATGAGCAAATCGCAACGCGCCGTCCTGCGCAACCGCAAGATTGGTTTCGTGTTCCAGAATTACAACCTTCTGCCCAAGACAACCGCCGTTGCCAACGTGGAACTTCCGCTTATGTACAACCCTACAGTCAGTGCTGCCGAACGGCGTGCAAGAGCCATTCAGGCACTTATCGCGGTAGGATTAGGCGACCGGTTAGAGCATAAGTCCAACCAAATGTCGGGAGGACAAATGCAACGTGTGGCTATCGCCCGCGCCTTGGTAAACAATCCAGCCGTTATCTTAGCGGATGAAGCGACCGGAAACCTGGATACACGGACTTCTTTTGAGATTTTGGTATTGCTCCAAAAGCTGCATGCCGAAGGGCGGACCATCATTTTCGTCACCCACAATCCCGACCTTGCCCAATACAGCAGCCGGAATATCCGCCTTCGCGACGGGCATGTGATAGAAGACAAAGTGAATCCGAACATCTTGTCAGCCGCTGAGACGCTTGCCGCTTTACCCAAGAACGACGAGGATGATGCATGACCAACCGGCTCCAAACATCTATATACTGCCAAAAAGGCAGTCAGGTGCTGACATAAATGCATACGGCTTCATCCGCCAATGAAGCTAAGTCCATCCGCCAACGAAGCAGGCTTCATCAGCCAAGGAAGCAGGCTTCGTTCAAAAAGACATAAAACCGCGGGAAAAAGCATCCGCTTCTTTCTGCGCCAACGATAAAAAAACAAAAGATAACATGAACGGAACAAACCTATTTAAGATAGCCCTTCGGGCTTTGGCGAACAACAAGCTCCGCGCCTTTCTCACCATGCTGGGAATCATCATCGGCGTAGCTTCGGTTATTGCCATGCTCGCCATCGGGCAAGGCTCCAAACGGAGCATCCAGCAACAGATTTCGGAAATGGGGTCGAACATGATTATGATTCATCCGGGTGCCGAAATGCGGGGCGGTGTGCGCCAAGACCCTTCAGCCATGCAGACATTGAAACTGGAAAACTACGAAAAGCTACGTGATGAATGCGTCTATCTTGCCGCCGTCAGCCCCAATGTATCTTCTTCGGGGCAACTCATCGCAGGCTCGAACAACTACCCTTCTTCCGTGACCGGATGCAGCAACGACTATCTGGAAATCCGCCAACTCACGGTAGAACAAGGAGAAAAATTCAGCGAAAACGATATCCGCACGGCTGCCAAAGTATGCATCATCGGGAAAACCATTGCCGACAACCTTTTCCCTGACGGAAGCGACCCTATCGGTAAAGTCATCCGATGCAACAAAATCCCGCTCCGGGTTATCGGCGTCTTGAAATCGAAAGGATATAACTCCATGGGACAAGACCAAGACGATATTGTTTTAGCTCCTTATACAACTGTTATGAAACGTTTGTTGGCGCAAACCTATTTAAGTGGTATATTTGCATCGGCATTGACCGAAGACATGACCGATGAAGCTGTAGACGAAATCACTTCTGTCTTGCGCCGCGAGCACAAGCTGAAAACGACCGATGAGAATGATTTTACTATCCGTACCCAACAGGAATTAAGCTCGATGCTCAACACGACAACCGACTTGATGACGACCCTATTAGCTTGTATTGCAGGCATTTCACTCGTTGTAGGAGGCATTGGAATCATGAACATCATGTATGTTTCGGTCACCGAACGTACCCGCGAAATCGGTCTACGCATGTCGGTAGGAGCACGAGGCATCGATATTCTCTCGCAATTCCTGATTGAGTCCATTTTAATCAGCATCACGGGAGGACTGATAGGCGTCATATTGGGATGCGGAGCCAGTTTTGTCATCAAAACCGTGGCACACTGGCCTGTCTTCATCCAGCCGTGGAGTGTATTGCTCTCCTTCGCCGTATGTACGTTGACAGGAGTCTTCTTCGGATGGTATCCGGCAAAGAAAGCCGCCGACCTTGACCCGATTGAAGCCCTGCGCTACGAATAACGGCATTACGTTTGATTTTAGTTCCGGAGCTTGTGAAAGTTCCGCTAAAATAACTTTGTTCTTCATAACTTTGGTTTCTTTAATCCGGCTACATACAGGAGCTTGCTCCCTGTAGCCGGATTTTTTAAAAATTACCTGTATCTTTGTACATCATTTACTTTATACGCCATGAAACAAACGACAGACATTCACCGCCATTCTTTGGAAGCCCTGATACATATCATCTGCTGGGGACTGTTCTTTGCGTTCCCCCTTTTTTTCGTGCAACGCACCAACGGCACGATTGACTGGGATGCCTTTTTCCATCATAGCCTTTTCCCGGCATCTACCTTCATCATCTTCTACCTGAACTATTTCGTGCTTATCCCTCATATCCTTTTCCACGAACATACCAAGCGCTTTCTGCTTATCAACTTCCTCATAATCATCTGCATGACCTTCAGCTTACGTTATCTGAATAATCTGTTTAACCCTCCCCCCGCTGATTTCAACCGTCCCCTGCCTCCGCAATTCATTTTCTATTTGCGCGATATGTCGGGACTGATATTCTCTGCAGGGCTTAGCGTAGCTATCCGCATGAGCCTACGCTGGAATCAAGATAAGGCAGCCCAGCGCGAAGCACTGAAAAGCCTGACCGAAGCAGAACTGAAAAACCTCCGCAACCAATTGAATCCGCATTTCCTTCTCAATACATTAAATAACATCTACGCCTTGATTGCATTCGATACCGACAAGGCGCAACAAGCCGTACAAGAACTGAGCAAATTATTGCGGTATGTCCTCTACGATAACCAGCAAATGTTTGTTCCGCTGGCAAAAGAAATCGATTTCATCAAAAACTATATCGAACTGATGCGCATCCGGGTCTCTCCGCAAGTCACGATAGAGACCTCGTTCGACATCAAGCCGGATAGCCAGACCCCTATTGCACCGCTTCTTTTTATCTCACTGATAGAAAACGCATTTAAGCATGGCATATCCCCTACCGAACCCAGTTTCATCCGCATTGCCATAGGCGAAACGGAAGACCAAATACATTGCACCATACGGAACAGCAATTACCCCAAAACCCGTACCGACAAAAGCGGTTCGGGAATCGGGCTGGAACAAGTAAGCAAACGCCTGGAACTAATTTACCCGGGAAATTACCAATGGGAACGAAGCCTTTCGGCAGACGGAAGCGAATACATCTCTTCCCTGAAAATCAAGTTACATCATTCACCTCTAAATAAACAAGCATGAACCTACGTTGCGCTATCATCGATGACGAACCCCTTGCATTAGGGTTATTGGAAAGCTATGTAAAAAAGACTCCAGTACTAACGCTTTGCGGAACCTACTCAAGTGCCGTACAAGCCATGAAGTCATTGCCCGAACATCCAGCCGACCTCTTGTTTCTGGATATCCAGATGCCCGAACTAAACGGGCTGGAATTCTCGCGCATGGTGTCCGAGAACACCCGTATTGTCTTTACCACAGCTTTCAACCAATATGCCATAGACGGATATCGGGTCAATGCCCTCGATTACCTGTTGAAACCGATTAGTTATGCCGATTTTATGGAAGCCGTTAATAAAGCCGTACATTGGTTTGAACTTCAGCAAAAGGCAGAAAGCCATATCTTCCGGCAATCAGAAGGAAACGCAGAAAAATACATCTATGTAAAAAGCGATTACAAACTGATACAAATAGAACTTGACAAGATCTTATACATCGAAGGTTTGAAAGATTATATTAAAATTCATTTGGAAGGAATGGAAAAACCCATCTTGTCTTTAATCAGTATGCGGGCAATGGAAGAAAAGCTTCCAGCCAACCGCTTTATCCGTGTACACCGTTCGTTTATCGTGCAAAAACAGAAAATAAAAATAATCGACAAGGGGCGTATTGTATTCGGGAAAGATTACATACCGGTCTCTGATAGTTACAAGCAAGAGCTCCAAAACTATGTTAACGAACATATTGTTTAAACTTATTCCTTCATTTAACTATTTTTAGCGGACAAAAAAGAGGTTTTTTCTGTAATACGTTTGTCATTTCTAAATATAAGGTTTATATTTGCCTTGTACATAATAACAACAGAAGTTGTGAAACTTCTTATAGAATAGTTTAGTTAAGTCTAGTTTAGTTTTTGTGTTGTGATACTCCAACCATTAGAGAATGGGTGGAGTATCTTTTTTTTTTATTCAACAAGCTCGATAATGTAGCAATACAGGGACAATAGAAGTTTTTCATACTGATTTATAACCATACATTATCAAAAACACAATCATTTAATTGCTGTTCGAAAGGGCATTGCTTATTTTTGCAACCATATAAACAGAGTCATATATGGTAGAAATAGATGATAGATTGAGTAAAAAATTCCATCAACAAATGGATGGAGTATATGCACAAGACGAAGAAGAACGTCTGTGTCTTGTCGCACAGTCATATTCTATTTGTGAGAATTCCATTGCCGTATTAAGCAATCTACGTACCGATAAAAGCCATATTTTCTTCGGAAAGTCTTGTGAGATATTGGGATTAGGCAAATCAAATACGACTCAGACGGTTGATTCTGTATGGGAAGAAGATATTTTCAATCGGATTCATCCAGATGATTGGAAAAAGCGTTGCCTGCAAGAACTGACTTTTTTCCGTATGGTGTCTTCATCTCATGTGAAAGAAATGTTTTCATGGTATCTTGAGAACACAATGAGAATGTGTGGGAAAAACGGGGAATATCACTATTGGAGACATCGTATCTTTTATTTCTCAGGGAGCGGCCAACAAGGAATAAGTTATGCTCTTTGCCTCTACAATCTGACGCCCGAAGATAGCGGAGGAGCTTATCTGATAAATACAATGACGGGAGAGAGAAAACTTCTTGTGATTGATGAGAACCATATTCTCTCTGAACGTGAGAAATTCATTTTGCAGATGATACAAAACGGGAAATCCAGTAAAATGATTGCAGACAGATTGGAAATAAGCAAGCATACCGTAGATCGCCACAGGCAGAATATCATTGCCAAACTACGAGTGAATAACACCACCGAAGCATGTCATCAAGCAAAAAGATTGGGATTGATTGATTAATCAAATAACCATAACATTTATAATTATGCAAAAAGAAGTATTAGTTTTATCCGCGTTGATGCTGGCGGGGACATTCGTATCATGCGGTGGCAATCAACAACAAGACAAAAAGGAAATGAAACAAGAAATGACAACGGAATCAAATGACACGATTATGAAAAAGTTTACAAAAGAAAACCTTTATTGGGTGCGTGAGCCTAAACGCTATTCAATCACCGATTCGGTTATTACTATTGAAACAGAACCGAATACAGACCTTTGGCAACGTACCTATTACGGATTCAGCAATGATAATGCACCCGTGTTGCAAATGAAAACCGCACGAAAATATTTTTCGTTCACAGTCAAAACTTCATTCAACAGTTCCGCACTATTCGACCAATGTGGAATTGCCATATATTTGGACAGCGATAATTGGATGAAAGCATCCATTGAGTATGAAAATGAGGAATATCAACGGCTTGGCAGTGTGGTCACGAACAATGGCTATTCAGACTGGGCTACCCACGACATCCCCTCATCCATACGTGAAATGTGGTATCGGTTAAGCCGTCGCGAAAGTGATTATTATATAGAAACAAGTCTCGATGGCATTCACTTCAAACAAATGCGTTCTTTCCATTTATTTCATGGTGATGGTGAAATATCGTTTGGCATCTATGCTGCCAGCCCCGTAAATCATTCATTTACAGCCAAATTTACAGAAATGAAAATGGAAGACTGCAAATGGGAAGCATGGTCTTCTGAGAAAACAGGATTCAGTCAAACAAAAAAGTAATATAAACACCACAATGAAAAAATACATTTTTACAGCCATATCTGCTATTATGATAGCGACCTGCGCCAACAAAAGAGCAGATGAGATTACAAAAGTTGCAGAAAGCTCCAAATTAAAAGAATAGGTATTAGTTTCCATATTCAGTACAGATGCCGTAACCGCTTAACCGGTTGAGAAAAGTGTAAAGGCATCTGTACCAATATGATTCTTCAAAAACATCTTTAACCTTCATGTCACTTAAAACAATTCAAGGCTTTTTCCACAATGTGATGCATGTCGTAGTATTTGTATTCAGCCAGTCTTCCTCCAAAGATGACATTTGTTTCCTTATCGGCTAACGCCTTATACTTTAAATAAAGCGTATTATTCTTTTCATCGTTTACCGGATAATAAGGCTCGCTTCCCTCTGACCATTCCGAACTATATTCTTTCGAAATGACCGTCTTCGGGCATTGCTCTACTTCGGCTCCGAACATTTCGAAATGCTTGTGCTCGATGATTCGCGTATAAGGCACTTCACGCTCGGTATAGTTCACTACGGCATTCCCTTGGTAATTGGGCATATCCAACGTTTCGGTTTCAAAGCGCACGGTGCGGTATTCCAATTTGCCGTATTGATAACCATAGAACTCATCAATTGCCCCAGTAAAGACGATTTTATCCGCCAAGGCTTCCAATTCTTCCCGATGTGCAAAGAAGTCGCATGCCAATCGGGTATCCACCCCTTCCAGCAAACGCTCTATCAGCACATTATATCCGCCGATAGGGATACCTTGGTATTTATCGTTGAAATAATTATTATCGAACACCATCCGTACCGGAAGACGCTTAATGATAAACGCCGGAAGCTCTGTACATTTCCTGCCCCATTGCTTCTCGGTATATCCTTTTATCAAAGCCTCATAAATGTCTTTCCCAATCAGCACCTGAGCCTGTTCTTCCAAATTACGCGGTTCGGAAGCCCCTTGCTCCTTCATGCGTGATACCGCCTCGGCTCTTTGCTCATCGAGCTTGGCTTTTGCCTCGGCTGGAGTTGTCACGCCCCACATCTGATAGAACGTATTCATATTGAAAGGCAAATTGTACAGCTTTCCTTTATAATTCGCTACGGGCGAATTGGTATAACGGTTAAACTCGACTATCGAGTTCACAAAATCCCATACTTCTTTATTAGACGTATGGAAAATATGTGCACCGTATTTATGCACATGAATGCCTTCCCGGTCTTCACAATAAAGATTCCCTCCCAACTGAGGGCGTCTGTCTATGACAAGGCATTTCTTGCCCTGCCGTTTCGCCTTATAAGCAAACACTGAGCCGAACAGCCCTGCGCCTACAATCAGATAATCATACGATTTCGGATGCATATTTGTCTTTTTATAAATTAAATCCAATCATTCAAAGATACGGAATATTTTTCAATCCTGCAAATCCTCTTTTTCTACCCAAAGCAAAATCGCCTTACGGGTATCCCCCGTTACACGGAACCGATTGTCTATGCGTTCGTTTACCAGCCAAATAATATCTTCTCCCGAACAAACTACATACTGGTTTTCCTTATCGAAACGGGAGAATTTCCGGTCGCGCAAATAATCACGCACCTTCTTAAATCCGCGCATCCCGAACGGGATAAACTTATCTCCCGCTTGCCATTTTCGTAGCGTCAAAGGTCCGGTCACTTTCGAAGCGTCCAGACAAGCGATATGCACATCATACGGTACTTGAAAACCGTCCTTTATTTCTTTTATCTCCCGATGCAACACCCAAGCCGGAATTTCTTCTTCACGCTTCTTGACAATCAAACAATTGCGGTCGCGAAGAACCACGTAATCAGAAGAATAGAACATCCTGCCCGATTCCGCGCCAAGGCTACGGAAAATATCGCGCAATTGTGAGGCATTGAACCCCAACGGGTGAAGCAATTCGAACAACACCGCTTGCGGAGCCGTTTCCTCACGCAGACGGGTGATAAGAATACGCCCTTCTTTATCTTTTACTCGGGAACAGGCTTCCTGCATTGCCTTACGGTAAACCGCATCCACTTCGGAAAGCCTTCGCGCCGTTTCGGCTATTGTTCCGCAAACCGAAGGATTGATTTCCTTCATCATCGGTATCAGATTCAGACGCAGCTTGTTACGGGTAAATTCATCCTTCAGATTCGTGCTATCCGTCACATAATCTTGCCTCAACGACGCCAGATAAGCCAAAATATCGGTTCTGCTTTCATCTAACAACGGACGGACTATCCTTCCGTTTTTCGGAGCAATCCCCTTTAGCCCCTGAATGCCTGTACCGCGAATCAAGTTCAATAAAAAAGTCTCTACGCTATCATCCCGGTGATGGGCTACCCCGATAACTTGTGCCCGCTCTTGCCTACGGATTTCTTCAAACCATGCATAACGCAAATCCCGGGCAGCCATTTCTATCGATATGCGATGCGTTTCCGCATAACTTTCCGTATCAAAATCCTTCACCCGTAAAGGCACATGCAGTTTCGAGCACAACGCCCTCACGAAAGCCTCATCCCTATCAGACTCGTTTCCACGCAAATGGAAATTGCAATGGACCGCCACACACGCATATCCCCCGGCAAGCAATACACGCAACAAAGCCACCGAATCGGCTCCGCCGCTCAGTGCCACCACGATTTTATCATTTTTGGCAAACAAGTCCTTTTCGTGGATATACCGGATTACGTTTTGTTGAAACATATCACAAAGATACACATTATAACCGAAGAAACAAACGGCTATCCGGATAATAAGCGACATACATCTAAGTGAGTTTCCCATCTCACCCGTATGAAAAGCCTATCCTACCCGTATGAAAAGCCCAACACATCTATATGCAGAAAAGAATGTAACCAATTGCAGAGAAAAATGCAACCAACTTGTGTTTTATTTAAAAACAATCTAAATAACTTGCATAGCAGAAATCTATCTTATATCTTTGCGCAAAAATAATACAACCATGAGATTATCAGAACTGAAAACAGGTGAAAAAGGAGTCATCATCAAGGTGATGGGACACGGAGGATTCCGCCGGCGCATCATCGAAATGGGCTTCATCAAAGGGAAAACGGTAGAGGTTCTTCTGAATGCTCCGCTAAAAGACCCTATCAAGTATAAGATAATGGGATACGAAATCTCCCTGCGCCGCCAAGAGGCGGAAATGATTGAAGTGGTGGGCGAAGAAGAAGCACGTGCTTCAATAAAGGAAACCGAAGTGCTTAACCCCATAGCCGAAGACATTCCCGTATCGGACGAAAAATTGCGAGAAATAGCGCAAGGCAAGCGGCGCACCATTAATGTAGCACTGGTAGGAAACCCGAATTGCGGGAAGACTTCGCTCTTCAACATCGCTTCGGGAGCGCATGAACATGTGGGAAATTATAGCGGCGTGACGGTAGATGCCAAAGCAGGGCATTTCGAGTTCCAAGGCTATCACTTCCGGTTAGTGGATTTGCCGGGCACCTATTCGCTCTCGGCATATAGCCCCGAAGAACTTTACGTAAGGAAACACATCATCGACCAGACTCCCGATGTCATTATCAACGTGGTAGATGCGGGAAACTTAGAGCGCAACCTGTACCTCACCACCCAACTTATTGATATGAACGTGCGCATGGTGGTGGCGCTCAATATGTACGATGCATTGGAACATAGCGGAAACACACTCAACTACAAAGCCTTAGGACAATTATTGGGCGTGCCCATGGTGCCTACCGTGAGCCGAACGGGACGAGGCATAGATACCTTGTTCCATGTCATTATCGGACTTTACGAAGGAGCCGACTTTATGGGGCAGAAAGAAGAGATACAAGACGAAGCCTTGCGCGAGTTCCGCAAATGGCACGACCAATATGTGCCCGACCATAAATTCGGAAGCAAAGACGAAGAAGTACACGAGTCTGATGATGCCAAAAGCTATATCCGCCACATCCATATCAACCACGGTCCGGAACTGGAACGGAGCATCAATGCGGTAAAGAAAGAAATCTGCAAAAACGAAAACATCCGCTACAAATACTCCACCCGTTTCCTTGCTATCAAGCTCTTAGAGAACGATAAAGACATCGAGCAACACGTGATTTCCACCTTGCCCAATGGTGCGGAAGTCATCAAGATACGCGACAAGGAAGCCGAACGCATCCGCCAGGTGATGAACGAGGATAGCGAACAAGCCATAACCGATGCCAAATACGGCTTCATTTCGGGCGCATTGAAAGAAACATATACGGAAAAGAGCCAGGATACCGAAGCCTTTACCCGCGTGGTAGACAGCATTGTGACCCATAAGATTTGGGGATTCCCTATCTTCTTCCTCTTCCTGTATATCATGTTCGAATGTACCTTCACCTTCGGGGCTTACCCGCAGGAATGGATTGAGTGGCTGGTAGGAGCTATCGGTTCATTAACAGAAACTTACATGCCTGCTGGCCCGCTCAAGGATTTGGTTATCGACGGTATCATCGGCGGTGTGGGAGGCGTCATCGTATTCCTGCCCAACATCCTGTTGCTCTACATCTTCATCTCGTTTATGGAAGATACGGGCTACATGGCACGTGCGGCGTTCATCATGGATAAAATCATGCACAAAATGGGCTTGCACGGCAAATCGTTCATCCCGCTTATCATGGGCTTCGGATGCAACGTGCCCGCCATTATGGCTTCGCGTATCATCGAGAGCCGCAAGGCGCGTCTGGTCACCATGCTCATCAATCCGTTGATGTCGTGCAGTGCCCGTCTGCCTATCTACTTAGTATTGATTGGCGCCTTCTTCCCCAACCGTGCCAGCTTAGTATTGCTTTCGCTTTATGCCATTGGCATCTTGCTAGCGGTGCTCATGGCACGCATTTTCAGCAAGTTCTTGGTAAAAGGCGAAGACGCTCCATTCGTTATGGAACTCCCCCCCTACCGCATGCCTACGGCAAAATCGGTTGCCCGCCATACGTGGGAGAAAGGGGCGCAATACCTCAAGAAAATGGGAGGCATCATCATGATAGCATCTATCATCATCTGGTTCTTAGGATATTATCCGAATCATAACGCCTATGAAACCACCGCCGAACAACAAGAAAACTCTTATATCGGGCAAATAGGCAAAGCCATTGAGCCGGTCATCGAACCCTTAGGATTCGACTGGAAAATGGGCATCGGGCTTTTATCGGGTGTAGGAGCGAAAGAATTAGTAGTTAGCACCTTAGGCGTTCTTTACACCAATGAGGAAGACATCGAGAATGTCAATCTCTCCGAACGCATCCCCATTACGCCTTTAGTAGCTTTCGGCTATATGCTTTTCGTGCTCATCTATTTCCCGTGCATCGCCACGATAGCGGCTATCAAGAACGAGTCGGGAAGCTGGAAATGGGCAGCCTTTGCCGCCTGCTACACCACGGCATTAGCATGGGTCGTATCGTTCCTAACATATCAAATTGGGAAATTATTTATCTAAGAGATTAAACTATGAACCTACAAGATATCCTTGTTTATATCATCGTGCTGCTCTGCGTTGTTTACGCAGGGCGGCACTTCCTGAAGTTTTTTAAGAAGAAAAAAACGGGAGAAAATGGATGCGGATGCGGGTGTGCAGGATGCCCGAAAGGGAAATACAAGAAAAGATAAAGGCATCTCTACGCCATAAACGAGGCGAAAATCCGCTGCATGTAGCAACAATTGTTTTTATCAAAATGCAATACACACTTTGCCGGATTTTACTTACCTTTGTACCGAAACCCAAAAGAAGAACAAACATTCCATCGTATGTATCGCTTTCTTATATATGCCATCACATTCATCTTTGTTCTGACTGGATGCCTATCCTGTCAGCAAGGAGATAATGCTTCCACCCAAATACTGAAACAAGCCAATGCCCTGTTACAAACCCATCCTAAACAAGCCCATTTATTATTGGACAGCATCAAATATCCCGAAAACTTAGATGCCTGGCAAAATGCCCAATGGTGTATGATGATGGGACAAACAGCAGATACACTCCATACCGACCTCCCCTATAGCCATCAACTGGAACGGGCTGCACGCTACTACCACCGTAAAGGAAATACAAGCGAACAGGCACGTATCTTGCTTTACTTAGGCAGAGCATATGTAGAAGAAATGGAAACGGGAAAAGCATTACATATTTATTTAAAAGCATTAGACAAAAGTTTATCGGTAAATAATAATAATTTATCCGGATACATTAATAGTTATATTGGCGACCTATATAATAATCAAGCATCTTACAATATAGCCTTAAAAAAATACCTATCGGCAGCTACTTATTTTGAAAAAGCAAAAAATATAAGAAGTCAAGCTTTTGCTTATAGAGATGCTAGTAGAATGTGTTATCTTACAGACTCTTTAGAGGCAGCTTTAAACTTCATGAAAAAAGCAGAAACCCTACTTATCTCATTAAAAGATTCTACTGATATGGCTGATATCCTCAATGGATTTGGTAATATTTATATGGCTAAAGAGAACTATAATCTTGCTGAAACCTATTTCAAAAAAGGAATCGAATATGATAAAGAAGAATCCGCTCCTGATTATTTAGCCTTAGCACAACTCTGTCTTTATAGAAAAGACTTTGATCAAGCACAAAAAAAACTAGAAAAGGCTCAATCGTCTGCACGTACCAATTACACTTATACCGATTGCTTTTACTTATACTACAAACTAGAAAAATTGACAGGACACACCAATAAGGCACTTGTCTATTTAGAACACTATATACATACGAAAGATTCTCTTCAAAGCGACAAAAATCAAAAAGAGTTAGCTGATATAGAAGAAAGATACAGCCATGCCAAGATTGCTATGACTAATTACAAGCTTAAAAAGGAAAGACAGCAGACTATATACTTGTTAATCTTTATAACATTCTGTTTCAGTTTCATTATGATTATCTATCAACTGATATTAAAACGGAAAGCACTCGTTTTATCTCAAAAGAAAAATGACATTCTTTTGTTGAAAAACGAAATATTAGTTTTAAAAAACAACTTATTGAACAAAGAAGAAGAATTGAATAAGCTTGCACATTTATTAGAACAACAAAAAGAACAAGCCAATATCGAAACCGTATTACAACAAACACAAATCATCTATCAGCAAAAACAAAAAGAAATAGAATCCTTAAATTGTCAATTGAATGAAAAGCATAAAAAAATCCTTCAAGAGGCTCCCATTATCAAACGAGTACAAAAACTAGCCACGCAAGTTATTCCTAATGCGGCTAAATCACCTTTGTCCAAAAAAGATTGGCAAATGATTTATGAACTGATTAATACAGTCTATCCACATATTGCCTCTTGTTGTCAAAAAGCACTCTTGGACGAACAAGAAGAAAAGTTATGCTATTTGTCTATATTTGAATTAGGAACTTCCGGAGAAGCCGTATTATTAAATTATACCGTAAGTACTATCAACAAATACCGCCAAAACGCACGACGGAAATTAAACATTAATAACCGGAATTTAAGTCTACACGATTTTTTGACCAATCAATAGGATTATCTCTTATACGTCTCATTTATTGACGTTAATAGAAAAGTATATCTTATCAAAATCCTATTTCCTATCCTATTTACATTTTTTATTACGTTGATAATCAAGTCTATCGTATCTTATCTAAAATTGTCAATTCATCCCAACCAATAAATGCATTCCCATTATCTTTGCATTCGAAATCAAAAATAATAAAACAAATGAAACGTATTTGCATTATCTTTTTCTGTTTACTTCCTCTTCTTGCATTTGGAAAGGAAAAACCTCTAAAGTTTCAGGGCTGTTGGGATACGATAAAAAAAGAAATATTTATTCCCGTTACAGGTTTTATTAACGATGATATTCCTACTTTAAATTTAAATTTTAAAGATATAGGTTCAGTATGCATCATCATTACAAACCAAAATGGAAAAATCGTATACAGTGAAACTATCCAAACAGAAGTAAATCCTCTATGCACGATTCCTTTAAAAGATTTAGATATAGAAAAAGGAATGGTCTTCATTACAGATGGTATAAATACCATTTACAGTTTTATTGAATTACAATAATGTAAATGAGTAAAGGCAAGCCACTTCCATTTCCCCGCTAAAAGAAACCGGAAGCGCTTGCCCTGACCACCTAAAAGAGAAAGGAGGTGAACGCAAAAATAAAAGAAAAAAATTATATTTCAACAACAATGCAATTAAATTACATCAAAAAAGAGTATCAACACATGTATAATAACTATTCAAAACAAGATTCTAATGAAAAATTTATTTATAACATTGAGCATCTGCTCATTATGCATGACTGCATGCAACAATGAAATGGATTCCATTCTTCCGGAAAACAACAATAACATTCAAAGCAGAACAATCTCAAATTATAGCGCAGACTATCAAGTCATAACACACAACGGTACATTGTGTCTGCAATTCAAAAATGATTCTACTTATAATGAAACAATAAGCAAAATCAGTATTTTACCAGAACAAGAAGCTAATGCAATGTTCGCTTATTTAGGATTTGCTAACCAACAACAAATCATGGCGGAAGCTGATAAAGAACAAGAAGCTATAGTTGACAATTATGAACAAGATGTAACCCAAGCATTCCCCGAACAACAAATAAAAGATTTCAAACAGAAATATCAAGATGTGTTTTTGTTTAATCCATACGACAAAACCGATTTCATAGCCAACTACAAAATAAAGAATTCTACTCAACGCTTCTTTACCAATAGAGAAGGATTCTTTATGATTGGCGACAGCATAGTATATGCACCACAATATACATCTGAAGAATTATTTGGCAATGGCATTACAACCTATGGGAAAAATGAAGCCACTGACGCAAACAGTATGAACAAAGCAGAAACCAAATACCAAATCCCTGGCGGTGATTATGTAAAAGTCAGAGCTATTTGGAGTTATTCTTTTGTACAAGATGCAACAACCAGGATAAACTATCAATACATTAATATTGAATACCTTAGCCAAAAGAAAAAAGTATTATGGAAAAAGCATCATGCAACAATCACTCTTAAATTCCAAGCTAAAGCATCTGGAAAAGGACTTGAAATATATGATATGCAACATAATATTTTCAGGAACGAGAATGACAAACCTGTAACTATAAAATATGACACGTATGGCAAAGTCAACGTATTTTCAGGACGCTTTAGTTCTACATCATATCCAAACACCCATTACAGCATTGACGGACAAATGGAAATTTGGTCAAGTGAAATACCTGAAAGCAATAAAGGTTTAGGAAAAATATATTTCTATGAATAATACTAACCAGGAGTTGGAAACACATCTAAAGGTAGTAAAGTTGTTCATTTCAACTCCTAACTTACATAAATAATAAATTATCAGTTATTCTATGAAAAAGCTAATTTTCTTACTATTCATAATAATCTCCACTTCCGCCTTTGCGCAGAAAATGGAACACGGAATATTAATTGGCGGAGGTTTGGGCATTCCCATGCAGGACAGCAAACAACTGATTCCACCGACCAATGAATTACGGTATGACCATAATCTGAAAGGGAACGGCATGATTGGTTACCGTTTCCGGTTTCTGCCTGAACGGAAATCATTCTTTGACCTTGACATTCGTGTGGGATTCCAAGGTATGAGCACCTATAAGTACGTTCCTTTTTATTCACAAGAATCGAACAATCATTATACAAATACCGGAGAAGGAAAAGAATTCAGTGAATTTATTATGCCCATATCCGTAGCAGCCAGCTGGAACTACCACATCACCGAAAAGTTCTATTTCGGACTGGGTATAGCCCCTACCCTCTATGTACGCCCGCAAGCCGTATTTGATTTGCCCGTCTTAGCTAAAGTGGGCTACCGTGTAGGAAAACATTGCGAACTTGCCTTATCCTACCAATACGGATGCCTTGATGTGTTGAAGCATTTCAACAAAGGAGCAGCCAATGGACGCAAAGGACACTTTTCCGACATAATGGTATCTGTATATATCCCATTTTGATGCAATCAGACCCAAGCACGACCTGGCTTTTGAAACATTCAAAAACAGGTTGTGTTCCCTTTCTTTTAATGAATAGCCGCAAAGTGTCAATCCTTCACTTTTCTATTGACAAAAATGCATACGGCTGCATCGCCCGACACATGCGGGTGCGTGGGCCAACTCATGCGGATGCGTAGACCGACGCACCCTAATGCGTTTAAAAACGCACCTTGCATCCACTACAAAGCATTGGTGAAATGCGAATATTCACACTCTTTTATGCAAAGAACGGAAGAAAAATGAAAAATTCCGGCAAAAAGTATTGCAGATTCAAAAAATTGTCATACCTTTGCAACGCATTTGAGAAAGCAAGTGCCTAGATAATTAAAATGGTTCCTTGGATGAGTGGCTTAGTCAGCGGTCTGCAAAACCGTGCACGGCGGTTCGAATCCGCCAGGAACCTCTACCGAAAGACTGGTTGATGAAAATTCAATCAGTCTTTTTTGTTTTTATCACCAAACTCCTAAAAACATCGAGCCATGAAAACATTCGTATGGACTGTATGTCTCCTGTTAGCATCTCTTACCGTAAACGCACAGACACGCTATTCGCAAAAAATGGCGGAATCGCAAGGCAAGCAATGGACGCACGGGAAATCGTGGGACTACGTGAACGGACTGGTAGCCAAATCGCTCCTGAATCTTTGTGAACAATACCAATACGCCGATTGGACCGCCGAGTATTACCAATGGGCAAAGGATTATGCCGACAATGCCATTAATCCCGACGGCACATTCAAGAACTTCAAGAAAGGAAACATCGACAACATCAATTCGGGCAAAGTGCTTTTCGCCCTCTACCGGCACGAAAAAGCACTCGACGAAAAGAACGGCACGCACAATGCAGACCGCTACAAGACGGCTGCCGACTGGCTCCGCAACTACTTGGTGAACGACTATTCGCGCATCCAAAGCGGTGATGCCAAGGGTTGTTTCTTCCATAAAGACATCTATCCGGAGCAGATGTGGCTGGACGGGCTCTACATGGGAGCCGCTTTCTACGCCGAATGGCAAGCCAATTTCGACCCCGACAACACACAGGCATGGACCGACATCGCTCATCAGTTCAAGACCGTTGCCCGCCATACGTACGATAGCGACAAGCAACTTTATTATCACGCCTGGTCTGCCAATCCCGAAGACGCCAATTCGTTTTGGGCAAATAAGGCTGAACCGCACAAGGGCTGTTCGAAAGAATTTTGGGGACGAGGCATGGGCTGGTATTTTGCGGCATTGGTCGATGTATTGGAAGTGATGCCCCAATCGCATCCCGATTATCAAGAACTGAAGACGATTGTCAATACCGTAGCCAAAGGATTGGCACGCTGGCAGGACAAAGAGAGCGGCGCATGGTACCAGTTGTTGCAATACGATGATTCCTTCGTAAGCAAATGCGGCATCGCCAATTATTTGGAATCTTCGGCTTCGAGCATGTTCACCTACGCTTATCTGAAAGGAATCCGCCTCGGCATCTTGCCCGAAAGCTACAAAGAAACGGCTGAAAAAGCCTACCAAGGCTTGCTGAAAACCTTCGTCACAACCAACGAAGACGGAACGATAAACCTGAACCAAAGTTGCCGTTCGGCTGGCTTAGGTCCTGCAAAAGACCCGTCGCGCGACGGCACGCCCGACTATTACTTATGCGGGAAAGACGTGACTATCGTGAACAACGAAGGCAAAGCCATCGGTCCTTTCATCATGGCTTGCTTGGAATACGAACAAAGATGATGTTTTCACCACGCCCTACTTAGACCCGATATAAATTGCAGCTGTTAAGAAAGTTTTGGTATTCGCCGAGTATCATAACGAGCATTTTCTTCTAATTTTGTGACTTGAAATAACCTAAAACGTATGATCATGTTGCAAAAAATCAGACAAATAATAGCTTTCCTTTTCTTTTGCATAATCACGCTCTTGTTCCTCGACTTTACCGGAACACTGCATGCATGGTTCGAATGGATGGCTAAGATTCAATTCTTGCCGGCTGTATTGACACTTAATGCCGGCATTATCCTCTTTCTTGTAGTACTTACTTTTGTGTGCGGACGCATTTATTGTTCCGTCATTTGCCCATTAGGTGTCTTTCAGGACATCGCGGCGCGGATAGGACGGGTGAAGAAGAAACTTCCTTATACCTATTCGAAAGCGAAAAACGTATTGCGGTATAGCGTGTTGGTGGTGTTCGTAGCACTGACACTCGGCGGGCTGACCTCAATAGCCGCGCTGATTGCCCCTTATAGTGCCTATGGAAGAATCGCCAACAACCTGTTCGCTCCCATTTACCAATGGGGGAACAATCTGTTAGCTTATTTTGCGGAACGTGCCGACAGCTATGCTTTCTATGAAACCGAAGTGTGGCTGAAAAGCCTTCCTACGTTCCTCATCGCTGTGCTTACCTTTATAATAATAGGTGTATTGGCATGGCGGAACGGGCGGACATATTGCAATACCATTTGTCCCGTAGGTACCGTATTGGGATTCATTTCTAAGTTCTCATTGTTCCGCATCGAAATCGATAAAGAGAAATGCAAGAAATGCAACCTGTGCGCACGCCATTGCAAAGCGGCATGCATTGACATTCCGAATACCGCCGTCGACCACAGCCGGTGCGTGACCTGCTTTGATTGCCTCAAACATTGCAAGCACGATGCCATCCATTACCGTTTCGCCTACGGGAAAAAGGAAGAAGCCGCTCCGGCACACTCCGATGCTTCGCAACCCAAGGACAAAGGACGGCGCGAAGTGTTAGCAGGTTCCTTATTGCTTCTTGCCTCTGCCGCCAAGGCACAAGCGGTGAAGAAAGCCGAAATCATCAAACTGGACGGAGGACTGGCCGACATCATCGACAAGCAAGCGCCAAAGCGTCAGACTCCGATTACTCCTCCGGGCTCGCAAAGCGCACGCAATATGCAACAACACTGCACTGCCTGCCAGCTTTGCGTATCAGTTTGCCCCAATGAAGTGCTCCGTCCTTCCGCTTCGCTCGATACATTCATGCAGCCCATGATGTCGTACGAACGTGGCTATTGTCGTCCCGAATGTACGAAATGTGCGGAAGTATGTCCCACTGATGCCATTCACTTGATAGACAAGGCAGAAAAGTCTGCCATTCAGATTGGTCATGCCGTATGGGTGAAAGAACGCTGCGTGCCACTCACCGACGGACAAGCGTGCGGCAACTGTGCACGTCATTGTCCTACAGGAGCCATTACGATGATACCTTCCGACCCGTCCAATCCTGAATCGCTGAAGATTCCGGCGGTAGATACGGAGAAATGCATCGGGTGTGGAGCGTGCGAAAACTTATGTCCGTCTCGTCCGCTCAGTGCCATCTACGTGGAAGGACACGAAGTACACCGAATTATTTAATTAATAATGAATAATTAATAGTTAAAGTGACAGGTAGAAACACTCGCCGTTGTTCATTGTTCACTATTAATTATTAACTACAAATCACATTTGCAATTATGGATAAACAAGATAACCGCATGAACCGCAGGGACTTCCTGAAGATAGTCGGCATCAGCACCGCCGGTACTGCCGTAGCCTTGTCGGGATGCTCCCCCAAAGAATCAACCGAGACTGCTGCCGAAGGTCCTGTGCCAACCGGCAAAATGACTTACCGCAACTTTCCGCCTTCGAAAGACCAAGTGTCTATCTTGGGCTATGGATGTATGCGCTGGCCTACGCTTCCCGCACCCGAAAAGGGAGGGAATGTCATCGACCAGGAACAGGTGAACCGCCTGATTGACTATGCCATCGAACACGGAGTGAATTACTTCGATACGGCTCCCGTGTATGTGCAAGGATGGTCGGAAACCTCTACGGGCATCGCCCTGAAACGCCATCCGAGAGAAAAATTCCTCGTTGCCACCAAAATGTCGAACTTCGACCGTTCGGATTTCGAATCGAGCGTGCAGATGTATCACGACTCGATGAAGAAGCTGCAAGTGGATTACATCGACTACTACCTGCTCCATTCGTTAGGAAACACAGGCAAGCGGAGTTTCCAGACCCGTTTTATCGACAACGGACTGCTCGACTATCTGGTAAAGGAACGTGAGGCTGGACGCATCCGCCACCTCGGCTGGTCGTTCCACGGAAGCAAGGAAGAATTCGACAAGATATTGGCATACCACGAACAAGTGCACTGGGACTTCATCCAAATCCAGTTGAACTACTCCGACTGGCTGCACGCCACCCGCGGCAATGTCAATGCCGACTACCTGTACGAAGAGATTGCCAAGCGGAACATCCCGATGGTCATCATGGAACCGTTGCAAGGAGGACGTTTGTCGAAAGTGCCCGAACACATCGTAGCCCGTCTGAAGACACGCAATCCCGAAGGCAGTGTCGCCTCGTGGGCGTTCCGTTTTGCCGGTACGAAGCCTATGATACTTACCGTACTGAGCGGCATGACCTACATGGAGCATCTGCAAGACAATATCCGCACGTATTCACCATTGAAACCGCTCACCGACGAAGAATGGCAATTCTTGCTCGATACCGCCGACCTGATGCTCAAGTACCCCACCATTCCGTGCAACAACTGCCAGTACTGTATGCCTTGCCCCTACGGCATCGACATTCCGGGCGTATTGCTCCATTACAACAAATGCGTGAACGAAGGCAACATGCCGCAAAGCAAGCTCGACCCTAATTACGCCAAAGCCCGCCGCGCCTTCCTGATAGGATACGACCGCAGTGTGCCGAAGCTGCGTCAAGCATCCCATTGCATCGGATGCGAGCAATGCAATCCACACTGCCCGCAATACATCGACATCCCGCGCGAAATGCAGCGCATCGACCAATACGTAGAGAAACTGAAACAAGAAACATTGTAATGAACCATCTCATCTCCCTCCTTCACGAAGGAGGCTTCTCGTGCGTCATTGCCAATCAGGGCGAGACACGTACTTTTACGCAACGCGGAGTAGCCGACCTGTATACCTTATATAATAATGACCCCGCTTTCATGCAGGGCGCCGTGATAGCCGATAAGGTAGTAGGCAAAGGAGCCGCTGCCCTGATGATATTGGGCGGAATGGCGGAAGTCTATACCGATGTGGTCAGTACTCCCGCCCGTAGGTTATTTGAGCAATACAGTGTGAAGCTTTCGTTCGATAAAGAAGTGCCCCACATCATCAACCGCCAGCAGACCGGATATTGCCCGCTGGAAACGGCGTGCGGAGAAGAAACCGACTTGCAACGGCTCTACCGGATTATCGCTGACTTCGTAGCCAGCATGAAATAAAGGTTCACCACGGATTACACAGATTAGAAAATTAATTATCAAAATCTGTGTAATCTGTGGTGAAAAACCAACTCAGTCCACCAACTGAAGCCCTACGCCTTTCACCGTCTTTAGCTGCACACTCTCGTCTGCCGAAAGCAGTTTGCGCAAGCGCGACACAAAGACATCCAGGCTGCGCGAAGCGAAATAATCGTCTTCTGTGTTCCACAGGCGCGAAAGAATGACCTCACGGCGCACCACCTTTCCCTTGCTCTCGCAGAGCAGGCGGAGCAAATCCGCCTCACGGACGGTAAGCGTTTCCATGTCCCCGCTTTCTTTCGATAAGGTAGAGCGGTCGGCATTAAACGTGTACAGCTTGCCTATCGCGAAGACCGCTTCGTGCGGTTCTGCCTGTCTGCCTTGCGTCATCTTGAGCAAGGCGGTGATATGCGCGTGCAATTCTTCGGACAAGAAAGGTTTCTTGATGTAATTGTTCACCCCCAATTCGTACCCCTTCACCACGTCTTTGGGCGATACCCTGCCCGAAGTGAAGAGGATAGGCGTCCGGTCGTCCGTCTCGCGGATGCGGTGCACCATTTCATACCCGTCCATTACGGGCATCTCGATGTCGGACACAATCACATCGGGCTTCCACGTTTTCCAAATCCGCAAGCCTTCCTCGCCGTCGGCAGCTGTCTGTATCTCGTAGCCGCCTATCATGTCTTCCAGCCCGCCACGGATGATGTAGCAAAGGTTGGCATCGTCTTCTACTAATAACAGTCTCGTCATTTGTTCCTCCTTTCTGTTTTTCACCACAGATTACACAGATTTAACTAATTAATTTTTCTAATCTGTGCAATCTGTGGTGAGACACGGCAACACCAGTGTAAACTCGCTATACTCGCCTTCGATACTCTCTAACTTCACTGTGCCGCCGTGCGCCTCTACGATGCGGAGCACGTAGTTCAGCCCTAAGCCGAAGCCCGACGGACCTCCCTTGCGGCTCCGGCTTGCCGCCGAGGCACGTTCATATTTCTCAAATATCTTTGCCTGGTCTTTCAGCGGGATGCCCCAACCGTCGTCGCGCACCGAAACAGATACGCTCCCATCGGGATGCTTTTGAGATGCAAAAGCAATAGTCACCTCTTCGCCCGAATACTTCACGGCATTATCTATCAGGTTGCTCAACGCCTCGCGCAGGAACTCCTCATCGGCATATACCGTCTCCGCGTCCAAATGCCATACAAAGCTGATTGGCTTCTCTGACTTTGCCCGATATTTCTCGGCAAGGTCTTCCAGCATCGGATGCAGGGCACATTCCGTCCGCGTGAGCTTCAGTTGGTTGTTCTCTAACTTGGCGAGGGTCAGCACCTTATTGGTCAGGCTGATGAGGTGCTCTCCCTCTTCGCGCAAGATGCGGAAATACTTCGCCCGCTTCTCCGGCTGGTCGTCGAGGCGTCCTGTTTCGAGGATGCGCGTCCCCATTACGATAGAGCTGAGGGGCGTCTTCATGTCGTGTATCATGGCATACGAGAAATCCTCGCGTATCTTTGCTGTCTTGTCCTGCCGCAGGATGATGCGCATCTGCCAAGCGATGCATCCCACCAACACTACGATAATCAGCACCGTAGCTACTAATACTAATATCATCTGCCGCGCGATGACCCAATAGGGATTGGTAATGACGCCCTGCACAAACCTCGCTTCCTCGAAGTCGAGCATCAGCGGGTCGGTCTTCAGGATGCCTCCGGGACGCAGCCCTTTCCCCTCTGAAGCACGTAGCACCCGACCCGTAGAATCAACGATGCATGAAGCTACCTCGGCGCGGATGCCGACCGAATCGAGCAGATGGGCATAAATCGAGTCGAGCGCATGGAGCGATACGTCCAAGTGTATTTCCGTGTAAATGTAATCCTGCATGGCGGTATGGATGTTTGCCATCAGCCACCGGTTTGCGCCTCCGCCCACCTCGGCATACGTCGTATCCACCTCAAACTTCAGCGAGAATGTCGTGTCTGCTTTGCCAAACCGTTCTTTTTTATACGATTCCATCCGGTGGAACATCTCTTCCAGCGAAGCGTCGCGGAACACCTCGTCCGCCTTCATCCGCAAGCTCTCTTCAGCCAGCCGGTAGCTGTTCGCCAGCCACACGTATTGCAGCTCCGCTATCGCCAGCAGGGCGATGAGGGCTATCCAGCGCAAGTGTCTTATCTCTTTCATAAGCAGATTGGTTTTCACCACAGAGCACGCGGGTCGAGAAGTTGATATTCGGCGTTGTTAAGTTTTGTGATGCCGAATTCTTTGATTTTTACGATTGTTTTCATTGTCGGAAATAGGTTGAATTTGACATTCGGGTTTATTGAATCACCCCCAAAGATAGTTTTATTTTCCGAAAAACCACCTTCCGGGAGGTAAAAAATGTGCGGCGACCCCTCGCCGGAGGCCTTCGGAGTGTCGGAAAACGCGCGGCGCCCCCTCGCCGGAGACTTTCGGAGTGTCGGAAAATGCGCGGCGACCCCTCGCCGGGGATTTTCGGGGTGTCGGAAGGTATGCGGCGAGGGGTCGGCGGACGTTTTGCACGTTTTTCGAGGTCTGTTCCGTAACGCCGGATCAGATTCTGCACATCATCTCATCCAGCTTGATGATTTCCACTTTGGGGAAATCAATCTTTTGCAAGATGTCGTAGTGATGGTCTTCGGTCACAATGAATTTGGCATTTCCTGCCACCGCACAATCTACAAACTTGTTATCGTCAAAATCGACGGTTATCAGATTGAAATGATAATAAGGAGTAATAAAAACCGTGTACGGATTGTTTATGATTACATTGATAGCAAGCATAGCAAAGGTGTGGCTTGCTTTCCGTTCCAGAATTTCTTCATACTCTTCCAGTATTTCGTTCGACACGCAGAGGCTGTTGCGCCCGTCAAGCAGGGAAAGCCATATTGCGTGGTAATGGCTTCGACGTGCGATGCACTGGATAAGGCTGTTGGTGTCGAGTACTAACCGTGCCATACGTTCACTGTTTTATGTGCAGGTCTTCTTTCCGCAGTTCGTCAAGACGTTGCTGATTGAGTATGCCTTCATCCCAAAGCCGATCGGACTCTTGGTCGAGCTTTGCTTGGAAATGGCGGGTCAGCACTTCTTGTATCTCGCGTGCGTAGGCTTCGCTGTTATCGAACGAGAAAAGTTTCAGCAAATGTTGCTGCGTAGGGGTTAAGGTTGTTGCTTCCATAAGTTTTTTCTTTTAAAGATTCGTACAAAGATACTATTTTTCACCGTAACTTGCACTGATTTAATGATAAACAATCCAGCATTCCCCTTATTAACGTTCCGTTAACGTTGCGTTAACCACCGGTGCGGGGTCGGACGATTACATTTGCGGCATCAATTAAAACAATAAAGACGGATATGAAAGCATTTATCTTCTTACTGATGTGTGGGCTGGGCGCAGGGACGCTCGCCGCACAGACTTTGACAGGAAAAGTAACTGATATGAAGCAGCAGGCAGTAGAAGCCGCTACCGTGGTGCTGCAAGCCGCCGACTCGACTTATATCGATGCGACGCTGACGGACAGCTTGGGCGTGTTCCGCTTCGGGCAGTGCCCCGAAAGGTACCGCCTCGTCGTGCAACACCTTATCTATCAAACGCTCGTCCGCGAGGGAAGCGGTGCGAACGCGGGGACACTCGTGCTTACGCCAAAAGACTATGCGTTGGGCGAAGTGACGGTGAGGGGCGAACGGCCCTTGGTGAAAATGGAGGGCAGCCGGCTGACGTATGACGTGGCACAACTCGCAGCCAGCCGCCTTGTGACCAATGCCTACGAAGCGGTGCTCCGGCTGCCCGGCGTCATGGAACAAAATGGCACGCTCACCTTGGCGGGCACGGGAGCCGTGAGCCTCATCCTGAACGGCAAGCCTTCGTCGCTGACATACGAACAAATGGTATCTCTCTTAAAAGCGATGCCTGCCTCGCGCGTGGAGCGGGCGGAAGTGATGTATAGTGCGCCTCCGCAGTACCACGTGCGTGGGGCGGCTATCAATCTCGTAGTGAAGGGCTACAAAGTGGGCGAAAGCGGGCTGCAAGGCGAAGTAAACGGCAATTACGTGCAGAAGGACGAGGCAGGCGGAAGCGGAGGAGTCACGTTGGCTTGGCTCTCGGAACGCTGGGATGTGGACGCGATGTACAACCTCAAGGACCGCTATTACCGTCAGGGCATGGATTTCCGCGCCCTGCATACCGTGGATGGCGAGACGCACGACATCCGCCTGCCCGACAATGGCTGGGGACGAAGCCTTACCCATACCTTCCGCCTCGGCACCACGTATAAGCCTACGGCAGACGACCGCCTCAGCCTCAGCTACATGGGCAGCCTGAAGCCTGACGGAAAATCGGTAATGGACGCATGGGGCAACGTCACAAACTCGCACAATGACAAGCGGAGCGACATACAGCTGCACAATGCCTCGCTGAACTATACCGCCGGATTCGGGCTGAGCGCGGGAGTCGACTATACCTATTATAAGGACGAAAACACGCAGGACTTCACTGACACCGAATCCGAGCCTTCCGCCTTCCGGAGCGACTCGCACCAGCGAATCGACCGCTGGAAAGTGTATGCCGACCAAAGCCATTCGCTCGCGAAAGACTGGACGCTGAACTACGGAACTTCGTTCGCCTACGTCGATGACCGCAATTCGCAGCGATACGACCAGCCCGAAATGAGCGGTGAGAATACCGAAAGTCGCATCGACGAATATACCTATAACGTCTATGCGGGCTTCGACAAGGCATTCAGTCCGCAATGGAACCTCAGCGCATCGGCGGCGGTGGAGTATTACCGAATGGCAGACTACCGGAAATGGGCGGTCTATCCCACCCTCTCGCTGAACTACATCCCTTCGCCCTCGCACATCTTCCAGTTGTCGTTCAGCTCGGACAAGACTTATCCCGACTATTGGACGCTGAGCGGAAGCGTAAGCTACCTGAACGGGTATCAGACCTCGGTGGGCAACACCAACCTGCGCCCGTACAGCGACTATACCGCCACGCTGACGTACATCTGGAAGAACAAATACATCCTGCAAGCGGACTACAGCTACGTGCCCGACTATTTTATGCAGATGACTTACCTCGATTCGCACGAATTGCATGCCGTGTACAATTACCAGAACTGGGATTTCATCAAGCTGCTGACCTTCACTGCCGTCATCCCTTTCAAAGCAGGAACGTGGTGGGACAGCCAGCTGATGCTGAATGCCCAGCTGAAACACGACAAGGCGAGCGATTACTTCGACGCACCTTTCGACCACAAGCGTTGGGCAGGCATCGGGCAATGGACGAACACCTTCACCCTGAGCCGCAAGCCCGACATCCGCCTGGAAGTGTCCGCCTTCGGTCAGACAGGCAGCGTGCAAGGCAGTTACAGCATCGGTGCCGTGGGTTATGTGGATGCCGCCCTGCGCTATACCTTCGCCAATGGCAAGGCGATGATTCAAGCAAAGGGAACCGACCTCTTCAACGGGATGAACCGCCTCAACATCGAGTCGCGCAACGGCACCCAGCACTTCGATATGCGGGTAAAGAACTACGAGCGCAGCCTCACCGTCTCGTTCAGCTATCGGTTCGGCGGGTATAAGAAGCAGGAAGCGAAAGAAGTGGATACATCGCGGTTTGGGATGTGATGCGGTCTTACCATTTTCAACGCGAAGACACAGAAGCGCATAGCCTATTCAATGTATTCTATATCCAAATCAATCTTGCCTACATATTCTTTCGGAATGACGTAGGCGACATACCAGGTCTCTACAACGCTTGTCATATTCTGATATATTCGGACAGAAAGGCGGTAGCGGTCGCCCGACTGGAGCAGCTCTTTCTGCACATCGGTTATTCCGCTACCGGAAATCCCTTTCACTATCGCCAATACACCATCTGAGAAGGGTATGTTTGCCTCGGGTTTCGTATCTTCCTCAGCAAAAAGCAGGTCGAATTCGGTTTGGCTCTCAATATAAACCACGGTGTCCAAAGGAATATCAAGGTCGTAACCACGTCTGTAACTGATTTCATCGTATGCATACGGCAATTCCACAAACGCATCGCTGCATGAAGCGGACGGCAAGCATACGGCTAACGCAATCAGGTAGTATAAGAAATGTTTCATAAGGCTTTTCTTTTAAATTTAATCTCATTGACGAATATAAATAATAACTATTGATTTCTTACACACGCATATTCTAAATATGAGACATGTTTTACATCTTTAACTTATCTACTTTAATGAAAAAGTAACAATCTCCTTCCAAATCAATAATGATAAAACTTACTGCAAAGAAAAACACTCTGAAAAGAACAACTCAAATAACAAACAACCAACTACCAAGAATCTTCTCTTTTTCAACCAAGACAACTTTTATTTTATAATAAAAGTGTCAATTTTACTTACAATTACAAATATATTACACATGAATTTAAGAAAGATTGCAAGTTACACAGATTATGCTTTATCTTTTTTGAAACAAAATAGGTATTCCTTTGCACATAATGTTTGCATACATCTTATCTTTGCAATCAAATAGATAGATACAAACAACTAAACAACGATAAAAAGAAAGCAAACACCAATGAAAGAGGAAACTTTTATCAGAATGAGAAGCAGCGCAGCTACAAATGTACAACAAACGGGACTTTACGATGCTGCCTACGAGCACGATGCTTGCGGTGTGGGAATGATTGTCGATATTCACGGCAACAAGTCGCATGATTTGGTGGACTCGGCACTTAAGGTATTGGAAAACATGAAACACCGAGGGGCAGAAGGTGCGGACAACAAGACGGGAGACGGTGCCGGTATTATGGTACAGATTCCTCACGAATTTATCTTACTGCAAGGCATCCCCGTACCGGAGAAAGGAAAGTACGGAACCGGGCTGGTATTCCTTCCCAAAAACGAGAAAGAACAGGCGCAAATATTAAGCGTGATGTTGGAAGAAATCGAACGCGAAGGGCTGACCTTGATGCACTTGCGTAGCGTGCCGGTGAACAGCGATATTTTAGGCAAAAGCGCACAAGAAACCGAGCCAGCCATCAAACAAGTGTTCATTACCGGTACCACTGATACAGACAATCTGGAACGCACCTTATATATTATACGTAAGAAGATAGAAAAACGCATACAACACAAAGACTTCTACATTGTGTCCTTGTCGAGCAAGAACATCGTCTACAAAGGGATGCTCTCATCAGTACAAGTGCGCGAATATTTTCAGGACCTGACCCAGCCTTATTTCACCAGTGGTCTCGCTATTGTGCATTCACGGTTCAGCACCAATACCTTCCCTACGTGGAGCTTAGCGCAACCGTTCCGCCTCTTAGCACATAACGGTGAAATCAATACCATTCGAGGCAACCGAGGCTGGATGGAAGCGCGTGAAAGTGTATTATCCACTCCCACGTTAGGCAATGTAAAAGACATCCGTCCCATCATCCAACCGGGTATGAGTGACAGTGCTTCATTAGACAATGTATTAGAGTTCTTCGTAATGTCGGGACTGAGCCTACCACACGCCATGGCAATGTTAGTACCTGAATCGTTCAACGACAAAAATCCTATCAGTGAAGACCTAAAAGCTTTTTACGAATACCACTCTATCCTGATGGAACCGTGGGACGGACCGGCGGCATTACTTTTCAGTGACGGACGGTATGCTGGAGGTATGCTCGACCGCAACGGATTACGTCCGGCACGCTACCTTATCACAAAGAACGACATGATGGTGGTAGCAAGCGAAGCGGGGGTTATCAGCTTCGAACCGGAAACCATCAAGGAGAAAGGACGGCTCCAGCCTGGAAAAATATTGCTCATCGACACACAGGAAGGCAAAATCTACTACGACGGCGAACTAAAAGAGCAACTTGCCTCGGCAAAACCCTATCGCCAATGGCTTTCGACCAACCGCATCGAACTAAACACCTTGAAGAGCGGAAGAAAGGTGGAAAACACTGTAGACGATTTTGAACGTAAACTTCGTGCATTCGGCTTCACTCGCGAAGACATTGAACGCACATTGACACCCATGTGCACCAATGGTGCCGAACCAACCGCATCAATGGGAAACGATACGCCACTTGCCGTATTGAGTGATATGCCGCAACTATTGTTCAATTATTTTCGCCAGCAGTTTGCGCAAGTGACCAACCCCGCCATCGACCCTATCCGTGAAGAGTTGGTAATGTCGCTCACAGAATACATCGGAGCTGTAGGCACCAATATCCTGCTTCCCAACGAAAGCCATTGTAAAATGGTTCGCCTTCCACATCCGATACTAACCAACACCGAACTGGACATTCTCTGCAACATCCGTTACAAAGGATTTAAGACCGTAAAATTAGCTACACTTTTCGAGGTAAGCAAAGGCAAAGCTGGATTGCAGGAAGCACTTTCTTCCCTGTGCAAACAAGCAGAGCAATCAGTAGATGACGGAGTGAACTACATCATCCTTTCAGACAGGGATATCGACAAGAAACACGCCGCTATTCCATCCCTGCTTGCCGTGAGTGCCGTACACCATCACCTTATCGGAGTGCAGAAGCGGGTACAGACCGCACTTATCGTAGAAAGTGGAGAAATACGCGAAGTGATGCACGCTGCCCTATTATTGGGATACGGTGCCAGTGCCTTCAACCCCTATATGGCATTCGCCGTATTAGACAGTTTAGTAAAGCGGAATGATATCCAAATGAATTACGAAACCGCCGAAAAGAACTACATCAAAGCTATTTGTAAAGGATTGTATAAAGTGATGAGCAAGATGGGTATCAGTACCATCCGTTCGTATCGCGGTGCTAAAATATTCGAATCGATAGGTCTGAGCGAGGAATTACTGAAAGCTTATTTCGGTACAACGACTTCCTCCATCGGAGGCATCCGTTTGGAAGAAATTGCGAAAGACTACATCGCCTTTCACGATAATGGATTCGTACCCGATGAAATAGAACCGCTCTTACCATACATCGGTCAATTTTCTTACCGCAAAGACGGGGAAAAGCACGCTTGGAATCCTGAAACCATCAGCACGTTGCAACTAGCCACCCGTTTGGGAAGCTATTCTAAGTTCAAGGAATATACCCACACGGTAGACAAAAAGCCACATCCCATTTTCCTGCGTGACTTCTTCACCTTCAAACGGAACCCGATTCCTATCGAAGAGGTTGAGCCGATAGAAGCCATCGTAAAGCACTTTGTGACCGGGGCTATGTCGTTCGGTGCTATCAGCAAGGAAGCACACGAAGCGTTGACCCTCGCAATGAACAAATTAGACACACGAAGCAATACGGGAGAAGGTGGTGAAGATTCCACACGTTTCCATGAAACTTACGAAGGTATCTCGCTTTGCAGCAAAACCAAGCAAGTTGCATCAGGACGTTTTGGAGTGACTGCCGAATACTTGGTAAACGCCGAAGAGATACAAATCAAGGTGGCACAAGGAGCCAAGCCGGGAGAAGGAGGTCAGCTTCCAGGCTTCAAGGTAAACGACATTATCGCTCGCACACGCCACTCTATACCGGGTATCTCACTGATTTCACCTCCACCTCATCACGATATCTATTCGATAGAAGACTTGGCACAGCTTATTTTTGACTTAAAGAATGTTAACCCAAAAGCCAAAATCAGCGTGAAGCTAGTGGCAGAAAGTGGTATCGGCACTATCGCCGCTGGTGTGGCGAAAGCCAAAGCCGACCTGATTGTCATCTCGGGTGCCGAAGGTGGTACGGGCGCTTCGCCTGCTTCCTCGATGCGCTATGCAGGTATTCCACCCGAAATCGGACTGAGCGAAACGCAACAGACCTTGGTATTAAACGGTCTGCGTGGACAAGTGCGCCTACAAACCGACGGTCAATTAAAAACAGGACGTGACATCATCAGTATGGCACTTTTGGGCGCGGAAGAGTTCGGATTCGGAACGGCAGTATTGATTGTATTGGGATGTGTGATGATGCGCAAGTGCCACACCAACACGTGTCCAGTCGGTGTAGCCACACAAGACCCCGAATTACGAAAACATTTCCGCGGACGTTACGAATACGTGGTCAACTTCTTCCGCTTTATGGCACAAGAAGTGCGTGAATACCTCGCTGAAATGGGCTTCAAGCATTTGGATGACATCGTAGGACGTACCGACCTGATAACCATCAAACCCTGTGCAGCTGGAAGCAAAGAATCCCTGCTTGACTTCAGCCGGATGTTGCATCAAGTAGACAATGGTGCAGCCCTACATAATGTAACAGAGCAAAAACACGAGATTGACAAAGTATTGGACCGGACGATACTTGCAGCTGCCCATGAGGCATTGGAAAGCAAGAAAGAGATTTCGTTAGAATACGCCATTGCCAACACCGACCGTTCGGTAGGTGCAATGCTTTCGGGTGCCGTGGCTCTGAAATACGGTCAAAAAGGCTTGCCAGCCCAAACCATTCATATCAAGTTCAAAGGTTCTGCCGGACAAAGCTTCGGTGCTTTCCTCACACGAGGCATCAATTTCAAGTTGGAAGGAGAAGCCAACGACTATTTAGGCAAGGGCTTGAGCGGTGGACATATCTCGGTACAACCTCCTGTACGAAGCGATTTCGATGCCGAACGAAACACTATCGTAGGCAATACCTTATTATATGGTGCCACAAGCGGAGAAGTCTATATCAACGGACGGGCGGGAGAACGGTTTGCCGTGCGTAACTCTGGAGCAATAGCCGTAGTGGAAGGAGTAGGTGACCATTGTTGTGAGTATATGACTGGTGGACGGGTAGTCGTATTAGGAGAAACCGGACGTAACTTTGCTGCTGGTATGAGCGGAGGCGTAGCTTACGTATGGGATAAGAACCATAACTTCGATTACTTCTGCAATATGGAAATGGTGGAACTCTCGTTGCTCGAAGATGCCACTGCCCGGAAAGAAGTACATGAACTCATCCGCCAGCACTACCTATATACCGGCTCACAATTGGCTCGCACAATGCTTGATAATTGGAATAAGTACATCGATGAATTCATTCAAGTAACTCCGATTGAATACAAGAAAGTGCTTGCCGAAGAGCAGATGCGCAAACTTCAGCAAAAGATTGCCGAAGTACAGAGAGACTACTAACATTCAAATCAAGAATGAAGAACTAAGAATGAAGAATGAGCAAACGCAACACTCGCTTCATTCCCCACTCTTGATTCTTCATTCCTCATTCTTAATTCGTCATTTATTATGGGAAATCCTAAAGCATTCTTAACAATACCACGTCAGGAAGCCGGATATCGTCCGGTACACGAACGCATCTGCGACTTCAGCGAAGTGGAACAGACTCTAAATACAAGTGACCGCAAATTACAAGCCTCACGCTGTATGGATTGCGGCGTACCTTTCTGCCATTGGGCATGCCCGTTGGGCAATCGTCCACCCGAATTTCAAGATGCGATGTATAAAGGCAAATGGGAAGAAGCCTATCGTATTTTAAGCCGAACCAACGATTTTCCGGAATTTACCGGACGCATCTGCCCGGCACTATGCGAAAAGAGTTGCGTACTGAAACTGAGCATGGATGCTCCGGTAACTATCCGCGAAGATGAAGCAGCCGTTATCGAAGCCGCTTTCCGCGAAGGTTACATCAAACCAAAACAATACAAACGCAACGGGAAACGAGTAGCAGTCATCGGATCGGGTCCTGCCGGACTTGCCGCAGCCAACCAACTGAACAAAAAAGGATACGAAGTGACCGTATTCGAAAAATCAGAATACATCGGCGGTTTGTTGCGTTTCGGCATTCCGAACTTCAAATTAGGCAAGAACATCATTGACCGACGCATCAAACTGATGGAAGAAGAAGGTATCCTCTTCAAGCCCAATACCGAAATCGATGTGAAGAAGTTGCCCGAAAATTTCGATGCATATTGCATCTGTACCGGAACGCCGCAAGCACGCGATTTGAATATTCCCGGACGAAATCTGAAAGGCATTTACTTCGCAATGCAGATGTTAGCACAACAGAATCGAATACTTGCCGGACAAACTTTTAGCAAGGAAGAACGCATCAATGCCAAAGGCAAGCATGTTTTGGTCATTGGAGGCGGAGACACCGGAAGCGACTGCATCGGTACAAGTAACCGGCAAGGCGCGGCAAGCGTGACACAAATAGAGATCATGCCCAAACCTCCAGTTGGATACAACCCTGCAACGCCATGGCCCCAATGGCCTATTGTATTAAAAACCAGTAGCAGCCACGAGGAAGGATGCGTGCGCCGCTGGAGTTTGGCATCCAACAAGTTCATCGGGAAGAACGGGCAAGTTTGTGGTGTGGAAGTGGAAGAAGTAGAATGGATCCCTTCGCCCGAAGGTGGGCGGCCCACAATGAAGCCAACCGGAAAGAAAGAAGTCATCCAAGCGGATATGGTTTTATTAGCAATGGGCTTCCTGAAACCTGAAATACCCGAACTACCTGCCAATGCATTTCTTGCCGGTGATACTGCAACAGGTGCCAGCCTCGTAGTGAAATGCATCGCCGGAGGAAGAAAAGCCGCCGCTGATATTGACAGATATCTGAAAATGTAATCTATGGTGAACCCCTAAATACAAATACAACTATGTGTGGAATAGTCAGCATATTCAATATAAAAAAACAAACGAAGGAACTTCGAGATAAAGCACTTGCTATGGCGAAAAAAATCAGACACCGCGGACCAGACTGGAGTGGCATTTATTGCGGAGATACAGCTATCCTGGCACACGAACGCTTGTCCATCGTCGATCCGCAAAGCGGAAAACAACCTCTTTTCTCGCTCGACCATAAACAAATACTTGCGGTCAACGGGGAGATATACAACCATCAAGACATACGCAAACGATATGCCGGAATATATCCGTTCCAGACTGGAAGCGATTGCGAAGTCATTCTCGCCCTTTATCGAGACAAAGGCATTCATTTTTTGGAAGACCTGAACGGCATCTTCGCTTTTGCCCTTTACGATGAAGAGAAAGACGAGTTCCTCATCGCTCGAGATCCGATAGGTGTTATACCTTTATATATAGGATATGATGCAGATGGAAAAGTGTATTGTGCCAGCGAACTGAAAGCACTCGAAGGATATTGTGACCGTTACGAACCGTTCTTGCCCGGACACTATTATTACAGCAAAGAAGGCAAAATGACCCGCTGGTATACACGCGACTGGATGTCGTTTGATGCAGTGAAAAACAATCCAGCATCTGTGGAAGAACTCCGGGATGCATTGGAAGCAGCAGTACGCCGCCAGTTGATGAGCGATGTGCCTTACGGAGTATTACTTTCGGGCGGTTTGGATAGCTCAGTCATCTCTGCCATTGCCAAGAAATACGCTTCCCGCCGCATCGAGACAAACGGAAAACAAGAAGCGTGGTGGCCTCAGCTACACTCGTTTGCCATCGGTTTAAAAGGTGCGCCTGATTTGGCAAAAGCACGCGAAGTGGCTGATTTCATCGGGACGATACACCACGAAATCAACTATACGATTCAGGAAGGACTGGATGCGGTGCGCGATGTGATTTATTTCATCGAAACCTACGATGTGACCACCGTACGTGCCTCCACCCCGATGTACCTGCTGGCACGGGTTATCAAAAGCATGGGTATCAAAATGGTATTGAGCGGCGAAGGTGCCGATGAAGTGTTCGGGGGATATCTCTATTTCCACAAGGCACCCGATGCACGCGCATTCCATGAAGAAACGGTGCGCAAATTATCGAAATTGTATCTTTATGATTGCCTGCGTGCCAACAAATCGCTTTCCGCTTGGGGTGTGGAAGGACGTGTACCTTTTCTAGACAAAGAATTCTTAGACGTAGCTATGCGTATCAATCCTGTAGCCAAGATGTGTACAGGAAAAACCATTGAAAAGAAAATCATACGCGAAGCTTTTCAGGATATGCTTCCCGAAAGTGTAGCATGGAGACAAAAAGAACAGTTCAGCGATGGTGTAGGATACAATTGGATAGACACTTTAAAAGCTATTACTGACCAAGCCGTAAGCGATGAGCAGATGAGCCAAGCAGCACAACGCTTTCCAATCAATACACCCCGGAACAAGGAAGAATATTACTACCGAAGTATTTTCGAAGAGTATTTCCCCAGCGAAAGTGCCGCATACAGTGTACCCAGTGTGCCCAGTGTAGCATGTTCTACTGCCGAAGCCCTGGCTTGGGACGAAGCTTTCAAAGGGATGAACGAGCCAAGCGGACGTGCCGTAACAGACATACACGAGGAAGCGTATAAATAGTTAATAATTAATAGTGAACAGTTAATAGCGATATCGAGACATATCGTTATTAATTATTCATTATTCACTATTCATTATCCATCATGAAGATAGAATTTACCAAAATGCAAGGGGCTGGGAACGACTACATCTATGTCAATGCCCTGAAATATCCTCTTCCAAATCCAGAAGAACTTGCCGTGATATGGAGCCGTCCGCATACAGGCATCGGGAGCGACGGGCTGGTACTTATCGGAGCATCCGACAAAGCCGATTTCAGTATGCGCATTTTCAATGCCGATGGTTCGGAAGCCCGTATGTGTGGAAATGCGAGCCGATGTATCGGAAAATATGTATATGAATACGGACTGACCGATAAGACCGAAATCACACTCGATACCTTATCAGGAATCAAGCCTCTGCACCTGCATGTCGAAAACGGTGAAGTAAATGCCGTGACGGTCGATATGGGCATCCCTGCCGATATTCATCCCGTAGACTTAGGCGAAAATTATCCGTATCGGGAAGGCATAGCTGTCTCAATGGGTAATCCTCACTTAGTCATTTTTGTCGATGATATGGCTCAGGTAGACCTACCTCGTGTCGGTCCGATACTGGAACATCATCCGCTTTTCCCCGACCGGGTGAATGTGGAGTTCGCCCAAGTGATAAAGCCCGGCCATATCCGGATGCGGGTATGGGAACGAGGCTCTGGCATTACAATGGCTTGCGGCACAGGGGCTTGCGCCACCGCCGTAGCTTCCGTCTATACCCATCGTTGCCCGAAAGAATCGGACATTATGATGGATGGTGGCACCCTACACATCCAATGGGCAAACGAAAGAAGCCATCTCTTTATGACAGGTCCCGCCGTAAAAGTATTCGACGGGGTTATCCTTATTAATTAAGAATTAAAAGTTCGCACTGAGGCTTAACTATTTAACTCTTAACTATTAATTATTAACTGATAACTATCTAATATGGCATTAGTAAACGAACATTTCTTGAAATTACAAGGGAGCTACCTTTTCTCCGACATTGCGAAGAAAGTAAAGGCTTACCAAATAACTCATCCGAACAAAAGACTTATCCGTTTGGGCATAGGCGATGTGACCCGCCCTTTGCCTATGGCTTCCATAGAAGCGATGCATCACGCTGTAGACGAACTGGCACACGCCAAAACCTTCCACGGATACGGTCCAGAACAGGGATATGACTTTCTGATAGAAACCATCATCAAGCACGACTTCACCTCGCGGGGCATTCAGCTCAGCCCGTCGGAAGTATTCATCAGCGACGGGGCGAAGAGCGATACGGGAAACATCGGCGAACTCTTGCGCTGGGACAATAGTATGTGCATTACCGACCCTGTTTACCCAGCTTATATCGATAGCAATGTAATGTGCGGACGTGCTGGGACATTGAATGCGGACGGACGTTGGAGCAACATCACCTATTTGCCCTGTACGGCAGAGAACAAATTCATTCCTGCTATTCCCGACCACGAAGTAGATTTGATATATCTATGCTATCCTAACAATCCGACAGGCACCACGCTCACCCGCGACCAATTGAAACAATGGGTGGATTATGCCCTTATGAACGACACCCTCATCGTCTTCGATGCTGCCTACGAGGCTTATATCCACGATGACGATGTGCCCCACTCTATTTACGAGATACGCGGGGCAAAGAAGGTGGCTATAGAAATTCGCAGCTTCTCGAAAACCGCAGGTTTCACGGGTGTGCGTTGTGGTTATACTGTAGTACCCAAAGAAGTAACTGCCGCCACCTTAGAAGGCGGGCGGGTAGCACTGAATCCCTTATGGAACCGCCGCCAGTGTACCAAGTTCAACGGCACTAGCTACATCACTCAGCGAGGAGCAGAAGCAGTCTATTCTCCCGAAGGACGCAAACAAGTGAAGGAAACCATCGCATATTATATGGAGAATGCACGTATCATGCGTGAAGGGCTGACACACGCCGGCTACGAAGTATACGGAGGCATCAATGCCCCCTACTTATGGGTAAAAGCTCCGCAAGGTATGACCTCGTGGAAGTTCTTCGATGAATTACTCTACAATGCCAACATCGTCAGCACTCCGGGCGTAGGGTTCGGTCCAAGCGGTGAAGGCTATCTGCGTCTCACCGCCTTTGGAAAACGTGAAGATTGTGAAGAAGCTATCAAACGGATTGGCAAGTTATAATGCACTTATATGCATGAATCTATTCATATATAATTGCACCCGTATGCAAGCAGGTGCAATTGTATATGAATATAGGTAGCCTCTATTCCCAACTCTTCATTCTTCAAATTCTTCAATTTTTCTTACCTTAACAACAATTTCTTTCCAATATTCATTTGTCTACCAATAAAAATACGTATTTTTGTCTGCTGAATCAAATCAAACGACAAAACATGAAATTTATCCATATCCTTTGCCTGCTAACAGCACTTTTTGTAGGCTCTATCGCCTTGACGGCACAGACAACCGGAAGCAACGGTTTCTTCTTGCATACCGTTACCAAAGGTCAAAGCCTTTATTCAATATCCCGCATGTATAATGTATCTGTGGATGATATCGTACGCCTCAATCCCGGAAGTAACGAAAAGATACGGACTGGCGAAACCTTGAAGATTCCACAAGCAACGGACACAAATAATCATGCCCCACAATATCACACCATTCAAGCCGGCGAAACACTTTATCAGCTTACCGTAAAATATGGAATTACAGCACAAGCCATCTGTGCTGCTAATCCGGGCTTGAGTGCCAGCAATTTCCGAATCGGACAAGTCATTGTGATTCCGGCGCAAACCAGCGAAGCGGCTCAAGATACAAAGACTACCGTCACAGCCCCCAGCACCGAGAAGAAAAAGGAGGACTGGAAAACGATGCACAAAGTGCAACGCCGTGAAACCATCTTCAGCATCAGCCGGGAATATGGCATTACGGAAGAAGAACTGATTGCTGCCAATCCCGAACTGAAGAAAAGGAAATTAAAGCGAGGAACGTTCCTCTTTATCCCTTATCCGAAATCGGAACAAGCCCCAATCCAACCGGAACGCCCTGTAAGCGAACCTACCAACGAAGAATTGTTCAATCAGAACACCGTCGAAAAGAAATCCATCAATACGATAAAAGTAGCCCTCGTGTTGCCTTTCTCGCATACAAACGGCTCGCAACGCGAACCTCAATCGCGCATCGTGGAGTTTTATGAAGGCTTCCTGATTGCTGCCGACAGCCTGAAACGCCAAGGGGTATCAATGGACATTTATGCGTATGACACCAAAGGTACGAAAGCGGGCACGAATGCTATCTTATCGAATGGAACGCTAAAAGACATGGACTTGATTATCGGACCGGTAAACCAAAGTTCCATCGCCCCAATAGCCGAGTTTGCGCAAAAGCATAACATCCGCTTGGTAGTGCCTTTCGCTCCGAAAGTAGACCAAGTATTCAATAGTCCCCTGCTCTACCAAGTCAATACGCCTCAATCGTATCTTTATTCGGAAGTGTACGAGCACTTTATCCGCAAATTCGGGAAAAGCAACGTGGTATTCTTAGACGATGGCACCCCCGACCCGGAAAAAGCCGATTTCATTAAAGGCATGAAGAGCGAATTGAAAGACAACGGCATCCGGTTCAATCAAATCCGATTGGGGGCGGAAATCGACCCGAACAAGATTATCAGTGCCATGGATACGCTTCAACAAAACGTATTCATCCCCATTTCGGCACGCAGCACAGCGTTGACCAAGCTGGTGCCTCACCTGACATTGGTGCGCAAAGAGCATCCGCATTTCAACATGCATCTCTTCGGATATCCGGAATGGCAGACTTATACGCAAGATTTCCTTGCCAATTTCTATGAATTGGACACGTATTTCTATTCATCGTTCTATACCAACAATCTGTTTCCGGCAGCGGTCCAGTTTACCCACACTTACCGGCATTGGTACAGCAAAGACATGGCAAACATTTACCCCAAATACGGTATGTTAGGCTTCGATATCGGATATTTCTTCTTGAAAGGGCTTTCTCAACAAGGCAACAAGTTAGAAGACAATCTGGACCGTGTAAAAGTGGTACCGATACAGACCGGATTCAAATTCGAGAGGGTCAACAACTGGGGCGGATTCATCAACCGCAAGATATTCTTTGTCCATTTCTCACAAGACTATGAACTGATAAAACTTGACTTCGAATAATTTATGAAAAATCTATATCTACTTATCTTCATAGGAATATGCCTGCTCGTGACTTCCCCCGTTAAGGCACAACTGCAAGACCAACGGAACAACCTCTCCATCGGTGTCAACGGAGGGGTTAACATCAGTTCGGTCAGCTTTACTCCAAGCATCAAGGAAGGCAAACTTATCGGTCCAGAATTTGGTGTGACAATACGTTACATCGGCGAAAAATATTTTAAAATGATTTGTGGCATCCAAGGTGAAGTGAATTTCTCTCAAAGAGGATGGAAAGAAGTCATCGAAGACGGTACTGGAGACACCTATCACCGCACGATGAATTATATTGAGATTCCGCTATTGGCACATTTAGCATTCGGGAAAGACAAAGGGAACGGAATGCGCTTCGTGCTCAACCTCGGTCCGCAAGTCGGATACCTGATAGGGGAAAATGAAACAATGAGTGAGACATGGGACCCTTCCGGACGTACCCCTAATGCCCAATATGGGAAAATGGCAGACAAGAAATTTGATTATGGCATCGTGGGTGGCGGAGGCATGGAAGTGCGTACTGGAATCGGGCATTTCGTCCTCGAAGCACGCTATTACTTCGGACTAAGCGACTTTTACAATAGCACCAAGAAAGACCCTTTTTCTCGCTCAGCACATTCTTATATAGCCGGAAAGCTGACATATCTGTTTGATTTAAAGAAATAATTATACAACCTTATGAAATTCATCTCCTGGAACGTAAACGGATTGCGGGCTTGTTGTGATAAAGGTTTCCGCGACGCATTCAATCAATTAAACGCTGATTTCTTCTGCCTGCAAGAAACCAAGATGCAGGAAGGGCAACTCGATTTGGCTTTCGACGGATATACTTCTTATTGGAACTATGCCGAGAAGAAAGGCTATTCGGGTACGGCTATTTTCACACGCCACACTCCCATTTCGGTCAGCTATGGCTTGGGGATAGACGAACACGATCGTGAAGGCAGGGTTATCACGCTGGAAATGGAAGACTTCTATCTGATAACGGTCTACACACCCAATTCGCAAGACGGATTGAAACGATTGGATTACCGCATGACATGGGAAGACGCCTTTCGCCAATATCTTTTAAAACTCGATGCAAAGAAACCCGTGCTGGTATGCGGAGACCTGAATGTAGCCCATAAAGAAATAGACTTGAAAAATCCGAAAACCAACCGCATGAATGCAGGCTTTACCGACCAAGAGCGGGAAAAGTTCCAGACCTTGCTGGATGCAGGCTTCATTGATACCTTCCGCCATTTCTATCCCGACCAAGAAGGCATTTATTCATGGTGGTCATACCGTTTCAAGGCACGCGAGAAAAACGCAGGGTGGCGCATTGATTACTTCTTGGCTTCTGCCCGGCTTGCCGATAAACTGGAAAGCGCGAAAATCCATACCGAAATATTCGGTTCCGACCATTGTCCGGTAGAAGTATGCGTAACGTTATAAAATAGAAAAAGTATCGCCACGAAAGACTTTCTAACACATTCATCAGTCTTTCGCGGCGAAAAGAATATTCTCAATCTCTTTTACATAAAATAATACAAGAACGTGGCAATACCTTCCAACGCTTTTTTCTTCTGCCCTTCTATCTCGATAGCAAACTTGATTTCAGCCTTTGCCGTACCACGCAAGTTTACCAGCGAATGAAGTTCCGCCGTCATGCGAATACGCTGTCCAGACAACACTGCCTGACCGAAACGCATCTTGTCCATACCGTAATTCACCATCATCTTCAGGTTGTTTACTTCAATAATCTGGTTCCAGAAATACGGAAGCAACGAAAGGGTCAGATAGCCATGCACGATGGTGCTCTTAAAAGGGCTTTCTACCTTTGCTCGTTCTACGTCTACATGAATCCATTGATGGTCTAATGTCGCATCTGCAAATTGATTGATGCGTTCTTGTGTCACTTCCAACCAATCAGATACACCAATTTGCTGGCCTAATAATCTCTCAAATTCTTCGTACGAATTAATTACTACTTTGCTCATACACCTTATTTTTACTATTATAGAGAACAAAGATATACAAAAAAACAGAAAAACGCGAGCAAACTTTTCTACTATTTTATTTATATATATCGGAATTAGTGTGCCTTTTGTCAGATTAGTTGCTCTTTCCAGATAAATACATTCTATGTTTTTGGTACCAAAAACGTACGGTTTCCGAACCAAGAACATACGGTTTCCGAACCAAAACCGTACGTTCTTGGGACGGAAAACATAAAACGAATTGGTCTGCAAAGCAAAAAGGGATTTGCCAAAAAGGCATTTGTTCCCAACGTCCGATATAAATTATATCCGCAATTATATAAAGGAATCTCGGATAAGCTTGCTAACTTTGCATCCGAAAACAAGAAAAGGAATTGAATCGATGAGCCAATCAAACGTAAATAAACAGACCTTTCCCGTATTAGGGATGAGTTGCGCGGCTTGCGCCGCACGGGTAGACAAGACCCTGAACCACCAGCCGGGCGTATGTTCGGCAAGCGTAAATTATGCCGCGGCGACCGCTACCGTAGAATATGACGCTACGCAATGTTCGCCCGAAGCGTTAAAGAAAGCCGTTCAAGATGCCGGATACGACCTTGTGACCGATGCCAGAAAGAATAGTGCAGAAATTGCCGAAGACGCTCATACCCAACGCTATCGGGAATTGCGTTTCCGCACCATTTGTGCCATTGCCCTGTCCTTGCCCGTTGCCGTTATCGGGATGTTCTTCATGGATATGCCCTACGCCAACTGGACGATGTGGATTCTTTCTACTCCCGTGGTCTTTTGGTTAGGAAGAGGATTCTACATCCATGCGTGGAAACAGCTCAAACACCGTTCGGCGAATATGGATACCCTCGTGGCAAACAGCACCGGAATCGCTTACCTGTTCAGCTTATTCAACTTGTTTTTCCCCGAATTTTGGTTAGAGCGGGGCGTAACTCCTCATGTCTATTTCGAAGCGGCAAGCGTCATCATCGCCTTTATCCTATTAGGACGCACGTTGGAAGAACGTGCTAAAGGACGCACATCCGACTCTATCAAGAAACTGATGGGGCTTCAACCCCGCACCGTTACCCGCCTGAACGCGAACGGAGAATGGGAAGAAACCGCAATCGAACAAGTCATGCCGGGCGATATTTTATCCGTAAAACCGGGAGAACGCATCGCGGTAGACGGACGGGTAAGCGAAGGTTATTCGTATGTAGACGAAAGCATGTTAAGCGGAGAACCGGTGCCGGTCTTGAAGCAAGTGTCTGATGAAGTTTATGCAGGTACCATCAACCAAAAAGGAAGCTTCCGTTTCCGTGCAGAGAAAGTGGGAGCCGACACGATGTTAGCACACATCATCCACACCGTCCAGGAGGCGCAAGGAAGCAAAGCGCCGGTACAGAAGTTAGTGGATAAGATTGCGGGCATCTTCGTACCTGCCATTATGAGCATCGCCTTGCTTACTTTTATCTGCTGGTTTGCCCTTGCACCCGAAAACGGATTCACCCACGGACTTCTTTCCGCCGTTACAGTTCTGATCATCGCCTGCCCTTGTGCATTGGGGCTTGCCACTCCTACCGCCATTATGGTCGGCATAGGCAAAGGTGCCGAACAAGGCATCCTGATTAAAGATGCCGAAAGCTTGGAAATAGCGAAAAAGATAGATACCATTGTACTGGACAAAACCGGTACCATTACCGAAGGAAAGCCCGTAGTGACCGATGCTATATGGAACACGCAAGACACGTATTTGCAAGCCGTTTTCTATGCGTTAGAAAGATGCTCCGAACACCCGTTGGCAAGCGCGGTCGTACACTATGCCGAAAGCCTTCCCAATACAAAGGCGCACATCGCAATCGAAAACGCGGAAAGTCTGACGGGACAAGGCATTAAAGGCATATCGAATGGCAAAACCTACTATGCCGGAAACCTCCGCCTGCTCACCGAAAACCGCATTGCAATCCCTGCTGAATTGCAAGAAAAAGCCAAAGCGTTCGCATCCGAAGCCAAAACCGTCATTTGGTTTTCCGATGCCGAAACCGCATTAGGAGTATTCGCCATTGCCGACCGCATCAAACCAACTTCGAAAGCCGCTATCGAGGATTTGCAAAAGAAAGGCATCACCGTCCTGATGCTGACCGGAGACAATCCCATTACGGCTAAAGCCATAGCCGCACAAGCGGGCATCAAAGAATACCGTGCTGAAATGCTCCCCCAACATAAAGCGGGAATCATCAAGCAATTGCAAGCAGAAGGGAAATGCGTGGCAATGGTAGGAGACGGCATCAACGACAGCTCTGCACTGGCACAAGCCGACCTGAGCATCGCCATGGGGCAAGGAAGCGACCTCGCCATGGATGTAGCGAAAATGACGTTAATCTCTTCCGACCTCAGCAAGATAACCGATGCCATCCAACTTTCGGTATTTACCACACGCACCATCCGCCAAAACTTGTTTTGGGCATTCATCTACAACCTGATAGGTGTGCCTATCGCCGCTGGCATCCTTTACCCGATAAACGGTTTCCTGCTTAATCCCATGATAGCCGGAGCCGCTATGGCAATGAGCAGCGTGAGTGTCGTGACCAATAGCCTCCGCTTGCGGAACAAACGCATCGGGAAACCAGCAGAAGCCACATCCGCTCCGCTTCCCGAACCGGAACCGATAGCAATCAAGGCTTCTGCCCCAAGCAAGCCTCAACCTCAAACCGTAAGCCGGACATACAAGGTCGAAGGCATGATGTGTAACCATTGCCGCACGTATGTGGAAAAAGCGTTAAATTCGATTGAAGGCGTAGAGGCACAAGTGACCTTAGAGCCGCCTATCGCGACACTTACTTACACCGAAGGCAAGGAGCTTCCGATAGAAACCCTCCAACAAGCCATTACGGAAAAAGCGGGAGACTACACGATAAGTGAAGCGTAACAAATCAACAAAGCACTACACACGGTCACGGTATTTCTGTGGAGTAGTGCCCGTCTGCTTCTTGAAAAAGGTACCAAAACTGGAAGGGTTCGGAAAGTTGAACTCATCAGAAATTTCGGCTACGGTCTTATTCGTACTATCAAGCAAGGACATTGCCCTGCGTGTAATCGCTTTGAAAACAAGCTCTTGAACTGTATATCCGCATACCGACTTCGACAACTCAGACAGATATTTGGGTGACAAAAAGAGCTTGTCGGCATAAAAAGCGACTCCACGTTCAGTCATATAATGACGGTCTATAAGCTTGATAAGTTTAAGAAAAGTCTCAGTGCGCCGTGTATCATGCGAACCGCTTTCAAAGAATCTTTTACTGAACAACGTGCACAATCTGTATGTGAGCGATAACAAGAGCAGCTTGCGCTCGTTTACGGCAAAGAAATCATCCTCCTGCGGTTGCTTCTCCCCTATCAACGAAATGTATTGTGCCAACCCCTCTTCGTCACCGGTAGCCCACACACAATGCTCCTCGGATAACATAAGGGAATAAAGGCGTACCGATTGAACCATTGTCCCCAATACATAACGTATGGGGTCTGTTTTGTAAACGAGGATGCTCACCGACAAATCGGGTGATTGCCTGACCACGCTGAAGTTAGCCCCATCGGGAATGAATACGGTCTGCCCCTCGCTTGCGGTATAATTCCTGCCCGACAGAGTAAAATCGAACTTACCGATGTGGCAAACAATCAGTCCGATACCGAAATTAGCAAACCCTTCCGACATACAGGCTGGAAATCCTGACACAATGCCTCCCGACGAGCAAACTTCAGCCATGCGGGACAGATTGTCCTGCAATACAGCCAACCGTTCATCTGTTTTACAATCAAATAACTCTTCCATAGCGGTAACTCTTTTCAACCGCTAAAGTAATAAAATTATCCGACTTGGCGGACATTCAGTCACGCCAAGCCGATAATTTCCTCTTCTTATATGGATAAATGAGCACAAAGAGCATGGAAAGCATACAGCCGTAGAATGTCCAGCCCGACATTTCCTTAACTGCCGACAAAGTTGCCTGCACCTGTATCTTGCCCTTAGCCGACATAGCAGCCATATTTTCAGCTTCGGTTTCGCTACGTCCTTGCAGACGCATTCCGTAAGCAGTCTGGTCGTAAGTTGCAGCAGCCTGTGTATCTACACGGTCTATATCTTTTGCAAACACGGTTACATAATGTTGCTGGCGATGCTGGAGAACATTCGAATAAAGAGCCGAGCCAATGCCCGGACCGATTACCATACGTACACTCAGCATGATGCATATCCATGTAGACAAATACTTGAAAGGCATCCGCTGGTTAGCATAAACAGCCGTAAGTGAATAAATCAGCATCATGCCTGTGGAGCGGATAATTACCGGATATTTCATCCTTTCGTAAAGTCCGGCTGTCTGCACTTCGAAATACATAAACAGGGCGGACATCCCGATAAGAAAGAAACCTATGCCGAAGAGGTATTTCAGCTTTACACCCTTCGAGCCAAGCACGATAGCAATCACCACCCCTATGAAATATCCGAGTATGCTCCAATTGCCCAAAGCTGCGTTCTGCCAATTGTCTATCTCCATTCCGATACCCGTAAAAACATTGACGAACATGGAACTTGTATTGAAAACCATAAGCAACAAGAACAATACAATGCCCATATTAATCGAACGCAAACGGAAGACTCCCATACGGAAATAAGGCGAACGATTAGACCATTCCATGTAAATGAATACAGCGGCAAAGAAAACCGTAAGCGCCACAGAACGCACAATGGAAGAATCGGCAAACCAATCAAGTGTCTTGCCATAGACAAGTACGTAAATTCCACACGTCATCATGGCACTAAACACAGCCACATTGCCGAACTTGCGGAACGTAATCGGGAAACGGCGGTTGCTGTAGCTGTGGTAAGGCATTGTGAGAAACACGATAAGCATAGCGACAAGCATCATGCCCATCATGTAATAATAAACATCCTGCCACTGGTATTCGTAAGCCAACCATGCCGTGAGTGACGTGCCGACCTGTCCTAAAATCATGAAGAACAAATAGATAATAGGCATACTTTTGCTCTTTTCCGCATCCAAACGGTCCCATCCTTCCTCTGTATCAGGCTCAGTTCCGGGTGTGATATTACGTGTAGCCTCCATTCCGAAAGCGTATCTTATGAGCGTAAACAGGTTGACCATCATCAGTTCCATGCGCAGGAAACCCATCACAAGACTGCATAAAGCCAAGACAAAGATGCTATCAGTAACGGCACACACATAGCTGAGCAAGTACATTATGGAGAATCCGACAATGCACATAATCTTCTCGCGGCGTATGCAAACCAACTGGTAAAAGAACGGGGAGAAAGCCGCCATCCCAATTGATGTAACAAAACCCACGAATTGGATATGTTCCGACTGTATGCCTAACCCGCTGGTCATCTCGCCGCTATTGGCGGTGTAAACGCCGCTTACGGTAAGGATAGGTATAAAAAGAAGTATCAGCAAAATGATGCCGAGCGGTTTAGGCACCCAGCCGTAAAACGGATAATTCTTGTATTTAGCCCCACCGGTGAGGCTTATCGTATCTTGTTCCATAATCCTATAGCCTTATTCCTTAATCCAACTTTGCTTTCACAACAACCATCATTCCAGCCGCAAGACGTTCATTATCAGCAGCAGAGAGGTCTGTAAAATCAATTCTTACCGGAACCCGTTGGCGTATCTTTACAAAATTGCCAGCCGAATTGTCCGTAGGCACGAGCGAATATTTCGAACCTGTAGCACCGGAGATAGCGGTTATCTGCCCTTTGAACTTGCGTCCGTCAAGCGCATCGACCGTAAGGGCTACCTCCTGACCTATATGCAAGTTCTCGATTTGAGTCTCTTTATAATTGGCTATCACCCACTTTTGCGTGTCAGGCATGATGTATGTCAGTGTCTGTCCCGCTGAAACATATTGCCCATCCTCAACCGCACGCCGTCCAAGTTTGCCATCGCAAGGTGCAACCACTACTGTATAAGAAAGATTCAGACGTGCCATTTCAAGAGCAGCGCGTGCCCGTTCGATAGCGGCTTCCGTGCTTTGGCGGCGGGTCGATACTTCACTCACACCCGACATGGCTGCCTTTTGTTGGCTCACAAGCCCATCCAGTTTCTTCTTTGTAGCCTCGTATTCGGTTTCAATCTGTTCCAATTGGATGGGTGTAGCCGCATTGCGTTCAAGCAGGTTACGGTAACGTTCGCGGTCTTTCTCAAGTTTTGCCAAACGTATCTTGACTTCGGCGATTGACGATTCATAAACCGAAGCCGAAGCCTGCGTGGTTTGCAAGGTTTGTCCGAGTACCGAAGCTCCAGCCATTGCATCCTTCAAAGCCGCTTCAGCTTCCATTACCCGTATACGGTACTCACGGTCATCGAGCACAAGAAGCGTATCGCCTTTCTTTACGCTTTGATGTTCTGTGAAACACACCTTTTTTATATAGCCCGATGCCCGCAAGTTCACCGGTGAGATATATTGTTCTATTTGCGCGTCATTGCTTGTTTCGGTTTGGTTGTAATCAATGAATATCATCGTGGTTTTCACGATTCCGAACACAAGAATAGCTATCCCGAAAAGGCTTGTAACGAAACGTTGTGTGCGTTGTTTTCTTAATTTTGCAGCTTGTTGCTTGTGGGTGTTATTGGGCTGTATGTTATTTTTCTGAGTTTCCATTGTGCTGTATTTTAATTGTTGATAGAATATACATTATTTCAGTAGCGAATCCAGTTTGCCTGTAAGTTTCAATAGCGAAAGGTTGGTGACGCGATAATCATAGTGAGCGGTCACATAATTGTTTTGCGCTTCGCTCATACTCATCTCGTCTTGCAATACCTCGGTCATAGATGCTATGCCTTCCCGATAGCGGTCGGTAGTCACCCTATACACATCTTCGGCTAACCGATAATTATCACGCTGCTTGGTAAAATTACGGCGGCTATTCATCAAGTCATTCGTAGCATTGAGGTATTGGGTGCGCAAGCCCTTCAGGGCATCGTCATAAGCCAAACGCGCATTCTCGACATCGAACTTTGCCTTACGTATCTTCGAACGCCGTTCCAATCCGTCGAATACAGGAATACGCAACGTGACACCTAATCCCGATGAGTTGTACCAATGATTCGATGGTCCCGAATGAAACCAATTGCTAAACTTATCAGTAAAAGCGGAGTAAGTCAGATTGCCTGTAAGCGATAGTGAAGGCAAGTATCCTTGCTTGATCATCTTCTGTTGTTTATCTGCCAATTCACCCTGACCGTGAAGCAACTGCAATTCAGGAAGTTGCTCACATAGCCCGCCAAGCTCAACCGTCTCTATCACATCGGGATTCACCGGAATCACAGCTATTTCACGGTCGGCTGGATAGTCGATGACATACTTCAGCATATTCATCTGCTGAGTGAGCATAGCCATTGCATTGTCGTATTGTACACGAAGGTTTTCGAGATTGATATTCACCCGCTTTACATCGACATCCAATGCCATACCGTTATCAAAGAAAGCCGTAGTAATGTTCTTCAGTTCCTCAAGCCGGCTGATGTTGGCTTTCACGATAGCTATCTGTTCCGAAGTGCTTTGCGCTAGGTAATACATCCGGGCTATCTGTTCCATAAGGTCATTGCGTGCCTTGTCATAAGACAGGCGGTTGATGCGGTCCGTCATCTTCGTCACATCAAGTGCCGTAAGCAACGTTTGGTTATAAAGCGGCATTTGTAATTGTAACCCAAACGATGCATTGTACTGCAATGTCTTCGTCACATTGTATTTATTACCGTAAGCCGAACCGTCGGTCACCGATACCGGAGGATTAAAATTATCATTCATCGATGCTACGGCATTGATTTGAGGCAATAGCTTAGCGCGGTTCTCGGTAATACTATGTTTCCCTTTCCACACTTCGTTGCGCTTGGTCTGCAACTGAAGGTTGTTCTCAATGCCCATGCTGATACATTGTTTCAGCGTAAGCGTGTCCTGCGCTTTCAGAGGGAAAAGCGTGCTGGCGACAACAAATGTAAATAATAGTCTTTTCATATCGTTTATCTCATTTATCCGGCTGCAAAGATAGTGAGGCACAACGAATTAGGCATTACGACATTTTCTTACAACATATTCACATTTTCCGTTTCTTTTAAAAAGGGAAATGCGGATATTCATAATTAAAAAAACTTTCAACCGTTGCACACATACAGGGAAAATCGTATCTTTGGCTCATTGAATGGTTTTTTAATAAATGATGATTATGAGAAAAAACATACTTAAAGGCTTGCTTTGCCTTACGTTAGCAATAACCGCTCTTTCTTTTTCCTCGTGCAAGGACGATGATTATCCGCCTATCACACTGACTTCCGTAGCAAGCGAAGCCCTCTTGGAAAACAATACCTTAGAGATTCCGCTCTTCAGCCCAGGCGTAAGCTTTTACATCATGGGCGGGAACGGAAGCTACATCATCGAGGCTCCCAGCACGGACAAGATAGATTACCGGTATGACGGCAACCAGTTGACTATCCTCCCGCAAGCACTTGGAAACGCCTCTTTAACTATCTCCGACCGGGCAGGCAACTATATGACTTTGCAGGTGAACGTATCTTACCCCGAAACCACGTATCATGTAAGCGAAGTGGCGGGCATCGCGCAGGGCGGAGGGCTTACGCAAGACCAAACCCTCGAAATCCAAAACGACATCGAAGCCAACTCGCCCGTACAGGCGGGAGGGAAATATGTCTTCACCTATACCAACGAAAGCCGGTCGGAAGGCATGGTGACGCTTTATGCGGACAAAGCCGGAACGAATGAACGCCATGGCATCTTCACGCAAACCGCATCGGATAACGGAGACCAGAAGATACACATTGAACTGACCGACGGAAAGAGCTATGACCTCATTCTTTCGTCTTCGTTCAATCCCGATACGATGACAAAAACCGAAATGATACCGGGACGCATCTTGTGGCAAGACGTGACCGATGTGTACCGTTCGCTCTATCCGGCACTGGAGAAAGCCTATTGCCTGCAATCCATCCCCGGTGAAACCTTGTGAGCATGACGGAACACATCGAATTGCAAGCGTTTGACTTGTACAAGCAAGTCGAACAGATTCACCGGAAACCTACGGCAAGCCTCGACACGCTGAAGGATAAGTACATACGGCTCTATAAATTGCTGGAACAGATTTGCTATGAACAGACCGCGGAAGTCACGCTTTCCTTCTCCAACCTTTTCTCACGGCTGGACTTCGTATGCAAAGAAAAACGCATGACGCCAGCCGACCGGTATGCCATCCAAACCATGCGCCGGAACGGGAGAAAAGCCATGAGCACGGATTTCACGCCCGATATGGAAACCTATCGGTACGACTTGCGTGCTTTAGCCCGTTTCATTTCATTGGCATACGACATGCCTATCCCCGTGAGCCTACAGGAAGAGATTCCGGACACGAACCGTCCTTATCACGAGAACGGCTTGTCATACGTGCCCTACCTGCGTGTTGTAGTATCTAATTGGACCGAGAACAAAATATACGCCTCATCGGATAACGAAACAGACCCGTTCATCATCATCGATTATGCCCAAGGAGGATACAACAACGATTTGCGCTACATCCGTGAATTGCTCAAGGAAAACATGCAACTGAACCTCTTGGATGTCCGCATCAACGAACATCATGAATACGTTCCGAAACTCATCGTGGCGCATCCCGATTACCTGATTGATATCAGTTCGTTGGCTATATGCTTCCGCGAGTACGGGCATCATCCGCTCAACTTTTTCCTGAATAAAATCAAGCCGCGCGCCAATACATACCAGATTCTATTGGGAAACCTCGCCAGCCAGTTCTTGGATGATTACATCAACGAGCAAACCGATGCTCCGGTGGCGTATGCTCAGACCCTGAAGAAATTCTTCGCTTCATCGGCATTGGAATTCTGCACCTGCGACATTCCCGCCAATTTCCATGAATCGGCTCAACGGCAAATGTTGAACATCCGCTCGTTCGTGAGCGACATCCTGCCCCATAACCTGCCGGATTTCGACAAGCGGCACACCCTGCTCGAAGCCTCGTTCATTTGCGAGAAATTAGGCTTGCAAGGGCGTACCGACATGCTTCAGAAAGACCTGAAAATCTTAATCGAGCAAAAAGCCGGCAAGCGGGATGAATATAACCACCGGCATAAGGAAGACCATTATGTGCAGATGATGCTCTACCAAGGCATCCTGATGTACAACTTCGGGCGGAAAGCCGATGACACGCAAACCCTTTTGCTCTACTCGAAATACACCGACGGACTGATGTTAGAACACTTTTCGGAAACCCTGTTCCGCGAGTGCATCCGCTTGCGCAATTACATCGTGAACGAAGAGATGACATTAGGAGAAGGCGGTATAACTTCGCTTATGGAAGAAATCAATACGGATATGCTGAACGAGGGAGGCGAATCGGGCAAGCTATGGACGCTTTACCAAAAGCCGGAATTAGACAGATTGATTGCCCCGCTCAAGCAAGGAAGCCCGTTAGAACGTGCCTATTTCCAACGCTTCTTCACCTTTGTCTCGAAAGAACAAATCCTGAGCAAAACGGGTGGGAATACTGATTCGTCAAGAGGATTTGCCGGACTTTGGCACACACCGCTTGCGGAAAAAATAGAATCGGGAAACATCTTATTGGGGCTGAAAATTACCGAGAAACGGCAAAGTGGACCGGGGAAAGGCTATGACCTCATTACGCTAAGCATCCCCCGACAAGGCGATGATTTCCTTCCGAACTTCCGCACCGGAGACATCGTTATCCTCTATCCTTACCAAGACCAGCCCGATGTCCTTCGGGAGATACTCATGAAAGGAAACTTAGTAGAAATCAATCCCGACCAGATTATCGTACAATTACGCAACGGGCAACAAAACAAAGACATCATCGGAACCGAAACAGACACATTCGCCTTAGAACATGACGCTTCGGATATATCCGCGGTCAACGCCATGCGGGGGCTATATGCTTTCCTCTCGGCACAAGAGGACCGGAAACAACTCTTATTAAGCCAACGGATGCCCACCCGTGATGCCTCACGCAAGCTGAACGGCTCGTACGGAAGGTTCGACGGGTTGATTCTAAAAGAGAAACAAAGCAATGACTATTTCCTGTTAGTCGGCCCTCCAGGTACAGGCAAGACTTCGTGCGCCTTGCGCTATATGGTAGAAGAAGCCCTGAGCGACCCGCAAGCTTCGCTTCTGCTCTTGTCTTACACCAACAGGGCGGTAGATGAAATCTGCAACATGTTGGTAGAGTCGCACATAGCCAGCCAACATCCTTTTATCCGTATCGGGCATGAACTGACATGCGACCCGCGTTTCACTCCTTATTTATTAAAGAACAGCTTGACGGATTGCCCCAAACTAACCGATATCCGTGCCAAAATCGCACGCACCCGAATCTTTGTGGGAACCACGAGTGCCATTAACGGACGTTCCTATCTGTTCAACCTGAAACATTTCAACTTAGCGATTATCGACGAAGCCTCTCAAATATTGGAACCGGAACTTATCGGCATCCTTTCGGCACAAGACACAACGGGAAATGCCATAGATAAGTTCGTATTGGTAGGCGACTATAAGCAATTGCCCGCCATAGCCCAGCAAAGCGAAACAGAGGCAAAGGTCACCGACCCGCTTCTGCTCGGAATCGGCTTGACAGATTGCCGCAACTCCCTGTTCGAACGTTTGTATAAGCAATGTCCCCCGGAATTCCGGAGCGTGCTTCATAAACAAGGGCGCATGCATCCGGCTATCGCCGAGTTTCCCAACCATGCTTTTTATTTCCAAGAGCAGTTGGAACCCGTCCCTCTCCCGCATCAGGAAGAAACACTTCCTTATCGTTTCCTCGAACCCAAAGATGATTTAGACAAGCTGATTTTGCAAAGACGCATGGTCTTTATCGCTTCCGAAATGCCTAACGATACCACCCACTCGGACAAAACGAATCCGAACGAAGCCCGTATCGTAGCCACCCTATTGGAACGCATTTATCAATTTACCGGTCCCGAATTCAATGCCAATAAAACCGTAGGCGTCATTGTGCCTTACCGGAACCAGATTGCCATGATACGGAAAGAGATTGCCCGACTCGGCATACCGGCTTTAGACGCAATTTCGATTGACACGGTGGAGCGTTATCAGGGAAGCCAACGCGATGTGATTATCTACTCGTTTACGGTGCGGAATTTCATCCAATTGAACTTCCTTACCGAAAACACGTTCCGTGAAGAAGGGCATACAATCGACCGCAAGCTGAATGTAGCCATCACCCGGGCACGCAAGCAATTATTCCTTACCGGAAACCCGGAAATCCTTGGCGCAAACCCTACGTTCCGCAAGCTCATGGAACACATCCGTATGCGCAATGGATATGTACACACCTCCCTTGAACGCTTTTGCCAAGGAGACTTCGATAGGAATGATTAACATGCCGATATTCGAGACATTTATTTTACGAAACACGAACCAATCCTTTATAGCTTATGAACCGACAAATACCCCAACGAGCCATTATCATCGGAGCCACATCGGGCATCGGATATGAAACTGCCCGCCTTCTGCTAAAAGAAGGATGGACATTAGGCATAGCCGGAAGAAGGGAAGAAAAGCTGAAAGCCTTTCAAGCCGAAGCCCCCGACCGCATCCATTTCCGGGTGATTGACATCCGGGAAGAAGAGGCAGGCTTTCATCTCCTTAACCTGATTGAAGAAGTAGGCGGAATGGAACTGTATCTCCATTGTTCCGGAATCGGGCATCAAAATTTCAACCTGACTCCTTATATCGAAACCGATACGGCAGAGACCAATGTCACCGGATTTATCCGTATGGTCAATACCGCTTTCCATTACTTTGCCCGGCAAGGGAAAGGACATATTGCCGTTATCAGTTCCATAGCCGGAACCAAAGGACTGGGCATCGCTCCGGCATATTCAGCCACCAAACGTTTCCAAAACACCTATATCGACGCTTTAGAGCAATTGGCATACATGCAAAAGAAAAAAGCGATTCACTTCACCGATATCCGCCCCGGCTTTGTGAAGACCGATTTGCTCAATGACGGGAAAAATTATCCCATGCTTATGAAACCTGATAAAGTAGCACGCCGCATCGTCCGTGCCATTCATCGGAAAGAACGTGTTGTAATTATTGACAAACGATACAGCCTGTTAGTATGGGGATGGCGTCTGATACCACGTTGGCTATGGAAACGGTTACCGATTAAAAATTAAAAGCAATCACAAGTATATGTTGCCTTTTAAAACGAAGCAGGCTTCATCGGCTGATGAAGCCTGCTTCGTTTGCCGATGAACTTAGCTTCATCAGCCGATGCAGCCGTATGCATTTTTTCGTGAACAAAACACAACAAAACTCCGCTAGCTGCCTTTAACTTCTTCACATAATTAATAAAGTCCCAATAGATGAAGAATGGTAGGGGCAAGCAATGCGGTCAATATACCGTTTAGAGTCAAGCCAAGACTAGCATAAGCACCATATTTGCCACTGACTTCCATCGCACGTGATGTACCTACCGCATGCGATGCAGTTCCCATTGACAAGCCTTGCGCAATCGGGCTTCCGACATGCCCCACCTGCAAAACCTTAAAACCGCAAATGGCTCCAAACAATCCCACGACAATCACTACAGCAGCCGTCAATGACGGAATTCCTCCTACCGAATCTGACACTTCCATCGCAATCGGAGTCGTAACCGATTTGGGTGCCAAAGACATAATCACCTCTGGCGATGCTCCCATTAATTTGGCTATAAGCGTCACAGCAACCAAACCAACCACACAACCAGCCAATTGTGAGATAATAATCGGCATCAATTGCTTCTTAATCATTTTCAACTGCAAATACAATGGAACTCCCAATGCTACAACTGCTGGTTTCAGCCAAAACTCAACCAACGAACCCGCCTCAGAATAAGTTTCATACGAAACATCCGCACACTGCAAAAAACAAATCAATAAAGCAATAGCCAACAAAATGGGATTCAGAATAAGCCATCCCGTTTTATTCTGAAGCACTTTCGACAAAAAATAAAAACCAAAAGTGATGGCTAATAAAAAGAATTTATTTGTGAAAAAATCCATGTTTCCGAACGATTTGATGTACCCAACCAGTAACGACTAATACCAATACCGTGCTAACCAATGTAGCAACTACAATGGGCCAAAATTGCGCTTTGATAATATCAAAATAAAGCATTAAGGCAACTCCTGAAGGAACAAAGAAAAATCCCAAATTGGCGACCAAAAAATTAGTCAGCCCTTGTACCCATTCTAATTTAATCCAGCCCAATTGCAAGAATAACGTGAGCAACAACATTCCGATAATACTCGACGGAAGATGAATCCCCGTCAGGTAAACCACCAGTTCACCCAACGCAAGGCATCCAAATAAGATTGAACACTGACGAACCATATCCTAAAAACATTTACTTATTGAAAACAGTTGCAAAGGTACACATTTTGACGTTATCTCATCACAAAACAGGCTTTTTTCTTATTTCTGTTATCGAACATATTAAAATTCCTTGCTACACACGAAAAAAAACGCCTCTTTGCAAACTTGATATTACAAAAAAGCGTATTTTTGCAGTGCGGTAACAATAATTATTATCGCACACAATGAAGATAAATCATAATTTTAATAAAATAAGCCATGGATTTAATTAGTCAAATCGTTGAACGCGCTAAAGCAAACAAACAGCGCATCGTGCTTCCGGAAGGAACTGAAGAACGTACTTTGAAAGCTGCCAATCAAATATTGACAGATGGTGTTGCTGACCTGATTCTGTTAGGAAATCCTGATGAAATCATGGAACTTGCAAAAGAATGGGGACTGGGAAACATCCACAAAGCAACCATCATCAACCCTGAAACAAGTCCGAAAAAAGAAGAATATGCACAATTATTGTGCGAACTGCGCAAGAAAAAAGGCATGACTATCGAAGAAGCCCGCAAATTGGTGGTAGACCCGTTATATTATGGATGCTTGATGATTAAATCAGGCGATGCAGACGGACAATTGGCAGGTGCACGCAATACAACAGGTAATGTATTACGTCCGGCATTGCAAATTATCAAGACCGCTCCGGGCATCACTTGCGTATCAGGTGCCATGCTGCTTTTGACTCATGCTCCCGAATGTGGAGAAAACGGCGTTATCGTAATGGGTGACGTAGCCGTTACTCCGGTTCCGGATGCCGACCAATTGGCTCAGATTGCCGTATGTACTGCCCGCACAGCAAAAGCCGTTGCAGGAATTGACCCGCGTGTAGCTATGTTAAGTTTCTCTACCAAAGGCTCTGCCAAGCATGAAGTGGTAGACAAAGTGGTAGAAGCGTTGGGCAAAGCAAAAGCAATGGATCCGACGTTGAAGATTGACGGAGAAATGCAAGCCGATGCCGCATTGGTTCCGAGAATCGGACAGAGCAAGGCTCCGGGTTCGGAAATCGCAGGTTATGCCAATGTATTGGTTGTTCCATGCTTGGAAGTAGGTAATATTTCCTATAAATTAGTAGAACGTTTGGGACACGCTACCGCTGTAGGTCCTATTCTTCAAGGTATCGCACGCCCAGTAAACGATTTGTCTCGCGGATGCTGTATCGAAGACGTTTACAAAATGATTGCTATCACCGCTAATCAGGCTATTGCTGCTAAAGCGGAAAAATAATTCTATTAAAAACGCAGATTAACACAGATTTTCGCAGATTAAAAGGAAATTAAAAATCCGCGTTAATCTGCGAAAATCTGCGTTTTATTTCATAACCATAAAAATCAATAAAACAAATATATATGAAAGTATTAGTACTTAATTGCGGAAGTTCATCCATCAAATACAAATTGTTTGAGATGACCACCAAAGAAGTCCTCGCACAAGGAGGCATTGAAAAAATCGGCTTGCCCGGCTCATTCTTGAAACTGACCTTGCCAAGCGGAGAAAAGAAAATCATTGAAAAAGACGTGCCCGAACATACAACTGGCGTACAATTTATCTTCGATACGCTGACCAATCCGGAATATGGAGCAGTTAAAGACCTACACGAAATCAAAGCCGTAGGTCATCGTGTATTACACGGAGGTACTAAATTCAGCGGTTCTGTACTAATTGACAACGCTGTAATTGCAGCCGTAGAAGAATGTTGTGACTTAGGCCCGCTTCACAATCCAGCCAACTTGAAAGGTATCTATGCCGTTCAGAAATTATTGCCAGAAGTACCGCAAGTCGCTGTATTTGACACTGCATTCCACCAAACAATGCCCGACTATGCCTATTTGTACGCTATTCCATACCGCTATTTTGAAAAATACGGCATCCGCCGGTATGGCTTCCATGGAACTTCTCACCGTTATGTATCTAAGCGTGTTTGTGATTTCTTGGGCATTCCACAAGAAGGTACACGAATCATTACTTGCCACATTGGAAACGGAGGCTCTATCGCAGCCGTAAAAGACGGAAAATGTATCGACACCAGTATGGGACTGACTCCGTTGGAAGGTTTGATGATGGGTACTCGTAGCGGCGATATTGACGGAGGTGCAATCACTTATATAATGAAAAAGGAAGGACTGACACCTGATGAAATGTCAAACCTACTGAATAAAAAGAGCGGTGTATTAGGCATGTTTGAAAAATCAAGCGATATGCGTGAACTGGAAGCCGCCGTACACAACGGAGAAGAACGTGCTATTTTGACTGAGAGAATGTATTTCTACCGCATCACCAAATATATTGGAGCTTATACAGCAGCCATGAACGGTGTAGATATCATCTTATTTACAGGAGGCGTAGGCGAAAACCAATCAAGTGCACGTGCAGCTGTTTGCAAAAACTTAGAATATCTGGGTGTCAAAATTGATGAAGAAAGAAATAAAGTCCGTGGACAAGAAGCAATCATTTCTACCGATGACTCAAAAGTAAAGGTTGTAGTAATCCCGACAGACGAAGAAATGATGATTGCAACCGACACGATGAACATCTTGAACGAACGCAATAAGTAAAGAATCATTAAACAGATTAAAGGAAGGACATCCTCGTAAGTCTTTTTTCACTATCTTTGTAAGCATAAAGATAATGAGGGAAACTTACGAGGATGTCCCTTTTTATCTTCTGACCTGAAAATCAAAAATTTACATAGCGTATGAAAAAGAAAATTGTAACATTCGGTGAGATTATGCTACGACTCACCACGCCCGACAACTTACGCATACAGCAAAGCCGGGACTTTTTGGTCAACTATGGCGGAAGCGAAGCCAATGTAGCTATTTCAATTGCTAATTTCGGTGGAGAAGTGGAATTCATCACCCGTTTACCGGACAATGCTTTAGGAGACACTTGTTTAGTAGAATTGCGTTCACATAACATCAAAACCGAACATGTACTAACCGGGGGAAAACGATTAGGCACTTATTACATGGAAAAAGCAGCTGCCATGCGCAACTCGAAAGTAATTTATGACCGTGAAAATTCTGCTTTCTCTGAACTTAAACCGGGTATGATTAATTGGCGGGATGCCTTTAAAGACGCTGATATTTTCCATTGGTCTGGCATTGATGCCGCATTAACCCCAGGACTTGCCGATGTTTGTAAAGAAGCAATTGACATTGCAAAAGAAATGGGGTTAACCGTTTCTTATGATATCAACTACCGCAAAAACCTATGGAACTATGGGAAAAGCGCTCAAGAAGTATTACGCCCACTCATGACATCAAGCGATATTATGTTCGGAAGCGAGGGTGAATATGCATTGCTTATGGGATTGAAGGCACCCGGATTTAAAGCGACCCACAATGGAGAGGCATACGATATTACCGCATACGAAACTTTTTGTAAAGAAATCAGCAAACAAGTGCCTAATTGCAAATATATCTATATCGCATTAAGAAATGTCATCAGTTCTGTACACCACACATTTGCTGGAGTGCTCTACTCACACGGAGTCATGAAACATACCCGTGTCTTTGATATCGATGAAGTTATTGATTGTGTTGGGGTAGGAGACGCTTTTTGCGGTGCCATGCTATACGCCCAACATGCATTTGAAGACGAACAAAAACGTGTAGACTTCTCTACTGCCGCATCCGTATTGAAGAACACCATAGCCGGAGATTACAATATGGTAAAAGTGTCTGAAGTCGAAGGTTTGCTTGCCAAACAAGAAAGCGGAGAAGTGGCACGATAACCTTAGTTAATAGTTAATAATGAACAGTTTATAGTGTCAGTTTAAACTATTAACTATTCATTATTAACTATTTACCAAAATCATCTCACTTCCGTTTCTCCTTCAATAAATTGCTCCATAAAAAGATTGTCACCATCGAATACAGCATACGAAAAATCTGAAATCCAATCGCCTAAGATGAGGATGCGTGAAGTGCGGCTTAACATCAAGTCAAGCATGATATGCCGATGCCCGAAAATAAAATAGTTGATATTGGGATGTGTTTTCAGATAATCTTTAGTAAACAACACCAACGGTTCTTTATCCTCACCCATGTAAGGCGGCTCTTTACCACCTTCCCGCTTCAGACGACTATGCTTTGCCCATTCCAATCCTAAATCCACACTCCAGCGCGGATGTAAGGCAGAAAACATACGTTGCAAAGTATGGCTATGAAAAACAGTCCGTAAAAAACGGAAACTACGGTCATCATCCCCCAAGCCGTCTCCATGAGCGAGAAAGAATTCTTTTCCATAAATCTCACACGTCAGAGGTTCCCGATGTAAAATCAATCCACACTCTTTTTCCAAATAGTCACCGCACCAAATATCATGGTTCCCGATAAAGAAATGCACCTCCACGCCCCTATCGGTCAACTCGGAAAGTTTCCCTAAGAAACGGGTATAACCTTTGGGCACTACTAATTTGAACTCATACCAAAAATCGAACATATCACCCAGCAGATATACCGCAGCCGCACGTTCTTTGATACTATCCAAAAAGTTCACCAAACGCCGTTCTTGAGTACGGCTATGTGGAATAGCCCGCGAACCTAAATGCGCGTCCGACAGGAAATATACATTCTTCATCGCATCCATCGTTTTTACTTATAAGAATCCCAACTCTAATTTCGCTTCCTCACTCATCATGTCCTTATCCCATTCGGGTTCGAACACCAAATTGATTTGTGCCGATTTCACTCCCTCCACCGATTCTATCTTTTGGCGGATATCTTCCATTATAAAGTCGGCGGCAGGACAATTGGGAGCAGTCAAAGTCATATCTATCGACACATCTCCGTTCTCTTGCAAGTCTATCTTGTAAATCAATCCCAAATCATATACATTGACAGGAATCTCAGGGTCATAAACGGTTTTCAGCATATCAACAATACGCTCTTCTATCTTCAGCTTTTCGTCATTATCCATGTCACTCTCATTTTTTAAACTATGGTGACAAAGATAATAGAAAAAAGTGATATATATACAAGAATGATAAATGAAGTATCCAGATAACAAAAAAACGAATGCAACACTTGCGAAAAATCAAAGTTTCCCTTCATCCGAATAACTGTAATAAGCACCATCGGTTACTATCAGATGGTCAAGTAAACGGATATTCATCGTAGAAGCTCCCTGACGGAGGACTTGTGTCAGGCGATCGTCATCTCCGCTAGGAGTTGTGTTTCCCGAAGGATGATTGTGGCATAAGACCAACGATACGGCACGCTTCAGCAAAGCTTCGCGCAAGATGCAACGCACATCGACCTGAGTTGCAGCCAATCCTCCTTGGCTGATACGGATACGGTCAATCACTTTTGAAGCTTGATTAAGAAGCAAAATCCAACACTCTTCTACCGGCAAATCACACATCAACGGAAGAAACAATTCGTAAATATCTTTCGAACAACGTATCTGCTTACGCTCTTTCGGAGCTTCCTCCATACGCCGTTTTCCCAACTCTGAAGCAGCTAAGATAGTTACTGCCTTTGCTGGACCAATCCCCTTAAAACGACATAAATCTTCAATATTCGCTTTTCCCAGTTCGTTTAGACTATGGTGATAACGGTCAAGCACCTTACGCATTAATTCCACTGCCGATTCTTCGGTATTTCCCGAACCAATTAAAATAGCAAGAAGCTCTGCATTGCTCAACGCCAAAGCTCCTTGCTGTATCAATTTCTCTCGCGGACGGTCTTCTTCCGCCCATTGATTAATATTCAATTTTACATCCATTACTGATAAAAGTTCTTTTCAAATGCTGCAAACTCCCCTTCTTTACATACACAGCGTTTCCACCACGCTGAAAGAAATCCGGTTCCGTATCCTATCAATTGGATAAACGCAGCAATTACGGAAAGTACACCAATGAAAAGACTTTTATTTTGAAGGGAAGCATCTATTAATATCACTAACACAAATACGAACAAAAGCAACAAACTCCAAGGACACACCAAAGATAAAAGCAATATAGCACACACGCCCAATGTAAACACTGCTGGCAATATGTGTACCAATTTCAATGACTCCGGATATTTTTTATAAAGGTTAATCCGAGCTATCCCTGAATTATAAACTTGTTTAAAGAACTTTCGCCAATCAGTACGGCGCTTATGCCAAACCCATGCATCCGGGAACAAACGGCATCGGTAACCCGCTTTAAAAATGCGGATACTGAAATCAATATCCTCGCCAAAACGCATTTTCGAAAATCCGCCCAAATCCTGATAGACTTCCCGACGTATACCCATATTGAAACTCCGCGGATAAAATTTGTCCATCTTCTTCTTTCCACCTCGAATTCCCCCTGTAGTAAAAAACGAAGTCATGGCATAATTAATTGCTTTCTGAACACGTGTAAAGGATTCATGGGCACGGTCCGGTCCGCCAAAAGCATCTGCAGGTTCCTTTTGTAACTCCGCTTCAATCGCATCTAAATAATTGGGAGGAAGTACACAATCAGAATCTAAAATCAAAAGATATTCTCCCCTGCTCCGCTCTGCACCGAAATTACGAGTCTGTCCGGGACCGGAATTAGCTTTCTTTAAATAATGAATATCCAACGAAGTTGCATATCTATCTACGACAGATTCACACGGAACAGAAGAACCGTCTTCTACAACCAATACTTCAAAATCCTGAAAATGTTGCCGAGTCAAACTTTCCAACAACTCATCCACTTCATCCGGACGATTGTACACAGGTATAATCAACGAATATCGCATCACTTTTTCAATTTTGCACGCAATACCTCAATAATGGCGGGCATCAACGAAATGACAATAATAGCAACTAATAATAATTTCAAATTTTTCTGCACAAAAGGAAGGTCACCAAAGAAATATCCGGCATAACAAAATAAAGCCACCCACAATGCACCACCTATCAAATTATAACACATAAAGTAATAATAATGCATTTTACCCATGCCAGCTACAAAAGGAGCAAATGTGCGAACTATTGGAACAAAACGGGCTATAATTATAGTCTTACCTCCATATTTTCGGAAAAATTCATGAGTCTTATCCAAATAACTCTGTTTAAATATCTTAGAATTCGGATTACTGAATAATTTCTTACCCAAGAAATGCCCAATCATATAATTGCAGGAGTCACCAGCAACAGCAGCTATAAATACAACTAATACCAATGTATGCACCTCTAAAGGCATATCCGGCAAAGCCGTTATCGCTCCAGCTACAAACAACAAGGAATCACCAGGAAGAAAAGGCGTTACAACCAATCCCGTTTCACAAAATATCACCAAAAACAAAATTGCATAAGTCCATGTATGATAATTTTGCACAATCTCAATCATATACTGGTCGATATGCAAGATAAAATCAATAATAAAATCCATTCTCAGAAATATTAATAAAGAAATGATTAAGATTCATCAAAAAAATAAGAGGACACTGAACAATGTAAGTCACAATAAATGACCGTTCTTCAGTGTCCTCTCAATTCGTTTAATACAAATTATTCTTCATACAATACTAAGGCTGAAGTCCTTCCATAGCCTGTTTGGCTGTAGCATTTTCCGGATCGATTGCAAGAATCTTTTCCCAATATACCTTAGATTGTTCATATTCCTCTTTCAAGAAATAATAATATCCTAAATAACTTTCACATTCAATCAGCACATTCTTAGAAGCCTTTGGATTTTGTTCCAAAATAGCCAATGCCTTTTCATAATATGGTTTCGCCAAACCTTGACTAGTTTCAGGGTCAAGCATTGCATTAGTACGCGCACGCCAGAAATTACCTAAATAATTATCAGGCACCCGTTCTGCTACCTGAGCAAATATAGTATCAGCTTCAACCAAATAAGCTTTCATTTGAATAGTATCGACAGCTGCAACTATTGGCGCTTCTGTTTGAGTAGAATCTGCCACTGGAGTAGACAATGCACCTGCTGCCATATAATACAGACGACCGAACATAAACAAATCGGTAACCTCAGCCTTATCATTCATCTCATCCAAATATTGCTTATACAAACGAATAGCTTCCGGATAATTCTGAGCCTTTTGTTGAGCTTCTGAAGCTTCTTTCGCAATTTCAGGATGAACGGTTGTTTCATCTGCTTTCATCGCTTTATCAAACTCAACCATCGCTTTATCGATTTCATTGTTTGCTGCATACAAACGTGCACGATACAAATAATCCATATAAACAAAGTCCGGGTTGTTTGGGTCTGCAAAGAAAACATCACCTGCCTGAATACCTTCTACATAAGCTTTGGTTTCATACAAGTCATACATTTTCAAGCGTTTCAATAAATGATTGTCAGCCTCCAATGCAAGACCTTTGTTTACCATATCCAATGACTGAGCATAATCTTTATTCAAATAAAGCAACATTGAATAACGAGAATAGTCTTGTACATCAGGTTGACCTTTTTGCATATATTCATCAAACACCTGCTTTGCTTTACCATAACTACCCATCTGATAGTAAGCATTAGCCAATTCGCGATCTACACGAATCTCACCAGGATGCTTTTCCTTCAATTTCAGCAACATGTTCACTGATAATTGCGGATTTACACCAATATATGCATTTGCATATTTATAATATGCTTCAAAGCAATCTTCATCAAACAAGATAGCTTGTTCATAAAAACCACAAGCAGTACCCACATCCTTCACTGACAAAGCTATATCACCTTGCAGCACATAGCTTTCACCATTTTTCGAGTCAGCTTTTCTTGCATCCTCTGCAAATTCTTTTGCCGCATCAATTTTACCATTGTCCAAATAAGCTCGACCAATAGCAACCAACAAAGATACATTCTTTTTATTTTTTCCTTTCAAAAGTTCATCGAAAGCATCTTCAGCAGCATCTGGATTATCTTTAATCATTGCAGCAATCTTATCGACCTGCTTCGCCATATCTTGAGACAGAGGCTCCTGAGCATACAGAGAAGCAGACAACAAGAAGCTAAAACATAATGCACTTAAAACTTTTGTTTTCATAATCATATATTAATTCCTTATTAAAACTCATCTTTTACATTCACCAATCGAACAGGTTGCGTTGCCGGTACGATACCCGATTTCAGAATGATACGCTGCCCTCTTTCTCCGGTCAAAAACCTCATTAGACCAGTAGGCAAAGCTGTACGCGGATCGTTTATTAAAATAAAGACATCGTGAACCAATGGATATTCTCTCAAAGCAAGGTAAGCCTGATAAGGCTTATGACTGTTTCCTACCGTCGCATGTCCCGAATTGCTGACAGCCATTACCCGCACCGTCTCATTAAAAGAAAGACGGGTAGTATCTGACTTATTACCAATCCAGTTAGCACCAATAACCCCCAGCGCATTGGGAGTTTTAGACACATATTCGATAACCTCTTCATTCGATTTCAACGCTGTAAGAGAAGACGCTAATTGCTCACCCCTACAAATGGAATCGATAGCATAATGAATAGTCCCTGAATTAGGATTGTCGAATACAACACTCAGATCTCCTAAACGGGATTTAGGATTCAAATCTTTCCAACTTTTTATTTCCCCTGTCAAGATTCTACGGAATTGCCCTACTGTAATCAACGAATCCACATTCTCAGGATGCGTGATTAAAGCGATTCCGCTAATTGCCATCACAACAGATTCTGGAAAGAATTTGCGTGTATGAAAAGAAGCAAGTTCATCTTCACTCAACTGACGGTTCGCAACCACCAAACGTACACTGTCTTGCAAAAACAATTTAATGGCATCTACCTCACTACAATAAATAGGAGTGACTTCTGCTTCAGGAAACATTGCCCGGTACACTTGCAACTCTTCTTCCATAATCGGCTTCAGAGATTCATCTACCGCAATTGTTATCGACCCTGAATACCACGTCTGCCCATCACCCTTTGTTGCTTTATTGTTGCAAGAAACCAACAGCAAGAGAAGACAAATACATGCGACTAAACTTCTTTTCATACACGCATTCCTTATAATAAATTACTGCAATCTAAATACAACCGGTAAAGTGTAATATACAGGCACGTTACGTCCGTTTTGCTTACCCGGAATCCATTGAGGCATAGATTCTACTACGCGAACAGCTTCCTTATCGCAATACGGGTCCAAAGAACGCAATACCTGAACATCTTCTACTTTACCCGAAGCAGATACAACAAATCGCAAGATTACACGTCCTTGAATACCGTTTTCCTGAGCAATAGCCGGATAACGCAAGTTCTTGGAAATGTACTTCATCAATTCTTGTACACCACCTGGATATTGAGGCATCTGTTCTACCATCGTATACGGCTCTTCTTTTTCTTCGGGAGCCTGAGTAATCACTTCTTGGAGGTCAGCGATATCAGCACCTTCCAACTCGTTATTACCTTTTACATCGGCGATAGAAATCTGCACTTTAGATTCAGTCAATTCATCCTGACTCTTCAATTCATCTTCGTCTGCCACTTCTTCGTCTTTCTTAATGACCGGAGCGGTAAACTTGATAGTACTCTTCAATTGAGGAGGAGGAGCAATTTGTTCAACCGGTTTCACCAGTTCTTCTTGTTTTACTTCCGGTTCTTCCAATTGAGAGAGTTGGGTTACTTCTGTCATAACCTCTTCTTTCTCCGGAATAGCCATCTTAATCAAACGCGGAAGAGAGAAACCGACAGCAGCGACCACAATTACAATAATGATAGCAGCCAACTGACGTCTACCAAAATCACGACGCATCTTATATGCGCCATACGCTTTATTCTTATCTTTGAAAATGAGTTCACACCATTCCAAAGAAATCAAATCTATTTTTGCCATATTTTTCTTTTTTAGGTGTTACACATTTCAACTTACTGCATTACTACTCAATTGACCCTTTGATTTGTAGTTATCAATCAAGAATTGGTCGCCTTCTGTAATATCGACAATTACATACTTACCGATACTGCAAATCTGCATTTCATCCAATGCGTCAATCAGATTTTTGTAAGTAGATTTGTCTGTCGCCTTAATAATCACCGTCGGTGTATTCTTTGCGCCCTTAATCTCAGAAACTTGTTCCTTATATTCGTCTTCTGTGATTTCCAGATTAGCTTTCTTGACTTTCAGTTCTTCCACCTTTTTTACAGCATCATAGTTCTTGCGGAGCAATACTTTACGGATACCGTCGGCAGTATAGCTGGTTTCTTTCAAAGAAGTATAATCTTCATAATTGGGCTCTCCTTCGTAATAATAAATCTTATTATCCGCATCAAGCAACAGCGTAATAGCTTGTGAAGCCTTTACTTTGTTTTGCTGATCTTCGGTAATATTTTCATCATTGGTAGGCATACTGATTTCCATCGTTTGAGGCTTGCTCAAAGAGGTACACAGCATAAAGAAGGTGATCAGAAGCATGTTCATATCCACCATCGGCGTAAAGTCGACGCGGACAGCCATTTTCTTCTGCTTCGAGCCTTTTCCTTTTTTGCCTCCACCATTATCTTGTATTTCAGCCATATTTTAACTTCTCCTTTTTTTATTCGTCAGACATTTTTTTCAATGAAGTAATCAGATTGTATCTGTTTTCCTTCAAGTCCTGAAGTGAACTCATCACGTTCTTGATGACAGAATAAGGAGTGCTTTGATCGGCCTTGATAGCAATACGCAAGTCACGGTTTGTCATGCGTGCGTTACGTATCCAAGACTTGAACTGATTGTCCACACTGTCACAAGGGATTCCGTAATCCTTCAATATCTTGTCCTGCTCTTCGCCAGGAAGTGCAAGGAACTGCTTCATGTTCTTCATCGGCACGCCGAATGTCTGGAATACAGAGAACTTCTTAATTTCCTCAGGAGTGAAGGTCAGACCATATTCCTCTCCTACGGCTTGCAATGTAGCTGCCATATCCTGTTGCTTGTCAAGACTCATGAAAATCTTGCCACTCGGCTCGACAAGAATCTGCAGAATGTTCGTTTCCGGAATCTTGATTTCCGAAACCGAACCCGGAGTAACGACCTGTACCGGCTCTTTCTTAATGAAGTTACCTGTCAACATAAAGAAAGTAAGCAGCAACACGGTCACGTCACTCATGGCAGTCATGTCGATAAACATGGACTTCTTTTTAATTTGAACTTTACCCATAATTAACTATTTAAAAATTAGTTATACGATTTCGTTTACACGAGAGACTACCGTCAGTCCCTTCGATTATTTATGGGTAGCGTTGAATGTCTGTACGATAGAGAAGCCTACTTCGTCAAGGCTGTAAGTCAATTTATCAATCTTGTTAGTAAAGTAGTTATAAGAAATAACTGCCAACGCACCAGTCAAGATACCGAATGCTGTGTTGATCAAGGCTTCAGAAATACCGGTTGACAATGCAACTGAGTCAGTACCACCACCAGCAGACAAAGCGGCAAATGAACGGATCATACCGATAACGGTACCGAGCAATCCCATCAATGTACCCAGTGTAGTAATAGTACCGATAATCGGCAAGTTCTGTTGCAACATCGGCATTTCCAATGCAGTAGCTTCTTCCAATGATTTTTGGATAGCCAATACTTTCTGGTCTTTGTCCAATTCAGTGTTAGCTTCCATTTCACGATAAGTCTGCAAAGTTGCACCTACAACGTTTGCTACAGAACCACGTTGCTTATCGCACAATGCTTGAGCAGCCTGCATATCGTTCTTTGCCAAAGCGTCTTTGATTTGAGCTACGAATTTAACCAATTTACCACGACCGAAAGCAGCACGGATAGTGAAATAACGTTCAACGCTCAATGCGATTACAGTCAACAGCAAAGTCTGGATAACCGGAACGACTACACCACCTTTGTAGATAGTACCCAACATGTTACCCGGCAGCGGGTGGTTGTTCGGGTCATTGTTCATAAAGTTCGAAGGATCTCCCAACACGAACTTATAAATACACAACGCAACGATAAAGCATGCGATAATAACTAAACCAGCAGCTTCAATTCCCTTAAATCCTTGTTTTTGTTTTTTAGTAGTTTCCATAAAATTACTTGTTTAATATTAATTTAGAAATTTAATTGAATGTCAGTTCTATTCATCTATCCGTGACAAACGTCGTATCCTCCCCTCTAGTTAGCGTTAACAAAGTATTGGATAGCCACGCAGCCCCAAACGTCATTTACAGCTACAAAGAAAAAAGAAATTCATGACATATCAAAATCAAAAGCCGTTATTTTGACCTATTTTTTAAATTTTATTTGAATATCCGCTTCTTTTATTACATTCTTGCTTTAAAAAGTCTCCTTATTCTGCTGAAAAACATATTCACAAAAGCCTTAATCTTGAAAATACACACGCTTAACACGGTTTGAAACGCTTGTCAAAATCTCATAGGGTATCGTATCAAGTATATCTGCCAGTACTGTCACAGGCAAATCATCACCGAAAACAATGACCTTATCCCCTTCTTTGCAATCGATATCCGTCACATCAATCATACATACATCCATACAAATATTGCCTACATAAGGAGCCTTTTGCCCATTGACTAGACAATAAGCATTTCCATTTCCCAAATGCCGATTCAACCCATCAGCATATCCGATTGGGATTGTAGCTATACGCGAGTCACGGTACACCACTCCTCTTCGACTATATCCGACGGTTTCATCAGCCGAGATTTCATGAATTTGCAAAATCGTAGTCTTAAGCGTACTTACATTATGTAATATATGATTTGTAAACGGATCAATCCCATATAAACCGATACCTAACCGTACCATATCGAATTGTGCCTCTGGATAACGTTCAATACCTGCTGTGTTGCATATATGACGCAATATCTTATACTCAAACCCAGCCTGCAGTTCAGCAGCTGCAGCTTCAAATGTTTCAATTTGCTTTTGGGTAAACGCATCGAAACGAGCAGAGTCACTCCCCACTAAATGCGAGAAAACGGAACGCGGAATAACGGCGGATTGACAATGCAGCCGTTCAACAAGGCGTTTTATGTCTTTATGCGGATCAAAACCTAACCGGTGCATCCCCGTATCCACCTTAATATGAATAGGGAAATTGGATACACCTTCACGCTCTGCCGCTTTAATCATATCTTCCAATATCTGAAATCCATAAATATTCGGTTCCAGCCGATAGGCAAACATCGTCTTAAAAGCCGTTATTTCAGGATTCATAATAACAATCGGACACGTAATACCCGCTTTGCGCAAATCTGCCCCTTCATCTGCCACCGCCACCGCCAAATAATCAACTCGGTGTTCCTCTAATGTCTTTGCCACTTCAAAAGGACCTGCGCCATACGCCGATGCCTTAACCATACACATCAGTTTGGTCTCCGGATTCAATTTGTTTCGATAATAATTCAGGTTATCTACCAATGCATTTAAATTGATTTCCAAAATCGTTTCATGGACCTTCAATTCTAAAAAATCCGAAATCACATCAAAATGGAAAGCACGTGCACCTTTAACCAATACAATATCGTTACGTAGAGTAGCAAGTACACCAGACTTCATTAATTCTTCCGTAGTTAAGAAGAATTCTTTCTCTTTCACTTCAAATCGAGAAGAAGACGCCGAAATTTCTTCGCCTACTCCGATTAAACGGTCCACCCCTCGGCTATGCACAAGCTCTGCTACTTGTTGATAAAGCAATTTGCCCGGCTGTCCTGTTTCCAGAATATCAGACAATATCAAAGTGCGCCGACGTGCCTTATCCTCAGAACGTCTTGCCATAAAATCAAGCGCAATATCCAACGACGCAAAATCAGAATTATAGCTATCATTAATCAGCACACACCCGTTTTTCCCCTCTTTCACTTCCAGCCGCATAGCTACCGGTTCCAAATGAGCCATCCGCTCGGCTATTTTCTCGGGAGAAACCATCAGATACAGAGCTACAGCCAAACAATGCAACGAATTTTCAATCGAAGCATCATCAATATAAGGGATACGGTATTCTTTAAAGAAACCTAAATAACGGTACTTGATGGTAGTGCCCGTATCATCTTTTTCAATTTTCTCAATAAAAAGCGGTCGTTCGGGATCTTTCATAGACCAAGCGATTTCGCGGGCAGTAAACAACGATTTAGCCACACAACTACTTATCAATTCATTATCGCCATTATAAACAATCACGTCACAATCCTTAAACAAAAGGAGTTTTTCCATGCATTTATCCTGCAATGACGCAAAGTTTTCTTGGTGTGCCCCTCCGATATTCGTCAATACTCCAATCGTAGGATAAATAATCGGCACCAACGTTTCCATTTCTCCCATCTCTGAAATGCCAGCTTCAAAAATACCCAACTCTGTATGTTCGTCCATCATCCAAACAGATAGAGGAACACCGATTTGCGAATTATAACTACGTGGAGAACGGGTGATTTTCCTATCCGGGCTCAACAACTGATAAAGCCATTCCTTTACCACCGTTTTGCCATTACTTCCGGTTATGCCGACTACAGGCACTTGATACCGCTCCCGATGCTTGCTTGCCAAGCGTTGCAACGCTTTCAGTACATTCCCAACTACCAGAAAATTCACATCCGTATAGTTTTTCATCTGCTCAGGCACCTCCGTAACTACAAAATTATACACACCTCTGGCATATAATTCTGGAATATATTTATGACCGTCATTGCGTTTAGTCTTCAAAGCAAAAAACAGTGTTTCTTCGGGGAAACACAATGAACGGCTATCAGTCAAAATCCAAGCAATAGACGCTTGCCGTTCTCCCATACGGGTCGCTCCAATAATAGAAACTATTTCTTCAATCGAGTTTGACATAATCTTATTTCGTTTTGGACGTCTAAGTACGTGAATTTTTCTTTTAGCTCTTCTATGTTTAACAGTATTTGACTTAAAAAACGCTGATATTGCTCCGATTGAGCATCAAACGGACGATGTTCCAAACCTTTTTTTATCTTTTCCCACTCTTTCAGGATACTTTTTGTCGAAGGAGAAAAGAAAGTCTTGCCCAAACATTCCCATATATAATCTATAGCAATCGAAGAAGGATGCAACATATCATCGGCATAAAAACGATAGTCACGCAATTCATCCAACATAATTTCGTATGAAGGGAAATAAACACAAGAAGGAAATTGCTCAACCAAGCACTGGGCAGCAAGCAACAAAACCGCTTTGCTTACTTGATTTCCATGCATTCCATCCTTTATATGACGAATCGGACTCACGGTAAACAAACAATGTAACCGAGGATTCAAGGAAAGTAAAGTTTCAATCAACGAACGATACTCCCCTACAATTTCCTCTACCTTTAATATACGACGGGTAAAAAGCCGTTCCGGCAATTTATGGCAATTCCCTACAATTTCTCCGGTTTCTTTCCATTCATACACCCAAGAAGTTCCCCAAGTGAAAATAATCCATTGCGCTTGCGCAAGCGTTTCTTCTGCCTTTTGCAAACGTCTGTTTATCTTCTCCAAACAATATTCCACATTGTCTGATGAAAAACTACTATGATGCATCAAACTATACCAAACTCCTTGCTCATGCCTCAAATCAGATTCAACATACCGTTTATGACACACCACTTGCCCCAATGCTTTCGCTATCGACAAAGGATTGTATAATACCCCAAAAGGATTTATATCGCACCGGAATTTATTGTCGGCGAACTGTTTCCCTACATTTTCCGCAAAACAAGAGCCCCACAACATCAATACATCCGAATGATTTATGAAAGGCACTCCTACAGGCAAATCAACTTTCGTTCTGAACTCCATAAACAGACTACATTCGTTATTTTTAGTGCAAATGTAACATAATATATATATTTGTTGTACTTTTGTACCGTTAATTGTTGAAATAAACCCAGATGAAACAGACTACGTCTTACGCATTGTTGAATAAAATAGATAGCCCAAAGGATTTGCGCCAGCTTCCTCCCGAATCTTTACCAGAAGTCTGCAAAGAACTTCGGGAAATGATTATTGATGAACTCTCACGCAATCCCGGACATTTCGGGTCAAGCTTGGGAGTCATTGAATTAACGGTTGCTCTACATTATATATATAATACACCTTACGACCGTATTGTATGGGATGTAGGGCATCAAGCGTACGGACATAAAATATTGACCGGACGCAGAGACCGTTTCTGCACAAATCGCAAGCTGAACGGACTACGTCCTTTTCCTTCTCCAGAAGAAAGCGAATATGATACATTTACCTGCGGACATGCGTCCAATTCCATTTCAGCAGCATTAGGAATGGCAGTTGCCGCCGCCCAAAAAGGAGAAAACGACCGCCACGTTGTAGCTGTTATCGGTGACGGTTCCATGAGCGGAGGTCTAGCTTTTGAAGGTTTAAACAATGTATCTTCCACTTCTAACAATTTATTAATCATCCTGAATGACAACAACATGGCTATCGACCGAAGTGTAGGAGGCATGAAACAATATTTGCTCAACCTGCATACATCGGAAGGATACAATCATTTGCGATACATCATTTCCCAAAAATTGTATAAAATGGGAATCCTGACCGAAGAACGCCGCAAAAGCCTGTTGCGTTTTAACAATAGCTTAAAATCGGTCCTGACCCAACAACAAAATATCTTTGAAGGAATGAATATCCGATACTTCGGACCCGTAAACGGACACGATGTATCCGCACTAGCCAAAGTATTAAAAGAAATAAAGGATATGAAAGGTCCTAAACTGCTACATATCCATACTATAAAAGGGAAAGGATATAAACCTGCAGAAAAAGAAGCGACCATTTGGCATGCTCCAGGCATGTTCAATAAAGAAACCGGAGAACGTATCATAAAAGACACGACCGGTATACCGCCTTTATTTCAAGAAGTATTCGGATATACTCTATTGGAATTGGCTGAGCAAAACAATAAAATTATTGGAGTAACGCCTGCCATGCCTACCGGATGCTCCATGAATATTTTAATGAAAGCTATGCCAAACCGAACTTTCGATGTGGGCATAGCTGAAGGACATGCCATAACTTTTTCGGGGGGAATGGCTAAAGAAGGTCTATTGCCGTTCTGCAATATTTACTCTTCTTTCATGCAGCGGGCTTATGACAACCTCATACATGATGTAGCTATTCAGAAACTGAACTTCGTATTATGTCTAGACCGTGCTGGATTAGTAGGCGAAGACGGTCCGACTCATCATGGCGTATTTGACATGGCTTACCTCCGCCCTATCCCCAATCTGATCATTGCATCCCCTTACGACGAGCACGAGCTACGTCGTCTAATGTACACAGCTCAACTTCCTAACCAAGGTCCGTTTGTTATCCGGTACCCCAAAGGCAGAGGCACACAAGTAAACTGGAAATGCCCTTTAGAACCGATTGAAATAGGAAAAGGAAGAAAACTAAAAGCTGGCACTGACCTGGCGGTAATCACAATCGGACCTATTGGAAACGATGCGGCGAAAGCCATTGAAGAAGCCGAGAAACAAACCGGAAAAAACATTGCCCACTACGACCTACGATTCCTAAAACCTCTTGATGAAAGCATGTTACACGAAATAGGAAAAAATTTCCAGCACATCGTCACAATAGAAGATGGAGTGCTAAAAGGAGGCATGGGAAGTGCTATTTTAGAGTTTATGTCAGACAATAACTATATGCCTACGGTAAAACGGCTCGGCATACCCGACCAATTCATTCAACATGGACCTGTAGAAGACTTACGGGCTATTTGCAACATAGATAGAACAAGTATTTATAACACACTCATTCATATTCTGAACTCATGAAAATTATCATTGCAGGAGCAGGAGCTGTTGGTACACATTTAGCCAAATTGTTAGCCAACGAAAAACAAGATATCATCTTAATGGATGAAGATGAAGAAAGATTAGGAAAGTTAGGGAATAATTTCGACTTAATGACGGTCAACATTTCCCCAACCTCTATTTCGGGGCTTAAAGAAGCTGGAACTGCCAATGCCGACTTATTCATTGCAGTCACCCCTAACGAAAGTCAAAATATGACAGCTTGTATGCTTGCCTCTGGACTAGGTGCAAAGAAAACAGTGGCTAGAATAGACAATTATGAATACCTACTCCCCAAATATCAGGAATTTTTTGCCAAACGGGGCGTTCACTCCCTCATTTATCCTGAAATGTTGGCAGCCAAAGACATTGTTGATGCTGTAAAAATGAGTTGGATACGCCAATGGTGGGAATTTGCTGGAGGGGCTTTGGTCTTATTAGGGACCAAAATGCGTGAAACGGCAGAAATATTAAACATTCCTTTATATGAATTAGGCGGGCGGAACATTCCATTCCATATTGTAGCCATTAAGCGTGGAAATGAAACCATTATCCCTCGAGGTGATGATTCCATCCTGCTGAATGATATTGTTTATTTCACTACAACAAAAAAATACATCCCCTATATCCGTAAAATTTCAGGCAAAGAAAACTATGCCGATGTACGGAACGTTATGATTATGGGAGGAAGCCGTATTGCGGTACGTACGGTACAATATATGCCTGAATACATGCGTACAAAAATCATCGAAAGCGATTTCAACCGTTGCAACCGCCTAACGGAATTGGTAGATGACAAAGTTATGATCATCAACGGAGACGGACGTGATTTAGACTTATTAACTGAAGAAGGAATCCAAAACACAGAAGCTTTCGTTGCATTAACCGGAAGCTCTGAGACCAATATTCTGGCATGTCTTGCTGCAAAACGATTAGGAGTCAGCAAAACCGTAGCTGAAGTCGAAAATATAGATTACATCAGTATGGCAGAAAGCATGGATATCGGCTGTGTCATCAATAAAAAATTCATCGCAGCAAGCCATATCTACCAAATGATGCTAGACGCAGATGTATCCAATGTAAAATGCCTGACCTTTGCCAATGCAGATGTAGCCGAATTTACCGTCAAGGCTGGCGCACGTATCACCCGCACCCAAGTTAAAGACGCCGGACTACCTAAAGGTGCGACAATCGGAGGGTTAATACGTAATGGCGAAGGTATCCTCGTTACAGGTAATACAACCATTCAAGAAAATGACCATGTTGTAGTATTCTGCTTGAATATGATGATCAAAAAATTAGAAAAATTCTTTAACTGATCCGCTCAAATACATAATAATAAATATATGTAAAAATTCAACATCTCACCACAATGCCTCTAAAACTAAATATCAGCTAGTAATGAGCATTATCAAGAAGTTTACCCAACTGTATTCTCACTGATAATGCTCATTTACTAATTTTCATACTATTATTCTTAAAATCTTTTATTTTTTATCGCATCGTGCACCCTGCTTATTAAAAATAAATATGTATCTTTGTCCCGTTTTCAGAACTGGCAGCAATGAAAAAACGGACAAGCCTCATGCTAATACCTATTTTTCCTCTTATCCTATCTATGATAAGAGCCAGGTTGTTATATACCTTCTCGCCAATGTTTTCTGATAACGCAAGAATAGATATATCACTAAATATCAATTATATATATGTTTTTCACGTTTTTAGTTGTTGCTATCTTAACAGCTGTTGTGCTGGTGGTAGCGGCACTGACCATTTCAAAACTAATCGCGCCACGCTCGTTTAACCCTCAGAAGGGCGAGCCGTATGAGTGCGGTATCCCGACGCGCGGACAGTCGTGGGTGCAGTTTAAGGCAGGCTATTACCTGTTTGCCATTCTGTTCCTGATGTTCGACATCGAGACCGTATTCTTATTCCCGTGGGCGAATGTTGTGAATGAAGTCGGTGCGTATGCATTAGTGTGTGTGTCATTCTTCTTGTTAGTATTAATCTTAGGCCTGGCTTACGCTTGGCGGAAAGGAGCGTTGGAATGGAAATGAAAAAGCCGAAAATCCGCTCAATGAAGTACGACGAGTTCAAGAACAACGATTACTTGGAACGCCTCGTACAGCAAGTGAATCAAGACGGAGCAGGTGTCATTCTGACCACTTTCGACGAGCTGATTAACTGGGGACGAAGCAATTCCGTATGGGGGCTTCTGTTGGGAACCAGCTGCTGTGCCATCGAATTTATGGCATTAGGCGCAGCCCGTTACGACATGGCGCGCTTCGGATTCGAAGTAACGCGTAACTCTCCCCGTCAGGCTGACGTATTGGTGGTTATGGGAACCATTACCTACCGTACCGCACCGGTTATGAAACGTCTGTACGATCAGATGGCTGAACCGAAGTACGTTGTGGCAGTAGGCGGATGTACCATTTCTGGAGGTCCGTTCATCAAATCCTACAATGTGGTCAACGGTATCGACAAGGTAATCCCCGTTGATGTCTACATCCCCGGTTGTCCTCCGCGTCCCGAAGCTTTCTATTACGGATTGATGCAATTGCAGCGTAAAATGAAAGTAGAACGTTATTTGGGCGGCGTTAACCGTAGCCACGCTCATGACGAAGGGACAGAAAACGAGACCGAAAAGGCGAAAGGAGGTGAACAATGAAACGTGAAGACGTACTGAAAATACAAGGAGCTGAAGTGTGTCCGGGAAATGCCGGAGTAATCAAATTGCCACTCAGCGAGTTCCGTAAAGTAATGGAAGGTTTGCGCAACGATCCGCAAAGCCCGATGGACTTCCTGCGTGAAATCGTAGGTATGGACTGGGGTGAAGAAGGATTGGGAGCTGTTTACTTCTTAGAATCAACCAAGACTGGCGACACCATCGCTGTACGGACAGCAACTACAGACCGCGAACGGCCTGTATTGCCCACAGTGAGCGACTTGTGGAAAACCGCTCTTATCAAAGAACGCGAAGCATACGACTTCTTCGGTATCCTCTTCGAAGGACATCCCGACATGCGCCGCCTCTTCTTGCGTGAAGACTGGATTGGCTGGCCACTCCGTAAAGATTACGACATGAAGTCGAATCCGCTGCGTATGGACAACGAAATCAATGCGGACATTACCAAAGAATACCGCTTGCTGCCCGACGGCACCCTGCAAGGCTTCGACAACAAGGTATTCGATGACAACGACTTCGTAGTAAGCATGGGTCCTCAACACCCGTCTACCCACGGTGCGTTACGTATGCGCATCGCCCTCGACGGTGAATTTGTTAAGAAGGTTGACCCGATTTTGGGCTATATCCACCGCGGTATCGAGAAAATGAACGAAAGCCTGACTTATCCGCAGACTCTGGGCATGACCGACCGTCTGGATTACCTGAGCGCACACCAGAGCCGCCATGCGCTGTGTACGTGTATCGAACAGGCTGCAGGTATCGAAATATCCGACCGCGCGAAATACATCCGTACCATCATGGACGAGTTGCAACGTATTGACTCGCACTTGCTGTTCTATTCTTGCTTGGTATTGGATATGGGTGCCATGACACCGTTCTTCTACGGGTTCCGCGAAAGAGAAATGGTACTCAACATCTTCGAAGAGACTACCGGCGGACGCCTTATCCAACATTACAATGTCATTGGCGGTGTGCAAGACGATATCCATCCTACTTTCTGCCAGAAAGTGAAAGAATTCATCAAGCACCTGCGCAGCGTCATCAAGGATTACCACGACATCTTCACCGGCAACGTCATTGCCGAAACCCGTATGAAAGGCGTAGGAATCTTGTCGAAAGAAGACGCCATTTCACTGGGATGTACCGGAGGCACAGGACGTGCTACCGGTTGGGCAAACGATGTGCGCAAGCGTCATCCATACGGATTGTATGACAAGGTGGATTTCCGTCAAATCACTTACAACGAATGCGATACGTTCGCCCGCTACATGGTTCGTATGGACGAAATCATGGAATCATGCCGCATCATCGAACAGCTTATCGACAACATTCCGGAAGGCGAATTCCGCGTAAAGACCAAGCCTATCATCAAATTGCCTGAAGGCATCTGGACCTCAGCGGTTGAATCAAGCCGTGGCGAGTTCGGCGTTATGATTGAAAGCCACGGAGACAAGACTCCTTACCGTATGCACTTCCGCTCTACCGGCTTGCCATTAGTACAAGCCATGGACACGATGTGCCGCGGTTGGAAATTTGCCGACTTGATTGCTATCGGTGCTTCGGCTGACTTTGTGATTCCGGATATCGACCGGTAAAAAAGAAGAAACAACGTTCAAAATTAAGTATTACAAATATGAACCAAGCATTTTTAGATTATTATAACCTGCAACCGCTTTGGGAACTGATTCACTCCGCCTTGTGCAGCGTGATGCCCGAAGGACTTGCCATTTTCTTGGAATGTGTCGTTGTAGGCGTTATCATTATGGTATTGTATGCCGTGCTTGCCATCATCCTTATTTATATGGAACGTAAGGTCTGTGCGGCTTTCCAGTGCCGTATCGGTCCGAACCGTGTAGGAGGCAAGGGCGGATTACTGCAAGTGCCTGCCGACGTTATCAAGATTTTGATTAAGGAAGTCTTCAAGCTGAAGAATGCCGACCAGTTCTTGTACGCTCTGGCACCGTTCTTAGTCATCTTAGCTTCTATCCTGACTTTCTCCTGCCTGCCTTGGCACAACGGCGGGGAAATCCTGCACATGAACATCGGTATTCTTTTTGTGTTAGCTGCCTCTTCCATCGGCATTTTGGGTATTCTGCTTGCCGGATGGAGTAGTAACAGCAAATATACCTTAATCGGTGCCGTACGAAGCGGTGCGATGCTCATCAGCTACGAAATCTCTATCGGTATTACCGTACTGACTATGGTAATGTTGAGCGGAACGATGGACATCCACGAAATCGTGATGGGACAAGCCAACGGCTGGAACATCTTCAAGGGACACATCGTTGCCATTGTGGCATTCATCATCTACCTGATTGCCGGAAATGCCGAAGCCAACCGCGGTCCGTTCGACTTGGCTGAAGCCGAACAAGAATTGACAGCCGGTTACCATACCGAATATTCGGGTATGCACTTCGGATTCTTCTATTTGGCAGAATACCTGAACTTGTTCATCACAGCCGGAATCGCCACTACCCTCTTCTTGGGAGGCTGGATGCCGCTGCACATTGCGGGGCTTGACGGTTTCAATGCTGTAATGGACTACATTCCGGGCATCGTCTGGTTCTTGGGCAAGACCTTCTTCGTGGTATTCCTGCTGATGTGGATTCGCTGGACATATCCCCGTCTGCGTATCGACCAGGTACTGACCTTGGAATGGAAATACATCATGCCGCTGTCACTGGTAGTATTGCTGGTAATGGCAGTTTGCAAAGTTTATGGACTCGTTTTTTAATCTAATATAACAATGGAAAGTTTCAGCGACTATATAAAAGGGTATGCTTCAGGACTGAAAAGCCTGCTGGTAGGTCTGCGTACTTCAATGAAAGTATTCTTGGAACCGAAAGTGACCGAACAGTATCCTGAAAACCGCCATACCACGCTACACGTCCCCGAACGCCATCGCGCACGGTTGACCATGATTCACGATGAAGAGAATCATCACCACTGCATCGCGTGCGGGCTGTGTCAGATGAATTGTCCGAACGGCACCATTAAGCTCACCACCGAAATGCGTGAAGATGCCGACGGGAAAAAGAAAAAAGTATTGGTCAAGTATGAGTACAATTTGGGCTCGTGCATGTTCTGCAACCTGTGCGTAAACGCTTGCCCGCACAACGCCATCGAATTCTGCAACGACTTCGAGAACGCGGTGTTCAAGAAAGACAAACTCGTCCTGACCCTTAACCACGAAGGTTCAACCCTCGCTAAATAATCAATAGGACATGGAAATAATGGAACTATTATCATTTCAGAATATCGTATTCTACGTAGTAGCTGCAGCCATTGCGCTCTGCTCTGTACTTGCCGTAACAACGGGCAAGCTTCTGCGTGCGGCTACCTACTTGCTGTTTGTCCTTTTCGGAACTGCGGCTGTCTTCTTCATGCTTGGCTATACCTTTTTGGGTGCAGTCCAGCTGATGGTTTACGCCGGAGGTATCATCGTCTTGTATGTGTTCTCCATCGCCTTGACCCGTTCGGACAAAGACATGAGATACAAAGTCAGCAAAGCCAAACTCTTCAGCGTGCTTGCCACTACTGTAGTGGGAGCTGCGTTGGTTCTGCTTCTGCTGTTCACTAACGGATTTGCCCTCAACGCCATCCCGCTGGGCGAAGAACTTCCTTCACGCGAGGTAGGCTTGGCACTCATCGGAACTGAGAAATATCAATTTGTATTGCCTTTCGAGGTTGTCAGCGTATTGCTGTTAGCATGTATGATCGGTGGTATCCTGATTGCACGGAAGGAAAAATAACTGGAGGATTAGATTTATGGAAATACATGTAATACATTACCTGGTTATCAGTACCATCATGATGTTTTGTGGAATTTACGGATTCTTTACCCGCAAAAACCTGCTGGCACTGCTCATTTCCGTTGAGCTCATGCTGAACGCAACGAACATTAACTTTGCCGTATTCAACCGTTATCTTTTCCCGGGACAACTGGAAGGACACTTCTTCACTTTGTTCGGCATTGCCATCGCCGCAGCCGAAACTGCTGTAGCGATTGCCATTATTATTAATGTGTACCGCAATGTGAAACAAATCCTTACCGATGACATCACCGACCTGAAAGGATAACTAAAACATTTTATCGATTATGGAATATACAATTCTGATACTCGCGCTACCCGTTCTGAGCTTCCTGATATTGGGGCTGGCGGGCATGTACATGAAACATCGCGTGGCAGGGCTCATCGGTACACTGTCGTTAACGGGAGTGACCTTCCTGAGCTACCTCACTGCTTACGAATACTTCACAGCCCCGCGCACGGCTGAAGGAGTTTTCGAAACGTTGATGCCTTGGAACTTCCAATGGCTGCCGTTCAACACCTCGCTGCACATCGACATGGGAATCTTGCTCGACCCGATTTCCGTTATGATGTTGGTAGTTATCTCTACCGTCAGCCTGATGGTGCACATTTATTCATTCGGCTACATGAAAGGTGAAGTCGGCTTCCAACGCTACTATGCGTTCCTGTCGCTCTTCTCGTTCTCTATGTTAGGGCTGGTGCTCGCCACCAACATCTTCCAGATGTATGTATTCTGGGAATTGGTGGGTGTGTCTTCTTACTTACTCATCGGCTTCTACTACACAAAACCCGAAGCCATTGCAGCCAGCAAGAAAGCATTCATCGTTACCCGCTTCGCCGATTTGGGCTTCCTCATCGGTATCTTGATTTACGGTTTCTATATGGGAACCTTTACGTTCACTCCCGAACAAGAACAACTGATGAAATGCGGCATGTTGTTGCCGTTGGCACTTGGCCTGATGTTCATCGGTGGTGCCGGTAAGAGTGCCATGTTCCCGCTGCACATCTGGTTGCCCGATGCAATGGAAGGCCCGACTCCTGTCAGTGCCCTCATCCATGCCGCAACCATGGTCGTTGCTGGTGTGTATTTGGTAGCCCGCATGTTCCCGTTGTTCATCGGCTATGCGCCTGAAACCCTGCATTTGGTAGCTTACGTAGGCGCGTTCACCGCTTTCTATGCGGCATCTGTAGCGTGTGCGCAGAGCGACATCAAGCGTGTGCTTGCCTTCTCTACCATTTCTCAGATTGGTTTCATGATGGTAGCTTTGGGCGTTTGCACCACTGCCGACCCGCACGAAGGCGGACTGGGCTATATGGCTGGTATGTTCCACTTGTTCACCCACGCTATGTTCAAGGCATTGTTGTTCCTCGGTGCCGGATGTATTATCCACGCCGTTCATAGCAACGAAATGTCTACCATGGGCGGTCTGCGCAAGTACATGCCTATCACCCACATCACCTTCCTCATTGCCTGTCTGGCGATTGCAGGTATTCCTCCGTTCTCCGGTTTCTTCTCGAAAGACGAAATCCTGACAGCCTGCTTCCAGTTCAGTCCGGTTATGGGATGGATTATGACCATCATTGCCGGTATGACCGCATTCTACATGTTCCGTCTGTACTACGGCATCTTCTGGGGAACTGAAAACAAAGAATTGCACAAGCATCACACACCGCACGAAAGTCCGTTGTCAATGACTTTCCCGCTGATGGTATTGGCAGCCATTACCATTGTCTGCGGTTGGATTCTCCCGTTCGGACACTTCATTTCGGCTAACGGACATGCTTACGACATCCACCTGAACACCCAAGTGGCTGTTACCAGCATCGTAGTAGCCCTGATTGCCATTGCTTTGGCAACCTGGATGTATGCACGCGACAAACAACCCGTTGCTGACATGTTGGCAAAACGCTTCGCAACCCTGCACCGTGCGGCTTACAAGCGTTTCTACATGGACGAAATCTGGTTGTTCGTAACCCATAAGATTATCTTCCGTTGCATCTCTACCCCGTTGGCTTGGTTCGACCGTCATGTCATCGACCAGTTCATGAACTTCATGGCATGGAGCACCAACGCTTCCGGAGAAGCTGCACAACCCATCCAGAATGGTAAAATCCAGAGCTACACCATGTGGTTCTTGGGCGGTATCATTGTGCTGTCAATTATACTTTTGCTCAATTAATAGGGATAACGAACGCTATGTCAAATGTCATAAAATCGCTATTAACTATTAATTGTTAACTATTAATTGAATACAAAATGAATATATTAAGTCTTTTCGTATTAGTTCCTCTGCTGATGTTGCTCGGCTTGTGGATTGCCCGCAACCTGAATCAGGTAAGAGGAGTGATGGTAGCAGGCTCCAGCGTCTTGCTGGTTCTTGCCGCATACCTCACCGTTTCTTATATCGGACTCCGCAACGGAGGCGCTACCGAAGAAATGCTTTTCACTGACAGCATCGTTTGGTATGCCCCGCTGCACATTGCTTACTCGGTAGGAGTCGACGGCATCTCTGTCGTCATGCTGCTGCTGAGTGCTATTATCGTGTTCACCGGAACGTTCGCTTCCTGGAAGCTGAAACCGCTCACCAAGGAATACTTTATGTGGTTCACCCTGCTAAGTACCGGTGTATTCGGATTCTTTATTTCTACCGACTTGTTCACCATGTTTATGTTCTACGAGGTGGCTTTGATTCCGATGTACCTCCTTATCGGTGTATGGGGAAGCGGCAGAAAAGAATATTCTGCCATGAAGCTGACCCTGATGTTGATGGGTGGCTCGGCATTCCTGCTCATCGGTATCTTGGGTATCTTCTACGGTGCCGGAGCCGAAACCATGAACGTGCTTGAAATCGCGAAACTGAAAATCCCGACCGAATACCAGCAAATCTTCTTCCCGATGGCTTTCTTGGGATTCGGCGTATTGGGTGCTTTGTTCCCCTTCCACACATGGAGCCCCGACGGTCACGCTTCGGCGCCTACTGCCGTATCTATGCTTCATGCCGGCGTATTGATGAAATTAGGAGGTTACGGATGCTTCCGTGTTGCAATGTATCTGATGCCTACCGGTGCCGCTATCTGGGGCGACTTCTTCTTGGTGTTGACTACTATCTCAGTCGTTTACGGAGCATTCAGCGCCGTAGTTCAGACCGACTTGAAATACATCAACGCCTACTCGTCAGTAAGCCACTGCGGACTGGTGCTCTTCGCTTTGCTGATGATGACACGTGTCAGCTCTACCGGTGCTATCCTGCAAATGTTGAGCCACGGTTTGATGACCGCCCTCTTCTTTGCCCTCATCGGTATGATTTACGGACGTACCCACACCCGTGACATCCGCCAATTGAGCGGCTTGATGAAAATCATGCCTTTCTTGGCAGTAGGTTATGTGATTGCCGGTCTTGCCAACCTCGGATTACCGGGCTTGAGTGGATTCATCGCCGAAATGACCGTATTCGTCGGCTCATTCGAACATACCGATGTATTCCACCGTGCTTGCACCATCATCGCTACCACCAGTATCGTAATTACCGCGGTCTACATCCTGCGTGTTGTCGGAAAGATATTGTATGGCACTTGCCAGAACCCCGAACACCTGAAACTGACCGACGCTACTTGGGACGAACGCCTCGCCGTTATCTGCCTCATCGCAGCCGTAGCCGGACTGGGTCTTGCTCCTTGGTGGGTCAGCGATGTTATCAATGCCAGTGTAGAACCTATTATTTCACAACTCATACATTAATCAAGACATTATGGATATAAGTGCAATATTCTCTACCATGCAAGCAGAAATCAGTTTGGCTGTCATCCTGATTATCATGTTGCTTGCCGACTTGATCCTGAAACAGCCCAACCACAAGGCGTTGCAGGGTCTGGCATGCGGGTTGTTAGTTGTGCAAATCGCGTTGAACATCGTTCCGGTGACGGGCGAAGCTTTTGGCGGTATGTTTGTCAACACCTCCATGTCGTCTATTGTCAAGACGGTGCTCACAGCCGGAACCCTGTTAGTTTTCATGCAGGCAGATTCGTGGATTAACCGTGAAGACAGCCGCCACAAGGCAGGCGAGTTCTACGTGCTCACCCTCTCTACCCTGTTGGGTATGTATTATATGGTAAGCGCGGGCAGCTTCCTCCTCTTCTATGTAGGCTTGGAACTTGCCAGCATCCCCTTGGCTTGTTTGGTTGCCTTCGACAAATACCGCCGTCAAAGCGCGGAAGCCGGAACGAAGTTCATTCTGAACGCCATGTTCTCTTCTGCCCTGATGCTCTACGGCTTGTCGCTCATCTACGGCACATGCGGAACCATGTACTTTGCCGATATGACTGCGATGCTTACCGGAACTCCCTTGCAAATCTTAGCAATGGTGCTCTTCTTTGCCGGCTTGGGCTTCAAGCTGAGCTTGGTTCCCTTCCACATGTGGACTCCCGATACCTACCAAGGCGCGCCCACTTCCATCACAGCTTATCTGTCTGTTATCTCAAAAGGTGCGGCAGCTTTCGCTTTGATGAGCATTTTGGTTAAAGCTTTTGGTCCGATGATAGAAAACTGGAGCCTGCTGATAGCTATCGTTACCGTAGTGACCATCACGCTTGCCAACATCATGGCAATCCTGCAACACGACCTGAAACGATTCATGGCTTACAGTAGTATCTCGCAAGCCGGCTACATCATGTTGGCTGTATTGGGAGCCGACGGACAAGGCATGGCATCGTTGGTATATTACGTCATTGTCTACATCGTTGCCAACCTCGCTGTATTCGGTGTCATCACCACTGTAGAGCAGCATAACAACGGACGTGTGGACCGCGAAGCTTACAACGGTTTCTACAAAACCAACCCGCACCTGAGCTTCATCATGACGCTGGCACTCTTCTCGTTGGGAGGTATTCCGCCGTTTGCCGGTTTCTTCTCGAAGTTCTTCGTGTTCGCTTCAGCGTTCCATGCAGGCCATTGGTTAGTAGTATTCTTGGCGTTGGTGAATACCATCATCTCACTCTACTACTACTTGCTGATTGTAAAAGCCATGTACATCACGCCGAACGACAACCCGCTACCTACGTTCCGCAGTTCAGGCATGACCCGTGCTTGCCTGGTCATCTGCCTGTTAGGCATCGTTCTGCTTGGTATTTGCAGTAACGTATTCAATACGCTAAGCAATGTAGCGTTATTGTAACCCTATAAGTTCAATACAAAGACACAACGATATAGAATGCTATTTTTCTGTACGTTGTGTCTTTTGTTTTATTTATTTATTTCAAAAGAAGCCAAAGAACGCAGTGTTTATTTACAACACGACAAAAGTAAATCTAAAAGCACTTTAATCAAAATGCGTTCGGAACCATTCAAAATCTGTTCGGAATTTGTTTCATTTCATCCTTATATGAATATCTGCATTCACTAATGCAAAAATGTGGTACGTTCCACTGTAGCTTATAGATATTGGGTAGTTTGAGAATATTTTTGAAGAATATTTTGAGAAGATTCTAAAAAAATCAAGAGAATATTTTGCACATATCAAAAAAAGCACTACCTTTGCACCCGTTATCGAAAGACAACCGAAACAGAATCGGAATGTAGCGCAGTTGGTAGCGCACTACGTTCGGGACGTAGGGGTCGGGCGTTCGAGTCGCCTCATTCCGACAGAAAACCTAACCACTTAGTGGTTAGGTTTTCTTTATTTATGCATATAAACCCACACAAGCAACGGAGCAGTCGAAAAAGACTGTTTTGCCATTGAGTGCCTTAACTTCCAAAGACTCAATAAAAGCTTGAATTTCTTTTTCTTTCATCTGTTTTTGATTTTAAAGTTAATAATTATTACAATCGGCATTAAACCATCATTTCACTGGTCTTGAGGTCCTTGATTTTACTTCTGCATTCGAACGGTCGATTACCGTCTTGGTCCGGCTGTTACCGAAAGTCACAGAAAACGAAGCATACGCCAGCCAATATTGTTTCATAAATGTATGATAACTATAGCCGGGCTGTTCATAATAGACATCCTTATCGTTCTTACGGAAAAACTTTCGAAGTCCGACGCTCAAATTGGAATGCCTAAACCGCTTCATCAGCATAAAGTCAACCATGTGACGGTCGGGCTGGAAGTTCGAATCACTCATGGCATGCGAACTATAACCGTAACCCGCTATAAAAGTCCATTGATGCTTCATCAACGCCATAGCCCGAAAATCTGTTCCCCACGAAAAAGAATCCTGTATCCTGTCCATATAAGAAAGGGCATTCTTGAATCTCACGAAATTACCCTCAACACTGTATGACAAGTTCAAACGGTTATGAAACAGTGTCTTGTCAATATCAAGCCCCCAGTTCACCAAACAACTACTGCCGCGGTTGACGGGCATCGTGCGGATGAATCCCTCTCCATCCGGAAGCGTCAGGAAAGCCTGGTTATCCCTCCAGCAGTCGACAGAAGCGTTCAATGAATAGTCCTTGAAAAAAGTGTAATTGATACCTGTACTATACACACGGGCAGATTTCAATTCTGGATTACCCTGACGATATGATGTGGCAGACAGATAGGTACGGAAAGGGTTCAAGTCAAAATAATTCGGACGGAAAACCATCGACATGAGATTCAACGAAAGGGCATGGTTTTCATTCGGGTCATACGCAAGGCGGAAAGCGGGCAACACGTTCACTTCATTCCGAGAAAAACTTTCACCTGTCATTTCCTGCTCCCCTTCCGCCCCGTAAAAATGCACCGCGAGTTCCACCGACATATCTAAATGGTTACTCCATGAATGATGCAAAGAGGCGTTAGCGGATAACGTACGGTCATCTAAATAAAAACGGTTGCTCTGCCCGAAGACATTCACATAACCACCGTCCTCCAAGGATTCATACACATAATCATACCGGGTTCCGGAAGCGTAATAAGATAATCCTGAGACCAGCCGCGTACCAGGATTGAACACCTTAATATAACGCAGCCATACGCCATACGTGTCTATACAAGTCTTGACCTTTTGCAGATTATCCGTACGGTCCGCATTACCTCCGACATCCGTCCTATCATACACATGATGCGTATAGGCATTCGGACGAGTCATCCGATAATCGGCATCAGCATAAAACATGCTCCCTTTATCGTCTATTCTAAATGTATAGTTTAAATTGCCGCTCAGATAACTGAACTTGTCCGGGGTGTACACATTGCTTGCCGAACGGTAAGAAGAATCGACCTGAACAGAACCGTAACCGGAATATGTAGAAAGGATGAGACTCTCGTCATCCTGCCGATAGCCTCCGGCAGATGCCTGTACCCCCACAGTATGCCGCTTGCTCGCCTCATAATCAAAATTAAAATAGCCGGAGAAATTCTGACTTCTATTATTCATATCAGATTCTTCCAACATCCGCCTTCCGGTATCTTCATACCGGTAATCAACCTTCTTTTCAAATTTAAAATGAGAATTACCCACATTAATTCCCGAAGTAATGAATGCCTTATTCCGGGTATAACTAACACTGAACGTCCCCCCCTGACTGTTCCCACCATATTGGGTGTCATTCAATGACAAATTGCATTGGATACCTTCGTCTTCCCTTTTTTTCAAAATCAAATTAATGACTCCATCAGTCCCATTCACCTTATACTCTCCCATCGGATTTGCAACCACCTCGATACGTTCCACATTTTCCACATGTATATTCTTCAGGTAAACATCCATCGGGATATGAACAGGTTTGCCATTAACCAAAAGCACAGCATTTTTACCAGTCTCCCTTAACGTGACCTCTCCACTAAACATGGGTACATTCAGTACAGGGATAAACTTCATGAATGTATACATGTCACTGCCTTGTGCATGAGGCGAATTGCCCAGCTTGTCTATTAATACCTTATTCCCGCTGCGCACCATCCGGGGTTTCCCATCGGCGGTAACAGTCACTTCGTCCAACGAGATATATTCCAAGGTGATGTGTAGCGGGTTTCCCATACACGAATCTACGTCCAGCGCACAGGTATAAGGCTTATAACCGAACGAAGCTACATCTAAAAGGAAATGCCGCGGCACATCCGCCAGAACGAACACGCCTGTAGTATCAGTCTGCGTGGAATAAATCACCTCACGGGTATCGGGGCACATCACGGTCACGACCGCTTCCGAAATGCCGCAACACTCCATATCACGCACGTATCCCTCCAGCAGGGTCTGAGCCGGAAGGGAAAAAGCTACCGTGAAAAAACAGCATAAAAAAGTAAGGAATGTCTTCATTGTCAAGATCAGGTTTAGTAATTCTTAAAATAAGCAATCGTCTTTTTCAAACCCTCTTCAAGGGAAATACGAGGACTCCATCCGTCCAATCGGCTACAAGCCAACGTAATGTCCGGCTTGCGGCGATGCGGATCATCTACAGGCATTAGCACAGATACTGCCGGTATACGAATCATGTTATTCATTCTATTAGATTTAAAATTAATTTTTCTCTTATTTTACGAATATACACATTTTCATTGACAAAAGCAAGAGAAAACGCTTTTTTAACACAACAAATCTCTTTCTCATCTAAAATAGATAACAAATTTTGGGTCAGTAGATTTTAGAATATGAAACTGAACACCCTAAAAAACAAAAAAGCGATAGTTCTCTTTTCTAACCACCGCTCACTTCTAAAAGAACCCCCATTAATAGGGTTCTTGCATCTCATTTTCATCTACTTTTGTTATCCTTCTTTCTTTTTTACCTCAAAGCAATCACTAATTCCTATTAAACATTTAATTCCTGAAAACTCATCTTTTTATTTACTAATACCTAAAAACAAAAACATCTTTTAAACCTTAAACCTAATACCTCTTTACTTGCTTTGAATCTTTATTACCTTTTTCAAATTTAAGTCTAATACCTTTAGTTTCTGTATAGTGTCTAATACCTATTGTGCTTATCTTTGTACTATTGGTTTCACAACCACGATGCAAAGATATGGCTTTTTTCATTACCCGCAATAGGCAATCGGGAATTATTATAAAAAATGCTATTTTTCTTGATGTAAATCATTTCATAACCTTCAACATATACCTAAAAAAGGTACTTCACATGTATAAATAGCCACTCCGTGCACGGTAACGGTATTCTTTTTCATGCAAATAGTCATTTATAGCCTCTTCAACGTACTTGTTTAAAACGCAACTCTAATGAAGCGTTTTTAAGCGAAATGTTAAAGAACTAATCCTTCTTTTAGTTTTAAAATACGCTGATTACTGCTTCCACGGAATTCCAAACGTGGAGAGTAAAGTGATTGTTCAAACCGTCCGTCGACCAAAACATCCATGTAGGCAAGAATGGGACGGCGTAACGGGTCGGTAAGTAATTCTTCGTAAGTATATCCGGTATAACACCAAATATTCAGTCCGGTTTGTTCACGAAACTTTCGGATAACAGGTAAGAAGTCTTTGGGGGAAAAGAACGGATCACCTCCAGAGAAAGTGATTCCGTCTAATAGAGGATTGGCATTGATTTGGGATATGATTCTGTCAATAACCTCATCGGTCAAAGGAGAGCCGGCTAAGGGATTCCACGATTCAGGATTGTGGCATCCTTTGCATCGATGGTTGCACCCGGCAAGGTAAATAGAAAACCGGATGCCTTCGCCATCTACAATGGTTTCGGGATATGTATATAGATAATGGAGCACAGACTTTGAGAGTTAATAGTTAATAATTAATAGTTAATAGTGGCGTGCTTCCACTTTTAGCTATTAATTATTAACTATTCATTATTAACTAATTAATGGTGTTTTACTCGGTCGCGTTCTTCAGCACGTTTGGCTGAATTCCAGCTGCTTAGGTCTCCGGTAAGATATCCGGTGATGCGTCGCATGCGGAGAATGTTCTCACTATTGCATATCGGGCACTTGTCGTAAATAACACCACGATACCCGCAATTGTGGCAGGTGTCTACCGGATGATTGATAGAGCCGTAACCGATGCCCTCGTCATGCATTACTTTGACTATCTTGGCAATGGCACGCACATTCTTTTGCGCTTCGCCGTCCAGTTCTACATACGTGATGTGTCCGCCACGAGTCAAAGCGTGGAAAGGAGCTTCACACTTGATTTTGTCTACAATGCTGATAGGTTCTTTCACGTCTACATGGAATGAATTGACGTAATAATCTCGGTCGGTCACTCCCGGAATGATGCCGTATTTCTTGCGGTCGATACGGGTAAAGCGTCCCGAAAGCCCTTCTGCAGGAGTTGCCAGTACCGAATAATTCAAGCCATATTTCTGTTTCAAGTCCTCCACAACGCGATTCATTTCTTCTACTGCTTCATAAAGTGTGTCCCAGGCTTTGCGGTTATGTCCATGTCCTGCGCCATACAGAGCCATCATGGCATTGTGTCCGCCAATAAACCCAATCCCCAAAGTACCTTGTTTCAATACATCGCCTACTTCATCGTTTGGATTCAGCTTGCCTCCTCCTTTCCAGACATCGTTGCTCATCATGAATGGGAATTGGCGGGCAAGGGCGGTACGCTGATACTGATAACGGATGTATAATTGCTCTCCGATGAATTCCGACATGCGGTGTACCGATTCAAGAAACAGTGCTTTGGCACGTTGTTCAATGGTTTCTTGATTCTCGTTTCCCGTCATGCGTTCCGCTTCTCGACGTGCTTCGATTGCCAACCGAGGCAGGTTCATCGTAGTAAATGAAAGGTTTCCGCGCCCCAAACTGGTCTTTTCGCCGTTCAGGTTTTCAAATACACGGGTACGGCATCCCATGGTTGCCAGTTCATACCGGTATCGTTTTGGATCATCCTTATTCCATTTTTCGTTTTGATTAAATGGAGTGTCAAGAAACATAAAGTTGGGAAAGAGGGCTTTTGCCGTAGTGCGGCATGCTTTCAGAAACAGGTCAAAATTGGGTGTTTCAAAAGTCATTCCGCCGTTCAGAGCCGTTTCAAAGTCAGCCATAGCTTTCTGATAATCCGCTTCCGAATAAGACACTCCGTCTTTTATCTTGAATATCTGAATGGGGAACACCGGCACTTCGCCTTGTGTGCCCAATCCTTCTACCGTAGCTTTTAATAATTCTTCGATGACCATACGTCCTTCGGGAGAAGTGTCTGTTCCGTAATTGATGGAACTGAATACCACTTGGTTCCCTCCACGCGAATGCATGGTATTCAGGTTATGGATAAATCCTTCCATTGCCTGATGCGTGTCTTTGCGCACTTGTTTGCGGGCGGAATACAAGATATGTCCTAATTCATCTTCAGTCAAGAAGATGCCTTCGCATTCCAAAGCAGTCAGGAATGCGGTTTGAGCTTCTTTCTTTGGTTCAATGGAGGTGAGATGCGTATGGACGTGTGCCGACAATGCTTTTTCGTCCGTTGCATTCCCTCTCATCTCCATGTAGAATGCAATGCCCGTCACAATGGCTTTCTGATAACTTTTCAATACGCCTTTTGCCATGAAAAAGTCGAATGCGGGGATAGCCTGCCCTCCGTGTTGCTCGTTTTGGTTGGTTTGGAAAATAATAGTAGCCAATGTAGCATAGCTTTGGATAGCCTGAGGCGTGCGGATGCTTCCGTTTTTGGTATGGAAACCCCGTTCGAATAAATCGTCCAAGTCATATTGGATGCATGTCGTTGTCTTGGTCGGATAGTAGTCCAAGTCATGGATATGGATATCCCCCATGCGGTGCGCTTCGGCATATTGCTTCGGCAAGAGGTATTTATAAGTATAGTCCTTGGTCACTTCCGAGGCAAAGGTCATCATTTGTCCCGCAGGCGTATGGCTCGACATATTGGCATTGCTCAGATTTACATCGTTCTTGTCTATCGCCACAATGCCGTCCATAATATGTTTCATTTGCGTCTTGCGTTCGCGTTCGGTATTCCGCCATTGGCGGTAGATGATATACTTTTTCGCCACTTCGGGCTGCACTTTCATCAGTTCATTTTCTACAAGGTCTTGAATCTCTTCCACTCCTAAGGTCGGATGTTCGAAATGGGCAATGACCCGTTGGGTAATTTCGTCGATAAGCCGTTCTTGATTCTCCAGTCCGGTAGCTTGGAAGGCTTTCCCGATAGCGTTTGAGATTTTGGATGCCGAAAAGTTTTCCCGCTTTCCGTCCCGTTTGATAATGCAAATGTCTGCTACGTTCATAGATGTTGCTTTTAGAGTTGAACAAACAGTTGCAAAGGTAGTAATTCGGATGATATTTCAAAACTTCACATTCTTATTCTTGTCTAAATTGGATAACTTTCAAAAATAAAAATGGCGTTATAGACATGTATAACGCCATTTTATGGATAACTTAATTTATAATCGGTTTCTTGTATTTGAAATCTCAAGAATGTTTATACTAAGGAAGGCTTACCGGCTCAAGCCCCATTTCTTTTGCTCTTTCCAGCATAAATTGGAAGGCGGCATCGTGTTCGTTGGGGATAGCGCCGTCTAAAATAGCGTCTTTAATGGCACTTTTCAAATCGCCTATTTCACGGCATGGATGCAAATTGAAGACACGCATGATTTCTTCTCCGTCTACCGGAGGCTGGAAATTACGGATGCGGTCTTTCTCTTCCAAGTCTTTCAGCTTTTGGCGAACTAACTTGAAATTATCCAGGAAGCGTTGCTTGCGGGCTTCGTTCTTCGATGTGATATCCGCTTCGCAAAGTGCCATTAAGTCGTCAATATCGTCTCCGGCTTCGAAAAGCAAGCGGCGTACAGCTGAATCGGTCACCTCGTCATCGGCAATGACGATAGGACGCATGTGCAGCCCTACTAACTTTTGGACGTATTTCATTTTTTCGTTCATCGGCAACTTCATGCGGCGGAAGATTTCGGGCACCATCTTTTCACCTATATAATTGTGGTTATGGAATGTCCATCCAAGGCGTGGGTCCCAGCGTTTGGTGCGGGGTTTGCCTATGTCGTGGAGGAGGGTCGCCCAGCGTAGCCAAAGGTTGTCCGATACTTTCGCAATGTTGTCCACCACTTCTAATGTGTGATAGAAATTGTCTTTATGTCCGCGTCCGTTGCGCACCTCTACGCCTTGCAGGGCGGTCAGTTCGGGGAATATCAGTTCCAATAATCCGCATCGGTCAAGGTCGACAAAGCCTTTTGAAGGTATGGGAGAGAGCAGGATTTTGTTTAATTCATCCTTGATACGCTCGTACGAAATGATTTTAATCCGTTCCCGATTCCGTTCCAACGCATTGAACGTTTCTTCTTCGATGTAAAAATTCAGTTGCGTGGCAAAACGGATGCACCGCATCATGCGCAACGGGTCATCGCTGAACGTGATGTCAGGGTCGAGCGGCGTGCGGATAATGCCTTGCTTCAAGTCTTCCAGTCCGCCAAACGGGTCTACCAATTCGCCGAACCGGGCTTTGTTCATGCAGACCGCCAAAGCGTTGATAGTAAAATCGCGCCGGTTTTGGTCGTCTTCCAAAGTTCCGTCTTCTACAATAGGCTTGCGGCTATCGTGGCTATACGATTCTTTCCGTGCTCCGACAAATTCCACTTCGGTATCAAAGAATTTCACTTGTGCGGTACCGAAGTTATGGAATACCGAGACGTGTGCTTTCGGTCCTAAGCGTTTTCCCAAGGCTTCTGCCGTCCGGATGCCGCTTCCTACTACGACCACATCAATGTCTTTCGAAGGGCGGTTCAAGAATATATCGCGCACGTATCCTCCTACAACATAGCACTCCAGCCCTAATGTGTCGGCGGTTTCGGATATTAAACTGAATATTTTATCGGTAAAATGTTCCTTTAAATTCATTCGTTATGGGTTTTCATTTGAAAATAGCGTGCAAAATTACAAAAAAAGAGAAAGCTTTGCAGGAATAAACCGATTAAATTGTATTTTTGTTTCGTGAAAGTCGAAAAAACATACGCATTATGAAAAAGATGATATTGGCAGCCTTGTGCCTCACGACACTTTTTTCGGGCTGCAACGGAGATTCAAAAAAAGCCGGCGCATTGTTCCAGCAGGCAGAACAAGCATACGCTTCGGGCAATTACAGCTTGGCTAAGTTGCAGATAGACAGCATCCGCACCCTCTACCCTAAAGCGGTAGAAGTCCGCAAGGCAGCTATCCGCCTGATGCAGAACATTGATATACAGGAACAACAAAAAACACTTGCTTATCTGGACAGCATGATGCAGGTAAAACAAGCGGCTCTTGATTCGATAAAAGGGAATTATGTATTGGAGAAAGACACTGCCTATCAGGAGATAGGAAATTATTTCTATCCCACACAAACGGTAGAGAAGAACATCGGGCGTTCGTTCCTTCGGGCACAGGTGAACGAGCTGGGCGAAATGTCGCTTACATCCATTTATTGTGCGGGAGGGAATATCCATCATACGGCGGTGAAAGTCAGTGTGGACGGAAATACATTTGCTCAGACCCAGCCTTCTTCGGACAGTTATGAGACAACTGATTTAGGACGTCCCATTGAAAAAGCTGATTACCGGGTAGGGAAAGACGACGGGGGAGTGGCGGCGTTTATCGTTGCCAACCGAGACAAACGCACATTCCGTCTAGAATTTATTGGAGACCGGAACTACCGGACAACTATGCGAAGGGACGATGTAAAAGCCATTGCCGCAATCAGCGACTTGGCGCGAATCCTCTCAGCTATGGAAGAAATCCGTAAAGAACAAAATGAAGCAAACCTGAAACTGAAATTCGTTACACGAAAAATAGAAGAAGCCGAACAAGCCGAAAGATAAATACCTTCTTTGACGCACCTAAGTCCGTTTGTTGTTTCACTAGGCTGGGATTGGCATCGAAGCCTAATGAAACAGCGAACGAAGCAGGGTTCGTTAAAAGACATACCTAAAATGGTTTTTACCTGTTTGTCCGCTTCACAATAAAGATACTGGCTTCATAAAGCAAAAACATCGGGGCAGAAACCAGCAACAGAGTTATGGCATCGGAAGTCGGCGTAATAATAGCCGCAATGATAAGTGTAACGATTAATGCATGTTTACGATAAGTACGCATAAAACTGGAAGTCAGGAAGCCTAATTTAGCAAAAAGCCAAGCAAGAACAGGTATTTCGAACATAATCCCCAACATAATGCTCAACATTACCAAAGTCTCAATATAAGAGCTTAACAAAATGGCATTCTCCACCTCTGCACTCACTTGATAAAGAGCCAGAAAGCGGAAAGTGAAAGGGAATATCAGAAAATAACTGAACAACACGCCGATGAGGAACAAGACATATCCCCACACTACCACCCGCAAGGAATAGTGCTTTTCGTTCGCATAAAGGGCAGGCGAAACGAAACGAAACAATTGATATATTATATAAGGAGAAGCCAGAATAATCCCCGCATAAAACGATACGCTCATGTGGGTAAGGAACTGACCTGACAATTTGGTATTAATCAGTTGCACATGAAAATCGGACACGCTTGCTCCCGAAAGGTGCAACGCCTCCCCTATCCAATCGAAAAGACGGTAAACCGGGAAGTCATTTTCTTTCGGTGCTAGGACAATGCCGAACAATTCCTCCTTGAAACAAAAAGCAAGAAGCATAAATGCCACTACCACGCCGATGATGCGGAAAAGCACTTTACGCAATTCATCCACGTGGTCCCAAAAAGTCATATTCGACGGATCATTAGACTCCACGGCATCCGTCCTCCTCGCTATTTCTCTTTAGACTGGCTGGAATCATCTTTCTTTGCATCGGCTTTCAAGTCATCTTCTACTCCGTTTACACCGTCCTTGAAGCTCTTCACGCCCTTGCCCAGCCCTTTCATCAGTTCGGGTATCTTCTTTCCTCCGAACAACAGCAAGAAAATCAAGGCTATAACCAGAATCTCCTGCATACCAAATCCCATAAATAAAAGTATTGCGCTCATGTAGTTTACCTTAAAGATATTTACGGAGCAAAAATAGAAAATAAAATCGGCTTGTGCAACCCGCACCTGATTAACAAAAACAAAAAAAGCTGCCTCTCCACCTCGGAGAAGCAGCTTCACATTTATAGTTATAGGTGTATAAAGTCTTTATTATTTCTAACAAATCGACTTATTGAGCCAACTTGCCGTCTGAACCCAATACGTTGAGGATTTTGTGCTTGTACATCTTTTCCATTTCGTCACGAGCCGGACCCAAATATTTACGCGGGTCGAATTCAGCAGGTTTTTCAGCCAATACCTTACGGATAGCAGCTGTCATAGCCAAACGAGAGTCAGAGTCGATGTTAATCTTGCATACAGCAGACTTAGCGGCTTTACGCAATTCGTCTTCTGGAATACCGATAGCAGCTTCCAACTTGCCACCATATTGGTTGATCATATCTACATATTCCTGAGGAACTGAAGAAGAACCGTGCAATACGATAGGGAATCCCGGAAGTTTTTCCATTACACCGTCCAATACATCGAATGCCAAAGGAGGAGGAACCAAACGACCTGTCTTCGGGTCAACATGGCATTGTTCGGGTTTGAACTTGTAAGCACCGTGAGAAGTACCGATAGAGATAGCCAAAGAATCGCATCCTGTACGGGTAGCAAAGTCGATAACTTCTTCAGGGTTAGTATAAGTATGGTGTTCTGCACACACTTCGTCTTCTACACCTGCCAATACACCCAATTCGCCTTCTACGGTTACATCGTATTGATGAGCGTATTCAACGACTTTCTTAGTCAAAGCTACATTTTCTTCATAAGGAAGGTGAGAACCATCAATCATTACTGAAGAGAAGCCCAGGTCTACGCAAGATTTGCAGAGTTCGAATGAATCTCCATGGTCAAGGTGAAGCACGATTTCAGGATGTTCGCAACCCAATTCTTTAGCGTATGCTACAGCACCTTCTGCCATATAACGCAACAAAGTTTGGTTAGCGTAATTACGTGCACCTTTAGATACCTGCAGGATAACCGGAGATTTAGTTTCTACAGAAGCCTTGATGATAGCTTGCAACTGTTCCATATTGTTGAAGTTGAAAGCCGGGATAGCGTATCCACCTTTAATTGCTCTGGCAAACATATCTCTGGTGTTTACCAAGCCTAAATCTTTGTAATTAACCATTGTTGTAAATTTTATAATTGTTAGTGAATTAATTTCCACTGCAAATTTAAAAATAAAAGCGACAATATCACATTTTCTACCCTAAAAAATAAAGACTGTATTAAGGTGTTTTATTAAAACCGGCGTAATTTCTTAAAGAAAAGGTAAGGATGCAAAGTGCAGGTTGCAATTAACAGATTTCATAGCAAAACCTGTAAAAAGACCAACGAGAACCGCAACAAGAAAAAAATCAGCCAAAACATTTTCTATTTCAAAGAAATGCTGTATCTTTGCAAGCCGAAACAAATCCATTGCACAATGGCATCCGTATTGGATGTCGGAAGTTACCCAAAATAGTTGTAAAATAAATAATAACAATAAAGTATATACTGAAATGAAAAAAGGCATTCATCCAGAGAACTACCGTCCGGTAGTATTTAAAGACATGTCAAATGGCGACATGTTCTTGTCTCGTTCTACTTGTGCAACAAAAGACACAATCGAATTTGAAGGCGAAACTTATCCGCTGGTTAAGTTGGAAATCTCTAACACCTCTCACCCGTTCTATACTGGTAAGTCTAAATTGGTAGACACCGCAGGACGTGTAGATAAGTTCATGAGCCGTTACAACCGCATCAAGAAATAAAATTTCGTATTTTTGTTCCATAACGAAACCGGGCATCTTCTTTTTCAGGAAATGCCCGGTTTCGTTTTTACCTCTTATTTATCCATTGTCTTTTTCACGAATCTCCACACGGCGGATTTTCCCGCTGATGGTCTTCGGCAATTCTTCGACAAACTCTATCACGCGCGGATATTTATAAGGAGCGGTCACACGCTTTACGTGGTCTTGCAGTTCTTTAATCAAATCGGGACCGGCTTTTGCCTTATAGTCTTTCGCCAATACAATAGTAGCTTTCACCACTTGCCCGCGAATCTCATCGGGCACACCGGTTATGGCGCATTCTACTACTGCCGGATGAGTCATCAAAGCGCTTTCTACTTCGAACGGACCGATGCGGTATCCTGAACTTTTGATGACATCATCGGCACGCCCTACGAACCAATAATATCCGTCTTCATCGCGCCAAGCCACATCACCGGTATAATATACCCCATCGTGCCAAGCCTCGCGAGTCAATTCGGGAGCACGGTAATACTCTTTAAATAAGCCCAACGGTTTGCCTTTATCGGTACGTATCACGATTTGCCCTTGTTCACCGTCCTCTGCAGAACGTCCGTCGGGTTTCAATAAGTCTATCTGATATTGGGGATTGGGCACACCCATACTTCCGGGTTTGGGGTCCATCCACGGGAAAGTGGCAAGTGTCAGAGTTGTTTCGGTTTGTCCGAAGCCTTCCATAAGACGGATGCCCGTTATTTTCAGGAATGTCTCGTACACCGAATAGTTCAACGCTTCACCTGCCGTAGTGCAATATTCCAATGAAGAAAGGTCGTACTTGCTCAGGTCTTCACGGATGAGAAAACGGTAAATGGTAGGAGGCGCGCAAAGCGATGTGATACGGTAATCGTGTATCTTCTTCAAAATATCGGAAGGCGTGAACTTCTCGTGGTCATAGACGAAAATGTTTGCTCCGGCTATCATCTGTCCGTAAAGTTTTCCCCATACGGCTTTTCCCCAACCCGTATCGGCTATGGTAAAATGCAGGCTTCCTTCGTGCAGGTTATGCCAATAGCAAGCGGTGGTGATATGCCCTAACGGATATGTGAAATCATGAGCTACCATTTTGGGTTCGCCGGTTGTACCCGAAGTGAAATACATCAACATGATGTCATCGTTGGTGTTTGCATTTGCAGGGCGCACAAAAGGAGCCGCACTTTCCATTCCTTTGTGGAAATCTTCGAATCCTTCGGGATATTCCGGACCTACGCTCAATAATTTCTCCACACTGGGACATTGGGGCATCGCATCCACAATATGCTGGAGAATAACGCCTTCGCCTGCCGCGATTATCATTTTTATCGTAGCCGCTTCACAACGATAAATAATATCTTTTTTGGTAAGCAAATGAGTGGCAGGAATCGCTACGGCTCCGATTTTATGCAAGGCGATAATCGAGAACCAGAATTCATAACGGCGTTTCAATATCAGCATTACCTTATCGCCCTTGCCTATCCCCAAGCTTTGGAAATAAGAAGCGGTCATATCGGTGTATTTCTTCAAGTCGGCGTAGGTAAACTGAATGCACTCGCCTTTATCATTGGTCCAAAGCAGGGCTTTCTTGTCGGGGCACTCGGCTGCCCAAGCATCCACCACATCATATCCGAAATTAAAGTTTTCGGGAACTTTTACCTTAAAGTTCTTTATGAAATCCTCCTGAGAGGAAAATTGGGTTTGTTCTACAAATCTTTCTAACATATTCTATCTGTATTAATTAAGCTCACCACAGATTACACAAATTATATCAATTAATAAATCTGTGTAATCTGTGGTGAAAACAATTATTGCATCACCACCGCAAGGAATTTTACGGTTTTTCCGTCAAGCGCCAACATGCCATGTGGTTTGCTTGAATCGAAATACAAGCTGTCTCCCGGATTCAATATCAACTCTTTTCCGTTGATATTCAACAACAGGCGTCCTTCTATCACTAAGTTGAACTCTTGTCCTTCGTGTGTATTGAAATATACGGCAGTGCCTTCGGGTTTCGGCTCTACTGTTACGATAAACGGGTCGGCTATCCTATCCTTGAATCCAGAAGCAAGTGATTCGTATTTATAAGCCTTAGTACGCTCTACCGAAACACCCGTTCCCTTACGGGTAAGGAAATACGATTTCATTTTCGGCTCTTCGCCGAACATCAGTTCATCCAATGTAATGCCATACTTATGAGCTATGCGTTGCAAAAGGCTGACTGAAAGGTCACTTTCCCCCGATTCAAGAGCACGGTACTCATCTACCGTCAACTTACAATCCGATGCGACCTCTTCTACGCTTAAATCCAGTGCGTCGCGCAATCCCCGCAAACGCTCGGCAATTTGTTTTATCTGTTCATCCATAGTCGTTATTTCTGTTAGTTCACGCCAAAATTACGAAAGATTTTGATACAAAAAGGAAGAAAATCCAAAAAAGTTGTGCTTTGAGCAAAAAGGAAAATAAAAACAGGCACGGATAAACGCTTTTTCAGCCTCATCCATGCCTGTTATTCAGACTTTATTTAACTGCACTCTATTAATCTTCCCTCCATATTATCTTACCTGCGGCACTGATATATACGTCCCAATCATCTCCTCGTGTTTCTACTTCCACTTCATAGAACGTGCCTTCGGGAGTCTCTACACATTCGCAATCGTCATTTCCCCAGTAAGCGTCTTCGCCAAACTCTGCTTTCAATGCCGTTTTCACCGCATCGGGCAGTTCATTCGGATATACATCATACGTCGTGCGCAACCATTCTTCGTTGAAATTGAAGACTACGTCTTTTTCACGCCCGTCGTGTATGATTTCCACTTCGATGCGTCCGTCATCGTAATCACGCTCTTTGACATACGCATCCGGATAGTTTTTCTGAAGAAAAGATTCGATGCCCGAAGTCACCTGCGCGCCTCCGCCCGAAGGTACATCAACATCTGTAGAAGGACGCCCAATTTCCTCGCCTTGCTCGTTCAGATAAATCTTCTTTTCATAATCTCCGCGCTCTATTTCTACACAATAATAGCTATCGGTTGCGGTTTCGTAGTGGTCTACATCATCTATATGATAATTCGGATAATTGGTTTCTACAAATGTCCGAACGATTTCAGGGATGTTATAACGCTCGTATTCCGTCTTGGTGCTGACCCATGTCGAAGAAGAGTCAAACCAGATTTCATGCTTCATACCGTTCTGTATGATTTCGATTTCCGTCCCGTTACGTTCTACGTCCACATCTACAATCCGTGCGCCTGGGAAGTTTTGTTCAATCCAATCGCTTGCGCTTGCTACCGGAGTCTGAGGCAGATAATTGGAATAATCGTTTCCTTTACCGTCACTATCCACATATTCATTGACCAATATTCCTTCTTCGGTGTAATAAAGGTCTACTTCCACACCTCCGTTCTTCATTTCTATCACGTAGAGCTTTTCAGAACCATTCCGGTCTAATACATCTACTTCACGGTCCGGAGTCCAATCGGCATACGCACTTTCCTTAATTGCGCTTTGTATAGCCTGAGGCAATGCAGAATAAGGGATTTCTGTTTCTGTCATTCCCCAGCGGGCATCATCCAATGCATACCATGCCGTAGTTTCCCCACTCTCGCCTGTAAATTCAGCTACCGCATATCCGTCTTTCACCGACCATTCGGCGCGTGTCTGCCCATATTGGCTTTGGAAAGCATCGAGGACGGCTTGCGGAACAGCACCATTACCTCCATTAGGTCCGTCATTGTCATCACTACACGACACAAAGAAAAGCATCCCGCTAATCAAAAGTGTCCAAAATGGCAAATACTTTTTCATACTTCTTCTTGCTTTAAATATTTGTTTGATGCGAAGATGGGGAAAGATTCTGAAAAGATTCTGAAATGTATTTGAATTAATCAAACGCAGAGACGCAAAAACGCCAAGTTCCTAATTTAAGAGAGCAAAAAACACAGAAACATCAATAAGGCTCAGTGACCTTTGCATTCTTAAAAAATAATTCTTTGCGCTTTTGCGTCTCTGCGTTCAATTAAATTCAATCCAAATACAAGTAATCGTAATGCACCAAGGGACGTTGGCCGTGTTCGCCCAACATCTTGCGGGCTTCTTCCGAACTTACTCCGATGCGCCCTACGCCGATTTGATTTCCTTCGGCATTCATAATCCGCACAATGTCATCTTTCTCGAAATCCCCTTCAATGCGCGTCACGCCTACGGGCAAGATGCTGACCGCTTTCTTACCCTTCACCGCTTTTACCGCTTGGGCATTCAGATGCAGTTCTCCTTTAGCGAACCCTTCGCTATGGGCTATCCATTTCTTCACACTCGATACGGCTTCCGGTGCGGGCACAAACCGTGTGCAGACCGTATCGGCGGGATGTTCCAACAAATCAATCAAGATATTATCCCGTTTCCCGTTGGCAATAATCACCGTAATACCTTCGTCTGCCACTTTACGGGCGATTGTGGTCTTGGTAAGCATTCCTCCTCTTCCAAAACCTGACTTCTCGGTTTGGATATAGTCGGAAAGGTCTTTCCCTTGCTCTACCTCCCGTATCACCGAAGTGCCCGGCTCGGAAGGCGAGCCGTTATAAATCCCGTCGATGTTGCTCAGGATAATCAAAGCCTGTGCGTCGAGCATCGAAGCCACTAATCCCGAAAGCTCATCGTTATCGGTAAACATCAATTCGGTGACTGATATGGTGTCGTTTTCATTCACTATCGGAATTACTCCGTTCGCTAACATCACCTCCATGCAATGCCGCTGGTTGAGGTAATGGCGGCGCGTGCCGAAACTTTCTTTAGTGGTCAGCACTTGCCCTACGGCTATCCCATGTTCGCGGAACAATTCATAATAACGGTTTATCAGTTTGGCTTGCCCTACGGCTGAATACAACTGGCGTTGGTCTACGCTATCCAACTTGCGCGATACTTTTATCTCGCTACGTCCCGAAGCGACCGCTCCCGAAGAAACTAATACCACTTCTATTCCAGCTTTATGCAATTCTGCTACTTGGTCGACCAATGCCGACATGCGGGTCACGTCCAATGTCCCGTCCTTCCTCGCCAGCACATTGCTGCCTATCTTTACCGTTATCCGACTATATGGATATTTCATTGTTTTACTCCTTTATATAATATATTGCGTTTAATTAAACTCACGATTCTGCTCTTGCTTTTTCACCTTATTATAGATTACAATGCCTCTTCGTTGGATATGATCTATTAAGTCTTTATTGTTCAATGAATGGAACAATGAGAGGTCAAATTGATATGGCAACAATAAATCATCCACTTCCATATAAATTTGATTTAAATCCTTTCGAGATAAATCAGCCCCTACTAACGTAATGTCAACGTCTGAAAAGGGCTTGAAAGTATCTTTTGCACGTGATCCGTAAAGAATCGCTTGCTCTATCCGTTCATTGCTTGCGAACAAAGCAAGCAACTTATTCCACTCCCTATCTGTTAATCCGTAAGCCATAAAGCAATCTTTTGATTTAAATGCTATTCTGCCATAAGTTGTAACATTGTACTCTCTAATTGAACAAATAACGGGTAATATACATTTACCACGGCTTCATAAATAGCTTCCGCCGTCTCATCATCGTAATTGTGCGAAGTTAAATTACGGTCCGCTATAGATTCCATCCAACGCTTATCCGTTATAATTTCCATTTCGAAAGCTTTACGGAAAGCATCACGCGAACCCCGAATGTCTGTATAGCCTTGATATTCGGCGTAGTCTTTCATTACTTTCCAAGCCAATTCGTGAGTGTATTCAAAGCGTTGTATCAGTCCTTCTTTAAGCAAGTCTTCTACAGCCTCGTCTTCATTCACCCGTTGCGACACAATTTCTACAGCCTGCCCTAATAAGCGCAATGCCTTACGATAATTATCGAAACGTTGCATCCAACGTATGCCTTTGTTTTCCGTCATAGCTATTGTTATTAAAAACTACTCTTGCAACAAATGTACGGAATTTCTTTGGAATAACCTCACGAAAGAAGAGGATTTGGCAATATATACAGGAGACGTTTCCTTGTGCAACCGTATGCTCGCTTTGTTTCAACTATATGAAACTGGCGTTTCAACTGGATGAAACAAGAGTTTCATATAGTTGGAACTAACTGAAACTATGGTAGGCTTTCGTGATACGACTATATGGCTTAACTTTTTCGATTAGATTCTTCGTCCGTATTGACCGAATATCCGAGAAAAAGCAGTAAGTTTGCAAGCAAAAACACTATGGGCAGAAATTTCTCTACGAAAAAACGTATAAATATCGGACAAGCCTTCGGGTTGTTCTTCTTGTTATTCTTGAGTTATTACGAGTTGACTCCTTTATCGGAATCGGATACGTTTTTCTTTCCCTCGCTTTTCCTGTTCAGCCTGTTCTATATCGGACATCACCGGCGCATGCTTCCCCTTGCATGGCATAATGCCCTGATGAATTGGCTTCATCCGATTGTAGTGAGAAGCCGTGCCTTCCACATTTGGCAAATACGGGGCATCGTGCCTCCGGTACTTAATGATAAGCCTTGCACGTGTAAGAATTGCAGAGAGACATTCACCGGAAATTTCTGCCCCCGATGCGGGCAAAGCCGATACACTCCACGCTATGTATTGAAAGGTATCGTAGGGAATGTACTCCGGACCATTTTCCGGGTTGACGGGAAATTTGCACATACGCTTTTAGAATTGCTGTACCGCCCCGGACACATGATGCGCGACTTTATCCAGGGAAGACGTATCAATTACACCCTTCCTTTGGCTATGGTATTTCTAATGACCGCATTCTATATGTTGACCGCCCAATTGATTGTGCCCGAAATACGGGAGAAGAAAGAAGAAGAAACTTCGAAACCAAACGAAATGCCTCTGACAAAAACAGAAGGGTTGCAACAAACTATCCTCCGGTTAGAACAGGAAAAAGCCGAAACTGATGACCCCATCGAACAAAAGAGTTTAGGGATTACAATTCGGAGTATGGAAAAAGCACTTGCTGAAGTCCAACGTCAAGATTCCATAGCGGGAACATCTCAATCGGATAACGAACTCGATGATATACTCTCTATTCCTTTTTTAAAGAAAGCGGAAGCGGCTATCGAAAGCGTTCCTTTCCTTTCAAATGTATGGAGCCTGATGCGGAAATGGGGACACGGGAATAAGGCATTTCATATCCTCCTGACCTTGCCCTTGCTTGCCATTGCTACCCGCTGGGCGTTTTATCGGAGAAAGAAACCCGACACATTCAATCTAATGGAGCACATCTTCATTCAAGCCTACATTGCTACGCAGATTTTACTGATAAGCACCCTTGTCGTACCCTTTAATGGAACAGCACATGTAGATGACCTCTACGAAGTTCCTTTTTGGTTCATCTTCCTCTTGTTTTGTTGGGACTACCGCCAACTTTATCTTTGCACATGGTGGAGAAGTTTCTGGAAAACATTGTTAATGTTCACCTATTGCTTACTGATTATCATTGTTCTTGCTACGGTAGGAGTATTGTTGCTTTGCCTGGCGGAGGGAACTACAAACCTCAGCTTGTAAATCTCGGCGGAAATGTGTACATTTGCGCCTGAAAATACAAATCTAATTATGGTTAAAGCTATCTTTTTCGATATTGACGGAACATTGGTTTCCTTCAAGACACATACGATTCCCGAATCTACCCGTAAGGCACTTGCAGCACTTCGCGAGAAGGGCATTAAAGTATTCATTTCCACCGGACGCCCCAAAGTGTTGATGATGAAAGCGGTGGGCGATTTGCCTTTCGATGGTTATATCACCTTGAACGGTTCATATTGCTTTACCGCCGACGATATAGACATCTATAAAGGACGTATTCCGGAAGAAGATATCGAACGGTTAATCCAGTACCATAAACAACGTCCGGACATACCTTTCGTCTTTGTGCATGACGATACGTGGTTCATTACAGGTGTAAATGAAGCAGTACAACAAGTGGCAGACCTGATAAAAATAACCGTTCCTCCCGTTTGCCCCATTGAGGAAGCGCGGGGTAAGGAAATCATGCAAATCATGGGGTATTTCAAGCAAGACGAAGATTTGGAAGTATTTTCACACGTATTGAAACATTGCGAACCGATGCGCTGGTATCCGCTCTTTGCCGACATTATCGCACGGGGGAATAGCAAAAGCCACGGCATTGATAAAGTCATTGAGTATTACGGCATCGACCTAAAAGACACCATGGCATTCGGTGACGGGGGAAATGATATCCCCATGCTTCGCCATGCAGGAATCGGTGTAGCCATGGGAAATGCCGCACCAGAAGTGCAGAATGCCGCCAATTATATAACCACTTCGGTAGACGAAGACGGCATTCTGAATGCATTGAAGCATTTCGGTATTTTATAACTTATTTCCAATCTGCCTTCCGCTTCTTGCAGGTAGCGATAAGGAAGATTCCTAACAAGATTAACGGAATGCTTAGCAACTGCCCGATATTCAGCGTCATGCCCACTTCTTCAGCCACTTGCGGATTCTTCATAAACTCCAGCCCGAAGCGTGAGCCGAAGAATATTAACAGAGATACGCCAGTTATTAGCCCTACGTATTTCTGCAATTGATACTTGTGATACATTACCCACGAAACAATGAGTGCCACGAAGCAATAGAGCATTTCGTAAATCTGCGTAGGATGGCAAGCCTGAGCCGCTCCGTCTTGGTTATACAATTCTTGCCATTCGCGCGAGCGGACAAATTCGAATCCCCAAGGTAAGGTGGTAGGATAGCCGAATATTTCCGAATTCATCAGGTTGCCGAAGCGGATGCACATACATACCACCGCCACGGCAGGTATCATGCGGTCGAAAAGCCACCATACGCTTTTCTTCGTTACTTTCTTGGAATACCAAACCAAAGCCAATATCAATAAGAACACACCACCATGGCTGGCAAGCCCGCCTTTCCATATTTTCAGGATTTCTATGGGATGCGCCCCGTAATAATCCCATTCGTAAAACAAGCAATGTCCCAAACGGGCACCGATCACGCTACTCACGATGCAATACACAAAGAGCTTGTCTACCCAAGTGTCGGGATGTCCTTCTTTCTTAAACAGGCGCGCCATGATTTCATACGCCAAGATAAAGCCCAATCCCCACATCAATCCATACCAACGGAGTTCTATCGAACCTATACGCACCAAGACGGGATCAACGTCCCATACGATACTTGCCAAATTCATGCTTTTTTCGTTTTGATTGTTTCCGGATGCAAAGGAACAAAAAAGCCGTTATTCTACGGGCAGAAGTATTGTTAAAATTTCCCATAGTCAAATTATTTTGGCTTCTTCATATTTTATATGTATATTTGCATATAAACTCCTAAACAGACCCAGCCATGAAATATCCGATAGGTATACAAAGCTTTGCGCAAATCAGGGAAGACGGTTACGTGTATGTAGACAAGACCGCATTAATCTACAACTTAGTCACAACCGGAAAGATTTACTTCCTCAGCCGCCCACGTAGATTCGGGAAAAGTTTATTAGTGTCTACTCTAAAGAATTATTTCTTAGGCAAGAAAGAATTATTCAAAGGACTTGCCATTGAAGGACTGGAAACGGAATGGGCGGAATATCCGGTGTTTCATATCGATTTCAATGGGAGCAACTTCACCGTGCCCGGCACATTAGAAGAAATATTAAAAGGAACGATAAAAGGCTGGGAACGTGAATATGGGAAAAGCCAAGACTATACGGATATAGGAAAACGCTTTGCATACATCCTCAAGCAAGCCCATAAACAATCGGGCAAGCGTTGCGTAGTGCTGATTGATGAATACGACAAGCCGATATTGGACGTGCTTGATACGGGCATCAAAGACGAAAGGCAAGAACAGTTGTTAGAAGACCGGAACCAGGAAGTGCTGAAAGGATTCTATTCCGTGTTTAAGGCAGCGGATGATGACCTGCAGTTCGTATTGCTTACGGGAGTTACTAAATTCTCGCAAGTAAGCGTATTCAGCGGATTCAACCAACCCGCAGACATCAGCATGGATAGCCGCTACGAAGCCTTATGCGGAGTAACTCAAGCTGAACTTGAGCATTATTTCTCCGAAAGCATTCAGGAAATGGCGGAGAAGGAAGGCATTACTACAGATGAAATGACCATCCGGCTTAAACGGCAATATGACGGGTATCATTTCAGTAAAAACATGACCGATGTGTACAATCCGTTCAGTCTGCTCAATGCTTTTGCAACACAAGATGTACAAGACTATTGGTTCCGTAGCGGTACTCCTTCTTACCTTATCCGTCTGCTTGCACACACAGACGAGAACTTAGACGAGTTGACCGGAAAGTATTACGACCCGCAGGAGTTCGTCGACTACAAAGCCAGCGTAGAGAAACC
>NZ_NFIN01000079.1 GCF_002161765.1 Bacteroides sp. An322 | reverse complement strand
TCCACTTCTGCATCTGTAGCGGTGGGCTTCAGGTATTTCAGTTCTAAGATATAGCTGTGTGCAATATCCGGATACCGCTCTTTGTCGGGCAGCATCAAGAAATCGCCGAATCCGTAGTTCAGCTCGATTTCAGGTTCTACCAAATAGAGGCTGTTCAGTGCGAGGTATGCTTTGAAGAAGCCTTGCAGGTTGTGTTCTCCCAAAATGCTGTCTCTTATGGAAGAGTTTTCATTGTATGCCGTGGCAATGCGTTGGATGAGTGGTTTCCAATCTCCGTCAAATGACATCCGGTCCATTTCGTCTTGCAGGGCAATGATGTCTATGTGTATGCTTCGGTTGAAATAATCTCGCATAAAGCTCCAATATTGCTCTTTCACGCAGTTGTTCGGTATTTCCATTTCGATACGCCTGCCGAGGCTTCTTTTCATTGTAAGTAAGCCGTAATAATATAACAGGCTTCTGAAGTTGTTGTCATCCGTCACGTATTCTGCAGGGAAGGAAGTCTTCAGGTT
>NZ_NFIN01000078.1 GCF_002161765.1 Bacteroides sp. An322 | reverse complement strand
AAATCCTCCCAATATTTAGCGCCCCATCGTTGCATAGCATACCATTCATAACGGATACCTGTTTCAGCTTTATTTCGATTAGACAGAGGTTCTTTATATTGGAACATATGATTATACACTGCTGGATATTGTTCTTTAAAAGCCTTTTCTGCTTTTTCCGAAGCACCTGTTATACTGCTATCAAATTGATACGGGAAATGCCAAGGCAAATAAATTAGCCATAGATTTGCCCAGTCATATCCATATTTCTTAATATCCCTGCCACGCAGAATCGGTCGTATAAGTTCAGCCGTTCGGGTACGTTCATCTTCAGTCAGACAATTAGCCAATATCTCATTACGTTTTTCTGTAGTAATGATAAACGCATCATTAAATCCTGTTTTGATACCATAATTGATTTGAATATCCCAATCTTTAAGAGGCGTGCCCACTGCTTCTATCTTCCGCTTGATACTTTGCTCTATGGGCGACAGTATCACCCACGAGTCAGAATTGTTGAAATCACATTCCGACCCGTTCTGCTGCACGAATACGCTC
>NZ_NFIN01000077.1 GCF_002161765.1 Bacteroides sp. An322 | reverse complement strand
CTGCCGTCGTGGCAGCATAATGAAACATCTGAAAGAATTTGTGAAATCAGTGCCGGATTACCGCAGGACAGACAAGGGAAACTACAAATACAGGCTGGAAGATATTCTTTTTCTTGTAATACTCGGACGGCTGGGCAAGTGTATAACAAGACCGGATATAATCAGATTCGGCGAGCGTAACCTGAAACGCTTCCGCTCTTTAGGGATTTTGTTGGACGGCGTGCCGTCCGAGCCGACCCTCTGCCGTATATTCAAGCATATTGATGATGAAGCCATGTCTGAACGGATGTCCGAATTTACCTCCGCCTTCCATGATGAGCTTGTCGGTCTTGCAGGGGACGTCATCTGCATTGACGGCAAGGCGATGAGAGGGACGGTACTCGAAAACGGACGCAACTCCGACATCGTGTCCGCCTATTCCCTTGAAGGGGGTGTCACCCTTGCCACGGACATGTGCGAAGAAAAAAGCAATGAGATAACTTCCGTGCCCAGACTGTTGGACAAGGTGGATGTGTCAGGATGCATAGTTACGGCAGACG
>NZ_NFIN01000076.1 GCF_002161765.1 Bacteroides sp. An322 | reverse complement strand
AAAAGCACTTGACAAAGAAGTTTGGAGAGGTGGCAGAGTGGTCGATTGCGGCGGTCTTGAAAACCGTTGTACCGCGAGGTACCCGGGGTTCGAATCCCTGTCTCTCCGCTGAACGTACCGGACAAAACCGGACAATAAACGGACAAGTCCCACAAATCATTAAATTTGTGGGACTTTTTATGTATTCTCGGCATGAGATTAACTAACGGGTGTAAGTGGAGTAGTCGAAATTTAGTGGGGTAGCTATACAACAGGCCTCTGACAAGCTCTATTTTTTTAGAATCTGGAAAAGTTGTTTGAAAAACTCATCCGTCTTCGTTTCCAGTTTCATCCTAATGTGATTCCAATTTCATCCTGCTTGGATTGCCTTTTCACCCTGCTTCCTTTTTTGTGCCATAATCCGGTTGGTTTTTGTGAAAAAAATCAGGCGCTGTTTTTTTCTTCCCGCGTATATAATATAATAATGTGTACGGTTCAGTGCACCTAAGTCCTTTCATTAAAAATCATTCATCCGTAAATGGCTGTATTACAATGCGTTTAAAAATAAATTCAAGAAAT
>NZ_NFIN01000075.1 GCF_002161765.1 Bacteroides sp. An322 | reverse complement strand
CATCGATTATGAATTCCTTGCTGAAACCGCAGAAGCTATGGTACAGATTGCATTCATCCAAATCATGCTTAACAGATTTATCGAATGAAATCAAAACAGCTTCTAAAAATCTCTGCGTCTTTGCGTCTCTGCGTTTGTAAGATGTTCAAATACGTCTATAATAAGAAAATTCGTATCTTTGCAGTCGTAAGCGAGACAGAGCGGAATGAAACGGTTGCTTTATTGGATAGGATTGCTGATAGGGATTACCGCTTGCGCGAATCCCAAAGGTGAGGATGTGTTGGCAGAAGCCGAGCGGCTGATGCAGGCATATCCCGATTCGGCTTTGTCTCTGCTTGAACAAGCGGAGAAGGAAAGCGCAACCTATCCGCGCCGCAACCGGATGCACTACCGGTTGCTTCAAGCCGAAGCGATGAACAAGGCTTATCTCCCGCTAGACTGCTCTTTCTGACACGGCTCTTTCATTTAAGCTTAGATAAAGGCACATAATCCCCCCACCCACTTCTTATTGGAAGCAGGAATTTTGTTGTAATTGATACCCAATATGTTACGAATCCTC
>NZ_NFIN01000074.1 GCF_002161765.1 Bacteroides sp. An322 | reverse complement strand
CTTACCTTATCCGTCTGCTTGCACACACAGACGAGAACTTAGACGAGTTGACCGGAAAGTATTACGACCCGCAGGAGTTCGTCGACTACAAAGCCAGCGTAGAGAAACCCTTGCCCATGATTTACCAAAGCGGGTATCTTACTATCAAAGACTACAAGCCCAGACGCGGCACTTTCCTGCTTGACTTCCCGAACAACGAAGTGAAGAAAGGCTTTGTCTCGTTAGTCGCTTCCGATTACCTCAAGCCCAAAAGGGAAAGCGTAAACAGTTGGATACAAGATGTAATCGATGCCTTGGAAGACGGGGAGACCGAAAAGCTGCGCAAGCTCTTCACCTCTTTCCTTGCCGACATCCCTTACACGATGCGGCGCAAAGAAGACGAGCGGGAAAGGGAACGCTATTTCCATTACACCTTCTACCTGATATTCCGTTTGGTTAGTGTCTATACGGTCTATACAGAGAAAGAGCAGAGCGAAGGAAGGGTGGACTGCATCGTAGAGACACCGGACTATATCTATATCTTCGAGTTCAAGTTAGACGGTACGGCAGACGAAGCCCTCCGACAAA
>NZ_NFIN01000073.1 GCF_002161765.1 Bacteroides sp. An322 | reverse complement strand
CTTACCTTATCCGTCTGCTTGCACACACAGACGAGAACTTAGACGAGTTGACCGGAAAGTATTACGACCCGCAGGAGTTCGTCGACTACAAAGCCAGCGTAGAGAAACCTTTGCCCATGATTTACCAAAGCGGGTATCTTACTATCAAAGACTACAAGCCCAGACGCGGCACTTTCCTGCTCGATTTTCCGAACAACGAAGTGAAGAAAGGCTTTGTCTCGTTAGTCGCTTCCGATTACCTCAAGCCCAAAAGGGAAAGCGTAAACAGTTGGATACAAGATGTAATCGATGCCTTGGAAGATGGGGAGACCGAAAAGCTGCACAAGCTCTTCACCTCTTTCCTTGCAGACATTCCTTACACCATGCGGCGCAAAGAAGATGAACGGGAAAGGGAACGCTATTTCCACTATACCTTCTACCTGATATTCCGTTTGGTTAGTGTTTATACGGTCTATACCGAGAAAGAGCAGAGCGAAGGAAGGGTGGACTGCATCGTAGAGACACCGGACTATATCTATATCTTCGAGTTCAAGTTAGACGGTACGGCAGACGAAGCCCTCCGACAAA
>NZ_NFIN01000072.1 GCF_002161765.1 Bacteroides sp. An322 | reverse complement strand
GAAGGGGCCTTCCGAATATACATCCACAGGCTCTGCAAGTTCGACATTGTCCTCAATCCCATATCGCAGGGTCCTCTGGTTCGCCTTCAGCTCGATAAGGAAATCACCGTCTTTTCCCCGGATTTTATCTATGATGGCTTTCTGGAAGGACATGGCGTCTGCCGTAACTATGCATCCTGACACATCCACCTTGTCCAACAGTCTGGGCACGGAAGTTATCTCATTGCTTTTTTCTTCGCACATGTCCGTGGCAAGGGTGACACCTCCTTTAAGGGAATAGGCGGACACGATGTCGGGGTTACGTCCGTTTTCGAGTACCGTCCCTCTCATCGCCTTGCCGTCAATGCAGATGATGTCCCCTGCAAGACCGACAAGCTCATCATGGAAGGCGGAGGTAAATTCGGACATCCGTTCAGACATGGCTTCATCATCAATATGTTTGAATATACGGCAGAGGGTCGGCTCGGACGGCACGCCGTTCAACAAAATCCCTAAAGAGCGGAAGCGTTTCAGGTTACGCTCGCCGAATCTGATTATATCCGGTCTTGTTATACACTTGCCCAGCCGTCCGAGTATTACAAGAAGAAGAATATCTTCCAGCCTGTATTTGTA
>NZ_NFIN01000071.1 GCF_002161765.1 Bacteroides sp. An322 | reverse complement strand
GATAAGGAAATCACCGCCTTTTCCCCGGATTTTATCTATGATGGCTTTCTGGAAGGACATGGCGTCTGCCGTAACTATGCATCCTGACACATCCACCTTGTCCAACAGTTTGGGCACGGAAGTTATCTCATTGCTTTTTTCTTCGCACATGTCCGTGGCAAGGGTGACACCTCCTTCAAGGGAATAGGCGGACACGATGTCGGGGTTGCGTCCGTTTTCAAGCACTGTCCCTCTCATTGCCTTGCCGTCAATGCAGATGATGTCCCCTGCAAGACCGACAAGCTCATCATGGAAGGCGGAGGTAAATTCGGACATCCGTTCAGACATGGCTTCATCATCAATATGCTTGAATATACGGCAGAGCGTAGGCTCAGAAGGTACGCCGTCCAACAAAATCCCTAAAGAGCGGAGCGTTTCAGGTTACGCTCGCCGAATCTGATTATATCCGGTCTTGTTATACACTTGCCCAGCCGTCCGAGTATTACAAGAAGAAGAATATCTTCCAGCCTGTATTTGTAATTTCCCTTGTCTGTCCTGCGGTAATCCGGCACTGATTTCACAAATTCTTTCAGATGTTTCATTATGCTGCCACGACGGCAGGCTGCATGTTTCTTTTTAATATATTA
>NZ_NFIN01000070.1 GCF_002161765.1 Bacteroides sp. An322 | reverse complement strand
GGTTCGGCAAAGTAATGCTCTAATTCTTCCTGCGTGATGCCGCAAAGCGTCTCGTATTGTTCCGTCATGCTGATGTCATTGAAATTATTGAATCCGGAAAAAGGGGTTGCTTGTGTGAACTTCGTCATGCCTGTTATAAAAACAAAGTGTAAATCTTCATCCGATGATTTCAATATTGAATAGAAGCTGCCCAATAATTGTTTATGATGAGTCTCCAGCAAAAGTTCATTTGTATCTCGCTTGATTTTTAATCCGGTACCCAATGTATCCAATACTGGTTTATCGTATGCTTCGATTAATACAACACAACGTTTGCCAAATTGTTTGTGAGCCTGCTTTAATATATATGCAAAACGGGATCCAAAGTCAAAAGCAAATTCTCCTTTCCCATAAACTTGTTCCCATGCCGAAATTTGCTCTTCCAGCTTCTCTTCTAATACATCAGGATTAAGGAAACTTATTTTGCTGAAATCGATATGAAACACAGGATATTCCGCCCATTCGGTCTCCAACTTATCAATAGCAAGACCACGGAACAACTCTTTCCTTCCCTGGAAATAACATTTTAGGGTAGACACGAGCAGGCTTTTGCCGAACCGACGCGGACGGCTCAGAAAATAAATCTTTCCAGTTGTCACCAATTGATAAATTAAATCGGTCTTGTCCACATAAACAAAAC
>NZ_NFIN01000007.1 GCF_002161765.1 Bacteroides sp. An322 | reverse complement strand
TTAAGATTGCCGCCATTTACACATCGGACATCAAATGGAGAGACTACTACTTACCGGACGATGAAATCGTTTAAGGTTTGTTAGTACATTTATCACCACACGGAGAAAAGTAATCCGGGTATTTCTATCCGCTTTCAGGGTAATTTACTGTTGATGTTCAAGAATAATCCATTCGCCAGTTGTTCCTCCTTTTCGCACCAATCTTTTGTCGGCTCTCAACTAGTCTATAATCTTACGAACCTGACGCTCGCTTATGCAAAGCTGTTTTGCAAGATCCGCCCTTGAAATGGAAGGATTGCCTTTTATCAAGTTTATCAGTTCTTCAACTTCCTTTGGATCACCTTGGAACGGTTTTGGATCAGAGTTGGACCGCTTTGGATCATCCTTTTCCTCTCTAACTCTCCAAATAACAACCCTAAAGTCTTCTTCCTGATAAAACTCAGGCGTCTTCAATCCATATTCACGACATTTATTAATAATATCTTCCGTACCTGTACCAACCTTCTCAATGTCCAAGCTTAAAACATCCTTTTCCTGTCCAATTATTCTAACAGGAATACCGTAACAAAAGGAATGGTAATACTATTTTATCTAAATCTTTTCATTCTCTTTATCAAGCAATTATTTCCTTAAATAAAATTTGTTCACATTCCAAAGAATCATGACATTTGCCGCCGAAAAATAAAAATAGGACCGTTACGTAACACCTTTAGTGATTAACTTAAAAAATTAAATGCGAATGAAATATTTTGTAAGATTTCTATCCTTGTGCTTAGGACTGTTGCTGTTCCATTCCTGCCTACAGGAAGGAAACGACTTAAGCCCTACATCTACAGGCATCAGCCAAAGCCCCGCCGTACTGAAAGCACGTGCCGCTTTTGAGGATTATGCCTCTCAGGACATTGACTACCAAATCAGCGGACTGCATCCCGGATGCATCTCGCCCAAATGGGAGGAAGTAAAAGTATTCTCGCAACCTGAAGAAGCCACTATAGGATTCGATGTGCCTTGGTGACTGAAGCTACCTATGAAGGTTCTTTCTATGTGGATATCGATACCAGTGCCATCCGTACCGATACATACCGCACTGCACTTTTGCAGAAACTGGTCATAGCTCAATCGCTGGAAGAAGATGTATACGGTCTCTACATCGCTACCATCATTCCCGATGCGGAACATGCCACGCTAAACAGAGAAAAAATCGCTTCCATGTTCTATGGAGGTGACCTTGATACTCGTTTCAGCGGTACAGTGATGTATTCTACCGTCACCACCAACCTCACCGTACAGGTGGAACGCTACCGGAACGGAGAACTGTGCGACATTGTTTCATTGTTTGACAAAGAACTTGATTACCTTGCCAAACTGAAAGCCATGAAACTACTCATCGGAGCCAAAAGCCTGAAACGCACAGTTCGTACCTTGACTCGAAGCGGAGAAATGTCTGGAGGTATGCTACCTCCTGTCTTCGTAGAACCGACCAATCCAACACCTTCTGTACCTTCGCTGCCACCTCCTCCCAATCCGCCTTATCCAGACCTGCCGCCCGGATCGAGCACCATACCACCCATACAACCACCCGGAAAAGGTAATGGAAATTACAATGGAGGAAGCCATGATGGAGGAACGAATAGCCAAAGCAACAAAACTCCAGTAAAATACAAAGCTGAAACTGGAGACAAATTAGTTAAAAAGAATCTAAAAGTAACAATGAACAAACAATTACCTAATACCTGTGTGACATCAAGTATGGAATATATAAACAATAATATTTTTGGAGGTGACGCAAATCAAGGTGAATACGATTTATATGCTTTACAAACATTTAAAATAAACATATATAAAGATGGAATTGTTGGTTTCGATCAAGTTAAAGAACTTGTTTCAAACTTCTTCGATACAACAACTTTTTCAGATTACAAAACAGTCATAAATAAAGGATATGTTATTATGACTGACATACCAAGCAGCATACTAAATTCAACACATAACATTATAATTGTTGGTTATAAAGCTAATGGTGACCTTATTTATATGAACCCTGAAAAAGGATACTGTTATTCCGTTAACCAATCATACATCAAAGGGAGTTATAAAATAGTAATAAAAGGAGTAAAATAAAAAGATTATGAAAAAATATATACTTTTATACATAATGATTCTATGCTTTACAAAAAACACACAAGCACAAATAAAAATAACAAGCGACATGTTGATCAATAAAGAATGGAAAATACAATTGCCTGAAGGAAGCACCTCATACCCACAAGGATGTATATATTCCACTACAAAAGAAACAACCTTCATGATTTCACCCGGAAATAAAAGATATGAATATTCAAATGACTATTATTTATCAGATACCCCTGAAAACACTTTTAACTCAACTAAAATCGGGAAAAGCCAATCAGGAAAATATTTAGTTGTCAACAATAAGAAAAAATCAGCTAATAACCAATCATATTATTATGAAGTCTTAAATTACGAAATACAAGAATGTACTAGCTCTACATTGATACTGAAAAACTTAAAATACAATATAATTACCACACTCATTTGCGAATAAGACAGATTGATGAGCTAAATCGTTATTTACAAAGATATCTAATTTATCTTTTGCAAAATATATAACGATAAAGGAATTGTAACCCAATTCTATTGTTCTGATTTCTTTGAGATCCCATTTGAGGATTTGAAATATTAACCAGCTTCCTTGCTCCGTTGGCAATTGCCATGGAGCAAGGAACATTCTTCAATCCAAATCACCTTGAAATACTTGTACTATTTTAGTATTTTCTTTTTATTTTTATCCTGCAACCGCACACCATATCCGGCAGACATCGAAGCGGTATTATCAAAGCGGTATTTTAGATTCAGCAGGAAAAAACTGATCCAACGAACAGAGAGACCGCAATCGTAACCGACATAGGGCTGGACCAATCTATGCTATACCGTATGCAAGAAGGCGTATTCGAAGGAGCTAATCAAGCAGATTTCGCCGATAAGAAAACATTATACACAATAAAAGATATGCCTAAGGCTGATTATCAGACCATCCGAGTGCCCGATATGACAGCTTACCGTTATGTACGTTATGTCTTCTCTCCCAAAGGAGGGAATGGCAATGTAGCCGAAATTGAATTTTATGGAGAAAAAGGCAAAAAGTTGACAGGGAAAAACATAGGAACACCGGGTGCTTGGTACAACGGCACGACAACTTGCGACAAAGCTTTTGACGGAAACATCTATACCTTTTTCGACGCACCTGAAGGAAAAGGTGATTTTGCCTGGACCGGATTAGACTTAGGGAAACCACAAAGCATCTGTGAAATACGATATTGCCCACGAATCGAAGATGGCCGTATCACATCCGGAAGAACATACGAATTATATTATTGGAACAACAATGAATGGGAAGTAGTCGAAAGAAAAAAAGCCGAATCTGAACAATTAATTTTTCAAGTGCCAGCTAACGGCTTATTTTACTTAAGAGACACGAAAAACGATGTGGAAAGCCATCACCTTTGATTATTTTTCCATTTTCTATCTTCACTCGATAAAATGCAATACTACCATTTTGATTAAGTCTAACTGCTCCGTCAACAATAGTAGCTTCTACAATGCAACCAGTTTCTCTTATTTTATTAAACTTTCCCGTTAAATATGAGATATACCTCTCATAATCAAGAGACTCAAATACCCATTGGGAATTATAAATAAAACACTTGTCCAAGTGCTTTATAATATGCTGAGGATTTAATGTGTTCCATGCAGTTTGAATGTCTTGGAAGATTTGCGAAGAGACTGAATCTTTCATTACGTAATTATTTTTGTTGTTTCTAATTGTCGCAAATACTATTTGTTTATAAAGAAAAGTATTAGCATAGTAACCCAAATAATCACGTTACATATAATGATATACATAAACTTTTTGTGAAATTTTTCTATTTGGGAAGATACTTCGTCTTTTATGTCGTCTACTGCATCGTTAATCTTAGAAATTAAAGAATTGCACGACGTGGTTGTTCTCTCATAATCTTTCCCAATGGCTTTTATAAGTTCCTTCAAATTGTCTTCTATAGAAGAAAGGTTCTTTACATAATTTGCAGTTACAGCCTTGATTCCTTCGTATGAATTAACAGTACTTTCAACCTGCTTTCGAGCTGATTCTACATTTCGAAGATTTGCTTCCAATTCGGACAAAGTTTTGTTTATTTTTTCGTCTATCATGTTACTTGTATTTAGATACGATATTTTTTAAACTATTCAAATGTCTCTTTAATTGAATATAAGTGGACAATTTTTGAAGATAATCCTTTCTATATTCATCTATTGCCGCATGACTTATAAGCAGTTCTGCATACTCATCCAAAATTTTTATGTTATTTTTCGAAGTATAGTAATCGATGACTTCTTCGTAATCGTTACAAATTTCTTCTTCTAACATCTCATTATCTTGTTGTCCGAGGAATAATGTGCAGAAAATATTTAACAAATTAAGAACCGGGTTCATTTCTGCAGCTGCCCTGCGAATAAGTCGAATAGCCCCTTGTAAATGCTTAACATTATCTTTCTGAGCATCGTTATTAACAATGTCCGCATCTACAACTCGCATATATTTCTTGACCAGTTCAAAACTGGTTGTTTCGTTCTCTAAGTGAAAATCAGTATTGGTGTCATCTTTAAGAGAAAATGGTATTTCTTGCTTCACACTTGCATCATAAGTGACAAATCCCTCTCTTGCATATTTAGAATTAAAGTAGTAATAGATGAAATCCTTTAAATCTTCATTCGTTTCTTTCCAATCCTTGTCTGAAGTAATCGCCATATTGCAGAATTGCTCCATATCCAAGATACCTCTAGCTCTTTTGTCCGCAATACTTCTGTAGACAAATGAAGTGAGATGCTTCAAACAAGCCATAATAACACCTTCGCCTTGCGCTATCTGTCTAACTTCATTAAGCATTGATTCAACTCTATCTTCAGAATAGTATTTTCGATAATAGGAACTGAGATATTCATAATAACGTGAATCATCCTGACAAATCGTTGTGATGCGAAATTGTTTCTTTGCATAGTCCTCTGTGAAATCGTCTATCAGTCCAATAATGCACATACGATAGATAGCTTTTTGTATAGCATCTTTGTAATTAGTCGAACCGAAATCACGTGTATAACTAAAGCCACGTTCATTTTTCAGATATTTTGCCTTTGGGGTATTGAATAATGGCATCTGCTTTTCTGTCAAACGTTCATTATACATGTCAAGGATATAATCATCTTCAATATAAGAAACATAATAGGTAAGAGTTGTCCCTTTAGGATATCTATTGATAAATTGAAGTATTCCCGTACTTTTTCCGAAAAGAGTTTCGTTTATACCAGCTATTTCTTCATTGCTTATTTGCAAAGGCAACCCATTCATCAGCAACTCCATTACATACAATTCGAAATCTTCTCCAAGGAAATTGCTATCATAGAAAAATTTATTATTAGTGTAATCTGCCGAATATTCTTTCCATTCATTTGTCCGAGCATTTTTGTCCCAGAATTTTTTAGGCGAATACATTATGGTAGCCAATGCCATTTTCTTGTCCCTTCCAGCACGTCCTGCTTCCTGTACAAAAGATTCCAAAGAGCCCGGATAATTCAAATGAAATGTAAGACGCACATTTGACTTATCTATACCCATACCAAAAGCTTTTGTTGCCACCATCAACTGTGTATTGCCATGCAAGAATTCTTCTTGACACTGCGTATCATCGCCTCCTTTATAAGTGGAGAAGCCATTGATATTACATGTTTTTAGTTTTTTGGCAACAGAAGGAACACTTAAATTGCTTTTTTCAGAGGCACGTAAACAGAACACGATACCAGCCGTATCTGTATGACTTACACTATACCAATCTTTATCAATATGTGTATAGAGATCAACAGAATTAACGCTGGATATAACTTCTTTGTCTGAAATGTTTTCTCTATCCAAAAAGTGCACTTTTATATCATTGATATTTTCATCAGTCTGTATCTCCTGTATCTTTTTTGTTGCATCATTGATTGCATCAATGAGACATTTCTCTTTAATGTCACCAACATCCCATACATTCTTTGCATTTGAAGTATCAACTGGATAAATGTTATATTGCAGTTCCAATCTGTTGGTATTCTCATATCTGACCGTAGCATCATCTTCCAATGAATAGGAATTGCTGCCAGATAATTCACGTTCCACATCTGCCAACACATCGAATGAAGCAGTCGCTGTTAGACCAAAAAGGGAAATGTGATTATCTGCACCTTCAACCTCTTTGGGTAAGACATAGTTATACAGATTACGTCCTAAATGAAGATAGGACAATCGGAAATCATGTCCCCACTCTGAAACGCAGTGTACTTCATCTATTACGCCATACGAAAAATATACACCAGATTCTCGCATAGAACGTAATACTTCCCTAAAACGATGAATACAAAGACGTTCGGGGGAGAGAAACATAATTTGTATCTGAGAACCAGTAAGAGCTTGTTCTCGCTTGTGTGCTTCTTCTGGATTGATTGTAATGTCTGCATTGATAAATGAAATACAATCAATTCCTGTGTTAATTAGTCCATCGTACTGGTCTTTCATTAAACCTTTCAATGGGTCAACAACTAATGTAACACCAGGTTGAAGCATTGCAGCCAACTGATAAGTTAGGGATTTACCCCCTCCTGTCGGCAACAGACCAATCACGCTCTTTAATCCTAAAGCTCTGTTAAGTATAGGTAATTGTCCTGGGCGAAAATCTTCTTTCCTGAAAATAAGTTTTAAGAAATATCTGAGATGAGATGCTGTCGCCTCATTTACAATATATTTTCCACTTGATTCTTTTTCTACAAACGATTTATATTTAATGCGTTCTGTAGTATAAAGTATACGTGGTTCGTAAACTAATTTGGAAGAGCGAACAATAAAATAACAATCGTTCTTAGCCTTGTATTTCGAGAATACTATATGTTCAAAATCGGCATACTTGTTTACAGATACATCAATAACAATGTCAAAAATATTATCTGCTTTGACAGAAGAAACCTTTACGATATTTATATGTGGTAACAACATGTCGTCGTAGCCCTCTGTCATTGCAATGACATTATTGTACATTTCAACAAAATCCCTGACTGCTATATCGGCAATATCCATACCATCTTCTATAATCAAGACATTCCATTCAGCAGATTGAACGTTAAGCCGCCCTGTTATCATTGCTTCAACAATAGTCTTTTGTATTCGGGCTATTGCTTTTAATGATGTTTCCCTTTCACCTCGGTGTGAAAGAGCCGTAGTAATGTATTCACTTGCATACGTTGGGATGCCCCTTGATATGAGATTGCTGACAAGTGCTAGAATGGGATTCAACCCTTTGTGTACTGTCATATCAAATGGGGCTATAATCTCAAAAGCTCCATCTTTTATGCTCCTATTCTTTGGTTCGGGCATTGTCTCCGCATAACAAGCGAATAATTGTATAGGAGCAAAACATTTGTATTTATGAAGAACACTTTCTGCAGAATCCAGCGAGAATGCGAAGCTTTTGATTAGGCATCCATAATTTCTTCCATTTGGGTGCTTGCCAAATTTCGTTTCTCGATAATCCGTAAACACTTGTATGTCGTTGTCCTTAAAATAGTTCTTAAAGGCATTTATTCTACTTTCGTTAAGATTGGCAGGACCGATACACAATACAATATGCTTTACACCAGAAGATGTAATCAATTTGGAAACGCCTTTAAGACTTACAGATTCAATATCAAGTACATTGGAAAATATATGAATGGCGCATGGTTGTTCTACCGCAATACTTTGAATTGTATTTTTGGAACTATAGTCAGATGGAAGGTATTCGGAATATTGCTTGACAGTTGCGTTAGAATCGGTACCGAGAGCATGCTTTACATGTTGTACGGCTCTTGCCAGTGCAACATCTGATGGTTCCTCCAAGGTTATCTTCTTTAGGCAAGACAGCAATCCCTCTTTCCTTAAGTTTTCTATAACTGCCATTGAACCTATACCTTGCCCACAACCCCAATCAAATAGTTCTACTCCGTTATGCAGTTCACGATAAGGGAAATTACCTTTTTCTTTTGTCTCGTCCAATGCAAAATAAAGTTTTTCACGATGCATCCTGCCATAGGCAGCTAGATAGGCAGAACATAACTCTTCCGTCTCAAGTATGGCAGTCCCATGTTCCAAAGTTCTACCTTCAGCATCGCTATATGCCCACGGCATAGAGCGAAAGCGTTGAGGTATATCGGTTTCTGCCGTTTGTATTATTTTATCAATTGTAAGTGGAAAATGACTTAATATCGTTTTGTAATACGCATTACTTTGTAATAATTTTAGCCGAGTGTCCAATTCAGATTCATATACATATTGTATACCATCATTTTTTGTTACTAAGAATCCTTTATCTTCTATAACAACTTCATTTGCTATAGGAGGTTGATAGCATGTATGTCCATGATGGATGATTCCAATAGAATAATACCATTCATCGTAAACAATTTCAAGATATTCATTTATGAAAAACCATTGTCCTGTTTTAAATAGTATTGGACAATATTTTTCCTTTGTAAAATTCCAATAAGTAGATATTAAATAGGTTTCATTATAATAATTGTTTATGTCATAACATCCTTCACCAATAAATATTATATCTGTAACTGTAGGAAACTTAATCTCAACAGAACTTCCGTCTTCAAAGGATAAAACAACATTATTGTCCTCTCCTGAAAACGAAATACATTTTTTACGATTAAGAATCAATTGATGAGGAATATTCATTTTTCAGTTATTGAATCATTGTTCTTATTTAATTGATGTCGCTTCCAATTTGCTACTGCCACTTCCTTACTTGCATTGGCATAACAATACTCACACAAATGTGGGCATGTATTGTATTCGCCTATATCTTTGCTTTTCATACAGCCACAAGCCGTGCGTTGTCCTTTATCCTTATTCTTTTTGTTGATTATCGCATACCGATTGCCATCTAACGAAATTGCAACATCTTCATAAAAGAGAAATTGCGGATTATTTCTATCAATAAATTCTACTCCTAAAAAATCCATCAATTTCTTAGATGTATAACCAAAACGTACCATAAGTTTGTCATCTACGCAATGATTATGTTCTATTCCATCTAAGTCGATGGTTTCTCCACAAGTAGCAAGATTATAGTTCCATCCTTTTGCTTTATTAAGACTAACAAGTTTCTCAGCAAACTCTATCATTTGGTCTTTTGTCCAATCAAGGTAGTTGATATGGTTACGTTCAAGGTTTGACTTAACCTTGCGGTATGACAATATGTCTGCGAAACTGAAAACGAGTTTTTCTGTATATCCTTGAAGTTGTTCCCCTATATTCTCTATCTTTTGCAGAAGCTTATCAATGTCTATCTTATCTGTAAGAATAAGAGGGTCAAAACGCCAAACTACCGCGCCCTTTCCAAGTTTATCAACAAACAATTTGAATGTTTCAATACGTTCTTTAATTGGAGGTACACCACGCTCTAATCCTTCGTTCTCATAATCATTGAGAGTATATTGAATATAACAGCCAATATCTTTTTCTCGTAAATAATCTATATGCTCAAGAAGAGGACGAGGATTTTTCGACCAAAAGACGATGAACTGAGTGTCTTCATAAGCGACATAAAATTTTTTCCCATTGAATGGGTTTGTCCATGCCGAATAGCCTTTTTTTAGTCGTTCAAAGAACCAATCGGCATAGAATGCCGGTATATCTGTGCTTCGGCTTGCAGAAACAACAACAGGGAAAGTTGCCTTGGCAATCTCTCCATTATCTAATATGACAGTTCTATCTTCTTGTTTATTGCTCATAATTTACTCTAACAGTATTGAACACTCACTTGGTAAAACGAGAAGCGTGGCACTGCCAATAACCACGTCTTAAAGTGCAGGCCCTGAGAAAACCTTAATCAACAGATATGGTTAAGCAGCCCACGCTATAACGTGGGAACTGCCATGCCAATTCTTGTTGATTTTTGTGTTTCAGTTTCTCAGGCTTTGCACTTACAAGAGTAGCATAACGCTCCTTTATTTTCAAATGTCTGGAAATGGTTTACCCAAATCCGAATACAAAATTAACGAAAACATTTGGAAAAGACGAATGTAAGATAAAAAAGTTCAGCAATTTTCTATTCTCCTCTTGTTATATTCAAAATAATAGATTACCTTTGCATCAACAAATCCCGCCCGCTTCCCGTAAGATTAGCGTACCCAGCGGGACATTTTTTATTTATGGGAATCAGATATACGCATCAAGCCATAACCACAAAACAGCAAATTGATATTCTCAGAGGAAGAGGTTTGCTCATAGATGATGTTAAGCAAGCTATTGAGGTTCTTGACACCATCAGTTATTTCCGTCTTGCAGGTTATTGGCGACACTTTGAAGTCGACCATATCACCCACCAATTTAGAGAGGACAGTAATTTTGCCGATGTTATAGACCTTTATTCTTTCGACAAAGAACTTCGGGCCTTACTGTTTACCGCCATCCAAACGATTGAGGTTTCCGTCCGTACAAAAATAATTAAGCACTTTGCCTCAGAATTTGGTGCATTCTGGTTTATGGACGAGAATTACGCTACTAACGAAACACGTTTTGCAGTAAACTTGGCTGTTATTCGCAAAGAAGTATCTCGTTCACATGACGAGTTTATAACCGAGCATTTCCGTAAATATAGCGAACCAGACCTGCCTCCTGTATGGAAAACATTGGAGGTTATTTCAATGGGTACACTTTCTAAACTTTATTCTAATTTTTCGGATGCTACGGCAAAACACGCTGTAGCAAGAGAGTTTGGCTTGAACCATCACAAATTTTTAAGAAGTTGGTTAGAATGCCTTGCTGTGCTTCGTAATTGCTGTGCCCATCATTCAAGACTATCAAACCGTGCATTTCCTGTAAAGCCAATGATGCCGGAGCGTATGCCCAAGACTTGGATTACAGATTTTTCGTTTCGTGAACAAACTCTTTATCCGCAACTCTGCTATGTGGCTTATTGGCTTAACTCCATTTCCCCTAACAATACTTTCGTTGCCGACTTCAAACAACTTTTGATAAAACATATATCAGTAAGCCAGTATTTATTAGGCTTCCCTCATAATTGGGAACAAGAACCTTTATGGAAATAAAGAAAAACATACTACCTTGCTGTTGCTTAATACAATGAGCTAAAACAGATGTGGAGTATTGGAAGTGAATAGCATAGAAAAGAGAGGGAAATGCCCATATTGATGCTCCAAGGAAGTTAAGAATCAATAAAAGCGTTAAATCTTCGTCTTTCAGAATGTACCCTTAAAGATTATGACCATATTTCTGACTTATTACTTGCAAAATGTTGAGTAATAATCGTTTGTAAATACCTAAGTTGACTACTACATGACTTGGCTATCGAAACAATCCCGATTAGAAAGCCATCTTAAAAAACGGATAAAAGATATATTACCCTCATGTGAAGGATTTTGTCATTTAGGGAACTATTATATGGAACAAAACAAGTTTATACAAGCAGAATATTATTACCGATGGGCTTCCTACATGATTCCAACACGTATGCAACCACAATATTTGTTGTGGCAACTCTATGTTACAACAGGAGAAAAAGAAAAAGCAAGAAGGGTTGCACACACAATCATTGGAATGCCCTTAAAAGTAGAAAATACATATACATTAAAAATAAAAAGACGCATGAAAGAATATTTATCGCAAAAGCATTAAGTTGGGCATATCTTTTAAAACAAAATAACAAAGGCATAGAAAATAATCGGGAAGAATATCGCTTTATCTGTTTTTTTTCTTAACTTTGCGGTGCATCTGAAAGAAGCAAACACTTTAAACAAAAAATATAAAACTATGATGACTATTGACAAATTCAACTTTGCCGGAAAGAAGGCAATTGTTCGTGTGGACTTCAATGTACCCTTGGACGAAAATGGTAAAATTACCGATGATACCCGTATCCGTGGCGCACTGCCTACTCTGAAGAAAATCTTGGCTGACGGTGGTGCCTTGATTATCATGTCGCACATGGGCAAGCCCAAAGGCAAAGTAAACGCTAAATATTCATTGAGCCAGATTGTTGACGCTGTATCTGCAGCTTTGGGCACTCCGGTACAATTCGCTCCCGACTGCGCTAAGGCACAGGACGCTGCAGCTGCCTTGAAACCGGGCGAAGTGTTGCTGTTGGAAAACCTCCGTTTCTATCCTGAAGAAGAAGGCAAACCTGTAGGCATCGAAAAAGATGATCCTAACTACGATGCAGCTAAGAAGGAAATGAAAACTCGTCAAAAAGATTTCGCCAAGACATTGGCTTCTTACGCTGACTGCTATGTAATGGACGCATTCGGTACTGCTCACCGCAAACACGCTTCTACAGCCGTTATCGCTGATTACTTCGACGCAGACCACAAGATGTTGGGTTACTTGATGGAAAAAGAAGTGCAAGCCGTTGACAACGTATTGAAAGACATCAAACGTCCGTTCACCGCTATCATGGGTGGTTCGAAAGTATCTACCAAGATTGGTATCATCGAAAACTTGATGGATAAGGTAGATAACCTGATTCTGTGCGGTGGTATGACTTTCACTTTTGCTAAGGCTCAGGGCGGCAAAATCGGTAAGTCTATCTGCGAAGATGACAAACTCGACTTAGCTCTCGACATCATCAAGAAAGCAAAAGAAAAAGGCGTAAACTTGGTATTGGGTACCGACTGCATCGCAGCTGACGACTTCAAGAACGACGCTAATACGCAAGTATGCCCGGCAGGTAATATTCCTGACGGATGGGAAGGACTGGATGCAGGTCCCGAAAGCCGCAAAGCATTCAGAGAAGCTATCGTTAACGCCAAGACTATCTTGTGGAACGGTCCTGCAGGCGTATTCGAATTCGATAACTTCACTGGCGGTTCGAAAGCCATTGCAGAAGCTATCGCAGAAGCAACCAAGAACGGTGCGTTCTCATTGATTGGCGGTGGCGACTCTGTAGCTTGCATCAACAAGTTCGGCATGGCTGACCAAGTTTCTTACATCTCTACCGGTGGTGGTGCGTTGTTGGAAGCTATCGAAGGCAAAGTATTGCCGGGTATCGCAGCTATCCGTGGCGAAGAATAAGACTAAAACAATAACGTTTCTATAGAATTGTCATCCTAAGCGAAGCGAAGGATCTCACATCCGCTAATGCATACGAGATTCTTCACTTCGTTCAGAATGACAATTTTTTATCCTTTTACTTTATGGCAGGCATCTACCTACACATCCCTTTCTGCAAACGCCGGTGCATCTATTGTGATTTTTTCTCGACCACTCAAAGTGAACAAACAGACCGATACGTCGAGGCTCTTTGCTCCGAATTAAAGCAACGGAAAGATTATCTTGAAGAAGAAGATATCGAAACCGTCTATTTGGGCGGAGGAACCCCTTCGCAACTGCAAGAAAAACACTTCGAACGGATTTTCTCTACCTTATATATATATTATAACATCCGTCCCGATGCCGAAATCACCATCGAAGCCAATCCCGATGATTTAAATGAAGAATATGTAAAGATGCTTCGGACTTTCCCGTTCAATCGCTTGAGCATGGGAATACAAACCTTTAACGACAAGACTTTACAGCTCTTGCATCGCCGCCATACGGCACAACAAGCCATTGAAGCTTTCGACCGATGCAGAGAAGCCGGATTTGCCAATCTCAGCATTGACTTAATGTACGGACTGCCCGGCGAAACACTCATGTCGTGGAAATCCGACCTGCAGCAAGCCCTCCGTATGCATCCCGAACATATTTCCGCCTATCACCTGATTTACGAAGAAGGAACACCGCTATGGAAACTTAAAGAAGAACATAGGGTAAACGAAATAGACGAAGACCTAAGCGTTGACCTCTTTGCTGAGTTGATACACACACTAAAGTCTGCCGGATACGAACACTATGAGATATCCAACTTCTGCCTGCCGGGTTATCATTCGCGGCATAACTCCAGCTATTGGATAGGCAAGAAATACTTAGGATGCGGTGCAGCGGCTCATTCATACAACGGCATTTCCCGCCAATGGAACATCGCATCGCTTGAAAAATACCTAATAGGCATCGAGAACCGTAAACCCAATTACGAAATAGAAGAACTCGACCTCTATACCCGTTACAACGATTTTATCATCACCCGTCTGCGCACCCAATGGGGGTTACCGCTCGACCACCTAAAGGAAACATTCGGAGATAAATTATATGATTATTGCCTAAAAGCAGCATTGCCTTACCTGCATCAAGGTACATTGCAACAAAACGAGAATATCCTCCGGTTATCAGCGGAAGGCATTTTCATCTCCGACGGAATCTTAAGCGACTTGCTTTGGGTGGAGTAGCATATTTTTCCGCAAAAGACTTTGTTTATATCAATATTTTACTTATTTTTGGCAAAACATTTTAAAATGTAAGTCATTATGAACAAACAACAGAAAAGATTCATCTTACCCGAAGACGAAATACCCCGCTTCTGGTATAACATCCAGGCAGACATGAAAAACAAACCGCTGCCTCCTTTAAACCCGGCTACCAAACAACCCCTTAAGCCCGAAGACCTTTATCCGGTTTTCGCTCAAGAGCTTTGCAAACAGGAACTAAACCAAACAGATACGTGGATTGAAATCCCCGAAGAAGTGCGCGAAATGTATAAATACTACCGCAGCACTCCGTTGGTTCGTGCCTACGGACTGGAAAAAGCATTGGATACACCTGCACATATCTATTTCAAGAACGAAAGTGTAAGCCCTATCGGTTCACACAAGCTGAATTCGGCTTTGGCACAAGCTTATTATTGTAAAAAAGAAGGCGTTACCAATATTACAACCGAAACCGGAGCCGGACAATGGGGAGCCGCTTTATCGTATGCCGCCAATGTATTCGGACTGGAAGCTGCCGTATATCAAGTGAAAATCAGCTACGAACAGAAACCTTACCGCCGCAGCATCATGCAGACATTCGGCGCACAGGTCACTCCTTCGCCCTCTATGTCGACCCGTGCAGGAAAAGACATTCTTACTAAATACCCCAACCACCAAGGTTCATTGGGTACAGCTATTTCGGAGGCTATCGAACTGGCACGTACCACACCCAACTGTAAATATACACTGGGTTCTGTGTTGAGCCACGTAACCCTGCATCAAACCATTATCGGACTGGAAGCCGAAAAGCAAATGGAAATGGCAGGCGAATATCCGGATGCCATTATCGCTTGCTTCGGCGGAGGTTCAAACTTCGGCGGTATCGCTTTCCCATTCATGCGCCATACCATTTTAGAAGGAAAGAAAACCCGATACATTGCGGCAGAACCGGCATCGTGCCCGAAACTGACCCGAGGCAAGTTTGAATACGACTATGGAGACGAAGCCGGATATACTCCGCTGCTTCCGATGTTCACTTTGGGACATAACTTTACACCCGCCAATATCCATGCCGGCGGTTTGCGTTATCACGGAGCAGGCGTCATCGTATCGCAACTGATTAAAGACAACTTGATGGAAGCTGTAGACATCCAGCAATTGGATTCGTTCAAGGCAGGCTGCCTCTTCGCTAAAGTAGAAGGCATCATCCCGGCACCGGAATCTTGCCACGCTATTGCCGCTACCATTAACGAGGCTTTGAAATGCAAAGAAAGCGGCGAAGAAAAAGTATTGCTCTTCAACCTCTCCGGACACGGACTGATTGATATGAGTGCTTATGACCAATACTTGGCTGGTAACCTCACGAACTTTGAATTGAGCGATGAAGACATCGAGAAGAGCATAAAGGAAGCGGATGCACTGAACAAATAATGTTGCTTATTCTTTATTTTAGGCATATTTTTACTAATCCAGTGAAAAAACATCGCAAAACATTTGCAGATTAAAAAATAATTCGTACCTTTGCACCCGTGTTCGAGAAACACCTCTCGACACGGCAAAGGATGGCCCGTTCGTCTATCGGTTAGGACGCAAGATTTTCATTCTTGAAAGGGGAGTTCGATTCTCCCACGGGCTACTTCCAAAGCAAGATCTGCTAAGGCAGAAAAGAAGGATGGCCCGTTCGTCTATCGGTTAGGACGCAAGATTTTCATTCTTGAAAGGGGAGTTCGATTCTCCCACGGGCTACAAAAAGTTACCTAAATAAAGGTAACTTTTTTTATTATGTAAATCTTTATTTGTTCAACTTACCGGCTTCGTATTTCCGATTTGCATAACTTGATTTTCAAAATCTTCCCGGTCGACTTTGGATTTGTTTCTCATCTTGGTGCGGTAATTGTAAATCGTACTCATCGAACATCTCAGGAAACTTGCCATTTTAGTGTTGTCGGTCAGTCCGAGGCGGAGCAGTGCATAGATACGCAATTCCTTATTTAACAGATGGCCTGCTTTGGGGATAACTTTTTCATTTTCATTTAACAAGGCATTGAAGTCTTCGATGAATGTGGGATATAAACTGAGGAAGATGCTGTCGAAATGTTTGTAGAGCGTTTCCAATTCTTCATCAATCAGGTTGGTTGACTTTAACCGCTTTACTAACATTTCGTAATGATGGTTGATTGTAAGTTTGTAAAGTTGGTTTTGGTAATTTTCCATTTTGCTGATATAATTGGAGCAGAGGTCAAAGAATTGGGCGATGTATTTTTCTTTGATATTTCCAATCTCGTGCAACTGCTCATTTTTTTGGTTTAATTCTTCGTTCATTTGGTTCAGCTGGTTGTTCAGGTTTCTCAGTTGCTTGTTGTTGCTTGCCAAAGTCTCTTTGATGCGGGTAATTTTCCGTATCTGCAAAAATACATAAATGGCCAGCAGCACTAAGCAAACAGAAATGCAGCTAATGATGATGAGGCTTGTTTGGAGTTTGGACTTTTGCTTGATTTTCTCTTGTTTATATTGTGTATTCAAGTCCGTATAAAACTGATAGATTTGGGAAGTCCGAAAGTGAATGTTCGAAGCAATCGCGTCTTCTACAGCCACTTGTGCATAAGTAGAAGCCAGTTCCAGGTTTTTGTTCTTAAATTCAATAAATGCTAAGGACTGCAGAGACATGTTTTCTCTTGTAGCATTACAGAGGTCTGTTATGGCGGATAGGGTGAAATAATACTTTACTTGTTCAGGTTGGTTTAGATTCATATAATTAAATGCCAGTCCGCAGGCAATCATGGCAGAATTGGTACTGCCTGCCTCTTCGGTTGCGAGCAATTCTAAAAATTGTTCTTCTGCTTCTGCAAACTGTTTTTTACTTGCCAGTATGTTAGCTTGCAACAATTTATAAGACAGGCTGGACTTATCCATTACTTGAACTAAAGAATCATCGTAGAGGGCAAACTGTTGTTTGGCATAGTCATTGCCTCTGGAAGAAATGGAATAATATTCCCAAAACTGGTGATAGGCACTATAATATTCATATCGTAGCTCTTTATCCAAAGATGAACTTTGTATGCTTTGTAAAAGTTTTTCGGCTTCCAAATAGCTCCCTCTCATCGAGTAAAGCAGAGACAAATCGATTTTTGACGCATTTAGCTCCTTCTCTTTTTTGTGTAGTTCTGCCAGATTCATTTTCTTTTTTGTATAGAAGATAGCAGAGTCTACGACGAATTTTTTGTATTCTTTCGAAAGTTGGTTATAGATATCATAGCGTTGCCAGTCGTTCGGCGATTTGTTATCTAATAGCCGTTTGATTCCTTTTATCCGGTTTTCTTTTCGATTGACGTATTCTTGTCTGTGCTTGATGCATTCATTCAAGGAATCTGACAAGTGTTGAAGGGTTACTTGGGCAGTGCTGCTCGGTTCTGCCGAGAAAACCAATCCGTTTAAGCAGATAAATAAGAATAAGACGACTGTGTGCTTCATAACTTTAAAAATTGAATTTAAACGTACGAATTTATGAATTATTTGATTTTTACCGCTTTTATGTAGAGCATTTTTTTTGAATGATTTGTAAAATGTTGATTTATAGTGCCCTAAAATAGAGCGATAAATAGAAAATGTAGAATAAGAAGAATCATTTGCAGTGCATTTCTTAGGAAACTATAAAGATGGTTTATTGAAAAACGAAGGAATTAAGGCTTCAATTTTTCTCCTCAAATTACATTTGCATGTCTGCTTAAATCCTTGAAAATAGAACTGTTATTGTCTGGTCTTTACTACAAAAGTTTTTTGATTTTCAGAACCGCTTTTTTATCCTTCTATATTTGCAACACAAGGTTCTCAACCGAACCTCCATTCGAAAAAACTAATTTTAAATTTTATGTATTATGAGTACACTATTGTTTTTAGGTCCTATTGGAACTTCTGAGATTTTGTTGATTGCTTTTATAGCATTGCTCTTGTTTGGCGGGAAAAAAATTCCGGAATTGATGCATGGGTTAGGCAAGGGAATCAAAACTTTCAAAGACGGGATGAACGGCATCGAAAAAGAAATCGATAAAGGGTTGGATGCCGATTCAAGTAAAGATATTTCAATGTCTGAAAAGAAATAATAGTTATGCGTGAAATAGATCATACAGGAATGCCCGTTTGGGAACATTTGGAAATCCTACGATGGATGTTTATACGCATCCTTGTCGCTTGGGGGATAGGGGTGATTGCTTGTTTTCTTTTTATCCCTTATTTGTTCGACCATGTGATTATGGCTCCGGCTCAAAGCGATTTTTTCTTGTATCGGTTTTTGGGACAAATGAGTTCTTATACTTCATTGATGCCTGGCTTTTTGGAAAAACCGTTGCAGGTGGATGTCATCAACATCAAATTGGCATCGCAGTTCTTTGTCCACATGTCCTTATCGTTTTGGATTTCTTTGTTGCTCGTCTTCCCTTATATGATCTATGAAATATGGAAATTCGTTTGTCCGGCACTTTACGACAACGAACGTGCAAAAGTGCGTTGGGCTTTTGTATTTGGTACAGTGATGTTTTTCTTGGGTTGCTTGATGGGGTATTCAGTGGTGTTTCCGCTGACGTTGCGTTTCTTGTACACTTATGAGTTGAGTTCTCTGATTGGCAATCACTTGGCATTGGATTCATACATGAATAACTTTTTCATGTTGGTTTTCATGATGGGTCTTATGTTTGAATTGCCTTTATTATCTGTCTTGTTCTCGAAAATAGGACTCTTGAATCGTACGTTTTTCAAGAAATACCGTAGATATGCAGTTATCATCCTGTTGGTTGTGGCTGCAGTGATTACTCCATCATCAGACCCATTTACGCTATTAGCAGTCTTTATTCCTATTTATATTTTGTGGGAATTGAGTGCTTTGCTGGTCAAGCCGGAAGAGATGTCAGATTGTGAATCATAATTCTTTAAATGTAATAAACCATGGAAAATGTACAAATAAAGATCGGGATTATAGGTTTAGGTAGAATGGGACGGTTCTATCTGGACGAAATGAGAAAAAGCGGGAAGTGGGATATTGCGTATATCTGTGATGTAAATCCTCTTGTCAGAAAAGAAGCCCTTCAATGGGGGCTGGATGCCCAGATTGTATCCGATGAACAGGTGATTTTTGAAGATCCGTCGGTTCAAGCTGTAGGGCTTTTTACATTGGCAGACCAGCGTTTGAGGCAGATAGAGAAGGCGGTCCGCTATGGAAAGCACATCTTGGCAGAAAAGCCGATTGCCGATTCTATCGAAAGAGAATGGAAGGCGGTAGAGTTGGTAGAGAATCATCCTCTTATCGCGACCGTTAATCTGTACTTGCGTAATTCTTGGTATCATCATGCGTTGAAACAATTTGTAGATTCTGGAGAAATCGGAGAATTGGCTATTGTCCGTATTTGTCACATGACGCCCGGATTGGCTCCCGGCGAAGGTCATGAGTACGAAGGTCCGGCATTTCACGATTGCGGCATGCACTATGTGGATATAGCCAGATGGTATGCGGGTTGTGATTATGAGACTTGGCATGCGCAGGGAATGAGGATGTGGAATTATAAAGACCCTTGGTGGCTTCAGTGTCAGGGTACTTTCCAAAATGGAATTGTTTTCGATATTACCCAGGGCTTTGTATATGGGCAATTAGCCAAAGACCAGACCCATAATTCGTATGTGGATTTAATCGGCACGAAAGGGATAGCCCGGATGACCCACGACTTTAAGACAGCTGTTGTAGAGCTTCATGGAGTTACTCGGACAGAACGTATTGAAAAGCCTTACGGAGGGAAAAACATTGATGTGCTTTGTTCTCTTTTTGCCGAAAGCATACTGAAAGGCGAGCCCTCTCCCGACTTGCCCCGGATGAGGGACTCTGCCATAGCGTCGGGGTATGCTTGGAAGTTCCTTGAAGATGCTTCCACACACCGGCTGCCGGCAATCGGCAATCTTGAGACATTGGAAGAAATCAGGCAACACCGGAAAACCCTGACCAACGGGTATGGGTTGCTAAGGCATTTTACTTAATCATGACTGCTTTTCATTAAATAATATATTAACCTTTAAAATTGAATCTTATGTCAAACGTATCAAGAAGAGATTTTTTGAAAGCGGGAGCCGCTACATTGGCTTCTATTACTGTTGCACCAAGTTCTATCTTGGGAAAAAGTTTCGGGCATATTCCGCCCTCTGATAAGCTGAATATCGCTGCTATCGGAGTGGGAGGTATCGGTCATAGCAATATCAATGCCGTGAAAGATACTGAAAACCTCGTAGCATTGTGTGATGTAGACTGGAATTATGCGAAAGGGGTTTTTGACGAGTTTCCCAAAGCCAAGAAATATTGGGATTACCGCAAGATGCTGGACGAAATGGGAAAATCGATAGACGGGGTCATGATTGCTACAGCCGATCATACTCACGCTATCATTACAGCCGATGCGATGACGATGGGCAAGCATGTGTATTGCCAAAAACCTTTGACGCATTCTGTTTATGAATCCAGATTGTTGACCAAATTGGCAGAGTCGACCGGCGTAGTGACTCAAATGGGTAATCAGGGAGCGTCTGGCGAAGGCACAGACTTGGTTTGCGAATGGATTTGGAATGGGGAAATCGGTGATGTCGTAAAGGTGGAATGTGCTACCGACCGTCCGATTTGGCCGCAGGGCTTGAATTCTCCGGAGAAAGAGGAACGTATCCCTAAAACATTAGACTGGGACCTTTTCACCGGACCGGCAAAACTGAATCCGTATAATTCCATTTATCATCCTTGGAACTGGCGCGGCTGGTGGGATTATGGTACGGGTGCTTTGGGAGATATGGCTTGCCATATTTTGCATCAGCCGTTCAAAGCATTGAAATTGGGCTATCCTACAAAGGTGGAAGCAAGCTCTACGTTGTTGCTGAACGCTTGTGCGCCTCAGGCACAGCATGTCAAGATGATTTTCCCGGCTCGTGAGAATATGCCTAAAATAGCAATGCCTGAGGTGGAAGTGCATTGGTATGACGGCGGTTTGTTGCCCGAACGTCCGGAAGGTTTTCCGGAAGGGAAACCGTTGATGCCGGCTAATGGCGGGTTGACTATTTTCCACGGGACAAAAGACACGTTGGTATGCAGTTGTTACGGTGAAAATCCTTTCTTGCTTTCAGGAAGAGTGCCCAATGCGCCGAAGGTATGCCGCCGCGTGACCACTTCACATGAAATGGATTGGGTACGCGCCTGCAAGGAAGACCCTGAATACCGGGTACCGGTGAAGTCTGCTTTCTCAGAAGCGGGTCCGTTGAATGAAATGGTTGTGATGGGCGTATTGGCTGTCCGTCTGCAAGGCTTGAACAAGACATTGGAATGGGACGGCGAAAATATGCGTTTCACGAACATTGGCGAGAACGAGACGATAAAGACGTGCGTCAAAGACGGTTTTACGATTCATAACGGCCATCCGTCGTTCAATAAGACTTGGACAGACGCCATTAACGCGCAAGAATTTGCCGCAGAATTGATTAAGCATCATTACCGTGCGGGATGGGCATTGCCGGATATGCCTCGATAATTTCCGGAAAGGTTCTATAGGTTTCAATCATTATCAATCAATTAAATATTACTCAAATGAAAAAAATGAATCAGACATTGGGCGTACTGGCATTGAGTTGTGCCTTGGTCGCTTGTGGTGGTAATCAGAAGAAAGCGGAAAATCAGCCGGAGGAAGAAACGGTTGCTACTCTATCTTATTCTTCATCGTTGAAGGCTCCCGAAACAGACAGTTTGAAGCTTCCTATCGATAAAGACGGATACATTACCATTTTTGACGGAAAGACATTCAACGGATGGCGTGGCTATGGAAAAGACCGGGTACCTTCCCGTTGGGTTATCGAAGACGGATGCATCAAGTTCAATGGCTCGGGCGGCGGTGAAGCGCAGAACAGCGATGGCGGCGATTTGATTTTCGGACATAAGTTCAAGAACTTTGAATTGCTTTTGGAATGGAAAGTCTCGAAGGGCGGAAATTCCGGTATCTTGTATTTGGCTCAAGAAGTGACATCGAAGGATAAAGACGGGAATGAGGTGCTCGAGCCGATTTACATTTCCGCTCCGGAATATCAGGTGTTGGATAATGCCAATCACCCCGACGCGAAATTGGGAAAGGACAACAACCGCCAGTCCGCTTCGCTGTATGACATGATACCGGCTGTTCCTCAGAACCAGCATCCGTATGGCGAATGGAACCAGGCTAAGATTATGGTATATAAAGGTACGGTGATTCATGGCCAGAACGGAGAAAATGTGGTTGAATACCATTTGTGGACTCCGCAATGGACGAAGATGTTGCAGGAAAGCAAGTTCAGCCAAGAGAAATGGCCCTTGGCGTTTGAATTGCTGAACAATTGCGGCGGCGACAATCACGAAGGTTATATCGGCCTGCAAGACCATGGTGACGATGTTTGGTTCAGAAACATCCGTGTGAAAATACTGGATTAATATCGAAGTCTAACTCAAGCAAGAACGGTCAAATAGGATGCAATTCCTTCCTGCGCGTTGCAGGACGGAATCGCAAGCCTCGGAAAGCTTCCTGCGCGTTGCAGGACGAAATCGCAAGCCGGGAAAGCTTCCTGCGCATTGCAGGACGGAATCCCAGGCCGGGAAAGCTTCCTGCGCGTTGCAGGACGGAATCCCAGGCCGGGAAAGCTTCCTGCGCGTTGCAGGACGAAATCGCAAGCTTTTTGCTCCCGCAAGACAGCAGAAAGGTAAATTCCGCAATCGGTTGCTGATTGGCGGGCATTCCTGTTTGTCGTTCTCTCTTTTTTACTATGTCTTTTTATTCTATTTATTAGGTTAACGTTTGTTCCGGGCTGAAGCGATTCAGCCTGGGGCAGCGTAAAAAACAGATCCAATCTATGAAAAAGCAAGTTTGTTTGTGGATAATCGGAGTCTTGTTGTGGATTCCGTTCCAATTCGTAGAAGCCCAGCAGCATGGGCGTGTGAAAAAAGAAATAGCCATTCAGCTTTATTCTGTCCGAGATTTGATTAATGGTGTGAATCAGCAGGGAAAGGCTTCGGAGGTATATCTCCAGACTTTGAAGAAATTGGCTGATATGGGGTACACAGCTATCGAGGCTGCCTATTACGGTGAAGGCAAGTTCTACGGGCGTACGCCTTCTGATTTTAAACGCGACATCGAGGGTGCCGGCATGAAGGTCTTGTCTTCTCATTGCAGCCGTGCGTTGAATGCCGAAGAACTGAAAAGCGGCGATTTGTCGGAAGCGTTGGCTTGGTGGGACCAATGCATAGCCGACCATCGGGAAGCAGGAATGTCGTATATCATTTTCCCCTATTTGGAGGTTCCCAAAACGGTCAAGGACTTGGAATTGTATTGCACCTATTTTAATGAAATAGGAAAACGCTGCCAAGCGGCAGGCTTATCGTTCGGTTATCATAACCATGCGCACGAGTTTCAGAAGGTAGAGGGCCGGGAGGTTATGATGGATTATTTGTTGCAGCATACAGACCCTCGGTACGTATGTTTTGAAATGGATGTTTATTGGGTAGTGAGAGGACAGCAGAGTCCGGTAGATTATTTCCATAAATATCCGGGACGTTTCAAGATGCTGCATCTGAAAGACCATCGTGAAATCGGTCAGAGCGGTATGGTGGGCTATGATGCTATTTTCCGGAATGCGGATGTAGCGGGAGTCAAGAATATCGTTGCCGAAATCGAATCGTACAGTACGAGTGACGTGCTGAAGAGTGTGCGTGAGAGCATAGACTATTTGTTGGATGCTCCGTTTATCAAGCCGGCATATTGAAATGACAATCATATCTGGAATATTTGTGAGTGAATTTCATATTTATTTATGTGTTTATATCAGGAATTATGATAACGGATAAGATAATTAAGAAACAAATTCAAAATGTATTTTCCCGGCAGAAGGCGTTATGGATTGCCGTTGGTTTGGCATGCTTTCCTGGGATTGACATGCTGGCTGATGTAACTGCTTTGTCGGGAGAGAATGCCGGTAGTGAATCGGTGATGCAGAAAGACCGGACTGTAACAGTGATGGTTTCAGACAGCAGCGGTGAATTAATCGGTGCGAATGTATTGGTGAAAGGAACAACATTAGGTAATGTGACAGACCTGAACGGATGTGTTGTTTTGCAGCATGTCCCGTCTAATGCTATTTTGGAAATATCTTTCATCGGTTATAAAACGAAAGAAGTGCCTGTAAAAGACCAAAGCCTTATCAAAGTGACCTTATCAGAAGATAGCGAGACGTTGGAAGAGGTCGTTGTAGTAGGATATGGAACCATGGAAAAGAAGCAGGTGACCAGTGCGGTGACTTCTCTTTCTGCCGACGATATGCTGAAAGGAGTAGGCGGGGCGGATATTACGACTGCTTTGCAAGGTAAAATCAGCGGATTGTTGTTGCAGAATAACGGTAGTGTCAACGGAGGGACTACGATACAGTTGCGCGGTATGACTTCGATTAATGCGGGACGCTCTCCTTTGATTGTCATTGACGGTTTCCCCGGTGGAGATATACGTTCGATTAATCAGGATGACATCAAGTCGATTGATGTCTTGAAAGATGCTTCTGCCGGTGCGATTTATGGAACTCGTGCCGCTTCGGGAGTTATTTTGATTACGACCAAGAGCGGTTCGAACACCAATGGGAAAGCCCGGCTGACTTATAGTACGGAACTTTCTAAAAAGCAGGATTGGGGCAAGCCTCGTATGTTGACTGCAGATGAGTACAGAGAGCATCAGGTAGGCATCGATTATGGGGATGATGTAGACTGGTGGGAAGAATTGGTGAATGATAACAATTTCTCCCAAAAGCACAATCTTTCCATCGACCTCGGAACGGAAAACGCCCGGATGTACGCTTCGTTCTTTTACCAAAAGAATGAAGGTATAGCCATAGACGATTCCCGTCAGGATTATGGCGGACGAATCAATGCCAACTTTAAATTGTTTGACGGTTGGCTGGAAGTGCGTCCGAACGTTGATTACCGGCAGGCTTGGAGAAACAACAACTGGCCCAATTTCCAGCAAGCGTTGAGAAACAATCCTACCCGTTCGCCTTACGACCCGGAAAGCGAGACCGGATTTAATGTCTGGACTGGCGAGAACTTGGATTACAACGTATTGGCCAATGCCCAATTGTATGATTACGAAGGGCTTGACAAATGGTTTAAGCCGGAGGTTTCCTTTAAACTGAATATCAAGGCAATTCCGGGATTGTCTTTTACACAGACGTTAGGGTATGAGAACCGTCAATGGGAATTGCATCAGTTCAGGTCCAGGTATCACTTGGATGAAATCAACAATAATCGGAACGGATGGGCGAAGTTAGAGTTCAGCAAAACCGAGAATCTAACTTCCGAAGGTTACGCCACTTATATCAAAGAGTTCGAAGGAGGGCATAGCTTGAACGCTGTAGCCGGTTATTCTTATTTTGAGTGCAATGGTGAGAACTTTTATGCCGAAAACTATAATTTCGATGTAGAAGGAATCCGGTTTTGGGATATAGGAAAAGGTTCTTATCTGAGTGACGGTAAAGCCGGAATGGGGTCGGGAAAGAACATTACCGAACGTTTGTTTGCCCTGTACGCCCGTGCCAATTACTCGTATAATGACAAGTATATGGTAACGGCTACCATTCGTCACGAAGGTTCATCCAAATTTGCCGCTAAAAACCGTTGGGGTAATTTCTGGGCTTTGTCAGGCGGCTGGCGGATTTCGAATGAGGCATTCATGAAGAACGTAGATTGGGTGAACGATTTGAAGCTCCGTTTCGGTTATGGCGTGACGGGTAATAATGATTTCAATTCTTCCTATATGGCGAATGTGTTAGGCTCGGACACTTGGTGGATGCTGCCTAATGGGAGCTGGGCAAATTCGTATGGCAAGACCCAGAATGTTAACGAGAACTTAGGTTGGGAAGAAAAGAAAGAATGGAATATCGGTGTGGATTTCTCTTTCTTCAACAACCGTTTCTATGGCAAGTTTGACTATTACCGCCGGAAGATTGACAACATGATTTATGAAGTGAAAGTGCCGCAACCTCCTTATATTCAAGGTACCCAATGGCAGAACATTGGCGCGATGGAGAGCAAAGGTTGGGAGTTAGAACTTGGAGGGGACATCATCCAACGGAAGGATTTTGTCTGGACTTCCAAGGTGAATTTAGCTCATAATACAGGTAAGATCCTTACGTTGTGGGGAAATAATACTTACTATAATGGCAATTCATTTCCTGTGCCGGGTATGCCGGGAGATGCAGCCAGAATGGAGGAAGGTTCTACCATTGGTGCCTTTTATCTGTGGAAATTCGCAGGATTCGACGAGGACGGCAATTTCTTGTTGTATAATAAAGACGGAGAGGTTATCCCTGCCGCCCAAAAGACCGAAGCGGACAAGCGCTACATGGGCAATTACATACCAAAGGTCATGTTGGGCTGGAACAACTCTTTCATGTACAAGAATTTCGACCTGAATATCAATATGCGCAGTTGGATTAAGTTTGACGTGTACAACATGATTAACATGTATTTCGGTATTCAAGGAATCGACGAATGCAATGTGCTGAAAGACGCTTATGGGAAATTCAACCACATCCGCGGCGAGAAACAGATTTGTGACTATTATTTGGAGGACGGGACTTTCCTGAAGATTGACGCCATTTCTTTGGGATATTCACTTTCGCTGAAAAACTATTGCAAGTGGGTTGACCGGTTCCGGATTTATGCTACCGTGGGCAATGTCTGTATGTTTACGAAATATAGTGGCGTGAATCCAGAGGTGGATATTGCTGGCTGGGATAAGGGTACGGAACGTTTTGACGGGCTTTATCCGTTGGTAAGGACATATACATTGGGATTGCAACTCACTTTCTAAAGTGAAGAATGATAAAGTTAAGATACATAGATATGAAAGCATTTACTATAAAATCAGGAATTGTAGGAAGTCTGTTTCTTTTGACTATGGGAACTTCCTGTAATGTGGAGCCGACGTTTTATTCTCAAGTAGTGCCCGAAACGTTTTACTCTTCGCAGGATGCGGTTTGGGAACGTTTCAATCGTCCGTTTACTCATTGGCGTTTTTGGATTGCTTCGGATAGAGCCAGATGGGAGATGCAAGAACTCGGTACGGATGAATTTTGTGTCCCTACCCGTGGAAGTGACTGGTATGACGGGGCGGTATTTCAGAAATTCCACCATCATGAATATACCGAAGATATGACCAGCATCTCGAATGGCTGGACTAATTTTTCCATGGGAATCGCATTGGCTTGGGACGCATTGGAAGATTTAGAGCAAATAGACTTCAATGCTTTGGGTTTTCCAGAAGGGACCAGAGAGTCGATGTTATGTCAAATGAATACGTTGGTCGCGTCTTTTTATTTGGACGGGCTGGATTTCTTTGGCGGAGTGCCGCTCTATACGACGACTAAAAGCGAGGTGTTGCCCCGTTCGACGGATGTCGAGACGTTTAATTTCATCGATTCGTTGCTGACGCAAGTGCTTCCGGAACTTCCGGTAAAAACGGAATTGGGAGCTATGGAAACCAATACGGTTCATCAGGCTGTAGCTGCCGCATTAAAAGCGAAACTTTATTTCAATGCGGAGGCTTATATCGGAAAACCGATGTATCAGGAAGCCGCTCAGATTTGTCAGGATATCATAGACGGGAAATACGGAAGCTATGAACTGGCAGATGACTGGACTGATATTTTCGGTTTCCAGAATGAAACCTGTCCGGAAATCATTTGGACACTCCCAAGCGAGAATGCCAAACTGGAAACCGATGGGTGCTATTGGAAGCCTTCTATGCCATACAATTATAAGAACTTTTTAGGCGGATTGAAAGATTCTGAAGCAGATAACGGGTGCTGTCTGATTCCCAGCCGTGACCCGGAAGGGAACTTATACCAGTTCAACTTGGGCAACAATTACGAAGGCTTCAACGATAAAGACGTCCGTAAGCAGCAGTATGTTTATGAACAAGGAGGAAAATACCGCGGGATGTTTGTGGTAGGAAAACTGGTAAATCCTGACCATCCGGATTGGGTTTGTGTAGGAGCGAGAGACTATATCGGTCAGCCTCTTGTCATACGTGACCAGATAGCATGTTTTGCTAAAGTCGGAACGGAATATGCCGGTGTGGAAGAGTTGCCTTCTACCATTGCCACGGCTGAAGAAGGTTCGGGTGTCCGTTTGATAAAACGTAGTCCAAGACCGAATGCCGACGAATATCAGGAGATGTATAATCCGGATATCCCTATCATCCGTTTGACCGAAATCTATTATACGTTGGCTGAATGCAAAATGCGTGCAGGCGACAAACAGGAGGCTGCTAATTTAATCAATACCGTACGGAAACGCTATTTTGCGGATGGTGTAGACCCTGACCCTGTAACAGCTGCCAATCTGGATAAATACCGGATGCTGAAAGAATGGAAACTTGAATTCTTAGGAGAAGCCCGCCGGCGTACTGATTTAGTCCGTTGGGATGCATACGTGACCGAGGATTGGTGGGATCATAAGGCTACTCATAATCCGAATTTGAACCGGTTCCCTATTCATTATAGCATTATCGGAGCCAATAATCTTTTGATTCAGAATCCTGGTTATGGAGGAAACTGAAACTAAATCTGTAATCTGTATGTATGGGTGGGAAGTATCTGGGATAGATATTTCCCGCTTTTATTTCTAATTCGGGTAAAGCAGGTATTTCTTCCGTATTGCTTGATACTCCTCTAAATCTTTTTGCCAAGCCTTCCGGATGATTGCTTCGTCTTTACCGCTCTGTATATCAAGGCGGACTTGATCAGTTCCCATGAGCAGATCGAACCACTGTGGGCGGGTGAAAAACTCTTTTGTTTGTTTTTGGTAAAGACGATAGAATTCTAACACATAGCTTAAAGTGAAACCTTTGGGGGGCTGCACATTTCGTAAATCTTTTCCGTAACAATTCTTGTTCTTGTGCATTGGGTTCATGTCCGAGCCTTTTAGCGGACGGGGCATGAAGCGGAAGCTATAGCTATTGGTATAGGGACTTCCGATGACTTGAAAAGGAAACTCCGTGCCGCGCCCTACGCTTACCGAAGTGCCTTCAAAAGGACAAAGCGAGGCATAAAGTGCAATGGCTTGGTCGTTGGGCAGGTTGGGAGAGGGTTTTACGGGAAGCGAATAAGGCTGTCCGTGCTTCCAGCCTGATGCAGAGACGACTTTGAGTGTGCATTGCAAACCGTTTCCCAACCATCCTTCTCCGTTTATCATGCGGGCTATCTCGCCTACGGTACATCCATGTAAGATAGGAATAGGAAACATGCCGACAAAACTTTTGTATTCCGGTTTCAATACCGGACCGTCTACGTAATCACATGGATTCGGACGGTCTAATACAATTAGTTCTTTCCCGTTTTCGGCGCAAGCCTGCATGATATAATATAAGGTGCTGATATACGTATAGAAGCGTGCCCCTACATCTTGGATGTCGAACACTACCACATCTGTATCTGCCAATTGTTGAGGCGTAGGCTTCTTGTTTTTCCCGTAGAGCGAGGCTATCGGAATACCGGTACGTGTGTCTTTTCCGTCTTTGACAGTTGCGCCTGCATCGGCTTCTCCCCGCAATCCGTGTTCGGGAGCAAAGATGCGGGTAATGTTTATACCTATATTATATAAGGAGTCGAGCAGATGTTTTTCTCCGATTAAAGAAGTTTGATTGACCACCAATGCTACCCTTTTCCCTTCGATGAGTGGGAAATAGCATTCGGTTTGTTCGGCTCCCATACGGATTTGTGCATATCCCTGCATCAGGCTTGTCAGGATGAGCCAGCCGGTCAGGATAAGGTATTTGATAGAATGTTTCATGCGTGTCAGTGTTGGATAATGATGAGGCAAAGATAGAAAATAATTCCGGTTTTTGTTTGTCCGTTGCTTCGTAAAGCGTACTTTTGCACTTGCAAATTCTGAGATGAAAAGAGTATGGACATTTTAACTAAGCTCAAAGGACACCCGCGGGTAGGAGAGGGTACTGCATACGCTATTTTGTTTTCTATGGGTTTCTGTCATTTGCTGAACGACATGATCCAGTCGGTTATCCCTGCCATGTATCCCTTGCTGAAAGACAGTTTCGGCTTTACTTTTGCCCAAATCGGTGTCATTACCTTGATATTCCAATTGACTTCTTCGGTTTTCCAGCCCTTTGTGGGGCAATATGCCGACCGCCATCCGCAGCCTTATTCATTGGCTATGGGTATGGGATTTACGTTGGTAGGGCTGTTGATATTGGCTTTTGCCCCGAATTATTGGGTTATCTTATTGTCGGTAGCGGTTATCGGTTGCGGTTCTTCGGTGTTTCATCCGGAAGCTTCGCGTGTGGCACAAATGGCTTCGGGAGGAAAGAAAAGCTTGGCACAGTCTATTTTTCAGGTAGGCGGAAACGGCGGAAGCGCTATCGGACCGTTGCTTGCCGCGTTGATTATCATTCCTTACGGGCAACATGCCGTAGGATGGTTTGCTACGGCTGCTTTGCTCGCTTCAATGATTTTGGTACGGGTAGGCTATTGGTATAGCTTGCTGCTGGTTCGCATGAAGCAGGCTCATCGCGCTGTACGGATGGCTGCGCATGGCTTGTCTGAATCGGCTGTCCGTAAGGCTATGGGCATTTTGGTGATTATGCTTTTCTCGAAATACTTCTTTGCATCGTGTATGACGAGCTATTTTACCTTCTATTTGATAGAAAAGTTCGGAGTTACGGTGCAGGCGTCTCAATTCTGCCTGTTTGCTTTTCTTGCGGCATTGGCGGCAGGGACGTTATTAGGAGGCTATTTCGGAGACCGTTATGGACGGAAGTATGTTATCTTGTTCTCTATTTTGGGTGCCGCACCGTTTACGTTGGCACTTCCTTACCTTAATCTGTTTTGGACGCTTGTCATGGCAATACTGAGCGGCTTGATTATAGCATCGGCGTTTTCAGCTATTTTGGTTTATGCTACCGACTTGAAGCCTGATAAAGTCGGTATGGTGTCGGGTGTTTTCTTCGGATTGATGTTCGGCTTGGGAGGTATCGGTTCGGCATTCTTTGGTTGGCTTGCCGATAAGACCAGTATTGAGTTTATTTTTACTGTCAGCACGTTGTTGCCTCTGTTGGGCGTGATTGCCGTATTTCTTCCGGATATCAAACCGGCTAAAGTCAATTGAAAGAGTTATGCTAAAAGAGAAGAAAATTCGAATACAATCCTATTTGTCGCCTTGCGGGGAATTGGTGTTAGGATCTTTCGAGGATAAACTTTGCCTTTGCAATTGGACTATTGAAAAACATCCGGGCAGGGTGGACAGGAGGTTACAGACCGGATTGAAAGTGGATTATGAAGAAGGCATGTCGGATGTGATTCAGGAAGCAATGAAACAGTTGGATGCTTATTTCCGGCTGGAACGGAAGAGCTTTGATGTGCCTTTATTGACCGTAGGGACTGATTTTCAGAAACAGGTGTGGGACGCTTTGCAAGAGATTCCGTACGGCAAGACTTGTTCTTACGGTGAATTGGCAGAGCGTATTGGGCAACCTAAAGCTGTGCGTGCCGTAGCCAATGCGAACGGTGCCAATGCCATTTCTCTATTTATTCCTTGCCATCGGATTATCGGAAGCGATTATTCGTTGACGGGATATGGAGGCGGACTTGAAGCCAAGAAGTTTTTATTGGAATTAGAGAAAAGAGGAAAATAAATCGTTATAATATAAATAAGGTATGAATCCATTGACATTGATTGATAAATTCTATCCGGAAGAGAATGAATTGAAACATATTTTGTTGGTACATAGCCGTTCGGTTACGGACAAGGCACTTGCTTTGGCTAAAAAACATCCCGAGCTGGATTTGGACCTGAACTTTATCGAAGAGGCTGCGATGCTGCACGACATCGGCATTTTCCTGACCGATGCGCCGGATATTCAGTGTTTCGGCACTCATCCGTATATTTGCCATGGCTATTTGGGGGCGGATTTGGTGAGGAAAGAAGGCTTTCCGCGCCATGCTTTGGTATGCGAACGGCATACGGGGGCAGGGCTTTCGTTGCAGGATATTGAAGAACAGAACCTGCCTGTTCCGCATCGGGATATGCTTCCGGTCAGTTTGGAAGAAGAGATTATTTGCTTTGCCGACAAGTTTTTCTCGAAAACCAAATTGGATAAAGAAAAGAGTCTTGAGAAGGCACGGAAGAGTGTAGAAAAGCATGGAGGCAACGGCGTGCAGCGTTTCGACCGCTGGTGCAAGTTGTTTTTATAGTCTTAAAAATACATTAAAAACAGAAGCATCTGCGTTTATTTACGGGAGAATGCTTACTTTTGCAGCGCATTGTGTAAAAAAAGAATGAATGACGTCATTTAAGAAAACTACATATTTGTTCTTGTCTTTGTTTTTTATGAGCTGTTGTTTTTCGTTATATGCTGAGGTTCAGCGTGTAAAGGGGAAACGGGCGAGAAGAAACAATGCAGAACTTCGTACAGATTCTCTACAATCAGATTCGTTGTTGCTCGATTCGTTAGCGACAGATAGTCTTATGGCTGATTCGTTGGCTTCAGACAGTACGGATAAACAGCCGTTGGATGCCCCGGTAATTTATGAAGCGAGTGATTCGATTGTCTTTACCAAGGGAGGGTATGCTCATTTGTATGGTAACGGAAAAGTGAATTATCAGAATATCGAACTGACTTCTGCTAAGATTTCCATGAATATGGATAGCAGTACAGTATTTGCTGAAGGTGTGGTAGACACGGCAGGAGTAAGTTCAGGCACTCCGATATTCAAAGATGGAGAAACACCATACGAGTCGAAAACCATGCGCTATAATTTCAAGACCAAGAAAGGTTTCATTAACGATATTATTACCCAACAAGGAGAAGGATATGTGACCAGTGTGAATGCGAAAAAAGGTCCAGATAATGAAATTTATATGACGAACGGAACCTATACGACTTGTGATGCTGATCATCCGCATTTCTATTTGAAACTTTCAATGGCGAAAGTGCGTCCTAAAAAGGATGTGGTTTTTGGTCCGGCACAGCTGGTGGTAGAAGATGTGCCTCTGCCTTTGGCTATTCCGTTCGGCTTTTTCCCTTTCAATAGCAGTTATTCTTCGGGGTTTATTATGCCGACATACGGGGATGAAATGAACCGTGGTTTCTATTTGCGTGACGGAGGATATTATTTTGCCATTAGCGATAAAATGGACTTAAAATTGTTGGGTGAAATTTATACGAAAGGTTCATGGGGGCTTTCTGTCGCTTCGAATTATAACAAGCGGTATAAATATAGTGGCTATTTTAATGCGAGTTATTTGGTAACAAAGACGGGAGAGAAAAATATGCCCGATTATGCCGTTTCGAAAGACTTCCGTATCCAGTGGAGCCATCGTCAGGATGCCAAAGCGAATCCGAACAGTTCGTTCTCGGCAAGTGTGAACTTTGCGACCAGCAGCTATGATCGTTCGAGTTTGAGTACGTTGTACGACCCTTCTTCGTATAGCAACAATACGAAAGCGTCTAGTATCAGTTATTCTCGTAATTTCCCTGAAATCGGATTGAATATTTCGAGTACGTTTAATATTACGCAGAATACGCGGGATTCTTCATTGAATATGACTCTTCCTGATGTAAACATTTCGTTGAGCCGTATCTATCCCTTTAAGCGGAAAAAAGCAGCCGGTAATGAACGTTGGTATGAGAAAATCTCTTTCCAATATACGGGTGCATTGACCAATAGTGTCAATACAAAAGATAACCTTCTGTTTAAGACTCCGTTATCGCAGTGGGAGACAGGTATGCGTCATAATATTCCGGTTGAGGCAAACTTTACCTTATTTAAGTATATCAACATTACACCTTCGTTTAATTATACAGAGCGTTGGTATACGAAAAAAATCATGCGCAATTACGACGAATTGGCGCATGAAGAAGTGCGTGATACTATTAATGGTTTCCATCGCGTGTATGATTATAATATGGCGGTATCAATGAATACAAAGCTATATGGTATGTATAAGCCTTTGTTTTGGAAAAGTAAGGATATAACTATCCGTCACGTTGTTACGCCAAGTGTGAGTTATACTTATACGCCAGACTTCGGCAGGTCGAAATTCGGTTATTATGAAACTTATACTTATACAGATGAAAACGGCGAGGTGCGTATGACCGAATATTCGCCTTTTGAAGGAATGCCTTACGGTGTGCCGGGTAAAGGGACTTCTCAGACCGTTGCTTTCTCTCTGAAGAATAATTTGGAAATGAAAATGGCTTCGGATAAAGATACGACAGGATATAAGAAAATCAGTTTGATTGATGATTTGAGTGCAAACTTGTCGTACGATATTGCCCAAAAGCGATGGAGCAACTTGACGATGAGTGCCCGTTTGAAGCTGACTAAGAGTTATACTTTTAATATGAATGCCACATTTGCTACCTATGCTTATAAGTTTGACGAGAATGGTAGAGTTGTGACAAGCGACCGGACCGAATGGTCATACGGACGTTTCGGACGTTTCCAGGGATATAGCGGTTCGTTCTCATATACTTTGAATAATGATACGTTTAAGAAATTATTCGGGAAAGGGGATGATAAAGACAAGGATAAAGATAAAAAGGGAGATTCAGAAGAAGAGGATGAAGATGATGATGAAAGTACGGCTAACGACCAGCCTTCGCCTAATCGGAAAACCGAGGATGCGACCCTTGATTCAGACGGTTATCTTGCCTTTAATATGCCATGGAGCTTGAGCTTGAGTTATAGTTATAGTATCCGTGAAAACACCAGTGCGAAGATTAATATTAAGAAAATGCGTTATCCGTATGCACTTACACATTCGTTGAATATTTCAGGAAATGTGAAAATCGGAAGCCGGTGGAACATTACGTATTCAAGCGGTTATGATTTTACATCGAAAGAGATGTCTATGACCACGGTGAATATTACGCGCGATTTGCACTGTTTTAATATGAGTTGCGGTTTGGTATTCGGTCCGTTTACTTCGTATAACTTCTCTATCCGTGCCAATTCGAGTATGTTGACCGATGCCTTGAAGTGGGATCAACGAAGCAATACGGGTAGTCAGGTTACGTGGTACTGATGTAGTTAATAGTTAATAATAAATAGTTAACAATGAATGATTAATAGCGGATGTGCTTCTGTTGACATTTACCGTTGTTAATTGTTAACTATTCATTATTAACTATTTAATTGTTCATTGAAAAAGTCACCATTGAATCGGTGTTTCCCCGTGCTGGATAAGATATTCATTGGTACGGCTGAAATGCTTGTTGCCGAAGAATCCGTGATAGGCAGAAAGGGGAGAAGGGTGTACCGAAGTCAATACTAAATGCTTATTTCGGTCAATAAAAGCACCTTTCTTTTGTGCATACGACCCCCATAGGATAAATACCAAATGTTCGCGGTGCTCTGCTAAGGCACGAATTGCTGCATCGGTAAATTCTTCCCACCCTTTGTTTTGATGTGAGCCTGCCTGATGTGCCCGTACTGTAAGGGTCGCATTCAGGAGCAGTACACCTTGTTCTGCCCAACGTGTCAGATTTCCGCTGGCAGGAATTGGAGTGCCTAAATCATCGTGTATTTCCTTGAAGATGTTTTGCAAAGAAGGTGGAAATGCGACTCCATCGTTTACCGAAAAACAAAGTCCGTGTGCCTGTCCCGGTCCGTGATAAGGGTCTTGCCCGATGATGACTACTTTTACCTTATCGAAAGGACAAAGATTGAATGCATTGAATATCAGTCTTCCGGGAGGATAAATTGTAGTAGCGCGGTATTCTTGCCGCACAAAATCAGTTAGTCGGACAAAATAGTCTTTTTCGAATTCGGGAGCCAGTACTTGTTTCCACGATTCTTCTATTTGTACATTCATAGTCGTTTGTTTTTTTAATTAAAACGCAGAGGCGCAAAAACGCTGAGCTTTGATTTTAGAGAGAATGCCAGATTTGCAGAAATGTATTTGGCTTTGTGGTCTTTGCCTTCTCTAAAAAATAGTTCCTTTGCGTTTTTGCGTCTCTGCGTTTGACGAATTATATCAACTGCATTCCTAGTTCCGCACATTCTTTCCGCATTTCTTCGGGCCAAATGCTGGCTTGGATTTCGCCGATGTGTGCTTTGCGTAAGTATAACATACACAAACGCGACTGGCCGATACCTCCGCCGATACTTAACGGAAGTGAGCCTTCTAACAAACGTTTGTGGAAATAAAGCCGGGTGCGTTCTTCTTTGCCTGTCAGTCTCAATTGCTTCATCATGGCGTCTTGGTCTACACGGATACCCATCGAAGACAATTCAAGCGCACGTCCCAATACACTGTTCCATACCAATAAGTCGCCGTTCAGACCGGGCAATCCGGTTTTGGGGTCAATAGTCGTATAGTCATCATAGTCTGGTGCACGTAAGTCATGCGGAATACCGTCACTCAGTTTACATCCGATGCCGATGATAAATACCGAGCCGTATTTCTCAGTAATGAGGTTTTCGCGTTCTTTAGGGGTCTTGTCCGGATACATATCCAGCAATTCCTGAGCATGGATGAAGTGGATGTCATGGGCAAGGAAAGAAGTGATTTGCGGATAGGCTTCACATATCATGTATTCCGTGCGGCGCATAGCGGCATAGATGCGGGTTACGATGCTTTTCAGGAATTCTACGTTACGTTGTTCGGGGGTGATAACCCGTTCCCAGTCCCATTGGTCTACATATAAGGAATGCAGGTTGCCCAGTTCCTCATCGGCACGGATGGCATTCATGTCTGTATAGATGCCATAGCCCGGCTCGATGTGATAATCGGCGAGGGTGACCCGTTTCCATTTGGCAAGCGAATGTACCACTTCCGCCTGTTGGTCGGCAAGGTCTTTGATAGGGAAAGTAACCGGACGTTCTACACCGTTCAGGTCATCATTGATACCCATTCCTTTCAATACAAAAAGCGGAGCGGTCACTCTTCGTAAACGCAGTTCCGATGATAGGTTTTGCTGGAAAAATTCCTTGATTTGTTTGATGCCCAACTCGGTTTGTTTCATATCGAGTAAGGGTTTGTAATTTACAGGTTTTATTAGATAGCTCATTGCTTTTTCGTTATTAGTTATTTATAAAGTTATGCAAAGGTAGGAATATTTTGTAAAAGTGCAATAGATAATTGAAAAATATTATCAGAATGTAAATATCAAAAAGCTTTCATAGGAAAAATGATATTCAAATAGCACATACGGATAGGATAAGGAGAAGATATGGATTTGGTGGTTGATTGCTAACATTCAAATAATTTTTTGGCTGAATCATTAGGATAGATAAAAGAATAATTGTATTTTTGTGCCGCAAATCGGAAATGCACCCGTAGTTCAATGGATAGAATATCGGATTCCGGTTCCGACGATTGGGGTTCGACTCCCCACGGGTGTACTAGAATTGAAAGGATACCAGCTTGATAATCAGTATGGTGTCCTTTTTCTTTTTTTTATTCTGAATTTTCGAAAGTGTTTTTCCAAAATCAATAGAGAATGTTTTTTATCGCACCCGGCTTCGTAAGCCGATGAAGCAGGATGCGTTGGCTGATGCACCCTGCTGCATCGGGCGATGAACCTATATGCATTTTTGTCAGTACTTGCCTGCCTTTTTGTCATTATCTGATTTCTTCTTTTTTCATGTATGATTTTGTGATAAATTGGTGTCGGATGAATGTATTTTCACTTTTTCTCTTTATCTTTGCTTCGTATAGAAAAGGATTATGATATGAAGATACGTGTTTTATATGTATTGTTGGCTGCATGGGGGATGATGTCGTGTGTTTCGGTGCAGACGATCGGTTTCGACCAGCTTTGTCCGGCGGAAGTCAGTTTGCCGGAAGGGGTAAGAAGCGTGGCTGTAGTCAACAATATGCCTTCGATACCGGAGGCTAAAAGAGGTATGGCTACCTTAGGGAGTTTGAATGGCGACGGAAAGCAGACGGCGGAGGCATTGGCTGGCGCATTGGCAGATGCTGATTATTTTAGTCAAGTGATTATTTGCGATTCTGCGTTGAACGGGAAAACTGCGTCAGACGATACGGAAATCCGTTCGTTATCGAAAGAAGAAATTGGTAGATTGATTCAAGATTTGGGAGTGGACATGTTGTTTTCACTTGACCGTGTTTTTGTGCAGAATGTAAAAAAGGAAATTCATTATCCGGGCATTTCGGAACCTTGGCCCGTGGTGCTGACGCAGGTGACTCCGGTTTTAAGCATTTATTCGCCTGTGCGTGAACGTCCCGTCCGTGTGGTTGCTCCGACGGATAGTTTGGATTGGGATTTGGACCGTATGCCTTCGGATAAGTTTTTGTTGGAACAGGTAGCGGAGTTTTCTGCTCATTTGTTGGCGCGTCAGTTGACTCCTTATTGGGAACATACCGACCGGGTATATTATACGGGTGGTTGTGTAGAGATGCGTGATGCGGCTGTATGTATTAGAGAAGGCGATTGGGCAGGTGCGAAAGAATTGTGGCTTTCTCTTTTCGAGCATCGCAAGTCGGATAAGGTAAAGGCGCGTGCCGCACTGAATTTGGCTTTGGCTTCTGAAATGTTAGGCAATTTGGAAGAAGCCCGGAAGTGGTTGGATGAAGCCCAAAAACGGGTAGAGCCTAATTCGGATGAGGAAATGATTTATAAATATTATGTCTTGAAGTTGGAGGAAAGAATGAAGGATTTTCCTCATTTGCAGATTCAGATGAGGCGTTTTGGAAACAATTTGCCGGAATAATGTTGTTATGACTGATTTTTTTTGTACATTTGGTCAAGTTTAAAAAGGAAAAATGATGGATATTAGTGAACAATCGCATGTTGCTATTGCTTCAGCACTGAAAGAAGCACTTAAAAGATATACCGGCACGGGTGAGGAATCGGTGCTGACAGACATTCATTTGCATCCGAATCAGGAGACTGGCGAAGTGGTTATTTCTGATGATGACGATGCGATATTGGCACGCACGGTGGTTAATGAATGGGTGAATTATGAAGGAGACGATTTCTATACAGTAGTCGAGCCGTTGCTTCGGAAGGAAGTGGTAACATTGAAAGAACAAGGATTGCTGGACAAGATTGCGCTGATGAAGCCTTATTCGTTTGTCTTGATAGATGACGAAAAGGAGTCTGTAGCAGATTTGTTGTTGGTAGACGATGATGAAACATTGTTCTTAAATGATGAATTGCTGAAAGGTCTGGACGAAGAACTGGATGCTTTTCTGAAAGACCTGTTGGAGAAGTAGACTTGTGTTGTTGACAAAAGTTTGTGAGTTTTCGTTAACTTAAAAATATAAGCCTATGGGAGAACGTATTACATTTCGTAAAAACGAACGGTTGCACACGGTTAATCCGCGTTGGCGTGGCAATCCTACGGTGGGAGGAAAGTTCTTTAACCGGCAGCATCGTTGGCGTCCAGGAATGGGCAGTGTGTTGAAATGGCGTTTGTCTCCTAATCCGCAACGAAAGGAAAAACGAACTATCAAATGGGAGCCGAAAGTGAATTTCTTGCGTTCGTTGGATGCAGTAGTGGGCAATTCCTTGATTTGGTTGGGACATAATTCGTTTTTCTTGCAATTGGGAGGGAAGCGGTTTATGATTGACCCGGTATATGGAAGCATTCCTTTCGTGAAACGCCGGAGCCAGTTCCCTGCCAATGTTTCTATTTTTAAGAATATTGATTACTTGCTTATCAGTCATGACCATTTCGACCATTTGGACAAGCCAAGTGTGGCGCGTCTGTTTGCGGATAATCCGCAGATGAAATTGTTTTGCGGCATTAATACGGGCACGTTGATTCAGAGTTGGTTTCCGGCAATGGAAGTAATAGAAGCAGCTTGGTATCAGCAATATGAGGCTGACGGAGTGCGGTTGACATTCCTTCCTGCCCAGCATTGGAGTAAGCGAGGGGTGAATGACGGAGGCATGCGGCTTTGGGGGTCTTTTATGATTGAAGCGGGCGGAATCGTGATTTATAACAGCGGGGATACGGGGTATGCGCAACATTTTGGTGAGTTGCCCGAATTATTTCCGCATATTGATTATTGTATGGTAGGCATAGGTGCTTATAAGCCCCGTTGGTTTATGAAGCCGAATCATATCTCACCATACGATGCATTGACAGCTTCAGCGGATATGCATGCCTATATGACTATTCCCATGCATTATGGAACATTTGATTTATCGGACGAACCTCTGTTTGACCCTCCTCATGTATTTGGAATGGAGGCAAAGAAACGTAATATGCCTGTCATTATTCCGGAATTGGGAGAAATTATCAAATTGAAGCCTTTGCGGTAAAGTTTATCATACGCATAGTAAAATGAAGAGGGTGTATCAAAAAGCTAATTTTTATTTTGACACACCCTCTTCGTAATTCATAAATGAATTTTATCCTAGTTCATCCGATGTATAAGCTTTTGGGAGCTGACGGCAATTATATTGTGATGCCATGATTTCCCCGTAGGCTCCGGCTGAACGGAGGGCAAGGAAATCTCCTCTATGTACTTTGTTTAAATCGATGGCTTTGCCGAATACGTCAGACGATTCGCAGATGGGGCCTACCACATCGTATGCTTCTACCGGTTCTTCGGATGAGATGTTTTCTATTTTGTGATAGGCTTGGTAGAGGGCAGGGCGGATAAGGTCGGTCATGCCTGCATCTACAATGGCGAATTGTTTGTTAGTGCCTTGTTTCACGTAAGTCACCCGTGTGATGAGGCTTCCGCATTGTCCTACTACGGCACGCCCTAATTCGAAGTGCAAGGTTTGTTGCGGGCGAAGTCTCAAATGTTTGTGGTAAGTAGCGAAATACTCGGCAAAATTGGGAATAGGCTGGCGGTTGGGGTGTGCGTAGTCGATGCCCAATCCTCCGCCTACATTGATGTGCTCCACGATGATTTGGCGTGCATAGAGCTTTTCTTGCAATTCGTTTACCCGGTTGCATAATGCGATAAAGTCTCCCATGTCTAATATTTGGGAACCGATGTGGAAGTGCAGCCCTACGAATTTTACATGATTCATTCCCAAGGCACAATCTATCACTTTGTCCATATCCTGCATGCTGATGCCGAATTTGTTTTCTGCAAGTCCGGTCGTGATGTTGGCATGTGTATGTGCGCCTACATCGGGATTGATGCGGAAGGCGATGCGTGCGATTTTGCTTTTGGCTGATGCCAGTTCGTTGATGACTTCCAGTTCGGGTATCGATTCTACATTGAAGCAGAAAATGTCGTGGTCAAGTGCTAAATTGATTTCCTTATCGGTTTTTCCTACGCCTGCAAATACAATCTTGCTGGCTGGGAATCCGGCTTTGATAGCTGCTTCTATTTCACCTCCGCTGACGCAATCCACGCCTAATCCGCTTTCGCGGATGATTCCCAAGATTTTAGGATTGGCATTGGCTTTAATGGCATAGTGTACGCAGAATTTGTTGTACTTGCCTGCTTCGGTGCGGATGGTTTGCAAAGTTTCGCGCAACAGGTCGGCATTGTAATAATAGAATGGGGTTTCTATCTCACGGAATTTGTTTATTGGAAAAGTCCCTTTCATAATGGTAGAGTTTTGTATTTGGTATTGGTGAAACAAAAAAGCGGATGATGCGGTTTTGTGCAACAACCGTACCATCCGCTTTCGTTTGCATAGATTGTCTCGTTTATGCTTTGTTGTTAAACAGCGTGTCACTCAGTGATTGCAATGCTTTCTTCTTGTCGGCTTCGCGAATCAAGAAAGAAATGTTATAGTTGCTGCCTCCGAATGAAATCATACGTACGGGGATGTCGCGCATGGCATCGAGTGCTTTGGCTTCGAAGCCTACGTTTTCCCATTCTAAATCACCTACGACACAAACGATACACATATCGTGGTCAACGGTTACGGTGCCGTATTTCTTCAGGTCGTTGACAATTTCGTTCAGGTGTTTGGTATTGTCTATCGACATTGATACACCTACTTCCGAAGTGCAGACCATATCGATGGATGTTTGGTAGCTTTCGAATATCTCGAATACCTTACGCAGGAATCCGTGAGCCAACAGCATGCGGCTCGACTTGATTTTAATAGCTGTAATGTTGTCTTTGGCAGCTACAGCCTTGATTTTCCCTTTTTCGGTATCATTTGAAATCAAGGTGCCGGGAGCAGTCGGTTCCATGGTATTCAGCAAGCGTACAGGGATGTTGGCGTATTTTGCGGGCTGGATGCATGTCGGGTGCAGGATTTTAGCACCGAAATATGCCAGTTCTGCAGCTTCTTCGAAATGGAGTTGGCGTACCGGAGAAGTCTTGTCGACTACACGCGGGTCGTTATCGTGCATACCGTCGATATCGGTCCATATTTGTATTTCAGACGCATTAACGGCTGCTCCGATAAGTGAAGCGGTATAATCGCTTCCGCCTCGTTGCAGGTTATCGATTTCGCCGTATGCATTGCGGCAGATGAATCCTTGAGTGATGTAAATTTCTTGTCCCGGATGTGCTTCGAGTTGAGCTTTCAATTTCTCGCGGATGTAATTCAGGTCTGGCTCGCTGTTCTTGTCGGTACGCATGAAGTCGAGTGCCGGAATCAGATAAGCCTTTACTCCTTGTTCACACAAGTAATTGGTAACCATGTTTGTTGAAATGATTTCACCTTGTGCGAGAATCACTTTTTCTTCGAATAAAGTAAATATATCTTTTGTAAACGACCGGATGTAGTCGAATACCGACTTGACAAATTCCAGCGTTTTCTGTTTATACTCTTCAGTAGAATAAAGTTCATCGATGTGCTGTTTGTATTTGCTTTCCAGCCTATTGATGATTTCATTCGCACCTTCAGGATTTTTCTTGTACAGATAATCCGAAATTTCAACCAATGTGTTGGTTGTGCCCGACATGGCAGACAAAACAACAAGTTTCTGTTCGCCATCGGTAATTAATTTGGCAACATCTTTCATTCGTTGTGCAGAGCCGACCGATGTTCCTCCAAACTTTAAAACTTTCATTTTCGAATTCTTTAAAATGTTCTGTTATAAATACTTTTCTTTAATATTCGCCGCAAAGATACGAATATTTTACGTTTTTTTTATGCTTTGCGGATTAAATCTCTGTCTCTTTGTGTTTTTTAGGATTCGCCTATCCGTTGCAATTGATGTTGTTCGCAACGGTAAACGATGCCCGGATATTCTGAAAGCAGGTTCAGGTTGTGTGTCGTCATGACGATGGCTGAGCCTTGCTTGCATATTTCTTTCAAGAGCTCTACGATGTTCCTTCCGGTTTCCACATCCAGGTTTCCGGTAGGCTCATCTGCTAAGATGATATCCGGCTTGTTCAGAATGGCACGGGCTATGACGATGCGTTGCTGTTCGCCTCCCGATAATTCATTGGGCATTTTATAGCCTTTGTTTTCCATGCCTACCAGCCTGAGCACTTCTTCTATCCGGTTTTCGATTTCGCTTTTTTGCTTCCAGCCTGTAGCCCGCAACACGAACTCCAGATTATCGTGTACACTCCGGTCGATTAATAGTTGGAAGTCTTGGAATACGATACCCAACTTGCGGCGCAGTTCAGAGATTTGCTTTTGCTTCAGCTTTTTGACGTTATAGCCTAATACATTGGCTTCTCCTTCGGCTATGTCCAGTTCTCCGTAAATGGTTTTCAGGAAGGTAGATTTCCCGCTTCCCACTTTGCCGATGATGTACACGAATTCGCCTTTATGCAGTTCGAAATCTACATCGTGCAGGATGCAGAGTGCTTGTTGGTTGATTTCTACTCCTTTATATAGGATAAGCGGTTCTTCGTTCATCATGCGTCAATGTTTTTTCCAGCTTTCGCTATGGCGTTCTTTCAATTCCCGTGCCAAGTCTTCGATGCGGTACCCTTTCGAGGTGAGCAATACGATGAGGTGGTATAGCAAGTCGGCACCTTCGTAAATCAGGCGTTCGTCCGTACCGTTGCAGGCTTCGATAATGGTTTCTACAGCTTCTTCGCCTACTTTCTGTGCCATTTTATTGACACCGGACTTGAACAGGCTTGTGGTGTATGACTTTTCGGGCATTTCTTCATGACGCTTGTCGATAAAGTCTTGCAGTTCTTTCAGGAACATGATGTCCTGCTCGTTCTTTTCTCCCCAGCAAGTGTCTGTGCCTGTGTGGCATACGGGACCTGTAGGGTGTACTTGGATAAGCAACGTATCGTTGTCGCAATCGTTCTTGACGGATACGACTTCGAGGAAATTTCCGCTGGTTTCTCCTTTGGTCCATAAGCGTTGCTTGGTTCGGCTATAAAATGTAACTTTACCTGTTTCCAAGGTCTTTTCGTAAGCTTCTTTGTTCATAAATCCAAGCATAAGCACTTTTTGGGTATAGCTGTCTTGGATAATAGCAGGGACTAATCCGTCCATTTTATCAAAATCGGGTTGCATGGTCTTTCTTGTTTTTGGTAATGTTCATCATTAGGTTATATCTAATCAATTAAATTCTCACGTTAATGCCTTCTGCATGGAGGTAAGCCTTTAGTTCCGGTATGGGTATTTCGCCGAAGTGGAATACGCTTGCCGCTAATGCCGCATCGGCTTTTCCTGTCTCGAAAGCGTCTTTAAAATGTTGTTTGTTTCCGGCGCCTCCCGAAGCAATAATCGGGATGGTCAGTTTATCGCTAAGGGTAGCCAAGGCTTCATTGGCATAGCCGTTTTTTACTCCATCATGGTTCATGCTGGTGAAGAGTATTTCTCCGGCACCTCGTTCGTTAGCCTCGTGTGCCCAATCGAATAAGGTCTTGTCGGTCTCGATTCGTCCGCCGTTCAAATAGCATTTCCAGCCTTCCGAGGTCTGGCGGGCATCAATCGCCACGACACACACTTGCGAACCGAAATGGCGGGCAATGTCATCGATGAGTTGCGGGTTTCGGATAGCGGAAGAGTTAACCGAGACTTTATCAGCTCCGGCACCTAACAGGCATTCTACATCGCTTAGTTCGTGAATGCCTCCGCCTACGGTAAACGGGATATTGATGCATGCGGCGATGCGTTTTACCAAGTCGGTGAATGTTTTCCGTCCTTCGTGGCTGGCTGTAATGTCCAAGTAAACCAGTTCGTCTGCACCCTGGTCACTATATAGTTGACCTAATTCTACCGGGTCTCCCGCTTCGCGCAAGTTGACGAAATTAGTGCCTTTTACGGTCTGCCCGTTTTTGATGTCCAGGCAAGGTATGATGCGTTTTGCTAACATGTCGTGTCTCCTTATTATATTATATAGCGGCTTAACTCTTTTAGAGAAATCCGTCCTTCATAAATCGCTTTTCCGAATACCACAGCTGGAATGCCGGCTTCGTCCAGTTTCAGGATATCTTCCATGCCGCTGATGCCTCCGCTGGCTATCAGGTGCAGTTCGGGATGGGCTTCCATGATGCTGCGATATAAATCGAGTGCAGGTCCTTTCAGCATCCCGTCGCGGCTGATGTCCGTACAGAGCACTTTCGTTACACCTTTATTTATATGTTGGTTTAGGAAAGGCATCAGTTCCTGCGGGCTTTCTTCTTTCCATCCGTTGATAGCGATGCGGTTATCCTTAACGTCCGCGCCTAAGATAATTTTCTCGTTCCCGTAAGTTTGTAGCCATTCATCGAATAATTCCGGATGTTTTACCGCCACACTTCCCAATGTTATCATTTCGGCACCGCTATCGAACGCTATTTCAATGTCGCCCGAAGTCTTGATGCCTCCGCCGAAATCAATGATGAGCGAGGTTTGGGTGGCTATCTGTTCCAAGGTACGGTAATTGACTACATGTTGGGATGCCGCTCCGTCTAAGTCGACTACATGAAGTCTCCGGATGCCGTATGCTTCAAACTCTTTGGCAACCTCTAACGGATTTTCGTTGTAGACTTTCTTTGAATCGTAGTTTCCTTGTGACAAGCGTACACATTTTCCGTCTATAATGTCGATGGCAGGGATAAGCTCTATCATGTCAGTATGCTAAATTTAAAAAGTTCTGTAATATACGTTCGCCGGTCTTTCCGCTCTTTTCAGGATGGAACTGAGTGGCATAGAAATTGTCTTTATGCAGGGCAGAGCTGAAAGGCAGAATGTAATCGGTCTGTGCAGCCGTAAAATCGTTTAGCGGAACATAATAGCTATGGACGAAATAGACAAACTCGTCTTTGCCGAAGCCCTTGAATAGTTCCTTGTCGGTGCATTGGATGGTGTTCCATCCCATGTGGGGTACTTTGTCTTCATGCCGGGCTGGCTGGAAACGTTTGACATCGGTATCGAAGATACCCAAACACGGGACATCGCCTTCTTCCGAATGCCGGCACATCAATTGCATGCCCAGGCAAATACCCAGCACGGGTTGTTTTAAACCGGTTATCAATTGGTCTAATTGATGTGCCCGAAGGTATTCCATTGTGTTTTGGGCTTCACCTACTCCCGGAAAGATGACTTTATCCGCCTTCCGGATGAGTTCCTTGTCGGAAGTGATTACCGGTTCTATTCCTAACCGGCGTAAGGCATAATCTACCGAGAAGATGTTTCCCGCATTGTATTTGATAATCGCTACATTCATGCTTTTTTACTCTTGTTTCTTTTAGTTTTTGCAAAAATAGCGAATTATTGTTGATTTCCTAATATATCTGGCAAAATATCCTTCGAAGAGTTGTTTATGAACTCTCCTGGCTTCATTCCGAACTGCTTTTGAAAACATTTAGTAAAATAAGACGGATTGTTGAATCCTACCATATAACAGATTTCATTGATGCGGTATTTATTTTCAGCCAATAAGGAAGCCGCTTTTTTTAAGCGCACCAGTTGGATAAGTTCATTGGGGGTGATATTTGCCAATGTTTTTATCTTGGCAAACAATCCGGAACGGCTAATGCATAATTTTTCTGCCAAAAAATCAACAGATAATTCTGGGTTCGAGAAATTTGCTTCAATAATTTCATTCAATTGGGTGAGGAATTGGTTGTCTATCTTATTATTGGCAATGCTGTTTAAAGGAACTAATGGCATTTTCGAGAATTTTTGGCGTAACAAGTTCCGCATTGTAATCAGGTTCTTGATACAAGCCTCTAAATATTGCACCGAGAACGGTTTTTCGATGTAAGCGTCTGCCTGACAATCCAATCCTTCTATTTTTGAATCCACATCAGTTTTGGCGGTTAATAGAATGAAGGGGATGTGGCTTGTAGCCGGATTGGCGCGTACTGCTTTACAGAACTCTACACCGTTCATGTGCGGCATCATCCAGTCGCTGATGATAAGGGTCACATCGTTCTCTTTTAATTTCTCTAGTGCTTCTATACCGTCTTCAGCCAGCAAAATGTTATATCGGTTTGTGAAATTGTTTGCTAAAAAATTTAACATCTCTTGGTTATCATCTACAATCAGCATGACAGGTTTGCTTTTTGTAGTTGGGCGGGCAGGGAATTCCACTATGGTTTCCTGCAATATGGTTGGTTGGGTATTCATTTCTTTGCTTGGGATATCTTCTTCCTGTTCTTCGGCCTGTTCGATAGGCAAAGTAACGGTAAACGAAGATCCTTTCCCTTTCTCGGATTCAACTTGAATCTGTCCTTTGTGTAATTCTACAATGTTTTTAACGATACTCAACCCGATGCCTGTCCCCGGTTTGTTGTCCGTGGCTTGGAAGAAAGGATTGAAGATTTTCTTTTGGTCTTCTTCGCTGATGCCGATGCCATTGTCTGTCACTTGTATGGTAAAGGTTTGTTGGGCTGGCTGGACGGTACAGGTCAAGATGACTTGGTCTTTGGTATATTTGCTTGCATTAGTTAATAGATTGCTGACCAGTTTGGTTATAGCTTCACTATCTATTATGGCGGTAAATTCTTCATTCGGGTAGTTGACTTCAAGCGTTGCACCACGCTGGTTGATGAAAGGCTGGAAACGTTCGCACACGGCTTTTAATAAGGCATAAATCGATTGGCGGGTAAATTTCATCTTCATACTTTCTTCCTCTACTTTGCGGAAATCTAATAACTGGTTTACTAAAAAAAGTAACCGTTGGCTATTCCGGTCAATAATGTTCAAATCTTCGCGGACCGATGAGGGTAAAGTAACGGTTGAGTTCATGATTTTTTCCAAAGGTCCGATGATAAGCGATACCGGTGTGCGGATTTCGTGGGCAATAGTCGTAAAAAACTTGATTTTGGCTGCATGTACTTCTTTTTCTTTGTTTTCGTTGAGCCGGTTTATTTCGATAGTATGTTTTTTTTCTGTACGTTTGATGATCAGTCGGATAAAGAGTCCTAACGTGATGATGAACATAACGAAATAAAGTAGCTTGAAAGCGGTAGACCAATAAAATGGCGGATGAATAGTGATTTTCAAGCTTGCCCCTTGCTCGTTCCATACCCCATCATTGTTACAGGCTTTTACTTTGAATGTATAGGTTCCGGCTGGCAAATTGGTATAAGTTGCCTTGTTTTGTGAGCCTACGTGATTCCATTCTTTATCAAATCCTTCCAGTTTATAAGCGTATTGGTTCTTAGCAGGTGTGCAATAGCTGAGGGATGCATATAATAGGCTGAATACGTTATCTTTATAAGATAATTCCAATTCTTCGGTTTGATTTAAAGCCTTAGGCAATGTCTTGCTTCCTACGGGTACGGTTTTATTGAATATCTCCAGTTCGGTGATAACTACGGGAGGAATTACTTGGTTGGTCTTTATTTGATGTGGATAGAAAGCATTGAAACCATTGACCGACCCGATATAGATTTTTCCGTCAGACGCTTTCATGCCCGCATTAGGCAAGAATTGGTCACTTTGTAATCCGTCGTTTTTTGTGAATACTTGACAACTTTCGCCTGGAACGTAACGTACCAGCCCTTTCGTTGTGGTTAGCCATAGAATATGCTGGTCTTCAATGATGCAACATATATTGTGGCTGGGGATATCCAGCGGGATAGTTTCAAATTCGTCTTTTTCCGCATTGTATTTGCATAACCCGTTCATTGTGCCTGCCCATAAGGTGCCATGACGGTCTATCAGGCAACAATTTACTTGGTCATTGGCAAGTGAATTAGAGCGGGCTGGGTCGTGGGTATATTTTTTCCATATACGCTTTTCGGGCTGGTATTTGAATAACCCTTTTCCTTGTGTTGAAAACCACAAGTTCCCTTTGTTATCCTGGTCGATGTCGATGGTAAGGGCATTCAATGTTTTGATGCAGGTGAAATTATCTTTCTCCTTATTATATAAGTGAATGCTGCTCATGGAAGCCACCCAAATCTGTTCCGAGCGGTCTTTGAATATCGCATACGAACTGCTTCCGTCCAAGCCGTTGGGGGTTTCCTGGGATGGGAAATACTTTTTGAATGCACCTGTTTTCAGGTTTAGGACATTTACTCCTCCCGTATAAGTCCCGATCCAAAGCTGGTCTCCGTCAAGGCACAAAGCGTGTACATTGTGGTAAGAGAGGCTGTTTTCCCCTTCGTTGGCATTATAGTGCGTAAATTTTTGGCTTTGGGGAGAATAGCAATCCAGTCCTCCGTCATCTGAAGCAATCCATATATGTCCGTTTTTGTCTTCGCAAAAGCGTCCGATAACTCTTCCGTTAACCGAATTGGTATATTGCGAATGGGCAAAACATTCGAATTGGTCGGTTTTGGGAGAAATGTAGTTGACTCCTCCATAGTAAGTGCCTATCCATATACCGCCTTCCCTGTCCTTAATAATGGGATATACAAAGCGGTTTGATAAAGGGTAGGGGGAAGTCTCATTTTCTGTAAACAACTGATAATCTTCGGTTATCGTGTTGAACCAAAGCAAACCGTCATCCGACCCGATGAGTAATTGGTGGGGAGCGTATTCCATGAGCGAATGGATGTGGGTAATGCCTTTTGTGTCATCGGGATGAAGGTAGGTAGTGGTTTGTCCGCTATATTTATCTATTTTATGTAAGCCGCATTCCCACGTCCCTAGCCATAGATTATGTTCCGAATCTTCCAAAATAGCCAATGCCTGTGAGTCATGTTTGTGGGAATCAGAATAATGTAACGGAAAAGGTTCGAATTTGTTTTCTGCTTTATTGAGTTTATAGATACCCCATTTCCCTTGATTGCTGACCGCCCATATTTGGTTCTCATTGTCCGCTAAAATATTATATATTTGTCCAGATACATCCGAGAAAGCATATTGTTCCATATCATGTTTCGAGGGGATGTATTTGAATACTCCTTGCTGGTTGGTCGCAATCCAAATATTCCCTTCTTTATCTTCCGTGATGTGGTTAATGATACCCTTGATGCGTATATTGGGGGATATGGTTTGGTCAAAATGCTTGAATCGGGAGGTCTCAAATGTATAGATATAAATTCCCTCATCGGTTCCTATCCACAATTCTTTATCTGTGGCATGAAGGGCTGATATGAATTTGCCCGGACCTTCCGGAGAAATCGTATACGTCTTTATTGTTGTACCGTCATAGCGGTTCAAGCCTTCGTCTGTCCCTATCCATAGAAAACCCGAATGGTCTTGCGTAATGGCACGTACAGAGTTGGAGGCAAGTCCGTTTTCCACGGAAAGGTGGCGGAATCGGAAATTTACAGGTTTCGCCAGTAGCATTGCCGGTATGAGGATGCAACAGAGTAGCAGGAGTCGTTTTGCCATAGTCTTTGATTTTTCTTTTTGGCAAAGATACTAATTTTTTTGAAAACGCCTTTATGAAGTTTATCCAATTGGCTTTATCAGGCAATGAATATAAGTGAGATGCCTGATGCAGTTAACTTCGTAAGGGAATTCATTTAACTGGAACTGGCAATGAAATCGATTGGATGGATGAAAATATCGTCTAAATCATGAAAATATTGTCTAAAATGACTTGTAGAGAGCTGTTTACGGATGATTTTGTCATTCTTATAGACTTATGTTTTAGTTTGTTTGAAATGAATTCCATTATTTTGTGATTGTGAAAATACTAACGAAACACATAAATTTATGAAGAAAACACTGCAACACATTTTGTATGGAAGCATCGCCTTGTTGGGCATGTCTGCTTGTGGAGGCGCTTATACACGCCCCGATGCGCCGATTAAAGAAGTGCCTTTCACCCAAGTGCATTTGGAAGATAGTTTCTGGATGCCTCGTATCGAGACAAACCGTACGGTCTCTATTCCTTCGGCTTTTAAAGAATGTGAGAAGAACGGACGCTTTGACAATTTTGCCATTGCGGGCGGATTGATGAAAGGAGAACATAGGGGAGATTTTTCTTTTGATGATACCGACCCCTATAAGATAATAGAAGGGGCTTCGTATTCTTTGGCGGTGAAATATGATGAGAATCTGGACCATTATTTGGATAGCGTGATTACTATCATAGCATCGGCGCAAGAGCCGGACGGGTATTTGACTACCTGTGTGACAAATAAATGCACTCGTTTATCCGGTTGGTGGGGGACCCGCCGTTGGGAGAAAATCAATAGCCATGAATTGTATAATAGCGGGCATTTGTATGAGGCAGCCGTGGCGCATTATCGGGCTACGGGAAAGCGTTCTTTATTGGATGTGGCAATAAAGAATGCCGATTTGGTCTGTCAGGTGTTCGGACCGGAAGAAGGGCAGATTCATCGTCCCAGCGGGCATCCGATTATTGAAATGGCATTGGTTAAATTATATAAGGTGACAGGTAATGAGAACTATTTGCAAACCGCTAAGTATTTCGTAGAGGAAACCGGACGGGGTACGGACGGACATCCGTTGAGCGAATATAGCCAAGACCATAAGCCGATATTGCAGCAGGATGAAATTGTAGGGCATGCGGTACGTGCCGGTTATCTTTATTCAGGAGTGGCAGATGTGGCGGCTTTGACACACGATACAGCTTATTTTCATGCCTTGACACGCATTTGGGACAATATGGCTGGACGAAAGCTTTATATTACGGGCGGCATCGGTTCTCGTGCGCAAGGCGAAGGTTTCGGACCTGATTATGAATTGAATAACCACACGGCTTATTGCGAAACTTGTGCATCTATTGCCAATGTGTATTGGAATTACCGGATGTTTCTTGCTACGGGAGAAGCCAAATACATGGATGTGCTGGAACGTGCCTTGTATAATGGAGTGATTTCCGGTGTATCGTTGAGTGGGGATAAATTCTTCTATGACAATCCTTTGGAGTCAATGGGACAACACGAACGCCAACGCTGGTTCGGGTGTGCTTGTTGTCCGGGAAATGTTACCCGTTTCATGGCTTCAGTATCTAATTATATGTATGCTACTCAGGCAAATGATATTTATGTCAATTTGTATATTCAAGGCAATGCCGATATTCAGACCGAGGGAAATAAGGTGGAACTGAGCCAGACTACGGCTTACCCATGGGACGGACAAATACAGATTACGGTTAAGCCTGAGCGGGAACAAAAGTTTGCTTTGCATGTCCGTATACCCGGATGGGCGCAAGATGCTCCGGTGCCAACTGACCTCTATTCGTTCACCGACGGGGCTAAACGGTATCGTGTGAAAGTAAATGGTTCGAAAGTAAGAAGCAAACAACAAAATGGATACGTAACTATTGTGCGTGATTGGAAAGCCGGAGATAAAGTTGAAATTGAGTTGCCGATGGATGTCCGTCGGGTAAAAGCCAATGAGAATGTGGAAGATGACCTTGGAAAACTGGCTATCGAACGAGGACCAGTGGTGTTCTGCTTGGAAGGTCAAGACCAAGCTGATAGTACGGTATTTAATAAGTTTATCCCGGACAATACGCCTATGGAAGCCGTTTATCGTGCCGACTTGTTGAATGGAATAGTAGAATTGACCGGCATGGCTAAGGAAGTCGAGAAAGACGGAACGGTGAAAGATGTGCCTTTCAAGGCAATCCCATACGCAACTTGGAATAACCGTGGAGCAGACCAAATGGCTGTATGGATTCCGGTATCAGCCGAATATGTACGCCCTACGCCTGAACCCACTATAGCCAGCAAGGCTCAGACATTCAGCATTCAGGCACCTATCCAAAAAGATGCGCCCGAATCGGCTTCTGTCATTTCGTATGCCTGGGGTGTGAATGACCAATGGGAACCGAAACGTTCTTCAGATACATCGAAACCTTATTTCTATTGGTGGTTGAGAGAAGGGACCGAAGAAAGTCTCGCTTATGAGTTCGACCAGCCTTATACGGTATCAAATGTACAAGTGTATTGGTTAGACTTCGATCATTACGATGGAAACTTCCGTGTGCCTGAAAGCTGGAAACTTTATTACAAGTCGGGAAATTCATGGAAAGAAGTAGAAGCCCTTGGCGAATACGGCGTGAAGAAAGATTGTTATAATAGCCTCGATTTCAAGCCTGTAAAGACAAATGGGCTTAGAATATCCGTACAATTGCAGAAAGGGGAATCGGGAGGAATTATTGAATGGAAAGTAAAATGACAGTAAATAATTAATAATGAATAATTAACAGTGAGTGATTAACAAGAGCAAAGAATGGCAATCCCGTTATTCCTTGTTCACTGTTAATTATTAACTAACTATTAACCTTTAAATAACAACAGAATGGATACACATGGAAACCGCGCGTTATTTAGTCGCGCTATGGTGAAAGTGGCTGCGTGTGCCATGCTGACTACTGGATTGCCTTTGGCAATGTATGCAGAAGCGGGCAACATAGAAGCTGCTATGATGGCTGCCCAACAGACACGGACCGTTAGCGGGCAGATTGTGGACTCGAAAGGTGAAACTATCATTGGTGCCAATGTCATTGAGAAAGGTACGAGTAATGGTTCGATTACTGATTTTGATGGAAACTTCTCATTAGAGGTAGCTCCTAATGCAACATTGGTTATTAGCTACATCGGTTACAAGACAATAGAAATAAAAGCAAGTGAAGTAAAAGCAGGGCAAGCTATTATGCTGCAAGAAAATTCAGAACTTATGGATGAAGTTGTCGTAGTTGGTTATGGTACTCAACGGAAAGCTACGTTAACCGGTTCTATTTCTGCGGTAAGCGGTGATGAGTTGAAGAATGTTTCTGCTGCAAATTTGACCAATGCTTTGGCTGGAAAAACGGCTGGTGTTATTGCTAATACCCGAAGCGGGGAACCGGGAGCAGATGATGCTGAAATCTTGATTCGTGGTAAAGGTACGTTAGGAAATACCGCTCCGTTGATTGTTGTGGATGGTATCGCAGACCGTTCTTTTGGCCGATTGAATCCTGAAGATATTGAGTCTATATCAGTATTGAAAGATGCTTCGGCTGCTATTTATGGTGCCCGTGCGGCAAATGGTGTCATTTTGGTTACTACCAAACGTGGTAAAGAAGGGAAAATAACCGTAAACTACAGTGGAAATGTATCTATTTCGCAACCGACTCGTGTGCCTGAAATGTTAGACGCATATCAATATGCTACGTATGTGAATGAGTTTGATGCGGCACAAGGCAATGCGTTGACTTATCCAGAAACAGCCCTTGCAACCATATTGAATGGAAGTGACCAAATTAACTATCCGAACACGAACTGGTGGAATGCTGTAGCAAAGAATTGGGCTACCAATACCGAACACAGCCTTTCCATTAGTGGAGGTAATGAACGTTTCTCGTTTTATACCTCTGCTCAATATATGTATCAGGATGTAATCTACAAGAATAGCCCTCAAGATTACAATCAGTACCAGTTTACAACTAATTTGGATGCCAAAATAACGAAATCCATTAAGTTCAGTATGGATATTTTGGGACGTCAAGCCGTGAATAATCGTGGAGCTTATTCAACAGAAGACTTGTTTGGCTATTTCCTAACTACCAGTCCGATGGCTGCTCCGTATTATCCGAACGGACTGTTGAGAACCGGACACGATGGCATTACCAACAATGCTGTATTAATGGTATCTGATTTGCCCGGAACTGACAAGAGTACGTATAATACCATTAATTTAAAGCCGAAACTTCGTATTGATTTGGATGTAATTACATCAGGACTTTATGCAGAAGGTTATGCTGCATTGGATTATACGTTCAATAACGGGAAGTCTATACGGACTCCGTATGATATTTATTCGTATGATGAAGCTACTGGAGAATACATTAATCAGAGAGACGCTACAGGTTCGAATAGCGTTGGGTCTTGGTCGAGCAACAGTAGTACCATTACCGTAAATGCACGTATTGGATATAGTCGTACATTTAACGAAGCACATAAGGTTGATGCTTTCGTGGCTTATGAGCAAAGTCGGTATAATTACAATTATTTGTATGGCTACCGGACGAACTTTACATCATCGGCTTTGCCCGATTTGGATTTTGGCAGCATTGATAAAGATGACCAAAGCAATAGTGGCAATTCTGATGAAACAGCTCGCCAGAATTGGTTTGGACGAATTAACTACGGTTATAAAGATAAATATCTTGCCGAATTTACCTTGCGCTATGACGGTTCGATGAACTTTGCACCAGGTCATCGTTGGGGATTATTCCCGGGTTTCTCTGCAGGTTGGGTCATGTCAGAAGAAAAATTCTTCGAACCTATAAAGAATGTGGTAAGTTTTCTCAAGTTGAAAGGTTCGTGGGGTATGATGGGTAATGATAACATTTCCGCTTATCAATATCTTTCCATGTATGGATTTGTACAAAGTGGGGCAACTCCTCCTTTGTATACTTTCGGTACAGACCCCGTATTTGCAGAAAGTATCTACGAAACTGTTACTGCTAATCCTCTCGTTACTTGGGAAACGGCGAAAACTTGGAATGCAGGTTTCTCCGCTCAATTTCTAAATGGTAAATTCGGGCTTGACCTTGATTATTTCCAATCACGCCGTAGTGATATCTTGATTACGCGGAATGCTTCTATTCCTACTTACTCTGGACTTTCACTTCCGGCGGAAAACTTAGGGAAGGTAAAGAATCATGGTTTCGAAGCTATTGCTACTTATCGTGACCGCGCAGGTGATTTCGAATGGGGAGTGACTGGTAATGTGACTTATGCTAAAAATGAAGTTATTTATATGGATGAGGCAATAGATACTCCAGAATGGCAACGGGTAACCGGACATCCTATTGATGGTGGCACCTATTATGAAGCATTGGGGATTTACCAAACTCAGGAAGAAATTGATGCTACGCCTCATTTGTCAGGGACTAAAGTCGGAGACTTGATTTATAGAGATACAAACGGCGATGGAAATATCACATGGGATGATGCTGTGCGTCGTGATAAATCAGCTACGCCAAAATGGATTTTCGGTTTAACGCTGAATGGCTCTTGGAAAGGTTTTGACATCAGTGCTTTCTTCCAAGGTCAAGCAGATGCTGAAATATTGGTTCAACCGACCATGAACATGGCTACTGACTTTTATGAAGGACGCTGGAGTGAATCGAATACAGCCGAACAGAACTTAGCAGCAAAATGGCCACGTGCATTCATGAAAGAATCTCAAGTAGACGGACGTAATTCACAATCCTCTACATGGTGGCTGCGCGATGCATCATTTGTCCGCCTGAAATCATTGGAATTCGGATATACATTCCCGAAACAATGGACTTCACGTTTAGGCATAGACAATCTTCGTCTTTATGCGAATGGAAACAACCTATTCACCATTGACGGTGTAGGTATTTTCGACCCCGAAATGACAAATGGTATTAGGGGATATTCGATTCAGCGTTCATGGACATTTGGTGTCAATGTAACTTTTTAATGTTTAATTCTATAATAACTTCAATATGAAAACAATATATAAAAACGCATTGTGTGCATTGGTTGGAGTAGGCATGGCAGCGTGTTCAGACTTCTTGGATGTTGACCCTCACAACCAGATTTCGGATGCAGCTGTGTGGAGCAACCTCGATTATGCCGAGGCTTTCTTAAACAACTGTTACCGATGGATAGAAGGTGATAACGAACAGGGCGTTCCGTTTTGTAGCTATACAGACGAATTGTATCACCGTACAGGTTATGCTACGGAAGTTTATACCTTGGGTAATGTTTCGTGCGATAATTATAATGTAGGATATTCTGAAGGTAAAGGTAATACGTGGTATTTTTATTACACGGGAATTAAAAATGTAAACCAGTTCTTAGAAAGAATAGGTGAGGTCCCTGTCGCTTCAGACGTAGAGGAAACGCAAAAAGAAGAAATGATTGGACAAGCCTATTTTTTGCGTGCATTCTATTATCACCAATTATATTCCCTTTATGGAAGGGTGCCTTTGGTATACCATACATTTGATATGGATGCGGAATGGACACAAACTCGGGCAGATATGGATGAAGTGGCAGATTCTATTGTTGCGGATTGTGACCGTGCTGTTGCCATATTGCCGACATCTTATGGCAGCGAGGACTTCGGTCGTGCAACAAAAGGGGCTGCATTAGCCGTAAAAGCACGTACTTTGTTATATAAGGCAAGTCCGCTTTTCGGCACGCCTTCTACTGAAAGATGGCAAGAAGCCGCTGATGCCCAAAAAGCGGTTATTGACTTGGCTGACCAAGGAGTTTACAATTTACCGCAAGTGAATGGTTATGAAGAATATGCCGCTTTATTCTGCGACCCTCAAAATCCAGAAATCATTTTTGAGAAAATGTATAATACGGTAAGTGGAGGTGCTTATTCACAAAGTTATCCGATGTCATCGCCTCCCGGAGCTTATAATGGTTACAATGGTTGGGGAGTATGGCTTCCTACTTATGATATTGTAAATCTTTATCAGAATGAAGACGGAACAGACTTTGAAATGACTGGAGTCCAAAAATATAATATCCAAGTACCTACTGTTGATGCTAATACTGGCGAAATTGTATATACCGACCAAACTATTGACGCTACAAAAATCTCTCCTTATGAAAACCGTGAAATGCGTTTGTATGCAAATATTCTTTATGATGGTGCACGTTGGGGATATGGAGAAGATAACCATCCTGTTCAAATATATGAATCAGGAGCAGAAGGGGTGACTTCAGGTGAACAATCACCAACTTATACCAGCGGTGAATATTGGAATGCGACGCAAACAGGTTATTACCTGCGTAAGTTTATGAATCCGGACTATGACCAATGGGATGAAACCGTCATGGATAATACTCCTTGGATTTTCTTCCGCTTAGGCGAGTTTTATTTGAATTATGCCGAATGTTTGATAGAATTGGGTCGGGATTCTGAAGCGTTGGAATATATTAACAAAACCCGTACACGTGCTTTGTTGCCTGCTTTGACAGATGCAAATAACATTCGCGAAAAGTATGAGCAGGAAAGAGCAGTGGAATTAATGTTCGAAGGGCAACGTTTCTTTGATTTGCGTAGGTGGAAGCGGATGGAAGATGCTTATTCAGCAGAAAACTGTCCTACTGCTATGAAGATTTATAAGTTAGGGGACGGTACGTTGCTTTACACACACAATACTACGATATTGCAACAACGCAATTTCCGTGAAGCGATGTATTGGATGCCTGTACCACGTTATGAATTAAATAAGTGTCCGAATCTTGACGGTCTTCCTTATGAAGACTAAATGATTGAAGAAGCCGGTTATCCGTTATAAAGGCAAAGAGCAATACATGGGTTGATTGTCGGAATAAAGCCTGATGGTATTGCTCTTTGCTTTTTAGAAGCTGGTTTGATCATATCCGATAAATTTGTTTAGGAGGGTATGAATCAATGTAGGATTGAAAGGATCAGAATTTGTTTCAGGCAGTCTCACTTTTATGGTTTCCGTCCCCAAACCGTACGTTTTCCGACCCAAAAACATACGGTTTCCGTATCAAGAACGTACGGTTTTGGAACGGAAACCGTAAAAGGATGCCGTTCACATCGATAATATAATCCAAGCGGAACTTAAATATTTGAAAGGTATTGGGGAATCAATTATAAATGTGCGTAACGTTTATCTTCGATTAATTTAAAACAGTTTCTTAACCAAAGTGGGATATATTTGGACTATCTTATCATAACCTTGTACGATTTTCATCCTTTCTTTTCCTGTTTTTTGCTTTACTTTGCTGACAGAATAAAAAAACATTCATCAACCATGAGAAACATTAGTATAATTTTATTGAGTACGGTTGCCCTGCTTTCATGTGCAGCCAATGATACGATTTCCATTCATCAGCTTTACCCGTTGCCATCAGGGAAAGCCATTTACCAGCCAGAAGAATTTGCTGGGCAAAATTGGCAAATAGATACCTGCCAATACAGTTATGCCCGGATGGATTATACCGAAAATACAGCTATTTTCTGGGAAAAAGGTTTTGGCAAAGACTTGGCAAATCCTCCACAATTAGAGGGACACAATATGCGTATTGATTTGGAACACTTGAAAACGAAATTGGAAGAATTCTACACGTTTTTCCGCGACAGTTTAGACTTTGTCAACTCCGGCTCGTACTGCGAACGATACCGCATGATGGTGATGTTGATGTACTCGCTGGATGGCACCGCATACGGAGGAGCCTACGATAATAAGATAGGAGCCTTTTGGGCTGCGCCAAACCGTCTGCAAGACCCGAACCTGAATGCCGTGGCACACGAATTGGGACACAGTTTCCAACTTCAGATGTTAGCGGATGGTAGTTCATGTTGGGGAGAAAAGCAAGGAGGATTCTTCGAAATGACTTCGCAATGGATGTTATGGCAGGTCAATCCGAACTGGATTGCTGAAGAGACCTATCATTGGGATGCGTTTAAACAAGCTTCATATAAAGCATTTCTACATGATGAGAATGTTTATCGTTCGCCATACGTATTAGAATATTGGAGTGAACGCAACGGACTGGACTTCATCGCCAAGCTTTATCGGGAAAGCACGGCAGACGAAGATCCTGTATTGACTTATCAACGGCTGAAAGGATTCAAGACAGGAGAGAATTATAAGTTTATAGATGAAATGTTTGATTGTTACTGCCATTTGGTGAACCTCGATTTCAAACGGGCTTTTGCTGAAACCCGGCCTTTTGCCAATTCGTTCGAGAACTTCAAGCTTTACATGATCCAAGAGCCTGACGGTTATTGGCAAGTAAAAGCAGAACATTGTCCGGAAAATTACGGTTTCAATGCCATCCGTCTTGAAATACCTGAACCGGGCACGACGGTAAAAGCTGACTTCAAAGGGCTGCAAGGCAAAGAAGCGCCAACAGGATATCCGGGTTACGAGAACCCGATTCATCACACAGCCTATTACCGTTACGGCTTTGTGGGCGTAACGGAAGAAGGAGAAACCTTATTCGGCACATCGGGAAGCACAGACGCAAACAATCAAACGAATACAGCGTCATGGACAGTGCCTAAAGGAAAGAAGTTAGCCCATCTATGGTTGATAGTGACCGCCGGCCCGCACGATAATCACCGGTTATTACAGCAAGTACCTTTAGTGCAATGGCCTTATAAAATACGACTGACGAATACCAGCATCCAATAACTGTAAAAAACTCTATACCGATTATAAAATCGTTTAACCAGATGCAATAATCGTCCAAAAGCCATGAATTACGCCGGCTTTCGGACGATATTCGCATTGTTTAAGACTTCTATGACACACCATTCGGAACTTTTTCTTTTGCTTTGCAAACGAAAATAACCCATAATACATGAACACATGAAAAAGACATCTTTTTTTTTCGGAATAATCTTTAGCATCGTCGGGATTGCATCGCAAGCCAAAGACTTCACGTTGCTTTCGCCCGACAAGCACTTGAAAGTCACAGTAACAGACGGGAACGATCTGTTGACATACTCTGTATATCATAACGATTCTCTCATACTTAAAAGCAATCAAATAGGTTTAGTGACTCTTGACAAACAACTGACCGCTGGGACAGCAGTTAAGGTCGCTTCTAAAAAGTCAAGGACGATTGTTCAGGATATAATATCTCCTTTCTATCGCTTCAAGTCATTCCGTGCGGCATGCAACGAAATGAACTTGAAGCTGAAAGGTGATTTCGGCGTTATATTCCGGGCATATAACGAAGGCGTCGCCTACCGCTTTTACACGACCGCCGGTAAAGAAAAAGAACTGATTATAGCTGATGAAACGGCGGAATTCAATTTCACCGGAAACTATACGGCATACTTGCCTTACACTACCAACGAAGAAAAACCGATGGCTATGGCATATCAGGCTACCTATGATGTAAAACCGCTTTCGGGGGCACGTAAGCAACTTGCCTTTCTTCCTGTTACAGTAGATTGCGGAAGTGTAAAAGTAACGTTGTTAGAATCGGATTTAGAAGCTTATCCGGGTATGTTCGTTGAGCCTACCGGAGCCAACGGACTGAAAGGAGTATTTGCCCCTTATCCTAAAAAGACAGACTACTATCCGTGGCGCAAACAATTATATGTGACCGAAACAGAAAACTTTATTGCAAAAGTAAAAGGTACCCGCGAATATCCATGGCGTATCCTTGCCATTACAGAAAAAGACACCGAAATGCCGGTCAACAATTTAGTCTATGCGTTGGCCTCGCCTAACCGCATCGGAGACTATAGTTGGGTGAGACCAGGCAAAGTGGCATGGGAATGGTGGAACGACTGGAACCTGAAAGGCGTACCTTTCAGCACGGGCATCAATATGGATACCTATAAATATTATATCGATTTTGCTTCCCGCAACGGGTTGGAATATATCGTAATGGACGAAGGTTGGTATGATCCCAAGAGCGGAGATATGTTGACTACCGTTGCGGCTATCGACCTGCCCGAACTGGTTGCCTACGGAAAGAGCAAGGGTGTAGGCATCGTGTTGTGGACGGTATTCAATGTATTAGACGCCCAACTGGAAGCTGCTTGCAAGAAATATGCCGATATGGGCATCAAAGGATTTAAGGTGGATTTTCTTGACCGTGACGATCAGACTGCTGTAGAAATGATATACCGTATCGCTGAAAAAGCTGCCGAATATAAGTTATTGCTCGATTATCACGGTATCTATAAACCTACCGGATTGAACCGTACTTATCCCAATGTCATCAATTACGAAAGTGTGTTCGGTATGGAGGAAGCCAAATGGAGCGAGGTAGAAAAGAATATGCCGTTGTATGATGTGACTTTTCCTTACATCCGTATGATGGCAGGTCATGTAGACTATACACCGGGAGCCATGCGTAATGCTACGAAACATGATTTCCGACCGATGTATTACACACCGATGAGTATGGGAACCCGTTCTCATCAACTTGCCGCTTACATCGTATACGATTCTCCATTCACAATGCTTTGTGATGCACCTACCAATTATATTCGTGAATCGGAATGCTTGGATTTTATCACTTCTCTTCCGGTAGAAACCGATTCGACTTTTGTTGTAGCGGGCGAAATAGGCAAATATATTGTAACGGCACGTATGAAAGACATCAACTGGTATGTGGGTGGTATGACCAATTGGGATGAACGTGATATAACAATAGATTTTTCTTTCTTGAATGTTAATGAGACTTATCGTTGTACGTTAATAAAGGATGGCATCAATGCTTCGAAACAAGCCGAAGATTATGTGTGCGAACAATTTAATGTAAATCATGACTCCAAACTCAACTTGCATCTTGCTTCGGGAGGCGGTTTTGCAATGAAATTGGAATTATGCCCGAAACATAGTGAAGTAATTGGTGTACCTGAAGGAAAACAGATTCCAGATTTTTATAAGAAATACATTGAGACGGAAGGGCTCTATGTTACTTCTTCGGAACAGGTAAGCGATACTGCTTTGTTGAAAGCTTGTGACATTATCAGCCTGATGCTTGCGAAACGACCTGATATTAAAGCGCAAATGGTAAAAGAAGGCTGTCACGTGATGGTCATTGGAAAAAATGAAGAGACGTGCGACTTGCCCGAATTCGCACACATCTGCAATTGTGAAGACAGCATCAAGTATTGGAACAAGCGTGCCCGCGGTTTCGGCGGCGCACCCGAAGATACTTACTCATCCAGTTGTGGAGAAGAAAACCTGCTTGCTTTGCCTAATGATAAATACGTAGGCGAAAATATTTTAGTACACGAGTTTGCCCATTTGATTCATACGATTGGAATTGTAGGGGTGGAACCAGATTTTGACAAACGGTTGGAAGCGCTTCGTCAAAATGCTATCCAAAAAGGATTATGGAAAGACACTTATGCTGTCAGTAATAAAGAAGAATACTTCGCTGAATGTACACAGTCGTTCTTCAATTGTAACCGCTATTCGAAAAAAGCTAACGGAGTGCATAATTGGGTGAATAACCGCACGAAACTGAAAGCATACGATCCGGATATGTACAACTTGCTTAAAGAATATTTTTATGAGATAGATTTACCTTTATACAACGATTGTAAAGCAGAGGAGTGATAAACCATGAAAAAGTTATTGTATACCTTTTTATTAATTGCTACTGCGTTGACTACACAAGCGCAAGAAGTCAAATGGAATACGCCGGGGGCGGGAAACCCTTTCATTCCGGGTTATTTTGCCGACCCTACTGTTAAGAAATTTGGCGATACTTATTATATATATGCTACTACCGATGGAAGTGGTGCCGGATTTGGACCATCGCAATTATGGTGTAGCAAAGATTTCGAAAACTGGACACTTATGCCTATGAATTGGCCTGACAGTCATTGGATATGGGCACCTGATGTAATGAAACATACCGATGGTACTTACCGGCTGTTCTATTGTCAACCATGTAATTTGTATGAAGGCATAGCAGAAACGCCTCGTGGTCCGTGGAAAAATATATTAGGAGAAAGTGAAGCCGTATTGGTCCCCGACCGGTTTGTGAAAAATGCCATTACATTAGACGGACAGACTTTTGTAGATGATGACGGGTCGGTGTACTTGTATTGGGGAACATGGGGTATATACAAAGGATTTGGATGCGGGGCTGGAAAAATGACTCCCGATTTGAAAGGTTTCAGCGAAACCCGTCTGATACCCAATACGGAAGTAACGGATTTCTTCGAAGCACCGTTTGTGATGAAAAAAGACGGTATCTATTATTTTATGTATTCGTCAGACTCTTGTCATGACAGCACCTATCACGTGCAATATGCTACAGCTACCAGTCCATTAGGACCATACACTTATAAAGGAACTATTTTGAAGACTTCGGCAGATGGAACGGTACACGGACCTGGACATCATAGCATTTTGCAAGAAGGGGATGACTATTATATTGTCTATCACCGTCATGACAATCCGCATTCTACACGGGGATTTCATCGTCAACTGTGCATTGACAGATTGATTTTTCATGCAGATGGAACTATCCAGCCGATAGAAGGAACTCATAGCGGTATAGGCAGGTTGGAGAAAAGTGTTTTGACCTCACCGAATCTGGCATATCGGAAACCTGTGCGTGCTTCGTCATACTACGATGATAATTTTTTGCCTGAATATGCTGTAGATGACAATAATGGTACTCTTTGGCGTCCACGCAGCATGGGACAAGAATGGATTGAAGTTGATTTGCAAAAAGTAGAAACCATAAAGACCATTTGGACTCAATTCGAATACGGTACTTCCTATTATCAATATGTTATCGAAACGTCTGCTGATGGCAAGACTTGGACTGTATTTGCCGATAAACGTTCGAACTACTTGGCAGGAAGTCCAATGGTAGACTTCGGCGATACCAAAGCCCGTTACATCCGTTTAACCACTACTGGTACTCAAAAGAACGGGTTTGCCGGAGCTTTGTGGAACATCAAGGTATTCGGTGCATACGAAACAGCCTCGCCCCAATTATGGATGGGACTTTCAGGGGAAGACTGGAACGGAACGGAATGGAAAAACGATGGAGGTATGTTGGGAGGAGCTTTCTGCCTGAAATCCGGACAAATCAGCCGTCGATGCTTGAAAGGTCAAGAAGCTATCGTCTTGGCGCCGGGCAGTGTATTGGAATATACATCACCCGTACTGACATCTACCCAAGCACATACAGTTACGGTATGGATGTACGACAACAACGCATGGACTTCGGTCAATGCCGACCGTTACCTGACAAATGGAGGCATCCGCATTGAAGCAGGAAATAAACCATTGATATTAACCAATTTTCGCTATTACAACTGGCAGCAGGAAGAAGCGGAAAAACAATACGATGCTACCACCGGACTGGTACGTATACAGCCGTCCGATCGCCACAAACGAGGATTACTCGTATCTCTATCTGCCAATGACTTTGCAGTGGGCGATACCGTAGCTTATATTCCCAATAAAGGAATCGAAGGCGTTTTTGAAGCTCAAAGCACACCTGCAATCGTTAAAGAGATAGGAGGGAAAAAAGCTTTCTGCTTCGAAGGCAAACAAGTGTTCCGTTCCAGCTTTCCGCTTCCGGCTACTTTAGCCGACAATGCGTCTTATACTTTGGAAGCATGGATATTAAATCCGGAACTGAGCGAAAACGAATGCATAGCCGACTTTACCAGCAGTCACGATGAATTAGAGAAAATCATGTTGGTTAACGGCACAGAACCTCGTTGTGGCATGCTGAACCATTACGGTTGGTATGAAGACGTAGGATATAAAGATGCAGCCGCTTTGGCGGGCAAATGGCAACATGTCTATGTAGAATTCGACGGAAGAACCGAAAAAGTGTACATAAATGACCGCCTCATTAGCTGTAAAGACATTCAAATTTTGGTAAAACCCATTCAATTTGTAACTTTGGGGTTGAATGCCGAAAACGCATGGCCATTTACCGGATACCTGCATTCGTTGAAACTATGGGACGAATGGATTCCGTTTAATAAATAATTAATCCACATAAAAATATACAACCATGAAAAAACTAATGATTTCCGTTTTGCTTTTCTCTATGATAACGGGAGGAGCATACGCACAAAAAAGAACGGTAGCACATGGGTATCCTATTGACCCTGTTCCGTTCACTTCGGTGAAAATAACAGATTCGTTTTGGGGACAACGTCTGAAAGCGAGTCGTGAAATGACTATTCCGTTGGCATTTAGTAAATGTGAGGAAACGGGGCGTTATAGGAATTTTGAAATGGCTGCCCATCCAAGTGACACCATTAAAGTGGGCGGATTGTCTTTCGATGATACCGATGTTTATAAAACAATTGAAGGCGCCAGTTATTTGCTCCAAACTTATCCTGACAAGAAATTAGAGAAGTATATTGATAGTGTGTTGACTATTGTTGCTGCTGCACAAGAGCCTGACGGCTATCTGTATACTTCTCGTACAATGAATCCCAAACATCCGCACGAATGGGCAGGAAGTAAACGCTGGGAAAAAGTGGAAGAACTGAGCCACGAGTTCTACAACTTAGGACACATGATTGAAGGTGCTATTGCTCATTATCAAGCTACAGGAAAGCGCAACTTCCTTGATATTGCTATCCGTTATGCCGATTGCGTATGTCGTGAAATAGGTGACGGACCGAACCAAGTGGTACGTGTACCGGGTCATCAAATAGCTGAAATGGCACTTGCGAAACTGTATCTCGTAACGGGTGATGAAAAATACCTGAAACAGGCTAAATTTTTCCTTGATAAACGTGGCTACACTTCACGCCGTGACGAGTATAGTCAGGCACATAAGCCTGTTATCGAGCAGGATGAAGCTGTAGGTCATGCCGTACGTGCTACTTATATGTATGCCGGTATGGCGGATGTTGCTGCGCTGACTGGAGATACTTCGTATGTACATGCTATTGACCGTATTTGGGATAATATTGTAGGCAAGAAGTTGTATATTACGGGCGGTATTGGTGCTACCAGCAACGGCGAGGCTTTCGGAGCCAACTACGAATTGCCTAATATGTCGGCTTACTGCGAAACCTGCGCGGCTATCGGCAATGTCTATGTCAATTACCGTCTCTTCCTGTTGCATGGCGATGCTAAATATTACGATGTATTGGAACGTACGCTTTACAATGGATTGATTTCGGGTGTATCGCTTGACGGTGGAGGATTTTTTTATCCTAACCCCTTGCAGTCTATGGGACAACACCAGCGTCAGCCTTGGTTCGGATGTGCTTGTTGCCCGTCGAACATTTGCCGCTTCATTCCTTCGCTTCCGGGATATGTATATGCCGTAAAAGACCGCAATGTATATGTTAACCTCTTCATGTCGAACAACGTGACATTGAAAGTGGAAGGTAAGAAAGTAGAACTGTCTCAAACCACTTCTTATCCTTGGAACGGTGATATCACTATAAATGTAGACCGCAATAGTGCAGGACAATTCGCTATGAAAGTCCGCATACCGGGTTGGGTACAAAATCAAGTCGTGCCGAGTGACCTGTACATGTACACCGACGGACTGCGCCCCAAATACAGCGTGAAAGTAAACGGTGAGGAAATGAATGCCGAACTGCAACATGGTTATTTCACTATCGACCGTAAATGGAAGAAAGGCGACCGGGTAGAGGTACATTTCGATATGGAGCCGCGTATGGTTAAAGCTAATAATAAGGTGGAAGCCGACCGTGGACGCATCGCCATAGAAAGAGGTCCGATTGTATATTGCGCCGAGTGGCCCGACAACGATTTCGATGTACTGAGCATTCTGATGAACCGCACACCGAAATTTGAAGTGGTAAGCAACCCTGATTTGTTGTATGGAATCAACGAAATCAAGACCCAGGCGCAAACCTTGGAATACGACAACAATGGACGCCTTGTGGCGAAAGACCATACACTGACTTTGATCCCTTACTACGCATGGGCACACCGCGGTTCGGGTAACATGGAAGTATGGTTGCCTTATGAAGTGAATGCTACCCGTCCGACTGCTATCCCGACATTGGCTTCAAAGAGCAAGATAGACGCATCCCATAAAGGATCATCACTTTCTTCCATTACCGACGGACTGGTGCCGAAAGACGAGAACGACCGTACCATACCCTACTATCACTGGTGGCCGAAAGAAGGAACAACCGAATGGATTTCATACGAATTCCCTGAAAAAATGACCATTTCCAATTCTACGGTTTATTGGTTTGATGATGCTCCGTGGGGTGGATGCCGTGTTCCGAAATCATGGAAGATTTACTATAAGAATGCCTCGGGTGACTGGACTCCGGTTCAGAATTTGAATGGCTATGGCGTAAAGAAAGGCGACCCTAATATCGTTGATTTCGAACCTGTTAAAACCAAAGCTGTTAAGTTGGAAGTCGTTTTGCCAGAGAAAAATGCTTCCGGTATTTTTGAATGGGAAGTAAAATAATATGTTGATTTATTGCTGAATACACAGAATACCACAGAGGAAATATTTTAAAATTAATGCCCCTGTGGTGTTTTGTGTTTATGGCGAATATAAATAATCAGTAAAAACAAGTTTATGAAATATTCTATACTTACAATTGCTCTTCTATTGATTAGCGGTATAACTTGGGCACAAGGTACAATAGAAGACTATAATCGCGCTTATGGATTACGTGAAAAATTCAGTTCTAAATTAATATTTTATAGCGATGTAACTCCTCAATGGGTAGAAGGTACTGACTGTTTTTGGTATGTGCGGAATACTCCTGAAGGAGCAGAATACGTGAAAGTAGATGCTGGAGAGAAGAAACGCACACCTTTGTTTGACCAAAAGAGACTATCTGTAGCACTCACCGCAAGTACAGGGAAAACGATCAATCCGATGCAACTTCCAATTCGTGGATGCCAATTGTCGCAAGGATTAGATACTTTGCGTTTTGTGTATGAAGGAAAACGTTGGTGTTTTGACATTATTCGCAGCAAGCTGACCGATGAGGGTATGCTTCCTGTCCCTCCCAAACAAAAGCATTGGATGGAACGGGATGACGAGAAAGAAGGCGCTCCTGTCACTTCGCCCGATGGCAAGTATGTGGCATTTATCAAAAATGACAATGTTTGTGTGCGTAATGTGGCAACAGGCGAAGAGAAACAATTAAGTCAGGATGGAACGATGGGCAATTACTATTCCTCCTATATTTATTGGTCTCCCGATTCTAAGTATGTGGCGGCATGCCGTATCCGACCTACGGAGAAACGTTATGTATATTATGTAGAGTCATCTCCGGCAGACCAATTACAACCCAAATTGCATAAGCAGGAATATGCTAAGCCGGGCGATGAATTGCCTTTTAAAGTGCCGTGTGTGTTTGGGGTAGAAGACGGTAAGCGTTTGATTCCCTCTACCGAATTGTTCAGCAATCAATATGAATTGTACGGACCGATGTGGAATGCCGATAGTAAAGGCATCACGTTTGAGTACAATGAACGGGGACACAAGGTTTACAGGGTACTTGAAATGTCTGTTGCAGATGGTAGTGTGCGTCCGCTCATTGAAGAGAAAGAAGAAAAATACGTCAATTATCCACGTATCTTCCGTTGTTATCTGAACGATGGCAAACGCATTATCTGGTCGAGCGAGCGTGATAATTATAATCATTTGTATTTGTATGACCGTGCTACAGCCAGCCCGATTAATCAGATAACAAAAGGTGAGTGGTATGTGCGTGAGGTGCAATATGTAGACGAAGCCAACCAACAGATTTATTTTTCGGCAAACGGTGTGAACAAAGACGAAGACCCGTACCTGATTCATTATTATCGGATTGGTTTTGACGGCAAAGGAATGAAAGGGCTTACTCCGGAAGAAGGTATGCACAAGGCTTGGTATTCATCTGATTATAAGTATGTAGTAGATGTATATTCCAAGGTAGACCAAGCTCCTGTGGCAGTGCTTCGCAATGCTTCTAATGGCAAAGTGATTATGCCCTTGGAAAAAGCGGATATATCCAAACTTGTCGCCAATGGTTGGAAAGCTCCAGAAGTGTTCTCGGCAAAAGGACGTGACGGGAAAACCGATATGTGGGGCATCATTTATCGTCCTTCTAATTTTGATTCATCAAAGAAATATCCGGTGATTGAATACATTTACTCTGGTCCGGGCGACCAATATGTACCGAAGAGTTTTTCTCCTTTCAACGGCTATATGTCCGCCATTGCAGAGTTGGGCTTTATTGTGGTTCAGGTAGACGGGATGACTACATCGTTCCGTTCGAAAGAATTTGAGGAGGTTTGCTATAAGAACTTGAAAGATTCGGGGTTGGCAGACCATATCGCTTGGATAAAGGCGGCAGCGCAGAAGTATCCGTATATGGATATTGAGCGGGTAGGTATTTTCGGTTGTTCAGCCGGCGGGCAAGAGGCGTTGAATGCAGTTTTGTTGCATCCGGAATTTTATAAAGCGGCTTATTCGGCTTGCGGGTGCCACGATAACCGTATGGATAAGATTTGGTGGAATGAATTGTGGATGGGTTATCCGATAGACGATTCATACAAGGCATGTTCGAATGTCGAGAATGCACATTTATTGACTCGTCCGTTGATGTTGGTCGTAGGAGAACTGGATGACAATGTAGACCCTGCGTCAACGATGCAAGTGGTGAATGCTTTAATCAAGGCGAATAAGGATTTTGAATTGGTTGTAATTCCGGGTGCGCACCATACGATGGGAGAAGGGTTCGGAGAGCATAAACGGTATGATTTTTTTGTACGGAATCTGTTGAATGTCGAACCTCCTAAATGGGATGAACTCAAATAAAAAATTATGAATATCCTCATTTACCCAATAAACTGTAGGGGCGTATCGCATACGCCCGAAAACATCCACGTGGATAAGTTGGTGCATTCAGGGCGTATGCGATACGCCCCTACATTGGCGATTTGCGGATATTCATTTAAAAAATAGTCCGTTTTTGAGTGAAGGAGCTTGTGTGCGTCGGTTTGTGCTTTCAAGCTCCTTCACTTATTTTTTATTTATTGGTTTTTAGAATAAGACCAATCCGGCTTCAAACGTTCCTTTACGTTCAAATGTATGGTTATGCTTGTATTGGCGGGTCCAGCTATAACCTCCTGATACAAAGAAACCTAATTTTTTAGTAATCCGGTATTCCAGATTCAGTCGGGGCTGTAAGGCATATACTCGTGCAGGATATCCGTTGTGTTTGTTGTCAAGGGTCTCAATATGGTAGAATCCGGCATCGGCACTGATTTCTAATCGGGATAGAATGGGATAATAAAGTCCTGCACGGTAAAAAGCTGAGGCAGATAAATCATGGTCGAGGTCAAAATAATAAGCTCCTCCGCCCAGTTCGGTATAAGTATAGCGGTTCTTGAATCGTGCGGCGATATTCACCTTGTTTAAATTTCCGCTTGATATTAATAGCTGGACACGGGTTTGAGGTGTGATGTTGATGCACCCTATTTGGTGGGAAAGACTATCAGCACTTACGTTGACGATTCCGAATTGTAACCCTTTGCGTCCTTCTCCAGCTATGTTGGCAATGCCGATTTGTACTCCCTTATTTTCTGCACTATAATTGCTTATTCCGATTTGTGCTCCTCGGTTAGTAGTGTTTATATTGCCTAAGGCAGCAAGTTGGATGCCGTTATTGGCTTTTCCGGCAATATTAAGCAGTGAGGTAAGTTGCAGCCCTCTGACAGTATCTCCACTGGCATTCAGCAACCCGCTTACCATAAGCCCACTTTGTTCTTGTTTTGATACGTTGGCAATGCCAGACAGGAGCATTCCGCTGGACCGTTCATTGGCAATATTAATCAATCCGCTGATAATTACCCCACGTTGGCTTTTAGCGGTCATATTTCCAATACCGGAAAAGGCAAATCCGTTTTGTGAACCTCCATTGACATTCATCAATCCGCTTAAGATAATTCCATTGGAATTCCTTCCTGTTATATTGGCTATTCCTGACAATTGGAAGCCTTTGGTATGCAGACCTGTGATATTGGTCAGCCCTGACAGTTGGAATCCTTTGGTGTGGTAGTGTGTGACACTGGAGATTGCATTGATGCCCAATCCGTTCAGACAACTGTAGTTGCTAATAATACCGAGATTCAGGTATGTGCGTGAAGGTTGCTTTTTCTTGTTTGTAATATTCAAGGCAAGATTGATGCCTTTTTTCGGTCTCTTATGTGAATGAGATTGTGCAAATAGCGGTGATGTCGTTGTAAAAAGCAGGCAGAATAAAAATAATCCTGCCGCTATCATATTTGTTTTCATGTGCTTTCTTTTCATTTAACGTCTTGATACAGGAAGCGTTTGATGCTCTTCTTAGGAGTTTTTTCAAATTCTTCCGGATAGATTCGTATTACGGATATCTGCGAATAAGAAGGAAGGGCAGCATTTAATGTCGTGCGGTTTTCTTCCATTTGGTTTTCGATATCCTTATCACTCATGCCTTGTGCGTAGGCAGCTTCAAAGTCTGGATAAATGAGTGCTGCCAATTTGTTGTCTTTTTGTTGGATTACGATGCATTCCGCTACATAAGGCAGGTTATTTAATTGTTCTTCGATTTCTTCCGGATAGATGTTTTGTCCCGATGGTCCTAATAGCATATTCTTGCTTCGTCCCTTGATAAAGAGATTACCGTCGGCATCCATTATTCCCAAATCGCCAGTGTGCAGCCATCCGTCTTTATCTATGGCTTGTGCGGTCGATTCCGGATTCTTGTAATAGCCTAACATGACGTTATCGCCGCGCACCAGAATTTCGCCCACCGTATATTGCGGGTCTGGGCTGTCTATCCGTATTTCCATACGAGGGGCAGCTTTCCCGCATGAACCTGGACGGAAATTTTTCCAGTCTTCATAACTGATAATCGGACCGCATTCGGTCATGCCATAGCCTACCGTATAAGGGAAGTCAAGCCCTTTCAGGAAAGTTTCTATTTCGCTATTGAATGCGGCTCCTCCTACAATGATTTCATAGAATTGTCCGCCGAATCCTTTCACCAAAAGTTCGCGCACGGCTTCGTTTATCTTGTCGTTGATAATGGGGAGCTTCATTAGCATCTTCATCTTGAATGTCTCCATTTTCGGAAGCACGTTTTTCTTGATAATCTTTTCGATAATCAGTGGAACGGCGATGACAATATGGGGCTTCACATCGGTAAATGCCTGAGCGATAATCTTCGGACTTGGCATACGGGTGAGGAAATAGACATGGCATCCGCAACAGATTTCGTATAAGAACTCGAAGGCAAGCCCGTACATGTGTGCCATGGGAAGCATGGATACGACCCGGTTGCCCGGTTGGAGCGGGAGCACTTCGAAAGCGAATTGAGTGTTCGACCATAATGAACGGTAGGGGAGCATGACCCCTTTCGAAAAGCTGGTGGTGCCTGACGTATAGTTGATGATAGCTAATTCTTCCGGGTCATCACGCCGGTAGGAGACATGTTCGCGTCGGAAATTGCGCGGGAATTTGCGTCCGAACATTTCGTTCAGATGCTCGCGGGCATATTCCAGTTGCTTGCTTCGGCATACCAACAGGGTGAAGTCGGTCATCAGGATAATGCCTTCCAAGGCGGGCATCTCGGCTTCGTTGAGGCTTTCCCATGCCATGTCGCCTACAAAGAGCAGGCGGGCATCAGAGTGGTTGACAATGTTGTGTATCGTATCTGACTTGAATTCATGTAAGATGGGTACGGCGATTGCGCCGTATGTCAATGTAGCCAAGAAAGCCACTCCCCAATGCGAACTATTCCGTCCGCAAATAGCGACTTTGTCACCTGGTTGGACTCCGCTTTCTTCTAACAGAATGTGCAACTTCTCTATTTTCCGTGCTAGGTCTTTATATTGTAAGGTAGCACCTTTGTAATCAGTCAGTGCGTCTAAATCCCAATTCTGTTTGATGCTCTGCTCTACGAAGGCTAAGAAACTTTTTTCCATATATTCGAATGTGTTTGATGCACAAATCGTGCAATAATGTGCAAATATATCTTTTTATTCTTACCTATGCAACGGAAATGGTCAAATTCTTTGTCTTGTTTAGGCTTTTTGTCATTCTCTTTAAAAATGCAAGAAAAGAGATCATTCTGTGTAGTTGCTGTAATATTTCATGAATTGCGTGCGTTCGAAAGGATTTATCTCACCTGCAGCTTTGGCATTCATTTTAGCTTTGAATTGTGTCAGTGTATGAAAGCCTTTGGAGTTCATCCATTCTGTCAATTCGTTTAACATTGCCTTTATAGTTTCAGGACCGTTTTGATAAATGGCTGAACAAATTTCTGTAGCGCAAGCTCCCGCCAAAATAGCTTTGATAAGTCCTTTGCCGTTGTGTATTCCTCCAGATATGGCATAGTCTAATTGTGGCACAGTGGCAGAGGCTATTGCTGTCCAACGCAAACGGTCGGCAAGTTCTTGTTCGGTACTCATTCTGTTTGTGCTGCCGAAGGTAAAGTTGTCAATATCAATGTCTGGCTGATAAAAACGGTTAAATAGTACAACAGCATCCGCACCGTTGGCATACAATTGGTCGATTAAGAAAACGGGGTTTGTCAAATTGCTTCCTAACTTCATGATGACGGGAATATGCACTTCTTTCTTCACATGGCGCAAAATGTTGATGTGGCGTTGTTCGAAGCTTCCGGGAATGTAGTCTTTTTCGGTCTGAAGCGAAAGAATATTGATTTCCAGTGCATCTGCCCCTGCTTTCTCCATTAATTTGGCAAAATCTGTCCATTCGTTATCACTATAGCAGTTGATGCTGGCAATAACGGGAATGGCACATGCTTTTTTTGTTTCCTCTATTAGGCTGATGTGTTCGTTCAACGTATGTGAACGGATGTATGCATTCAGGTAGTCATCGGCTTCGGGAGTTCCATATCCATGCATTGCGCCAGCCTGAAGGGTGATTTGCTCTTCAAATACTGATTTCAGTACTACTGCTCCTGCCCCTGCCTCTTCCAGTTTCTTGATTTTTTCCGGACTGTCTGTTAATCCTGAACTGCTGACGATAATCGGGTTGTTCAGTGTAAGTCCTGCGAATGTGGTTTTCAATTGTGCCATAATGGTATTATTTAATATAGTTTCTTTCTCCGAATATTTTACTTCCTACCCGTACTAATGTACTTCCTGCCCGTACGGCAATCCGGTAATCGTGCGACATTCCCATTGAAATTTCTTTAAAAGAAGGTTCGTTGGCAAAGAAGATTTGCTTCCATTCGTCGAACAACGCTTTTAGCGTACGGAATTCTTGTTCTATTTGGGTTTCGTCATCGGTATTGGTTGCCATGCCCATTACTCCGGCAATACGGACATTATTCAGGTTTTTCCATTCTCCAGATGCTAACATTTCTCTGCAACTTTCAGGAGTGAATCCGTATTTGCTTTCTTCTTGCGCGACATGTATTTCGAGCAAGCACGGGATAATCCGTCCGTGTTTCCCGGCTTGCTTGTTGATTTCCGCCAAAAGCTTATAAGAATCTACCGCTTCGATAAGGGTGATGTAGGGGGCGATGTATTTGACTTTGTTGGTTTGCAGATGTCCGATAAAGTGCCATTCGATATCTTTGGGTAGTACTTTGTATTTCTCGGACAATTCCTGCTCTTTGCTTTCTCCGAAAATCCGTTGTCCTGCACGGTATGCTTCTTCGATGGCTTCGGCAGGATGGAATTTGGAGACAGCTACCAGCCGGACTCCTTCGGGGAGTTCGGCAAGCACGTTTCGTAGATTGGTCTGAATGTCCATAGGCTTGTTATATAATCGGATTCGTGGGTTAGGCGTTATCTTTTGTCTGCATCTGGAAATTCCGGCTTCACGTCAGGCTCGGCAGAGTAGGGGTAGACATCCATAATCGCGGTTTCAGCCACGGATGCGATTACATAATCTGCCATGGAGCCTTTCATCCCTTCATCCAGTTTCTTTATGGCGTCACGCAAGTCGGCTGCTTGTACCAGTACGTTGGTGGCTGTTTTCTTTTCCGCCCCGCTCTTTTCATCTAAGGTAATGAAATAGAGCTTGCACTTGAACCAGCGGTCGGCGGCTTCTTCTTCTGAAGGGAAGAGTTCGCTATAGTTGGCACGTTTGATATCCGATACAGTAAATTCTCCGCTGATAAACGGTGTCATTTCTTCGATAATGCGCGATTCGGCTTCGGTAAAGCTCAACGCGTCTACTAAGTAGGGTTCTGTCACTTTTTTGTTCATGCCGTTTTCCGCTATTTTCTCGTAGCGGATTTTGCATTCGAACCAGTTATGCATCATAATTGTATTCTTTTTATGAGATTAATTTCTTGCAAATGTACATTAAAAATCGAAAGTTGAAAATCGAAAATTGAAAATTATCCATGCGGCACCGTAATTTTTAATACTCAATTTTCAATTCTCAATTTCTCGCTTATTCCCTCAACTTACACCGGTTCAGTTGCATAAATTCCTGTAGGGCAGCGGCATGGCGGCCTTGTATCAAGACGTGGTGGTTCCCTATCGGGTTGTTGAGGAAATAGTCTATCGGCTTATTCATTTTCAAGCGGAATTGAGTCCGGCATGCCGAAATGAGATTGGTGTTTTCCACAAGATATCCTTCCGATACGTAATATTCGTCCAGGCATTCCCCGCCACATTTAAATAAGGTGATATCCCCTTCGTGCATCAGTCCTTGCAAGCCGATGCCTCGTCCGGTTTCGAAATGGTCGCGGATGATGAACTCGTCTACCATTTTTGTAGGGACGGAGCAATGTGCTAAAATCAGTTCGTTCCGTTTGCGGTCGATGAAAGAAGGATTCCCCATAAATGCGGGTTTGCCTGTTACGGCATACGCCATCAGCATGGTCATAATCGTTTGCAAGTCGCCTTCGCCCCCAGCCGGGATGCCTTCATCGGTCAATAAGGCTGCGGTTACATTCCCGGTGGCATTCAATTGATTGATACATTGGTTAGAGGATAAAGTCACGGCGTCCAGTTTCTGTTCGGCGCATATATCTTTTACAGCTTTATAGAGCCTCATAGCCCGCAAAAGGTCGTCTGGTGTTGCGTCTTGACAAGCTTTGGCACGGTTGGCAAAGATAGAGGCCTGCATACCGATTTCATCATCGGTGATGGTGTAGAAGCGTTTGAATACCTCTTCGATGGGAATGTCTACATACGTCACTCCCCAGCGTTGGCTTGCCAATAGGTAATCTACATGGCTGGCTACCAGCCAAGGTGCCGGTGTGCCTATTACGCCAATTCGTTTTCCTCTTAACGAGCGTTTGGCTGCAAAAGCGCAATGATGAATCAATACTTGCTCTACCATTTCGGATACGTTCCCATGAATGATGCGTACTTTCATATCTTTATATCCGAAACAAGCCGATACTTCACATGCTGCGGCAAGTGAGTTGTTCAGTCCATCGGTCAATATCGTGATAGGATAGGAAAAACTGCTGAAGTTCTGGATTACTTTGTCTTCTACGCCTCCGCTTCCGATGAAGACCATCTTGTATGCATTAGCAGGAATTGTTTCTGCTTTTACGTAATCTACCAAATGCAGGGTGAAATGTTTTTCGAGTGCAATGAATAATTCTTTATGGCTCTCGTACGTTTGTTCTGCATTGTATGTTCCGGTAGTGAAGATAAGTAAGTATAAATCCATAATTATTAAGTTAAAATGAAGGCGACTATTAACAAAGGACGAATATACGGGCTTTTTCTGAAAAAGCCGATAGAAAGGGGGCTGTTTTTATGTTTTTTGATAGAGTTTAGTCCCTGTTTAAGGTTAGGATAGCATTTATTTCGGCAGAAATGTTTGCGGGTTTTATTCTTTCGGTTTATCTTTGCGACCATATTTTAAATTCATATATTTTATGCCACATATATCCATTCGAGGAAATGAAATGCCGGAGTCGCCGATTCGTAAGTTGGCACCGTTGGCAGAAGCTGCTAAGGAGAGAGGAATTCATGTATATCACCTGAATATCGGTCAGCCAGACCTTCCCACTCCACGAGCGGCCCTTGAAGCGATTCGCCATATAGACCGTACGGTTTTAGAGTATAGTCCGAGCCAAGGCTACCGCAGCTATCGTGAGAAGCTTGTAGGATATTATAAGAAGTACGACATCAATTTGGATGCCGATGATATTATCGTGACTACAGGCGGCTCGGAAGCTGTATTGTTTGCTTTCATGAGTTGCTTGAATCCGGGAGATGAAATCATTGTCCCCGAACCGGCATACGCCAATTACATGGCTTTTGCCATATCGGCGGGTGCGGTTATCCGGACGGTCACGACTACCATTGAAGAAGGATTCTCTTTGCCGAAGGTAGAGAAGTTTGAAGAGCTGATTAACGAACGGACGAAAGGAATCCTGATTTGTAATCCGAATAATCCTACCGGTTATCTTTATACACGCCGCGAAATGAACCAGATACGCGACTTGGTGAAGAAATACGACTTGTTCCTGTTCTCGGACGAAGTGTACCGTGAGTTTATTTATACAGGCTCGCCTTACATTTCGGCATGCCACTTGGAAGGCATCGAGCAGAATGTGGTGCTGATTGATTCGGTTTCGAAGCGTTATTCGGAATGCGGCATCCGTATCGGTGCCTTGATAACAAAGAATAAGGAAGTGCGTAAGGCGGTCATGAAGTTCTGTCAGGCTCGTCTGAGTCCTCCGTTGATTGGGCAGATTGCGGCAGAAGCTTCTTTAGACGAACCGGAAGAATACACGCGCGAGACGTACGATGAATACGTAGAGCGGCGCAAGTGCTTGATTGACGGGCTGAACCGCATCCCCGGAGTTTATTCGCCGATACCGATGGGTGCTTTCTATACCGTAGCCAAATTGCCGGTAGACGATAGCGAGAAGTTCTGTGCGTGGTGCTTGAGTGACTTTAATTACGAAGGCGAAACCGTCATGCTTGCTCCTGCGGCAGGATTCTATACTACGCCGGGTGCCGGTCAGAACGAAGTACGTTTGGCGTATGTGTTGAAGAAGGAAGATTTGGTGCGTGCCTTGTTTGTGCTTCGTAAAGCATTGGAGGCTTATCCCGGACGGGTAGACGATTGACCATGAACTGGAAACTTTTCATCGCGCGCCGCATTTATAAGAACAAGGAGGAAGGCGAAAAGAGTGTCTCGAAGCCGGCGGTCCGTATCGCTATAGCAGGAATTGCTATAGGCTTGGCGGTCATGATTATTTCGGTGGCGGTAGTCATCGGATTTAAGCATGAAGTGCGCGATAAGGTTATCGGGTTAGGCTCGGATATCCTGATTACGAGCTTGGATGAGGCGCAGTCGTATCAGGTGACTCCCATTGTAGGCGATGATAGCCTGATGTCGATTTTGAAAGATATGCCGGGCGTGAAGCATGTGCAGCGTTATGCTACCAAGCCCGGCATGATTATGACTTCCGATAATTTCCAAGGGATTGTGCTGAAGGGAGTAGGGCAGGAGTATGACATGTCTTTTCTTCAGCGTCATTTGATTGAAGGCGAAATCCCTGTTTTTACCGATTCGGTTTCTTCTTCTCAAGCGTTGGTCTCGAAGGCTATTGCAGACCGGTTAGGCGTCAAAGTCGGGGATAAACTCTATACTTATTATGTAGAAAACAATGTCCGGGCACGCCGTTTGACCGTTGCGGGCATTTACCAGACTAATTTTTCCTCGTATGATGATTTGTTTCTGCTGACCGACTTGCGTACAGTGGTGCGTTTGAACTCTTGGAAAGAGGGGCAGGTAGGAGGATTGGAGGTCAGTGTAGATGATTATGCCCGTTTGAATGAAACCAATGAGCAATTGCTTCTGTTTTTCAATGAACGGACTGATAAATATGGAGGAAAATATTATTCGCAAACGGTAGAAGAGGTTTATCCTCAGATTTTTGCCTGGCTCGGTTTGTTGGATGTCAATGTGTGGGTGATTCTTATTCTGATGGTAGGCGTAGCAGGCTTCACCATGATATCCGGATTGCTTATCATTATTTTAGAACGCACCAATATGATAGGTGTCTTGAAAGCCTTGGGGGCGGATAATACATCTGTCCGTAAGGTGTTTCTGACGCTTGCCGTGTTTTTAATCCGCAAAGGCATGTTGTGGGGGAATGTTTTAGCGTTGGCTTGTTGCGGTGTGCAATACTTCTTTCATCCGATAAAATTAGATCCTGCGGTATATTACATCGATGCTGTACCTATCGAGTTGAATGTGTGGATATGGCTGTTGCTGAATATAGGCACATTGGTTGTATCCGTATGGATGTTGGTCGGGCCTTCTTATCTCATCAGCTGTATTCTTCCGGCACGTTCCATCCGTTTCGAATAAAGCTTTATTGAGGTTACGGCTCTTCCATTTAACCGTAGGGGCGGGGTTTGCCCGCCCTGATACATCAACGGATATATCTGTGGACGCATTCGGGCAGGCAAACCCTGCCCCTACAGGTATTTGGCTAATGCGTAGCATTTTAAATGAAAGAGCCGTCAATCAATTATTGTCGTTTGATTATTAAACTTTTCCCAGAAAAATAGTTTGCTTCAAGTAAATTCTGTATATTTGCATTTATAATCTTCATTATGGTGAAAGTTAATGGGTAATTACACGCTTAATTATCATTATAGTGATATATAAATGCAGATGATATGAAAGATTTTTATGAATACTCCACTCCAGAGCTTGTCAGACTGTTGGGTACTCGGTTTAAAGAATACAGAATACGTTGCAATCTTACTCAAAAAGACGTTTCGGAGCAATCAGGTATCGGGCTTACAACCATCCATAAATTTGAGAATGGTACAGCCGGTAACATTTCCTTGTCAACATTTATTGTGTTGCTAAAAACAGTCGGACAGATTAATACAATAGATTATATTCTTCCCGAACTGCCTGAATCTCCTTATCTGATGCGTAAGGATGATAAAAAGGCGCAACGTGTCAGACATTCTAAATAGCATAAACTTATGGTACAGTCTCTAAAAGTGATTCTTTGGGGTGAAGAAATTGGCAGATTAGCTTGGGATGGCAGACGCAGGTTATCTTACTTTATGTATAATCCGGTCTTCTTAAAGAAAGGCTTGGATATATTTCCGTTGGTAGCACCTATTAATGGAGTAAGAGGACTTACACCTATTTGGGGAGAAGATGCCAAAATCTATCAAAAGTTGCCATCGTTCGTTGCCGATTCGTTGCCTGACGCTTGGGGAAATCAATTGTTTGATTTGTGGCGTCAACAGAATCACCTGTCCAATGCAGATATTACTCCTCTTGACAAGCTTTCATTTATAGGGAAACGTGGAATGGGAGCCTTGGAGTTTTTGCCTGAGGTTTCGAGAGAACGCAAGGCGGAAAAGATAGATATTAAGTCGTTAGCCAATTTAGCGGAACGAATATTTACGGAAAGGGCAAATGCCAGAATCTTGCCCGAAGAGTCAATTACAATGCAGTCTTTGCTTACGGTTGGTACTTCTGCTGGTGGGCGTCAACCTAAAGCCATTGTTGCCATTAATCGGAAGAATGGAGAGATACGTAGCGGGCAGATTTCCGGCTTGGAGGATTTTGATTACTTCTTGGTTAAATTTGGTAATTCACACTATTGTTCGGCAGAGTTGGAAATGGCTTATTATGAATTGGCTACTATGGCAGGCATCAATATGATGCCTTCGGAATTATATCAGGTGGATGGGAATAATCATTTCATGACCAAACGCTTTGACCGTAAGGATGGCAAGAAGGTTCACATACAAACTTTGGCTGCTGTTAGTCCCGATGCGGATAGTTACGAACAATTGATTGCAGTGTGCCGCAAGCTCCATTTGCCTGAAACTGATTGTAATGAGGTATTCCGCAGGATGGTCTTTAATGTCTTGGCAAACAACACGGACGACCATAATAAGAATTTTTCATTTGTTATGAGTGAGGATGGTGCGTGGCGTTTGTCTCCGGCATACGATATGACTTATATCGTTGACAGCGGAGGATTTTTGCCCAATGAAGAACATTGCATGTATATTAGGGCAAAACTTCGGGATATTACGCGCGATGATGTTATTCAGTTTGCTAAAGACAATGGCATACGTCGGCCTGATGCAATCATACGGGATATTGTTAATGCTTTAAAACAATTCCGCACGGTTGCTACTCAATGTGGTGTGGCAGAGCAATGGATAGGGCGTGTGGAAACTACCATAGTCGGTCATTTGAAATCCTGGGGAGAGTTGGAAGAAATAACCCGTACATTCGAAGTCTTAATAAACGGACATGTCGTAAAGAATATCCGTGTGGAGCAAGCATATAAGGGAAACTTTCATTTGCTTGCCGAAATAGACGGTCGGGAACGGAAGTTTGTTATAGGTAAAAATAAGGAAGAGTTTTCACTTATAGAATCGGTTGGAATCGCAAATCTATCCCCGCATCAGCTCAAGGATATGGTTGAAAAATATTTTAATCTCTGATTTATGGCTGAAAAATAAATACAGAGACACAGATTGTTTGATGAAACCATAACTTCGGAAACCTCTAATAGAAAAGATAATCATACATAAAGAGGCTGTCTCAAACATTACGGGAAATGAAATAAAGAGTCTTGTAACTGGGATTGAAAACGGACTTGGCTTCAATAACTGACAAAGCCTGCTTCGAAGACGAACGAAGCAGGCTTTGTTTGCCATCGAAGCCGTATGCATTTTTGTCAGTTGCCGCCTGACAAATATTCAGAAAGGAATAGCGTTAAATCAGCTGTCATCTAATTTCTCTATTCGATACTTTATTTCCCCATAGGAAAACGTCAAGATTCTGTATCATTGCTGTTCCTCCTTACTCTTTTGGGTATGTACTTGTTTATCTGCTTTAATGCCATTGGGGGCATAGGCAGTTCTGGTAGTAAGTCGTACAATCATTCTTTTACAAAATTAGAAATAAATATCTATATATCGCTATATTGATACTGAAAAATAATGCTTTTATTCTGCTGCATTCTCTTATTTATACCTTATTAACGGTTTGAGTAAAAAATAATGAGGCTATATCAAATTTTATTTTGACACAGCCTCATTATGAAGTTAATTTACTATCGGTCCTTAGCAAACGCGGTGTGAACCGTCGCTGATAACTACGTCATATACTTTGGGTGAACGTCCGAATTTCTTCTTGAACTGTTCTTTGGCAGTGGTGATGAATGTTTCATACAACTCGTTCTTAACCAAGTTGATGGTGCATCCGCCGAATCCGCCGCCCATGACACGCGAGCCTGTTACGCCGCAATCGAAAGCGATGTCGTTCAGGAAGTCGAGTTCTTCGCAGCTTACTTCATACAGCTTGCTCATGCCGTGGTGAGTTTCGAACATCTTTTGTCCTACGGTTTCATAGTCGCCACGTTCCAAAGCATCGCAGACATCCAATACACGTTGGATTTCTTCGATGACATATTCCGCACGCTTGTAGTCTTCTTCAGATACGTTTGCTTTCACTTCGTTCAGCATATCCATGTTGCAATCGCGCAAGAATTCCACTTCCGGATGGTTCTTCTTGATAGCGGCTACTACATTTTCGCAGCTTTGGCGGCGTTTGTTGTAAGCCGAAGACGCCAATTCGTGTTTTACGACTGAATCAACCAAAACCAAACGATAGCCTTCCGGATGGAACGGATAATACTTGTATTCCAGTGAACGGCAATCCAGACGCATCAAATGTCCTTCTTTACCGAATACAGAAGCGAACTGGTCCATGATACCGCAGTTTACACCGCAATAGTTGTGTTCTGTAGCCTGACCGACTTTAGCCAATTCGAACTTGTCAACTTTATTCTCACCGAACAAATCGTTCAATGCAAATGCAAAGGTAGATTCGAGTGCTGCAGAAGATGACATACCTGCTCCCAATGGAACATCGCCTGCAAATGCAGTATTGAAACCTTTTACGTCTACTCCACGTTTAATCATTTCGCGGCATACACCGAAAATGTAACGTGCCCAACTTGCCTTTGGAGCATCTTCTTCTTTCAAGCCAAATTCTACGTAATCTTTCAGGTCGATTGAATAAGCGCAAACCTTATCGGTTCCGTTAGGCTTGATTTCGGCAGTAATGCCTTTGTCTACTGCACCGGGGAATACGAATCCGCCGTTATAATCAGTATGTTCGCCAATGAGGTTGATACGTCCCGGTGAAGTATAAATAGCTCCTGTTGTTCCATCAAAGTGTTTGATGAAGCGGCTTCTTACAAAATCTATATCCATGGTATTTTATAATTAAAGGGTTAATAAATAATTTAGTCTACTGGAATGTCTTTATTGACGTTTTTACATCCTATCAGTCCATAATACAGCAGGTATGCCAACATCGCAACGATGAGCCAATAACTTGCCATATAGCCAATTGAGTCGGAAATGACTTGTTGCAGCAACGGGAAGATACCTCCGCCCACAACCATCATCATGAAGATACCGGATGCCTGGGCAGTATATTTTCCTAATCCTTCTACGGCAAGGTTGAAGATTCCTCCCCACATAATGGATGTGCACAAGCCGCAAAGTACGAGGAACAAAGCGCTCACCGGTACTTTCGGAGTCTTCAATGAACCTTCGATGTCCGACAATTTCAAGTTGGCTTGAGCCAATTCCGCTTCGTGTTGTTGCAGGTTTGCACCTGACGGGTCAGCGATAATCGCACTGATTGTAGCCTCTGGAACTTTGGCTTCTGTCAGTATTTCAGAGGTCTTGGCAATCGGGTCATAAACGATTTTCGGTACGTTGATACCTACATTCTTCGGAATAAAGATAGCGAAGACAATGAAAAGGATAGCTGTAGCAGATACTGTAATCAGCTGGGTGCGGGTAGAAACTTTTCCACTGATAATGGTACTCGTAAGACGTCCTACCAACATGAGCAGCCAATAAATAGCGGCAATGGCTCCACCGATAGCCGCGCCATTGAACAAAATGCCTGCCCCTTTATCCGAAGCGTCTGCTAAATAGAAGTTTAACGTACCCGGAATACCGATTTCGATGCCTACATAAACGAAGATACCGAAAACACCTAATACCGTATGGCGGAAACTCCACGGGCTGTGGCTGAACTTTTCTTCTTTTACATTTCCTTTATGCAAGTGGGGTTCGGGAATAGCCACAAACAAAATAACAATAAAGGAAAGGAGGAATACGCCCATGGCGATGAAAAGCAAAGGAGTCACGTCGGACATAGCAGTCTCAGGCGTAACGGTTCCAATCAATACACCGACAAACAACGGGGTCAGTGTACCTGACAAAGAGTTCAAGGCACCGCCGGCTTGAATCAGCTGGTTGCCTTTATTACCTCCACCGCCTAACAGATTCAGCATCGGATTTACGACTGTATTAAGCATACATACGCAAAAACCGCAGATAAACGCGCCCAGCAAATAGATGATGAAGTTCAGTTTGATGCTGTATTCGCCCATGCTGAATACTGCTACATCAGCTCCTATCAAGCTTGAAAGATACTGGGTAAACAATCCTAAGAAACCTACCGCCATTGCGATAAGAGCAGTTTTCTTATATCCGATTTTCACCAGCATGTTTCCTGCCGGAATACCCATAAACAGATAAGCGAGGAAGTTCATCATGTTCCCCATCATGCCTAATGTGTTAGCTCCCGCATATTGGTTTTTCCAAATAGTGCCGAACGGGGCGGCAAGATTGGTAACGAAAGAGATCATCGCAAAAAGGAAAAACATGGTGATGATTGCGATGAGATTACCGTTCTGTTTTTGTTGATTCATGGTTGTATATTAAGAGGTTAGTAAATTAAGTTATTTTTCTACGCCAAATTTGTATACGGTTACTTGATGGTAGGTTTCGCCCGGATTCAGAACAGCAGACGGGAAATGTCCTTTGTTCGGCGTGTCGGGGAAATGTTGTGCTTCGAAGCAGATTGCACTACGTGCCGGGAAAGTGGCTCCATGCCATCCGCTGAAACCGCTTTGCCAGTTGGCTGTATATACTTGTACGCCTGGTTCGGTTGTATAAACTTCGAGCGAACGTCCGCTTTCAGGCTCTACACATTTAGCTGCAAAAGTCAATGTACCTGCTTCTTCTTTGTTGAGCACATAGTTGTGGTCGTATCCGGTTCCGTTAATTAATTGCTGGAACGGTTCGTTGATGCGGCTTCCTACCGTATGCGGAGTACGGAAGTCCATAGGGGTGTCTGCAACTTTCAGGATTTCTCCAGTAGGGATAGATACTTCGTCTATTGGAGTATAAAAGTCTGCATTGATAGTAAGAATGTTGTTTTCTACGCTAGGGGTCGGATTGGCAATCCCCGAAAGGCTGAAGAATGCATGGTGAGTAAGATTGACTAAAGTCGTGCGGTCGGTTGTTGCCGTATAAGTCAGAATGAATTCATTTTGGTTAGTGAAGGTGTAAATCACTTGTATATTGAGGTTTCCGGGGAATCCTTCTTCGCCGTCTTTGGATAAATAACGAAGTGTAACACTTTGTTTGCTGGTTTGTTCTGCATCCCATACGCGGGCGTGGAATCCGGTAGGACCTCCATGGAGCGAATTCGGTCCGTTGTTGATAGTCAGCTGGTATTCTTCTCCGCCTAATTGGAATTTCCCTTTGGCAATACGGTTCCCATACCGTCCGATTAGGGTGCTTAAAAAAGCTTCCGGACTATGGATTACCCCGTCTAACGTATCATGCCCTTGGATGACATTCGCAAGGTTTCCGTCTTTATCCGGCACCATAATAGCCAATAAGGCACCCCCATAATTTGTAATTGCCATTTCGGCACCATTGTCATTCTTCAGAATGAATAAATCAACGTCTTTACCGTCTATGGTACGTTGAAAATCGCTGCGTTTCAGTCCGCAGAGATTGTTTTCATAATAAAATGTGTTAATCATGATCTTGTATATCTTTCTTTTTTGATGTTACAACAATAAATGTATGCAAATAAAAAGATTTTATTCAAGATATACAAGCAATTTAGTTAAATAATTCATGAAGTATAACATGTAGTTAATAAATCGGCAACAATAAAGCTACTTCCTCCGACAAAAATGAAATCTTCTTTATCTGCTTGAGCCAATGCCGCTTGTAATGCTTCCTTTACTGTAGGATAGGCATTTCCCTGAAGTCCGTGAACTGAGGCTTGCTTTTTCATCTCTTCGGCAGGCAAGGCACGTTTGACACTGGCTTGGGTAAAATAATAAGCTGCATCGGTAGGCAAGAGGGTGAGTACACCGTTAATGTCTTTGTCATTAACCATACCGATTACGATGTGCAACCGTTGATAATGTTGATAGGATAATTGTTTGACGATGTATTGGATGCCTCCTACGTTATGTCCCGTGTCGCATATTACGGTTGGTTGGCTTGCCAATCGTTGCCAGCGTCCTTTCAATCCGGTCAGTTCGCATACCTGGGCAAATCCGTTCCGTACGTCAGATTCGGTGAAACGGTATCCGGTTTGTCTCAGTTGATGGATAGCGGACAGAAGGGTATTGGTATTCTTTTCTTGGCACAAGCCTCCCAGTTCGCCTTTCAGGTCGGCATAGTCCGCAGTTTGGTAAATATGATTGCCGTTCTCGTCCCAATCGGCTTGGCGCAATCGTTTTTCTTCTTCGGCAAACACAATCGGGGCATTGACTGAAATGGCTTTTTTAAGGAATACGGGTTTGGTTTCGGGTGTGGTTTCACCAATTACTACCGGAGTATGGGGCTTGATGATGCCTGCTTTTTCCGAAGCAATTTTCTCTAATGTGTTTCCCAAGAATTGAGTATGATCGAAACTTATGTTTGTAATTACGCACAAATCGGGCTGGATAATATTGGTGCAGTCCAATCGGCCTCCCAATCCTACTTCGATAACCGCTACGTCCACTTGTTGTTGGGCAAAATAGAGGAAAGCCATAGCCGTGGTCAGTTCGAAGAAAGACGGATGCAAAGGTTCGAAGAAAGCGCGGTGCTTCTCTACAAAATCGATGACAAATTCTTGTGGAACCGGAATGCCGTTTATGCGTATCCGTTCGCGGAAGTCGACTAAATGGGGGGAAGTGTAAAGTCCTACCCGATAGCCAGCCGATTGAAGGATGGCTGCCAGCGTATGCGAACAAGAGCCTTTTCCGTTTGTGCCGGCTACATGAATGGTATGGAATTTCTGGTGCGGATGGTCGAAATATTCATCGAGAGCATACGTGTTTTCCAGTCCTTCTTTGTAGGCGTCTTTTCCTACTTGCTGGAATAGGGGAGCGCTTGTATATAAATAGGTAAGGGTTTCTTGGTAATTCATCGTTTTATACATTTTAATACCACCACGGATAATCGTTTTTCCGCTCTTCTACACCGATGCTTATCGAGCTGCTTTCGCCCAACTTGAAGTTGACCATACCTCCGATACGGTCGGGAGTATAGTTGGGCAAGGGATAGAAATACCCCGGACGATTAGGCATAAACGATTTGTTTCCGTATGCATAAATGCTGATTTTATCAGTCAAACGGTATGCGGCGACTCCGGCAAAGCCTACATTGCGATAGCGCAGGAATCCCCAATCCATGTTGGTTGCATAAAGTCCGGCGGCTACACTCAACCGGTCACTTACCGGAACGGCATACATGAACGCGAAATCTTGTCCGAATCCGACTCCCGACGGTGCCCATTTGCTTGGGCTGAATGTCACATTCAATCCGATAGAAGCATTGAAGCCTTTGTGCAATTCCCATGTGGCGAAATTGTAATCGAATGGGGTGATGCCGTACATGCCGAAAGGACGCAACGGATTCGAGAATGAAACGGGAGATGCCAACGGCACGCTCAGGCTGTCTTCCGATAATACCATTTCGGGAGAAGCCACATCGGTTTTCTCCGTTTCAAGCGTGTTTTGTTGTTCCGTTTGCGCATGAATCGCGGAAAAAGCGAATCCTATTAAAATTATCATCAGTCCTAAGCGTTTCATAATACATTCCCGTTTTGTCTTTCGAGTTCAAAGATAAGCATATTTGTGTATAGATGCGGATGCGTTAACGCAGATTCACGCACATTCTCATAGATTAACCTCATTGGGTTAAACGCAGAGACGCAAAAGCGCAACGTTTTTATTTTTTATTTCTTTGCGCTTTTGCGTCTTTGCGTTTTATTGAAATCTCATTCGAACAAGCTTCTGAATTTCTTGAAGATTTTTTCTTTTAAAGTCATATTGGGCTTGAAGCTTTCCGATTCTTGCCACTTTTCCAAAGCCTGACGTTCTTCTTTGCTTAATGTTTCAGGAATATAGACACTTACGTTTACCAGCAAGTCGCCCGTGCCGGTGTTGTATCCGTAGCTATTAAGTTTCGGGAGTCCTTTTCCGCGAAGGCGTAATACTTTGCCCGGCTGGGTGCCTGGCTCTATCTTGATTTTTGCCTTTCCGTCGATGGTCGGTATTTCTACCGTACCTCCTAAGGCGGCGGTAGGAACACTTAATAACAGGTTGTAAATCAAATCGCTTTCATCACGTATCAATTCCGGATGCTTCTCTTCTTCAATCAATACTAACAGGTCGCCCGATACACCATTGTGCTTGCCCGCATTTCCTTTGCCGTTGATAGTGACTTGCATGCCTTCGGCTACACCGGCAGGTATCTTGACAGATACGACTTCTTCGCCGTAAACGATGCCTTCGCCGTCGCATTCCTTACATTTGTTCTTGATGATTTTTCCTTCGCCTCCACATTGAGGGCAAACCGTTTGGGTCTGCATCATGCCGAAGATGCTTTGTTGGGTACGGGTGACACTTCCTGTTCCATGACAAGTCGGACAAGTTTCCACACCGCTGTTTCCTTCGGCTCCGGTGCCATGGCAATGTGAGCATTGGACGTATTTCTTCAGTTTGAATTTCTTTTCCACTCCCGTAGAAATCTCTTTGAGGTTCAGCTTCACCTTTACACGCAAGTCGGAACCTCTGTACCGGCGCTGGCGTGGCTGGCTTCCTCCGCCAAATCCTCCAAAGCCTCCTCGTCCTCCGAAGATGTCTCCGAACATCGAGAAGATATCGTCCATAGACATTCCTCCGCTGAATCCTCCGAAGCCTCCTCCGCCTGCGGCTCCGTCTACTCCGGCAAAACCGAACTGGTCATACCGAGCGCGTTTGTCCGGATTGCTTAATACTTCGTATGCTTCTGCGGCTTCTTTGAATTTCCCTTCGGCTTCTTTGTCACCCGGATTCCGGTCGGGGTGATACTGGATTGCCTTCTTGCGGTATGCTTTCTTTATTTCGTCTGCAGAGGCAGACTTCTCAACACCTAATACCTCGTAATAATCTCTTTTCGCCATGGTCAATCAAACTCTTTTATTATTGTGCAACTACAACTTTCGCGTGGCGGATTACTTTGTCATTCAGTTTATATCCGGTCTGTACGCAATCCAATACTTTTCCTTTTTGCTCTTCGCTTGGGGCAGGTACCAATGCTATCGCTTCGTGGAAATCCGTATCGAATGCTTCTCCTACCGGTTCCATTTTCTCCAGTCCTTCTTGCGCAAGCACTTTTTGGAACTTTTGCGATATCAGTTCGATGCCTTCGCATACGGCTTGAATGTCTTCCGACTTTTGCGCGTTTTGCAAAGCACGTTCCATGTCATCCAAAATCGGAAGGATGGCACTGATGGTCTTTTCTCCTCCGTTTTTAATCAGTTCGGCTTTTTCCTTCATGGTACGTTTGCGGTAGTTGTCAAACTCGGCAGACAAGCGCAGGTATTTGTCTTTTTGCTCTTCGATAGCCTTGTTGGCGGCTTCCAGTTCCTTTTCCAACTTTTGTTCGTTGGTCAGTTTTTCGTTACCTTCTTCTTTATTTTGAGTTTCTTCAGCTTGGGCTTCTGCCTCTTCGTTAGCAGCCTGGTTTTGTTTCAACTCTTCTTCTTCGTTCTGATTTTTTGTATTCATGATGATATTGTATTTTTATTATTTCGCTTTTCTTTCGTCCCTACAAAATCTGTGCCTAATCCTAAAAAGTAAGGAAAACAGGTGCAAAGGTAGTGATTTTTTGTCAGACTGGCAGGATATGAACGCTTCGTTTGCCTTTTTCTTATCTTTTTTGTTCCGAATAAGTTTTTTTAAAATTTGTATTGAAACATTATTTGACCAAAGAGGCTCCCCGATTTTTGTATCCTTTTTTTATATTTACCCTTGCTTTATTTTCTTCAGATACTCGGAAGGATTGATGCCGAACTCTTCCTTAAAGCATTGGCGGAAGTAGACCGTGCTGTTGATGCCTACCTTGAACGCGATTTCAGAAATGTTGTATTTTCCTTCCAACAACATCTTTTCGGCAAGCTGCATCTTGATTTTACGGATGTATTCATTAGTTGACATGCCGGTTAAAGCTTTTACTTTCCGGTATAAAGTCGAGTTACTCATGCAAAGATGGCTGGCAAGGAAACTGATGTCAATTGTTTCTGTTGACGAAAGATTTTCGGTGATAACGTGAGTTATTTTCTCTAAAAATTGTTGGTCGATTTTGTTTAATGAATCGCTTAAAATCGTATGTTTCTCTTCCAACTCTTTTCCTTGTTCTTGCGATATAGGCGTGCTTGAATATCGTTCGAATAGTCGTCTGCGTTGTGCCAGCAGGTTATTGATGCGGCTATGTAGCAGACTAGCACTGAATGGCTTGGTCAGATAAGAATCTGCTCCCGATTGGTAGCCTTCTTCTTTATCGCTTAATGTGTTTTTGGCTGTCAGTAGGATAATGGGAATATGACTGGTCCGTATGTCATTTTTCAATCGTGTACATAAAGCTGTTCCGTCCATAACAGGCATCATAATGTCGCTGATAATGATGTCTGGAATACATTCCAATGCTATTTCCACCCCTTCTTTTCCATTGTGGGCAGTTTTTACTTCATACAGGTCGGTAAAAGAGTCGGCGATGTAGTCGAGAATGTCTTTGTTGTCTTCCACTATCAGAATAACGGGGCGTGTGTTATCCGTTTGCTCTTGATTGGATACCGATGGCTGAGGAAGCGTATTTTGTGTATTTTCTTTTTCATTATCTCGATGAAGGGCAGAAGGGTATGTATTGGCTGCAACTAAACGGAGTTGGAATATGGTACCTTCATTAAGTTTGCTTTTTACTTCAATTTTTCCTTCGTGCAGGATTGTCAGGTTTCTGACCAATGCCAGTCCGATGCCTGTGCCTGAAGCTTGATGCTCGCTTCCTTCTTGATAGTAGCGGTCGAAAATGTGTGTGATGGCTTCCGGGCTGATGCCATATCCGGTGTCAGCCACATCAATTTCTAGATAACGTGTACCTTGTTCTTCTATCCATTGGGCATTGATGGTAATTTGTCCTTTTTCTGTATATTTCAAAGCATTGGATATCAGGTTGTCCAGAATGATTGTCAAAGCCTCTTTGTCGAAGTACAGCACCATTTCCTCTGCCTCTGTTTGGATTTGTATGTTGATGTGCGGATTTTGGTTCAGTTCTTTGTATTTAAGTCCGATTTCATAAACCAAAGCAGCGATATTTTCTCTGCATACGCATAACTTTTTGTTTTGAGTCTCTGTTTTGCGGAATTCAAGTATTTGGTTGACCAAGTCAAGCAGGCGGATTGCGCTTTGCCGGATGACATTGATGCGGTGTTTGTCCTTCTCTGTGAGGGTATTGCCTTCCATCATGTCTTCTAATGGACCGATAATCAGTGTAAGCGGAGTGCGTAGTTCATGTGTGATGTTCGTAAAGAAACGCAATCGCTCGTTGTTCAGTTGTTGTTCTTGCTCATGGTTCCATTTCTCTGATTTATAGAGATATTCCAAATTGATTTTACGTTTGTAAGCATTCAGTAATGCCCAAAGTATAATGATTCCGATGATTGTATAAATCAGTTTGGCTACCCATGACAGCCAGAAAGGAGGCATGACTTCGATGTTGCATGTAGAAATTTCATCAGACCATTCTTGGTTGCGTATTCTGGTTTTAATCATTAATTTATACTGTCCGTAAGGAAGATTTCTGAATGTGATATTATTTTCCTCTGTAGAGGTATACCATGAGTCATTGAATCCTTTTAACATATATGCGTATTCCACTTGCTCAGCCAATGCATAATTGGGAATACAGAAAGAAATACTGAAATTGTTTTCTTGATGTTTAAGTACAATGTTTTTTTGGTTGGTAAGTTGATACATGTTCCCTTTGTCTTCTTGGGAAGAAAGCGGGGTGAGTGTTGTCAGTTTTATGAAAACTGCTTTTGGAGTGTTTTGAGGGGCTAAGACTGATTCTGGATTGAAATAGCACAATCCGTCGGTTGACCCGAAATACAGATTGCCTTTTGGGTCTTTGCATACACTTCGGGTTGTGAAGCTGGCAAGCGGTACATTGTCTTTCTGATTGTAATGATAAAATACCGATTCTTTTACCTTGAAGCAACTGATGCCGTTATTGGTACTGAACCAGATGTTTCCGGCATTGTCTTCTGTAATGGCGCGGATGTGGATATTGTTCAGTCCGTCAACACGTTGGTATATACGGTATTTTAATTCTGAAGATGAGGTAAAGCAAACCAAGCCGTCTCCGGTGGCTATCCATAGATTCTTTTTTGAGTCTTCATAGATGTGATTAATGGTGTTCGATGTAAATCCCGTTGATGTATTGAATGTTTCGATTAATTTCATGTCAGATGAATAGAGAAACAGTCCGCTTCCGAATGTTCCTACCCAAATCCTGCCTTGTGCGTCGGCTGTTACTTCCCTTACCAGATTTTCAGGTATGTCGATGTGTTTGATGATTGTTTTTGAATCTCTTGCAATTTGGTAAATACCGTTGCTGCTTCCTATCCACATAAGTCCGTTTGTATCTTCGAAAATGGAACGGACATCCATGTTTCTGAGATCGGAAGGTAATATTTGTTCAAAGGATTTTCGGTTGCTGTCATAATATATGATGCCTTTACGGAAAAGTCCGAACCATAAATTTCCTTGCGAATCGCAATAGGCTGTTTGTATGGAATTGGCATTGCCATTTTGTTTCTTGTCAGAATAAACGGCAATTCGTTTCCCTTTTTCTAATACGTTGATTCCTCCTCCGTCTGTGCCTACCCATAATTTACCTTCGTGGTCAATGCATACGGCACTGGCGACGGGATTTGTCAGATTGCTCTCTGACAGTTCTTTGGAATAGTGGTAAGTATTGAATAAGGTCGTGTTGTTGCTGAGGAAGTTGATGCCTCCTCCCCAAAGTCCTGCCCAAATGTTATCATACGAATCTTGGAAAATGCAACGTACAGTGGAGCTGCTTAATGTATATTCATCATCTCCTTTGGTAATAAAGCGGAATTCAGTCTGCTTAGATGAAGAGAAGAAATGTTGTGAGAGGTCTAAGATAGCAATTCCTCCAAATTCCGTGGCTATCCATAATTGCTTGTCGTTAAGTTGGCGGATGTCATAGATGGCGTTAGACAATGGGTTGCCTGATGTTCCGAAGCGGACAAAATTTTTTTGTTCTGGATTGAATAAAGCCAGCCCTCTGTTTGTACCTATCCAAATACCTCCGGTTTGGTCTTGATAAATGCAAAGAACTTCATTTCCGGGAAGTGATTCCGGTTTTTGTGCGTCATGCCTGAAGTTTTCCACTTGTTTGGTCTTTAGTGACAAGATGGTCAGCCCTTCGTTGCGGTGTCCGATATAAAGATTGCCTTTTCCGTCTTCTAAAGCAGTCCAAACATGATCGCCAGATAATTGAGGGATTGTTTCTTTATTGTAGTGAATAAATTTTCCTGTCTTTTTGTCTAAATAGTCTACGCCTTTCCAGTAAGTCGTAATCCATAAATTGCCGTCTTTAGCCGGAAAGATGCCTGTTACGTCATCCGTTGCTAAACTGTTTGGATTGTTGTCATCGTGCCGGTAGATAGTGAATGTATTGGTTTCGTAATTGAAAGCGTTCAGTCCTGCCCGTTGGGTTCCAATCCATAAAATATTTTCTTGTGGGTCATCCAATAGACAATTTAGTTCATTACCCGTTATTCCTATTTCATTTTTCTCTGTTTTATAGAATGCCGTAAATTCAGTTCCTTCTAATTTGTTTAATCCTTCTTCGGTGGCAAACCATAAGTAACCGTTTTTGTCTTCCGCAATGTCTACGACATAGTTATTGGATAACCCGTCTTCCAATCCTAAGCGTTTTACGGTATAAGTTTGTGACCAGCATTCCAATATGCAAAACAAACAAGCAAACAGAGTCAAATGTTTCATAGGTAACGATGTGTTAATTAAAAGATTGTCTCAAAATAATAATCATTTGTCATTCTGAACGAAGTGAAGAATCTTGGAAACAGAAGTTGATGCATGCGAGATTGGCTTCGTTGAACGTTGCTTCTTCGCTTTGCAGAATGACATTGCTTTTTGATAGTCAAATTTTATTTTGACACAGACCCTTAAAAATATTCATTATTCAGCTTTCAGTGTCACTTCGGCAGCTTTCAGGAGCGGAGACGTGAATTTGATACGGATTTCTCCTTTTTCTCCTGTAGTCTGCACGTAAGCCAATAACCTGCCGTGATAAGCCCGGTGATGATTGTCGGTATAATCGCTCATGTCACTGTTGTCCGAGCCTTCCAATCCCAATAATTTAGCGGGACCTTCAATGTGGCAGGTGATGTCATTGTCGCCTAACTTGACTACAGTCCCTTTCTCGTCAATTACTTCTATTGTTACGTGGGCTGTAGCTTTGTTAGGAGATAAGGTCTCGCGGTCTACGCTGGCACGCAGGGCATACGGACGTCCAGAAGTAGTGATGGAATAGTGCGACAATACATTGCCGTTTGCGTCACATCCTTCGGCTTTCAGTTCTCCGGCTTGATACGGAATATCCCAATAAATGATGCCGGTCTTGTCATCGTAAGGTTTCATTGCTCCTACTTCTTTACCGTCCAATAACAGGCGGGCTTGAGGTGCGTTGGTATAGCAGACTACCCGTATTTGTTGACCGGGCTCATAGTTCCAAATGTCCCATGCGTCTTGCGAAATCCAGTTTTTCCCTTCCCGTAGGGGATAAGTACCTATGTAGGTAACGGGATTTTCACACCACAGTGAAGCGCGGAAGTGTCCGCGTGGTTTTGGGAAACTGCCGAAATCAAGCAAGCCTGTATAAAGTCCGCGTGAGGGCCAGCGTCCGGCTTCTCCTAAATAGTCGGTACCGGTCCAGATGAATTGTCCGAAGATAAAATCCTTATCCCGTACTGCAAGCCAAGCGTCGAAACCTACTCCTGTTTCACTTCCATAGATGATGCGGTCGGGATAAGTGGTATGGTCTTCGTCGTAACGGTTTTCCGTGTAGTTATATCCTACTACGTCTACTGCTTCGGGGTATTCAGTCTGGTTAGACATTACGACTCCAGCCAAAGCACCGGTTACCGGGCGGGATGTGTCTATCTTACGTACGCAAGCGGCAAGTCGTTTGGCTATTTTTCCGATACGCATCGCATCGGGTGCATCAGGTTTATAGCCGCCGAACATGGGTTGGTTGATGGTTGTGCCGTCTAATACCGGATGTGAATACGGGTCATTCGGATAGTCAACTTCATTTCCGATGCTCCACAAGAAGATGCACGGATGATTGCGGTCACGGCGTACCATGTCGGTTACATCTTGTTCAATCCATTCTTCGAAGAAATCGAAAGACCCGTCGAAACTGGGTTCGCCTACATTCCAGCCTTGTACCCATTTCCGTTTGGGGAATTCCCATTCGTCTGAAGCTTCATCCATGACGAGGAATCCCATTTCGTCACATAGGTCATAGAGTACCGGTGCTTGCGGATTGTGGCTCATACGGATGGCATTCACACCGATGCTCTTTAAGTTCGTAAGGCGGCGTTGCCATACTTCTTTGGGCACTACAGCACCCAACACTCCTGCGTCGTGGTGAAGGCAGACACCTTTCACCTTCATCCAGTTGCCGTTCAGGGCAAATCCTTTGTTCGGGTCGAATTGAAGGGTACGGAGTCCGACACGGGTCTCGCATTCATCAATCTTGTTTCCGTTATGGAAAAGTTCGGTCTTTAAGGTGTATAGGTAAGGATTATCCAACTCCCAGCGGTTCGGTTTCGATACACTTAGGGTTACATCTTGTTGGGCAATGCCTGATTTCCCGTCCTTGATGTTGGCACTCTTTTGTGCCACTTGTTTCCCCTCCTTATTATATAAGGTAGCTTTTACTTTTAATGTTCCTGTAATATCCTCGTGTTTTTCCACTTGCATGTCTATGGCAATCGAAGCACGTTTGTCGCTGATGGAAGTCGCTTGCCATCCTACTCCCCATTGTGCAAAGTGGGTTTCCGGTGCAGCAATCATCCATACATCACGGTAGATACCTGAGCCGGTATACCAACGCGAATCAGCATAGCGGCTGTGGTCGATGCGGACTGCTAACACGTTTTCTCCTTCTTTTAAGTAAGGAGTCATGTCATACATAAATGAAATATAGCCGTTCGGACGTTTGCCAAGCAGATGCCCGTTCAGGTAAACTTCGCTTCGGTTGTAGGCACCTTCGAAATAGATGTAATGGCGCGGGGCATCATCGGTGATTTCGAAATGTTTGCGATACCAACCGATACCTCCCGGCAAATAACCGGTACAACTTGCCAAAGTAGGGGATAATTGTCCTTCGATAGACCAGTCATGTGGAAGGTCGAGCTTACGCCATTTGCTGTCATCAAAGTTATTTGTTTGGCTTAGAGAATCATCCGATAGACTGAAGAGCCAGCCTTCATTGAATTTCTCAGCCTTGCCAAAAGATACTTGTGCATGTAGCGGGAGATAAGTCATCCATGCTAACAAGCACATCAGAATGAGGGTAATTTTGCTTTTCATGGTTTATACTTTAATTTATTGTTTGTTTACCACAGAGGACACAGTGTATCACAGAGAAAAAATACCTGTTACTCTGTTGGAGGTGTATCAAAATAAAAATAGACTATCAAAAAGTAATGTCATTCGTAGCGAAGAATCTCATGCGCATCAGCATCTGTTCCTGAGATCCTTCACTGCGTTCAGGATGACAAAATGAAAGCTGATTTTGTTTTGATGCATCCTCGACTGACGGTGTGTACTTCCGTGTCATCTGTGTGCTATAAAAACATCCTTTTACAAAGATAAGAACTTATTTCAATGTATATACTACAGTCGTTACACTTTCTGCGTCTAAGACCACTTCTTTATCCGGTGCGTATGATTTCTCTACCAAGTCTTTGTCTTGCGTAGTGGTGTAAGTCTTGATAGCGGTTATTTCGCCGTTCCAGCCTTGACGGGTTTCGCTCAGGCGGATGCCTTTGTTCGAATAATTGGTATATACGGCAACGATTTTGTCTTTTTCCGGAGAAATCCATGCCGAGCCGAAGAAGTTGAGCGATTCGTTCAGGCTGAGTGCGATGCGCTGGTAACCCGGACGGATGAAGCGGCTATAGTTGCCCAATACCCAAAGGGTAGGCATGGCTTCGTAGCTTCCTCCGTTGCGCAACAATCCCGTATCGCCTCCGTCACCGGTCCAGCCGTTCGGCACCAATGAGATAAGCAGGAAACGGTCTTTTTGTCCCCATTGCGAGATATCCATTGAAGTCCAATAACTCCATGAAGTCACTCCAGCTACAGTCAAGTCGTTGTGAATGACACGCGACATATAGAGGGCGATATCCATGGTTGTAGCAGTGTCGTAACTTCCAAATTCAGTAGAACTGTAGTTGTCTCCCAGCATACTCCATTCGGTCTGCCATACTTCCAGTCCGTATTGGGCTGCCGCTTGTGCCATGCGTTGGCGGGTGTTGCGCATACCGTCCCATGTGCTGTCGGTCCAGTAACTGTGTCCGCCGATTAATTTCTTTACGTGGCTCAGGTCGCCGATGTAAGCCGATGAGCTTGGTTCGTAGAAAGCTTCCAATACTTTGCTGCGGTTCTCGTCGTCTTTGATTGTATAAAGATAGGTCCATTCGGCTGCTTCTCCGGGCAAGATGTCGGTGGAAAGGCTGTGCTCCGTCAGTGCTTTATCCAATTCACGTATCAGGTGTGCGGCTTCATCGTTTGTCCATGGACTTCCTTCCTGTCCGCCGTCGTTCCAACTGAATTGCGGTTCATTGATGGGGGAGATATGCGTGATGTTGTATCCTTCGCTTTGATAATGTGAGGCTACGTCTGCCATATAGTTGGCAAAGTCGTCGTAACAGTCTTCTTTTAGGTTCGATTTATTTCCTTCCGATGAGAATCCCTTGCCGTTTTTCGTATATTGCACGGGCGGAGTATTGCTGAACAATACAAATTGGTCGCAACCTAATTCTTTTGCCTGTTCCATGAAATAGCGTTGTCCTTCGCAACGGGTCCAGTCTAAAGTCAAGTCATCATTCAGGTACGATTCGGCACGGCGTGAAACATTTGAAATGCCGCTGGCATCTTCTTGTTCCATGCTTCCTCCTCCCATATTGACACGCCACATTGAAAGTCCGATACCTTTGGGTTGTCCGTCGGCAATTTCAGACGAGAAGAGCAGTTCGGCAATTTCATTCCGGTTGTTTGTCCAATATTTGCCTACGAATGCAGGAGCCCAGCAGTCGGATGCGGCAAAGCCTTTTATGGTTTGAAAGGTTTGTCCGGCATCAATGGTCACTGTTTTCGTAACGCTTGCCGTTGGAGTGTCTTGGCCTCCTTCCTCTTCTTGGGACAGAGTGGTTTCGGCATCACTGCACGCAGAAAAATTGAATAAGAGGATTGAAAAGAGAAGTTGTTTGAGTTTCATGATACGTTTTTTTATTAAAATAAAATGCCGCGGATAATCGGCAGGACTACCCGCGGCATATAATATAATGTTAGAGATTAGTTTCTGTATAAATTAGGTTTATACTTTAACTTTATTTATCGGAATTAGCAGCACGAAGTTTTTTATTCTCCGTATACTTCTATGTCCGATGCATGATTTGAAATAATATTTATTACCTATTGAAAATGAATATAGATATCTTTAATTAGTGTAGGGGAGAGGTCTGCCCCTACACTAATTGATATTTATAAAATCAATTCCATCCAGGATTTTGTGTGATTGAACCGTTTGACATAGTTATTTCATACAATGGAATTGGGAATACAAGGTCACGGTTTACATCAAATGTAATACCTTTATTGCTGTTTTCACCTTGGTTTTCCCACTCGTAACGGTCACGGGTAGCTTCATTCATATTCCATTGTACAAAAGTTCCGTTCGGACCCAAAATGCTGGCGATAACTGGTTGACCGCTATCGTCTTTCCAGCGGCGGATATCATACAAACGGTTTTGTTCAAAAGCAAGTTCCAAGCGGCGTTCCAAGCGGATGGCATCACGAAGCTGGTGGCCTGTAGAAGTTACATCAGGCAATCCTACACGTCCACGGACTTCATTCAAGGCATTTTGTGCTTCACTATCTTGTCCTAATTCATTGCAAGCTTCAGCGTACATCAACAAAACATCGGCATAACGCAAGATGCGGTGATCCAAAGGAATTTTGTCGATATTGTATACTGCCGGTCGTTTGTTGTATGGAACAAAATATTTACGGATAATACGTGCTGACTTATGTTGTGCCGGGTCAATGATGTAACAGTTTTCGTCCCAACCGTATTGTTCGATGTATTTGTCGTAATTAGCCATTTCTTTACTATTCTGTACGAACACATCAAAATTATCTTCACCAGCGATTTCTGTACAACCTGTCTTGATGATTGTCCATTTCAAACGTTCTGTATCGCCTGCATCAATATAGGCTTGTTCCAAATTTGCTGTAGGTTGGCACCAACTCCATCCGTCACCGGGACCGTTACGTGCTCCAGTAACTACGGTTAATGCACCGCCTAAAGCAAGTGTTTCATGGTAGGCATATTGTACTTCGAACAGACTTTCTTCGTTGTTGTTCTTATCAATGCTCCATACATCTCCGAAGTTTTCCATCAATTTATATTGCTTACTGTCAATAACGGTTTTTAACACATCATGAGCTTCTTGCCATTTTTCTTGGTACAGGTACACTTTTCCTAATAAACCTAAAGCGGCACCACGAGTAGCGCGTCCAATTTCAGATTCACTACGTTCTGGCAATATTTCTGCTGCTGCCGACAAATCTTCTTCGATGAATGCATAGATTTGCTCAGCAGAAGAACGGGTGATTCCCTGTACATCTGCCGGATCCGAGAAACTAGTCATCAAAGGTACGCCGCCAAAGTTGCGTACCAATTCAAAGTAGAAATATCCACGTAAAAAACGAGCTTCGGCAACCAACTGACTTTGTCTTTCTGTATCTACTAAATCCATTTGACTGATATATTCGATAGCGGTATTACAGCGAAGGATAGCTTTGTAACGATATTGCCAAAAGTTTGCAATAGGACCGTTGCTAGCACCGCTACCTTGGTAGTGCGCTAATGAGACATAGTCGCTTTGACTTTGGGTGGTATTCCCCATCCATGCATCATCACTACACATTTCAGAGAGTAACCAAACGGTGTTGATGTTCCACCAACCGCCACAAGTGATGTCCTGATAACATCCGACGATATACGCTTCACAATCTTCTATATCAGTGAAGTAGGTTTCCAAGTTTTGTTGTCCGCGTATTTCTTCGGTCAAGAAGTCTTCACATGAGGTGAAGAACAGCGTAACAACTAAGGTTAATATAGTAAGTAAATGTTTCATAATGTCTAATGATTAAAATTTAAAATCAATACCGAACAAGAAGGTACGCGGGCTTGGGTAAGCCGTATTGTCAATACCTGTTTCGATTACACTACCATCCAATGCCGGACGTTCAGGGTCCATACCCGAATAACCGGTAATCGTAAATGGATTCTGAGCTGAGAAAGAGATACGCAAGTCTGTATCACCTACCCATTTTTTCGGTAAGGTATAACCGATTTGCATCAGTTTGCAACGCATATACGAACCGTCTTCTACATAGAAACTGGATACACGTTCGTAGTTTTGACTTACATCGTTGTATGTCAAGCGAGGAATGTCATTACTGGTTCCTTCACCGTGCCATGCCTTTTCCAAAGTGCCTGCCCAAACATTCTGTCCGTTAATTCCGGAATACATGCCTTTGGTCTTGTTGAAAATGTCATTGCCAAATGTTCCGTAGAAGTTAGCTGTAAAATCGATATTTTTGTAACGTAAGCCGATGTTAATACCCATCATCAAGTCGGGATAGGGATTACCGATAAAGGTTTTATCGTTTGCATCTAATATACCGTCATGGTTCAAGTCTTTAAAACGGATGTCACCCGGTTTTGCATTCGGCTGAATAAGTGTTCCGTGTTCATCGGCATGGGCATTGATTTCTTCCTGATTTTGGAAAATACCGTCTGCTACGTATCCATAGAAACGAGAGATTAATCCACCGTCTACGTTGCTGATAATTTGGTCGCTGTTAAATCCTCCGGTATAAATCGGTCCGTCGCCTGAGAACTTGATGGCTTTGTTGCGTACTGCTGATAAGTTGATACCAATGTCATACGAGAAGTCCTTACCGATTTGGTCGCGCCAACTCAAGCCTAATTCCCAACCGGTCGCTTTCATGCTGCCAATATTCATCCATACTGTATTGTTCCAGCTAGGGTAACCGATAGCGTGGATATTTTGTTTCTGGTACAACATATCCATTGACTTCTTCTGGAAGTATTCGAAAGTAACCCCTAAACGGGATTGCAACAATGACATATCTACGCCTACGTTCCAATCTTCCACGGTTTCCCATTTCAGGTTATTGTTTCCGACACTTGAAATGAAATATCCGTTGGTTAAAGTCTCGCCATACATGTAATATGTTTGTTCTAACAGAGTTAAGGTTGCATCATTATTGATATTTTGATTACCTACACGTCCCCAACCCCCACGGAGTTTCAAATCGCTGAAGATTTCCTGATCTTGCATGAACTCTTCGCTGGTGATACGCCATGATGCAGATACAGAGGGGAAAATCGCATATTTATTACCTTTGGGGAAGCGGGAAGAACCATCGGCACGGATTGATGCAGAGATGTAGTAACGGTTGTCGTAGTTATACATCACACGTCCCAAGAAAGAGACCAATGTGTTATATTTTGTATTTCCGTCTGCCCATGCAGTCGCTTCAGTACCGGCATGTACTTCTTGCATTACGTCCATATTACTTGGAGTGTCATCGCGTCTTGCGACAGAAGTATATTCAGCAAAACGTTCAGCCGTGAAACCTGCCATAACATTCAGGTTGTGTTTTTCTGCAAATGTATCAATATATGTAGCTGTATTTGTCCAGTTCCAGTCCAGCCATTCTGTCATGTCGCGTTCAGCACGGCTTAATGTCTGTTGCTCCAATGCATTTATGAAGAATTGCGGGGTGAAAGTGTCTGAACGGCGAAAATGTGCGTTGGCACCAAACTGTGTACGCAGCGACAGCTTTTCTATCGGGTTAATTTGCAAATAGGTATTCAAGATTGCACCCATTTCGCGTGAATGTGCATTTTGTCGTGCAATCGAACCTGCAGGATTCCAAGTTTGGTTGTTGTACGAACGTTCGTAGTTGTTGAACTCATTGTCTTCCCATTCCGATTCGGGACGGAATACGGGCGTTGTCGGGTCCATTGACATAGCAGACGAAAACTGTACCGAAGTGTCATCCCATGATTCTACACGCGGGGCAACATCGAATCCTACCTTTACATATTTATTAAAGGTATATTCGGTATTTAAACGGGCATTTAGTTTGTCCCAGTAGCCGACATCAAATTGAGAGTTGGTACGATAGTATCCCAAACTCAAGTTATAGACTAACTTATCGTTACCGCCTGATATGCTGAGGGCGTAATTTTGTGTTAAGGCAGTCTTGTTGACTACGGTATCCCACCAGTCTGTTCCGCCCGGATTGGTTGTTGCACCTGTATCATTCCACATTGGGTCTCGGTCAATATTAGCATTGGCTTGCAAGAATACTTCTTTATATTCAGCAGCATCTGCTACTTTCGGTTTAGAAATAGTTTGAAAACCGACAGACGCTGTAAAGTTTACACGGGTTTGTCCGGATTTTCCTTTCTTAGTAGTAATCAAGATGACACCGTTAGAACCACGTGTACCGTAAATAGCGGCTGCAGAAGCATCTTTCAATACTTGCATCGATTCAATATCGTTGCTGTTCAAGAAATTGATATTTCCGCTAATCGGCATACCATCTACTACGTAGAGCGGGTCGGAACCATTAACGGTGGTTACACCACGAATCAATACTTTCGGAGTTGTACCCGGTCCACCACCGCTGGCTACCTGTACACCGTTTACTTTACCTTGTAAGGCATCCATGGCGTTACCTGTAACGGTCTCGGTGATTTCTTCGCCTTTTACAGTAGAAATAGAACTGGTCAAGTCGCTTTTCTTTACAGCACCGTAACCAATGACTACGACTTCATCCAATAATTCAGTTGCTTCTTTCATTACCAGGTTAATGGTAGTTTTTCCGTTAACCGGTATTTCTTGGGTTTCGTAACCAATAGAGGAGAATACCAATACAGCGTCCGATGGAACATTGTTTAACATATAGTCACCGTCCAATCCTGTAATGGTACCTGTAGTCGTACCTTTAATCTGTACCGTGGCTCCAATCAGTCCCAATTGGTCTGCTGCTGAGGTCACAATACCTTTCACCGTAATCTGTTGTGCAAAACCGCATACGGATAGCAGCAACAGACATGCAATCAATAGTTGTTTTCTCATATTAGAAATTGTTTGGTTAATTATTCTCTTACTAATTTAGCTCGTCCTAAGTGTGAATCGAAGTAGAAACGATAGGTTCCGCCTGTTGTTACAGTCGGCTTCGACCATACATCTTGTCCGGTAGTAGGTCCTGTGTAAGCAGGATTCTTCGATGCACTTTGAGTATAATAACTGAATACATCAAGGTCTGTTTCACTGATACTACACCATCTTACGGCATTCCACCATTGATCTGTATGGTAGTTGTGGATGATAAAGTTCATTTGTTCTCCAGAAGCTAGCTCCATAGGTTCACTGTAGAATAAGTGCGGATTAGTTTCATCTTGAATAAATGATTTCACTCCTGTCGGATTATCCGAAGTTAAGCCGAATGTGAACGGAATGAATGTTGTGCCATCACCCCACAAGTCGAAGCATTCTTCACCATACGTCATGTCTGTACCCCACGGGTCTTGAGCTTCTTCTACAGAATAAGTTCCTTCGATTTCGTAAGTTAAATCCCAAATGTTGATATTAATAGTATAGTAAACGTTTGCTTGGTCTAATACCAATGGTTGCACTAAGTTCGGGTCGTTAGTCAATGCAGTATTGTCTTCCGAATTGATACCGTAACGTACGGAGAAGCTGGTCGGAGTAGGGATGAAGTAAACTTCTGTACCTGCTTCAGCGTTGTAGTAAATAGCCTGATATTGGTATTCTCCTGTATGGTTAATGCACATCGGTACACCGAATACGTCACTGTTTAGTTCGGCTTCGGTAGCTACATCGGCTATATACATTTTATCGTAATCCATCACATCAGTTACGCGGATAGTAGCGTTGCGTGTTACTATATTACCGATAGTATCGGCTAAAGCTACAGTATATGCGTAGTCATGGATTTCAGCGGGGAAAGATACGCTTTCTGTATGTTCTCCCGTAGTTTTCATTCCTAAGTCAATACGTTTTGGGAAACCTTCTATGCCTTCGATAGTAAGTTCCAAATAATCCAGACCGCGGTCATCGCTTAACGAGAAATTCAAGTCTAGAGTAGGAGTTTCCCCTTCGCGCAAAATTACAGGTACAATGCTACCTTCATCGGGAGCACCTGAAACGAATACAGGATTTTCAAAATCGCCGTCTAATGTAACTTTGATGTCTTGTGATACAGAACGCCCGCCTACATCGGTAATAGTAACCTTTACAATATAAAGGTCACCGATTTCTGTGGCAGGCATGTCGAAGTTATAACTCAAGTCATACTCTGTTTTAGGCTCACCATAGATTTCAATTAAATCAATAGTTTTGTTCAGATACAAGTCTGCACATTGCAATTGGATAGTAGCAATACCGTCCGCATCTGTCAATGTGCCTTCAATGGTAAATGTACGTCCTGCGGCTGTTTGAATATGCAAAGTGTTCATTTCAGCAACAGGCGTTTGTCCGTCTACATCAGGATAAGTGTCATCATCACTACATCCCGTCACACATAGGCTCATAGGAATGAGTGCCCATAGTGCCAGATTTAAGAAATGTTTCTTCATGCTTTTTATTTTAAAGTTAATTACGAGTGCAAATGTAGTAAAATCATAAGTTAAAACAATTCTTTAATCGTGCAAATAGCATGCATAAATCTTTCATAATTCGCTTATGAATCTATCCAGAGCCTATTTGAACGGATTCTTGCCTCTCTGCGTTTGGTTAACTGAATGCATAAAACAAAGGTGTATGAAGGAAAAACATTTTTCCCATGAACTTGGCTAACTGGCGAAATTTGTTTAACTTTGTATGGAATCTTATTTAACTAACGATTATGAGATACTTGGATCCTAAAGCCGACCTGACTTTCAAGAAAGTATTCGGCGAACACCCCGATCTTGTGATTAGCCTGCTTAACGCATTGCTGCCTTTTGAGACACCTGAAGAAGAAATTCAGGAAATTGAATATCTGACTCCGGAATTGGTTCCGGAAACACCGTTAAAAAAGAACAGCATCGTAGATGTGAGGTGCAAAGACAAGCAGGGCAGACAATTTTTGGTAGAGATGCAGATGCTTTGGTCATCCGCATTTATGCAGCGTGTGTTGTTTAATGCCTCGAAAGCGTATGTACGTCAACTAGGTGGTAGGGAAAGTAAATACGAACTACTCCAACCTGTTTATTCGCTCAATTTGGTGAATGATATTTTCCTTCCGGATATTCCCGATGCTTATCACGACTACAAAATCGTGCAGGTGGAGCATACGGATAAAGTAATCGAAGGGTTGCGCTTTATTTTCGTAGAGCTTCCTAAATTCACTCCCAAGGATTTCAAGGGTAAGAAGATGGCTGTGCTTTGGCTTCGGTATCTGACAGAAATAAACGAACAGACGCGTCAAGCTCCTCAAGAATTGTTGGATAATCCAGAAATCAGCAAAGCCGTAACGCAAGTTGAGGAATCTGCTTTCAGTGATGCGCAACTTTGGTGGTATGATGATTTTTGGGATGCTGTGCGGGTAGAAAATACGTTGATAAGTGATGCATTGCGAGAAGGCAGGGAGAAAGGCATGAAGGAAGGCATGCAAGAAGGTCTAGAGAAAGGCATGCAAGAAGGTATGGAGAAAGGTATGCAAGAAGGAATTAAAGAAGGAATTAAAGAAGGAATTAAAGAAGGAATGAAAGAAGGGATGAAACAAAGCAATATTCAGAATGCACGTGGCATGAAAGCCGAAGGGATTCCGTTGGAAATCATTGCTAAAATAACCGGACTCCCGCTGGATGAAATAGCCGGACTATAATTCCCGTGTCATCCTGTTTTTTATTTTAAACAGTCCTAAAGAACAGAAACCGAAGGTTGTAGATAGATATCTTTGACAAGATGTTCGGCATGATGTTGCCTTTAGACTCGCGGAAATTAAGGCTTTCGAAGAAAACTCTTGTCAAAATGGCATTTGAATGCTGCCAAAAATGCATACGGGTTCATCGGGCTACACACCCAGCTTCGTCAGTCAACACATACGGGTACGTAGCTCGATGAACCCGTATGCATTCAAGATGCCACAAGATAGGGGTGATTAAGTGAAAAAAGAAGTACAATGAAAAAGAAGAAAGAAGATTGGTTGGTGCCGGGCAATGCTGACCGTGTGTTGCTTCATACGTGTTGTGCGCCTTGCTCATCGGCGATTATCGAATGCTTGATGCAGCATGAGGTACGCCCTACGGTTTATTATTGTAATCCGAATATTTATCCATTGGAAGAGTATCGTATCCGGAAAGAAGAATGTACCCGTTATGCACAAGCATTGGGATTGGACATCATTGATGCTGATTATGACCATGAGGCGTGGCGTAGTGCGGTGCACGGATTTGAGGGCGAGCCTGAAAGGGGAGGGCGTTGCTTGCGATGCTTCAAGTTGCGTTTACGGGATACGGCACGCTATGCTCATGAACATGGATTTGCTGTAATTACCACTACGCTGGCTTCTTCGCGTTGGAAAAGTCTGGAGCAAATAAACGAGGCGGGACGTTATGCCGTAGAGCCTTATCCGGATGTGACGTGGTGGGATAAGAATTGGCGTAAGGGCGGTTTGAGTGAGCGCCGCATTCAGATTATCAAAGAATATGACTTTTATAACCAGCAGTATTGCGGATGTGAGTTCAGTATGCGGGGGGATTGAAATTTTAAGCAAATATATTAATAGAACACAGAGACACGGAGGCACAGGGCTTTTAAGAATTTTTTCTCTGTGTCTTTGTGTCTCTGTGTTCTGTTAAAATCAGAATTTAGCGGATTAGAATCCTGCTAGTTCCAGTACTTTATCTGTAGCGGAAATTAATCCGTCGGGATTCTTTCCTCCGGCTGTAGCGAAATGAGGTTGTCCTCCTCCGCCTCCTTGAATCAGTTTAGCGGCTTCGCGGACTAATTGTCCGGCATTCAGCCCGGCTTTTACTTGGTCATCGCTCATCATGACGGTAAGCATCGGTTTGCCCTCGTACACGCTTCCGATAACTATAAACAGGTTTTCAGTGAATTGTCCTTTTAGTTGGAAAGCAATGTTTTTTACGGCATCTGCAGGCATCGGGAGAACGGATTTAATCACTTTCACACCGTGTATCTCCTTGGCGTTCTCAATGAGTTTTGCCTTTACGGTAGCTTCTTTTTCTTTCATGAATTCTTCTACCTGTTTCTTCAGCCCGGCATTTTCATCAATATATTTAGCGATGGCTGCTTTCAGGTCGGGAGCATTATTGAACAAGGCTTTCAAGTCGTTTATGGTATCTTGTACGGCATCCAGCATTTCTTCCACTTTAGCTCCGGTAATGGCTTCAATACGGCGTACGCCTGCTGCAACCGAACTTTCGGAAATAATTTTCACCATACCGATTTTGCCTGTAGCGGATACATGGGTTCCTCCACAGAACTCGATAGATGAACCGAACTGTACAACACGCACTTCATCGCCGTACTTTTCGCCGAAGAGGGCGATGGCTCCCAGTTCTTTGGCTTTTTCAATCGGGAGATTGCGGTATTCGGTCAATGGGACATTCTCACGAATCTTGGCATTGACCAAATGTTCTACTTCGCGCAATTGTTCGGGTGTTACTTTCTGGAAGTGCGAGAAGTCGAAACGCAACGATTCCGGAGTGACCAACGAGCCTTTTTGCTCTACATGAGTACCCAATACCTGACGCAATGCTTCATCGAGCAAATGTGTGCAAGAGTGGTTGGCTGCACAAGCGGCACGCTTGTCGGTGTCTACACACGCCATCATCGGAGCATCGAGATGTTCGGGAAGTTGTTTGGCAATGTGAATCGGAAGGTTGTTTTCCTTTTTCGTATCAATAATGTCAATGGTTTCGAATTCGCTGACCAATACGCCGGTATCACCTACCTGACCACCGCTTTCTGCATAGAACGGAGTCTCGCTCAATACGATTTGATAGAGCGTTTGGTTCTTTTGCTTAATTTGGCGGTAGCGCAAAATGCGGGTTTCGTATTCGGTATAGTCATAACCTACGAAATGCGTTTCGCCTTCTTCCAGCACTACCCAATCGCCTGTTTCTACGGCTGCGGCATTGCGGGCACGTTGTTTCTGTTTCTGCATTTCTACGTTGAATTCTTCTTCGTTGACCGTCATGCCGTTTTCGCGAAGAATCAGTTCGGTCAAATCGAGCGGGAATCCGAAAGTATCATATAATGTAAAGGCATCTACACCACTGATTTCAGTTTTTCCGGCAGCTTTCGTGTCTTTCATTACTTTGTCAAGCAGGCGGATACCGGTTTCCAGTGTGCGCAAGAAAGCTTCTTCTTCTTCTTTAATAACTTTTTCGATAAGCGGTTGCTGTGCTTTCAGTTCGGGATAAGCTTGTCCCATGTTTTCTACCAATACGGGAACCAGTTTGAACATGAAGGCTTGCTTCTGCCCTAAGAATGTATAGGCATAACGGACGGCACGGCGTAAGATACGTCGGATAACGTAACCTGCCTTGGCGTTTGAAGGAAGCTGACCGTCGGTGATAGAGAAAGCGATAGTACGGATATGGTCTGCCACTACACGCATGGCTACATCTACTTTCGGGTCGTTGCCGTAGTTCAGTCCGGTCAGGTCGCCGATAACTTTGATAATGGGTTGAAATACATCAGTATCGTAATTTGATTTCTTTCCTTGCAGTGCCATGCAAAGACGTTCGAATCCCATACCTGTATCAATTACCTTAGCTGGCAGAGGCTCCAGGCTTCCGTCTGCTTTCCGGTTGTATTGCATGAATACGAGGTTCCAGATTTCAATGACCAACGGATTGTCCTTATTGACCAATTCACGTCCGGGCACTTTGGCTTTTTCTTCCTCCGGACGCAGGTCGATATGGATTTCCGAACACGGTCCGCAGGGTCCTGTATCTCCCATTTCCCAAAAGTTGTCGTGCTTGTTGCCGTTAATGATATGGTCTTTGGGCAAGTATTGTTCCCAGTATCCGGCAGCTTCGTTATCGCGTTCCAGCCCTTCTTCGGCACTTCCTTCGAATACGGTCGCATAAAGGATAGAGGGGTCGATTTTCAATACATCTACCAAGTATTCCCATGCCCAGCCGATCACTTCTTTCTTGAAATAATCGCCGAATGACCAGTTTCCTAGCATTTCAAACATGGTGTGGTGGTAGGTATCATGGCCTACTTCTTCCAGGTCATTATGTTTTCCACTTACGCGCAAGCATTTCTGCGAGTCGGTCACACGTTTATATTTGGCAGGATGATTACCTAAAATAATGTCTTTGAACTGGTTCATACCTGCATTGGTAAACATCAGCGTAGGGTCGTCTTTGATGACCATCGGTGCAGAAGGCACAATCTGATGTCCTTTTGACTCAAAGAATTTTACGAATGAGTCGCGGATTTCATTTGCTGTCAACATATAAGTCTTACTATCTTGTCGTTAATATTCTCAAAATCGATTTGCAAAGATAATTGGTTTTATTATTTTTGCCCATACGTTTTGGGTAAAACTTGAAGTTTTGCCTATTAAATTTCTTCAAAAACAAGAATTTGCATGCGTAAAGTCTATTATATATACAACCCGAAGACACGTACATACGACCGGATATATCCCACGATACGTCAGCGTTTCATGAGTTATCTTCGTAATTTGTTTGTCGGAATGGGGCTGGGAGCCGGGTGTTTTATTTTGTTGTTGTGGCTTTTCGGTTCTCCTTCCGAAAAAGACCTTCGGGTGGAAAATTCCCGTTTGCTTGCTCAATATCATATTTTGTCTACCCGCTTGGATGAGGCTTTAGACGTGATGCAGCAATTGCAGCAACGTGATGATAATCTGTATCGGGTTATCTTGCAGGCAGACCCTGTAGCTGGGGCTTTGCGGACTGCCAGTTACGGGAATACAAACCGGTATGAGGAATTAATGGATATGGCGAATGCGAAACTGGTGGTGAATACAACCCAAAAGTTGGATGTGCTTACGAGGCAATTGTATGTCCAGTCGAAATCATTCGATGAGGTGGTGGATTTGTGTAAGCAACACGATGAAATGATTCAGTGTGTGCCTGCTATCCAGCCTGTGTCCAATAAAAACTTGAAACAGACCGCTTCGGGATATGGAACACGGATTGACCCTATTTATAAAACGGTGAAGTTTCATGCAGGTATGGATTTCTCCGCTAATATCGGTACGCCTGTATATGCTACGGGAAACGGTACGGTAAAGACGGCAGGTTGGGAAGGATTGTATGGCAAATGCATTATTATCGACCATGGTTTCGGGTATGTGACCCGTTATGCGCATTTGAATGAAATAGATGTGCGGGTGGGGCAAAAGGTATTGCGAGGTGAGACTATCGGCAAAGTGGGTACGACAGGAAAAAGCACTGGACCGCATTTGCATTATGAGGTGCATTTGCGGGGACAGATTATGAATCCGGTGAACTATTATTTCATGGATTTGGATGCGGATGATTATGATAAGATGATAGAAATTGCAGCCAATCATGGTAAAGTGTTTGATTAATTTGGAGGAAGGCAAATGGCTTTGAAGCAGAATAAACAACTGAAATTGTATTATTCAATTAAGGAAGTGGCGGAAATGTTCGGAGTAAACGAATCGTTGATACGTTATTGGGAAAAGGAATTTTCGGATATTTCCCCTAAACGGGCAGGAGGGAAAATCCGCCAATACACGAAAGAGGATATAGAAAATATCCGGCAGGTGTATTATCTTGTAAAAGAAAAAGGAATGACACTGGCTGGGGCAAAGCAATTGCTGAAACAAAATAAGGAAGGTGTACGCAATACGACTGAACTCGTCAACCGATTGAAACAAATCAGAGACGAGTTAGTCAGTATGCGTAAGGAATTGGATTATTTGACATAAATGGTTTTATCATTCTGCCGGATCATCGAAACTTTCGATACGGGTCACTTTCTTGATGTTCTCGATTTTCTTTAAGTTGTTGCAGATGGTATTGACGTCATCTACATCATGTACATAAAGTTGGATGCGGGATTCGAAAATACCCTCGTCCGATTCGATAATCAATTTATGGATGTTTACGTTTAATTGTTGCGAGATGACTTCGGTGAGTTTATTCAACACACCGATTTCGTCTAATCCTTTCAGATAGATATTTACCGGGAATACCAAGGCTTTTCCTGTTTGCCATTGGACGGCTATCAAACGGTTCCCGAAACTGGTCTTGAGTTGGGACGCAATCGGACACTGGCGTTTGTGAATGACGATGCGGTTATTATCATCAATGTATCCTAATACATCATCACCCGGAATCGGTTTACAACAATCTGCAAGGATGTAGTTTTTCTGAATAGCGTCAGGGGTCAGCTTGAGCACTTCTTTCTTGTCAATATTCAGCTTCTGTTGTGACGTGTTTTTATTCTCCTGCTGTTTTTGCTTGTTTCCGCCAAAGGCAAAGCTGATGTATTTTTTCCAGTTGGTAGGAGTCGGTTTCTCTTTCAGTTCGTTTTTGTCGGTTTCGTCCAGCGTGATGGCTCCTTGTCCCAAACGAAGTGTCAGTTCATCGTAGGTCTTTACTTGGCGTTTCTCGCATAGTTTCCGGATGTTTTCATCGCTTGAAGGCAATCCTAACTCTTGGAAGAATTGTACAAGAATTTCTTCTCCCTTTTGTTGCTGTTCTTTGTTTTCCCGTTTTAAGATGGCTTGGATTTTTGCTTTAGCCTTAGCTGTTGTGGCATAATTAATCCATGAAGGCTGGACTTTTTGTGACTTGGAGGTCAGGATTTCCACTTGGTCGCCGCTTTGCAGCTTGTGGCTTAGTGGAACCAGTTTGTGGTTGACTTTAGCTCCAATACAATGGCTTCCCAAGAACGTATGGATAGAGAACGCAAAATCAAGTGCAGTACAGTTTTGAGGCATGGTCTTGATTTCGCCTTTGGGTGTAAATACGAATATTTCGGAAGCAAACAGATTCAGTTTAATGGTATCTAAGAAATCCAATGCATCCGGTTGCGGGTCGTCGAGGATTTCTTTGATAGTTTTCAGCCATTTGCTCAGCTCACCTTCGTCCTCGCTTCCTCCTCCGGCTTTGTATTTCCAATGGGCGGCAAAACCCTGTTCGGCAACATCGTTCATGCGTTCGCTACGGATTTGCACTTCAATCCATTGTCCCTTATTGCTCATAAGTGTGACATGCAGAGCCTGATAACCATTGGCTTTCGGATGGCTTACCCAATCGCGCAAACGGTCGGGGTGCGGTTTATAGATGCGGGAGATTGCAACGTAAATATTGAAACAATCGTTAAGTTCTTCTTCTTCATTGCGGGGGCTGAAGATGATACGGACTGCCAGAATATCATAGATTTCCTCGAACGTGATGTGTTTGGCTTGCATCTTATTCCAAATGGAATAGGGCGATTTGATACGCGCAATGATGCGGTAAGGGATTCCCATTTTATCCAGCTGTTCGCGGATAGGGGCGGTAAATTCTGCAAATACACTTTCGCGTTCAGCCTGAGTGGCTTGCAGCTTGCTTTGGATTTCTTTATAAGTTTCCGGATGTTCGTATTTGAAACTCAAATCTTCCAATTCGGTTTTGATGCGGTTCAATCCTAACCGGTTTGCCAAAGGCGCATAGATATAAAGCGTTTCCCCTGCTATCTTATATTGTTTGCTTGGAAGCATGGAACCAAGGGTACGCATATTATGCAAGCGGTCGGCTATCTTGATTAAAATCACCCGGATATCATCGTTCATCGTCAATAGCAGTTTTTTGAAGTTCTCTGCTTGTGCCGATGCACGGTCACCAAAGATGCCTCCGGATATTTTAGTCAGTCCGTCGACAATCTGTGCGATTTTAGGTCCGAATAAGTTTTCAATGTCTTCTACAGTATAGTCCGTATCTTCTACGACATCATGTAATAATGCCGAGCAAATAGAGGTAGAGCCTAATCCGATTTCCACACATGCAATCCGTGCCACAGCTATCGGATGCAAGATGTATGGCTCACCGGAACGGCGTCTTACGCCTTTATGGGCTTGTCGGGCAAAGTTGAACGCTTTGGTGATGATTTCAACTTTTTTGCGATGCTTACTCTCTAAGTATCGGTCCAACAATTCTTGAAAAGCGTCGTTTATCAGCTTTTCATCGGCTTGCTCTTGTGTTAATTTTTCGTCCGTCATGGTATCCGTCTTTAATCAATATTGCAAAATTAGGAAAAATCAGAAATTTCGCAAGAAGAATGGATTATTTTTCTTCATGACTTATCGAATACGTATGGATTTTCCTGCCCGGATGTTGCTTCCGCGGATGCCGTTCAACCTCCGTAACTGTGTCACGCTGACTCCATATCGTTGTGCGATGCCTCCCAAAGTCTCTCCATTGCGGATGCGGTGATAGACGGCTTTGGGTTCGGGGATGTCTACAGTGTTTCGGCGCGTAAGATAGGTATCTTGTTTGTAATTATAGATACTGTCTTCATGGTCAATGAAATAGCTCATCATTTTGCTAGGCAGGCGAAGTGCGTATGGTTGCTCATTTCCAGGAATGATGTCTTTCTTGAATTCGGGATTCAAGGCACGCAGCTTGTCCATGCTGATATTACAAACCGATGAGATTTGTTGTAGATGCAAAGGGCGTGAAATATGAATGGTATCAGTTCCTTCCGGCATTTTCATTTCCAATGGGCTGATATTGTGTTCGCAATAATAGGTCATAATGTAATTAGCTGCTATAAACGCAGGAACATAGCCGCGTGTTTCTTTCGGCAGATAATTGTAGAGTGCCCAAAAATCTTTTTCACCGTCGGCACGACGGATGGCTTTGTTGATTGTTCCAGGACCGCAATTATAGGCGGCAAGTACCAAATTCCAATCGTGATAGATATCATATAAATCTTTGAGGTATCTGGCGGCAGCCCGTGTAGACTTGATAGGGTCGCGGCGTTCATCTACCAGACTGGTGACTTTGAGACCGTAGATTTTTCCTGTGTTGAGCATGAATTGCCACAATCCTACAGCCCCTTGGCGTGATGCAGCCATGGGATTTAGTGCTGATTCGATAATGGGAAGGTATTTTAATTCTAATGGAAGGTCGTATAAATCAAGGGCTTCTTCAAATATTGGCATATAGAAGTTGTTGGCGCTCAACATGAATGCCACTTTTTGGCGCAAACGGGTCGCATACATGTCGATAAATTTGCGTACTACTTCATTGTAAGGCATTTCAATGATAGCTGGAATACGTTGCAGCCGGTCCATATAAATAGAATCGCTTACTTCAGGATTAGCAGCGGTAGGGTCGCAATTTTCTCCTATATTAATATAGTTCTTCGAAATCCAGTCCAGGTATAAACTATCTGTTTCTGAAATCATGCCAGCAGGCAAGTCAATGACTTCTTCCGCTCCGGATGCAGAACGGATAGTAATGCTTTCTTCCGTTTGTTGAGCATAGAGGGAAGAAAATCCTAAAAAGCTTAGTATTCCAATAAAGAGTTTTTTCATGGTCTTTAAAATTTAATGTTACATTGCACGCCGATGCCTTGGGGCAGTCCGCAACGTGCATCGTTAAATATAGCTGGTTGCCATTCCATACTTAAATCATCGGAGATGTCGAAGTTAGATAACTCGGCATCTACATACGCATCAATTACTGAAAGCAGATATACGCCAATGAATGCGAATATACTTAAGTCCCGTTGCCGGCGGTAAAGGTCTTTTCTTCGTCTGAACAAGTCTTGGAAATAGCTGAGCTGGTTCATGACATCTGCTTGTGTATACCCCAAAGGCAGGAAGTCCATGTAGCTGTCGTTGGCTGGATTATCGCTCATAATGTCCTGATAGGCTTGCGAATAGTCTTTATACATCTGTCCGTTCCATGTCAGGGCATAGATACATCCCACGAATCCTCCATAGATGATAGGCAATTTCCAATATTTATGGTTATAGATTTGTCCGGCTCCGGGAATAGCTAACGAAAGCCAAATAGCACTGTTGGAATTGGGTATCCATTTTTTCTTTTTTAGTTCTATCTCAGGCATTTGTTGCTGGATAGAGTCGTTTTGTCTGGCAAGCAGTGCTGTGTCTACCGGGTTTTCCAAATCAGTAATCCGTTTGGGTATGCCTAATGTGTCTAATAACGCTAAACTGTCTGCGACGTGTTGTGCCCGTATTGAATCGGCTTTTAGCAATCCTTCACGATGCTTGCGGGCACGTTGTGCATGTACGTCTGCACTTTCCCCGAACAGGAAGCAGCATAAGAGCACAAGAGGCAACAGGTATGTCAATGGTTTCTTTTTCAAAATACAATCTGTTTTTATACTTTAGGTTGCAGCGAATCTAAAATCTCCATAATCCGTTCTAAATCAGCTTCACTATTAAAAGGTATGCTGATTTTTCCTTTTCCCTTGTTGCTGCACGAAAGCTGCACTTTGGTTCCGAAGAAAGAGCACAGATGATTTTGCAATAAGGTATATTCTTCGGATAGCTTTGAACCTTTCGGAACAATCTTTTTTCCGCCCGACTCGATACTTTCGCCTACAGAAAGTGCTTTTACGATTTCCTCTACTTTCCGTACCGAATAACCTTGCGAGATGATTTCATTGAAAATGCGGATTTGCGTCTTCGGGTCATCCAATGCCAATAAGGCACGTGCGTGTCCCATGTCGATTTCCTTGTTCTTCAATGCCACTTGTATCTGTGCCGGAAGTTTCAGCAGGCGCAGGTAATTGGCTATGGTAGCGCGTTTTTTCCCTACCCGGTCGCTCAACCGTTCTTGGGTCAATCCGTATTGTTCAATCAAATGTTGGTAGGCAAGTGCAATCTCCAGCGAATTCAAGTCTTCGCGCTGGATGTTTTCTATCAATGCCATTTCCATAACATTCTCATCGTCAGCCGTGCGGATATAAGCTGGGATGGTTTTTAATCCCGCTTGTATAGAAGCGCGGTAACGCCGTTCGCCCGCGATAATTTGATAAGAATCTTCACTCAACTGGCGTAGGGTGATGGGCTGGATGATGCCGATTTCGGCAATAGAATCGGCTAACTCCTGCAAGGCGATGGGGTCGAATTCGCGGCGAGGTTGATTGGGATTCACCGATATTTTGCTTAGTTCTATCTCGTTGATAGAAGACGAACCGGATGTCTTGATTTCTTCGTTTGTTGAAATCAAGGCATCAAGCCCTCTTCCTAATGCATATTTCTTTTGTACCGCCATATCTAATTAGCCTAATTACGAATCTTTTTTATTTGTTCTTGTTGATAATTTCATTGGCAAGTGCCAAATGGTTTTTCGCTCCGGTCGAATCTGCGTCATACAAGATGGCTGGGATTCCATGGCTTGGAGCTTCGCTTAATTTCACATTCCGTTGGATAATGGTTTTGAATACCAGTTCCTGAAAATGGCGTTTCACTTCGTCGTATATTTGGTTTGCCAAACGCAGGCGAGAGTCAAACATGGTCAGCAAGAATCCTTCTATTTCCAGTGAAGGGTTCAGCTTGGTTTTGATAATCCGTATGGTATTCAGCAATTTGCTGATGCCTTCCAATGCAAAGTATTCACATTGCACGGGGATAATTACCGAGTTGGCGGCGGTCAGGGCATTGATGGTGATAAGTCCCAACGAGGGCGAACAGTCTATCAAGATGTAGTCGTATTCGTTCACCATGGGCGCCAAAGCGTTTTTCATTATCTTCTCGCGGTTGTCCAAGTTCAGCATTTCGATTTCTGCCCCTACAAGGTCGATGTGAGAAGGAATGATGTCCAGTCCGTCAATATCGGTCGTGTAAATGGCTTCCCGTATGTCGTTTTGGTTAATCAGGCATTCGTAGATAGAGCAGTCGATTTCCTTCAGGTCAACTCCCAGTCCCGATGAAGCGTTTGCTTGCGGGTCAGCGTCGATTACCAATACTTTCTTTTCGAGTGTAGCCAATGATGCAGCCAAATTAATGGTGGTAGTAGTTTTGCCTACTCCTCCTTTTTGGTTGGCTATTGCAATAATTTTTCCCATATTAATCAGTTTATTCTGATTGCGAAGTAACAAATAATTGGCGATACGGCGTATCGCAAAAATGCTACATTTTGCAAAACTGTTGATAACTCGCTTCTATTGTTAATAACTTCGCTGGGCAAAGATAGCGATTTTTGTGTAATTCTGGCATACGGTACATGAAGTTTAATGTCTGCTTGTGTAAAATTAACGGATGATGCGGTTTTGTTTACCGGAAAGGCAAGCTATGTTTTACGTTCCAGCCCGCGGAATGTACGTTCCAGCCCGTGGAATATACGTTCCAGCCCGTGGAATATACATTCCAGCCCGTGGAACGTAGAATGAAGTTGTCCGGAATAAGAAATACATCCTACTTTAGAAGCATTATATCCTTGGCGATTAGGCAAATTGTTGTAACTTTGCGCCACTGATATATGGAAATCTATATATAAAAAGGAGTAGATATGACAAGAAAAAGACCTCTTTTGCTTCTGTCGAACGATGACGGCGTGAACGCGAAGGGAATACATGAACTGATACGTGCCTTGCGTCCGGTGGGCGACTTGATTGTAGTAGCTCCCGACGGACCTCGTTCGGGTTCTGCCGGGGCGATAACCTCTGCCAATCCGGTGCGTTGTGCTTTGCTTCAACAAGAAAACGGATTGTCGGTCTATAAATGTTCGGGCACACCGGTAGATTGTGTGAAACTGGCTTTGCATGCCATTGTACCTGATAAGCCGGATTTAGTGATTGGGGGAATTAATCATGGTGATAATTCATCGGTGAATGTGCATTATTCCGGAACGATGGGTGTGGTGATTGAAGGATGTTTGAAAGGCATTCCGTCTATTGGCTTTTCGTTGTGCAATCATCAGGCTGACGCCGATTTCTCGCCCGTCTTGCCCTACGTGCGCCGCATCGTGGAGGAAACGTTAGAGAAAGGCTTGCCCGAAGGGATTTGCCTGAACGTCAATTTCCCCGATACGCCCGATTTGGAAGGGGTGTTGATATGCCGCCAGACGCATGGCGTGTGGACAAATGAGTTTGTGAAGGCAGACCATCCGAGGGGTGGGAATTATTATTGGCTTACAGGCGAATACCTTAATTTGGAACCGAAGGCGGAAGATACCGATCACTGGGCTTTGGCGCATAATTATGTGGCAATTACGCCTACTCAGATTGATGTAACGGCGTATACGGTGATGCGTGAACTGAAAACATGGAATTTTAATGTGTAATGTGTAAGGTATGAAGTATTATCTGATTGTAGGAGAAGCGTCGGGCGATTTGCATGCATCCAATTTGATGCGTGCCTTGCGTCGGGAAGACCCGGAAGCGGAGTTCCGTTTCTTTGGCGGTGATTTGATGACGGAGGCGGGAGGTGTATGCGTAAGGCATTATAAAAGTTTGGCATACATGGGTTTTGTGCCGGTGCTTTTACATTTACGGACTATTCTCCGCAATATGGATTATTGTAAGAATGACATAGAAGCTTGGAATCCGGATGTATTGATTTTAGTTGATTATCCGGGGTTCAATCTGAAGATAGCCCGATACATCAAGCTTCATACGCAAATCCCTATATTCTATTATATATCTCCGAAGATTTGGGCATGGAAAGAATATCGCATTAAAAATATCAAGCATGATGTGGATGCGATGTTCTCCATTTTGCCTTTTGAGGTAGAATTTTATCAGAAATACAACTATCCGATTCATTACGTGGGTAATCCATGCGTGGATGCTGTAGCCGCTTTCCAGGAAGGGTTCAGTGAAAGTTTTGATGAATATGTGTCTGCACACCAGTGGGGCAAGAAGCCGATAGTGGCTTTGCTTGCCGGAAGCCGGAAACAGGAAATAAAAGATAATTTGAAGTTGATGATTCAGGCGGCACAGAATTTTCCGGATTATCAGTTTGTTGTGGCAGGTGCTCCAGGAATTGAACCGGAGTTTTATCGGCAATATATTGATGCAGATACCGAAATTGTTTTTGGTGAGACTTATCAGCTTTTGTCGCATGCTACCGCAGCCTTAGTCACATCCGGTACGGCAACGCTTGAAACTGCCCTTTTTCGTGTTCCTCAGGTCGTTTGTTATTATACGGCTGTAGGTAAACTGGTGTCTCTTTTGCGCCGGTTGGTATTGAAAGTGCCTTTTGTTTCATTGGTCAATCTGATTGCTGGAAAAGAGGTTGTGACCGAACTGGTTGCAGGAGATATGAGTGCCAGTGCCGTAAAACGTGAACTTGCTTTGATATTGCCCGGCGGAAAGAAGCGTAAACAGATGTTGGAAGATTATGGTAATCTGATACAAATCTTAGGGGAGGCAGGAGCGTCAGAACGGGCTGCCTGTCAAATGCTGCAAGCATTAGAAGCATACAGGAAGAAATTGTATACGTGATTTTTTAGTTAATAATTAATAGCTAACAGTTAATAACGGAATGTCTTTATATCGTTATTCATTATTCGCTATTAATTATTAACTAATGAAACTCTGTGGTGAGAAGTATTACAAACTTAAGATATACAGATAAACGACCGATGCCGGTATAGCCATAAGCGTACTATCGAAACGGTCTAGCATGCCTCCATGTCCCGGCAGGATGTTTCCAGAATCTTTGATTCCTAAGGTACGTTTGAAAAGCGATTCGACGAGGTCTCCCCATGTACCGAATACTACAATAACCAATGCCAAACCTATCCATTCATAGATATTGAGGAAGAAGAAGAACTGCGAAAGCACAATCGCTGCGATAACGGCAAATACCGCTCCGCCAATAGAGCCTTCCCATGATTTCTTGGGCGAGATGCGTTCGAATAGGCGGTGTTTGCCGAAAAGCATTCCTGTACAATAAGCTCCCGTGTCATTTATCCAGGTAAAGATGAAGATGGATAAAGGCAGTATCGGATTATATTGCGAAACACTTGTGGCTGCACTTGAATGGTAGGCAAGAATGTTTAGCAGGGCGAATGATAGCCCGATGTAGATTTGGCTCATCATTGCATACGCCCAATTATTAATCGGGTTCTTCTGTTGTTTATATAATTCGCTGATGAACAGGTACATGATTAAGAACAAGTAGGGGATGAATATTTCATTGGAACCCGGTATGACTCCAATGTAGCCGAAACATAAGAATAAGAAAACACCAGCCAGAATGGTAATAGGCTTGTTGATTTGAACTTCGCCTGTTGCATTGGCTAAATTCCCGAATTCGTTGATTGTCAGTGCACTGATGATAGCAAAAAGGATGGTAAAAGAGATTGGACCTCCTAAAATACATCCTACTAATACGGCTACAAAAATAATGCCGGTGATAGTCCGTTGTAAAAAGTTATTTTTCATGGTAAGTGTGTGTATAATCTGAATTGATTACTTGTAGGGGCGTATCGCATACGCTCTGAAAACATCCACTTATACAGTTGGTGCATTCGGGCGTATGCGATACGCCCCTACGGTCGGCTCTGTTATGCTTTATTTGCCCGGAGTGCCGCTTTGGGGTTCACTCCCTTCTTTAGCCGGGGTTTCAGGCAATGCTTTAGGCTCTTCCTTTGCCGGAAGTTGAGGCTGGCTTTCTTCTGCCATGATTTCTTCCGAACGGGAAGCCCAAGGGCGTTTGCCGAAAATCTTTTCTACATCTTCTGCAAAGATGACTTCGCGCTCAATCAGTAATTGTGCCAACTGATTGTGCCCTTCCTGATGATGTTGCAATATCTCTTTGGCACGCATGTATTGTTCGTTAATCATCTTTTGAACTTCCTGGTCAATGATTTCTGCGGTATGTTCGCTATACGGCTTATTGAAAGCGAAGTCATTGTTGCTATAATAACAAAGATTAGGAAGTTTGTCGCTCATGCCTGCGTATGCTATCATACCGTAAGCTTGTTTCGTTACTCGTTCTAAGTCATTCATCGCTCCTGTAGAGATATGTCCTACAAACAATTCTTCAGCAGCTCGTCCGCCAAGTGTCGCACACATTTCGTCCAACATCTGCTCTTTTGTGGTAAGTTGACGTTCCTCAGGCAAATACCATGCAGCACCTAATGCACGTCCACGCGGTACGATGGTTACTTTAATCAACGGGTTGGCATGTTCCAAGAGCCATGATACGGTGGCATGTCCGGCTTCGTGTAGGGCGATAGCACGTTTTTCCGCAACTGTCATTACTTTCGTTTTCTTTTCCAGCCCGCCTACGATACGGTCGATAGCTGCCAGAAAGTCGTCTTTCCCTACCGATTCTTTCGAATGGCGGGCTGCAATCAGTGCTGCTTCATTACATACGTTGGCGATATCCGCTCCGCTAAATCCGGGCGTTTGTCTTGCCAACAGGTCTACATCTACAGTACTGTCTAGTTTAAGTGGGCGCAAATGTACGCCGAACACTTCTTTCCGTTCGTTCAGGTCAGGCAAATCTACATAGATTTGACGGTCGAAACGTCCGGCGCGCAACAAAGCTTTGTCCAAAATGTCTACTCGGTTGGTAGCGGCTAAGATAATGACACCGCTATTCGAACCGAATCCGTCCATTTCGGTCAGTAACTGGTTTAATGTGTTTTCGCGTTCGTCATTGCCTCCCATGCTGGGGTTTTTTCCGCGTGCGCGTCCTACAGCATCAATTTCATCGATGAAGATGATGCAAGGTGCCTTTTCTTTGGCTTGGCGGAATAAGTCACGTACACGCGAAGCACCTACACCTACAAACATTTCCACGAAATCAGAACCCGAAATCGAGAAGAAAGGTACATCTGCTTCACCTGCTACAGCTTTGGCTAGCAATGTTTTACCTGTTCCCGGAGGACCTATCAGCAAAGCGCCTTTGGGAATTTTACCTCCCAATTTAGTATATTTTTCAGGGTCTTTCAAAAAGTCTACAATTTCCTGTACCTCTTGCTTGGCTGCAGCTTGTCCGGCTACATCCTTAAAAGTTACGCGGTTGGCTCCTTTCTCAAAGAGTTGTGCTTTGCTTTTGCCTACGCTGAATACACTTCCGGCTCCGCCTGGACCTGCACCTCCGCCCATGCGTCGCATGGCATAAAACCAAATGGCTATCAAAAGCAAGAACGGGAAGATATTCCAAAATATCATTCCAAAGTAATTATTCTGTTTCTCGTAACTGATAGAGCCGGTAAAGTGCCCGTTGGCTTGTTCTTCATCCAGAAACTTATCCAGCGATTCCATTGAGCCTATTTGCACGTGTACTGCAGGGCTTTTCCCTACATTCTTTGATTCTTGCTTGAATACATCTACAATGTGTTCAGGCTTGATGAACATTTCTACAGTATTGTTATCGTAAGCAATGATTTTGCTAGCATATCCCTTGCTTACCATTTCTTTGAATTCGGTATAAGTTATTTCTTTACTTGCACTGCCTTCATCGCTCGACAGATATAGAAAACCCAAAGTGAGCGCAATCACAATGTACAACCACGTCAGATTGGGGCGCGGTACGTTGATCTTCGGCTTGTTCGTATTCGGGTTATTCAGATTATTGTTCGTATTATTTGTATTATTTCCGTCCATGATATATATTATATAAGTAAAATGTTAGTCGAGATCCGGGATGCTTGTCAGTTTGGCGTCAGCCCAAAGATTCTCCAATTTGTAATATGCCCGCACTTCCGGCAAGAAAATGTGTACCATGATGTTTCCATAATCCATAGCCACCCATTGGGCATTTCGTGCGCCGTCTATGGCATACACTTTTTCACCCGTGGATTTTTTTACATAATCTTTTACGGAGTCTGTAATGGCGAGGACTTGGCTGGGAGAATTTCCCTGACAAATAATGAAATACTTGCAAATCGTGTCTTCGATGCCGGTTAAGTCAGCTATGATAATGTTTTTGCCTTTCTTTTCTTGAATTCCTTCTGTTATTTTTTCTACTAATACTTGTGTTTCGTTCATTCTGCTTTTAGTCCTTTTTTTAATAATAATCAGTTTAACTTACTCTCCCTTTTTAGGCAAGGAAGATTTAAACGTGACAAATATACTTGCTTTTCTGTATATCACGAAAGATTAAAGCCTAATTCTCGAATCTTTTGTGTTTTTTTTGAAAAAACTCGTTTAAACACTTGCTATGTTGTGGAAAAGTTGTACCTTTGCACCGTCAAAATCAAAACATCGGTTTTGACAAGTGATTTTGGGCTATGGTGTAATGGTAACACAACAGATTCTGGTCCTGTTTTTCTTGGTTCGAATCCGAGTAGCCCAACTTCCTTAAAAACCGGTTGACTCCATGGAGGGGGCAATCTTTTCGTTTGGGCTATGGTGTAATGGTAACACAACAGATTCTGGTCCTGTTTTTCTTGGTTCGAATCCGAGTAGCCCAACTTCCTTTAAGCATTTACCTTTACGGGTAGATGCTTTTTGTTGTATATGGATTCCATATTCGCTTCGGCAAAAGCCACCCTGTTCCTTATTCATAGGTTATTATAATCATGTAAATAATTCCTTAAGTCTAAGTACGGTTTTTAGATTTCTTATAATACTGTGCTTTGCAATACGTGCTTCTATATTTGCTTTGACATTTCTAAAAACATTTTCTGTCCTTTTGTATTCTGGAAGTATTAATTCTTCTGTTTCAGATATAATACTAACAACTTCACGAATTGAGTTAAATGCCTCTTCTTTGTTTTTATTGCTTAATTTCCATACAATTTGTTCTATCTCATCGTTGTCTTTCCATATAAATGTTATGAAGCAAGGTAAGTCTTTTGATTCATTCAATGAAAAAACGCTTAGAAATTCTTTATTTTCGTTAGGCTCTTTCCAAATTGGAACTAACATTTGAGATGAATTTCTATTGGATTTTGGTAATTCATATCTTCCTTCAGATAATGGTTTTACAGAAAATATCGGCCAATTTGCACCTGAAATCTCATCTAGTTCACTCCATAAATCATTATCTCTCAGTGCTTTGATTATATATGCATGCCTTCTTGTATACATAATAAATCCAAAAATACGTGCTACTGTATGTTCGCTAATTTCTCGTATTTGGGTAATTCCCATTTCTTTTTTCAATTCTATCATAAACTATTTAATAATAATTCAAGTTTCGCAAGTAAAAGAATAGAGCTTTTAGTCCTGTATTTTACAGAAAATGACTATCTTTAAGCATTGCTCCAAAGGATTTAATCCTAGAAGTTATGGGTAAATATAAACATATTATTCCAGAAATTGATACATTCTTCCCTAAAAATGATTGCAATAAGGCAATCAATTGCATAATTGGTAAATCCGTTGTTTAAGCCTCCATTTTTCCGGTATTGCCGTTGAGAAACGTCATAACTGCAAGCTTATCTGTCTTCAGACGGTGGTACCTCGGTCACGGGTTAACCGGCAATAATAAAGAATGATGAATGAATAATCTGTCAAATTGGCAGATTATTTCGTTTCTATGTCTTCATACTCCTTGCTTTTTTGATACAAATCAAGAAATAAATGTTTTCCTTTACTTTGCCAATAAAAGAAAGAACATATTCGAACAAAAGGTACTATTTTTGTGTTGTAAAACATGAAAACAAGGTAAAAAGAAGACTTAAAGTAGAAAGTACTAACTAAACTAGAAAGGGTAACATTATGAAAAATCAAGTAAAAAGTTTCTTAAAAGAAATCAAAAAGAATTTGGAATGGAGTGCAAATGCCATATACGGTCAGTATATGAGATAAACAGAATTGTGCTCACACTATGTAATATCGCAACTAACTAAACTGGAAAAGAGGGTGCATTGCCTTTAAGGCAAGGGCACTCTTTTTTTATGATACCGTTTAGTTGAGATTGTAAACAAAATCTTTAGGTAATAACAAATCCCTCAGTTGTGAAAGTCGGGGCTTTATGCATAAAAAAGAAGGTGTAGCTTTTGACACACCTTCTTGTCTTTTTGTTGTCGCCTTTTGGCTTTTCTTTTGGTGATCCGCTTGGGGCTCGAACCCAAGACCCCAACATTAAAAGTGTTGTGCTCTACCTGCTGAGCTAGCGAATCAAACCTGTGTGCATCATTTCTGATTGCGGGTGCAAAGATATGCTCTTTTTTTGAGTTGACCAAATATTAAATCAACTTTTTTGTTTTTTTCTTTTCGAATGCTTTATTTTTCTCGGTATGTCTTATGCTCAGCCTCTTCTTTCAATGCTTTTTGATAGCAATGCCGGCATAAGGGTTCGTATTCTTCTTTTTCTCCTAATAAGACTCGCTTATCGTTGGGGACGGTGCGGTGAGAGATATAAGCCAACTCGCCGCATCTTACACAAATGGCATGTACTTTGGTCACTTCATCGGCTATGGCACAGAGGGCGGGGATAGGACCGAACGGGATGCCTTTATAGTCCATGTCCAGTCCGGCGACAATGACTCGGATACCTCGGTTGGCTAACTCGTTACATACATCTATCAGCCCTTCATCGAAGAATTGGGCTTCATCAATGCCTACTACATCAATTTCGGAACTGAACAGCAGAATGCTTGCCGAAGTGTCTACCGGAGTTGATGGTATGGAATTGTTGTCATGCGAGACCACATCGGCTTCAGAATAGCGCGTATCAAGGGCTGGCTTGAATATTTCTACCCGTTGGCGGGCAAAGTTAGCACGTTTTAAACGTCGTATCAGTTCTTCGGTCTTGCCTGAGAACATCGAGCCGCACACCACTTCGATACGTCCCCTGCGATTGGTTTCTTGTGTATGATCTTCTGAAAATAGTACCATGTTTGTTGCTGTTAATCATTTGCGGGTGCAAAAATACGTTTTTCTCTCGATACCTACTCCTGTTACCGTTACTTTCTTCCAATGTGGGGGAAGAACCGAAGGCAATTGCACAATGCCTTCTTCGGTTACTTGAAGCCCGCAAAAACCATTTAATACAGCCTGAAGCAGACCGCCGGCACCGGTCATAAAATACGGATTGTTGCTGGCGGGTGTTTCCGATAATACACCGAAAGGAGGACGCCAGTTGGGCAGATAGCACCGGCGGAACATCTCCCATGCTTTTTCCGCATCGCCCATTCGTGCATATTGCACACAAAATATGGCATACGACATCATTGGACCGTTCTGTTGGTCAATGCGTTCTGCGTAATAAGCCAAGTCCTTCCGTTGTTGTTCAGGGTCGGTAATCTTCCCCAACGGATAAGCCAATAGGTTTACGTCCGCCTGTTTGATGGTTTCGCCTTGATAAGTAGCATGTTCCCGCGTCACGCCGTTTTCAAATTGCAAGATGCGCAAACCTTGGCTCACTTCTTTCCATATAGGCGGAACATACTCACCACAAGCTATTCCGGCACGGTACGCATATTCCAATGCCAATGAGGCGGAAGCATTGGTAAAGGCATTGTCCGTCACGCCATTGGCATATTCATCCGCTCCAGTTACGCCTACTATCGAATAAGATTCGTCGGCATTCCGCACCACACGGCTTACCCAAAAGTCGGCTATTTCCCTGAGCAACGGGAAGCCTTCACGTTTTAGCCAAACAGTATCACGTGTCACTCTATAATAATTCCAGCAAGCAATACCCACATCTGCCGTAATATGATGTTCGAATACACCGGTCAAGGCGAAAGTGGGCGTGGCTTCTTCGCCTGTATCATCACTCTCCCACGGGAACATTACGCCCCGATAGCCGTATGCCATCGCTTTCTTTCGGGCTGGACCGATTCGGTCTATCCGATAGTCTAACATTGACTTAGCTAATTCGGGTTGTAACAAAAGCAATGGAGGATACATCCAAAGCTCGGTGTCCCAAAAGATATGGCCGTTATAGAATTGCGAAGAAAGCCCCATCGGGGGAATACTCAACCGGCTTCCGGCACGGCAAGAAGAATAAAGATTGAATAAGGCGAAGCGCACCAACCGCTGGGCATCATCGTCTCCCTCTATACGGATATCACTTTGCCATAATTCATTCCACAACCGCTCGTGCGCCCCCACTAATTGTTCCTGTCCTTCGTGGACGGCATAAACCACTTGGCGTTCGGCTTCGTTATAAGGGTCGAAAAAGTCACGCGAAGAGCAGATACTTCCTACAAGCGAAAACGAAAACGTTTCTCCTTTCTTTATAGATATATTTAGGCAAAGCTCTTTTGTGGCTTCTTCAAACGAAAGTTCGGATGTCGTTTCATCTTCTAATAGAAAGGCAGATGCTGCAGCAACCTGTTTTGCCCCGCGTGCTGAAACGGCTTTTGCTTCAAGTAAGTGCAAACGGGTACTGTCGGCATCCAGTTCACGGTAATATACTGTACTTTCTCCGTAATCATCGGGAATTTCCATTCCGCACCGCACTTCTATGGTAATATCTGTCAATGCCTCGACTTGTACCGATATTAATCCTGAATAAGGAAGCCCCCCGCAAAGCACGCAAATCAGAAACCACATGCGCTTTCCGTCCTATTTGGAATCCCGTACGATGCACCGCTTTCCGCATATCCACCGTTTGATTCCAACCCTCAATGCAAGTCGTGTCTACGGTTTCGCCGTCCACTTTCATGTTCAGTCCAAATGGATTAATCCCTCGCATGACCCGGCTTACTGTGCCCGGAGCAGCAGCATCGAATACATGATTCAGCACCACTTGTTCTATCCGGAACGGTTCTTTCCCCGGTAAAATGCCGATGCATCCACTCGCCATTGGAGCCGGAGCATACGAGGCGTGTAAATTATGAGTATGCACTTGCCATAACGATTCGTTTTCCGCTTTCAGAGGGACCAGCAGGAAACATCCTACAACTGCCCATATCCAAGTTGGTATTTTCATCTTCTTTTTCATTTAATATATAATGCAATGTGGAAACAAAGCTACATAAAAAACTTGAGCTATCCATACGGTTATCCTGATAAAAAAACAATATAGGGAGATGAAATAATACAACATCTGTTAAATAATGGTCTAAATTCATCCGTGGAATCAAAAACTTTCTACCTTTGCTATTATTATAACGAATGATATGGGAAAATTGTATGTGGTTCCTACTCCGGTAGGCAATTTAGAGGATATGACTTTGCGTGCCATTCGGGTGCTGAAAGAAGCCGATTTGGTGTTGGCGGAAGATACGCGTACATCGGGTATTTTGTTAAAGCACTTTGAGATAAAGAATGCTATGCAGTCTTACCATAAGTTCAACGAGCATCAGGTGTTGGACGGTATTATCCAACGTTTGAAGGCGGGCGAGACTATTGCGCTGGTTTCGGATGCAGGCACTCCGGGCATATCCGATCCGGGTTTTCTGGTGGTGCGTGAGTGTGTGCGTAACGGTATCGAAGTGCAGTGCCTTCCGGGTGCTACGGCATTTGTTCCGGCATTGGTGGCATCGGGATTGCCCGATGAAAGGTTCTGTTTCGAGGGCTTCTTGCCTCAGAAGAAAGGGCGGATGACACGTTTGAATGCCTTGGCAGAGGAGACACGCACGATGATATTTTATGAATCTCCGTACCGGCTGGTAAAGACATTGACCCAATTTGCCGGATTGTTCGGCGCGGAACGCCGGGTTTCGGTTTGTCGGGAGATATCGAAAATACACGAGGAAAGCGTCCGGGGGACGTTGGCTGAGGTTATTGCTCATTTCACTGAGAACGAGCCAAAAGGAGAGATTGTAATTGTTTTAGCAGGAAAAGAAAATTGAAGTATAAATTCTAAATAGATTAAGAACTATGAAAAAAGTTGTTTTATTTTCGTTATGTGCAGTTGCTTTGTTGGCTTCATGTACAGGAACAGGGCAGAAGAAAGACGCATTGCAACTTCAGAATGATTCATTGATGCTTGAATTGTCTGATCGGGATGCTGAATTGGATGAGATTATGGGCGCGTTTAATGAAATACAGGAAGGTTTTCGCGAAATCAATGAAGCCGAGAACCGGGTTGATTTGCAGGGAGGTGCTATGGAAAGCAAGTCGAGTGCCGAAAAAATTAAGGAAGATATCCGGTTTATCAGTCAGAAGCTTCAAGCTAACCGTGCCCGTATCGCGGAATTGGAAAAGCAATTGCAGAACAGCAATTACCAGTCGGCTCAATTGAAAAAGGCAATCAAGAACCTGACCGCCGAACTGGAATCCAAGCAAAAACAAATCGAGACTTTACAGGCGGAATTGGCTTCGAAGAACATCCGTATTGCCGAATTGGACGAAGCCGTAGCTGACTTGAACAAGAATGTAGACGAGTTGACCGCAGAGAATGTTGCTAAGACAGAGACTGTTGCAGCCCAAGATAAGGCATTGAATACGGCATGGTATGTATTCGGAACCAAGTCGGAACTGAAAGACCAAAAGATTCTGAAGCGGGGTGATGTGTTGAAAGATAATGAATTCAACAAGGATTATTTTACCGAAATCGACATCCGTCAGGACAAGGAAATCAAGTTATATTCGAAACGTGCCGAATTGCTGACTACGCATCCTGAGGGTTCATACGAATTGGTAAAGGATGATAAGAGCCAGCTGACCTTGAAAATTACAAATCCGAGCCAGTTCTGGAGCGTATCACGGTATTTGGTGATTCAGGTTCGTTAAGCGTATTTCTTAATAAGATAAATAAAAAAGGAATGCATCTGCAGATAGCGGATGCATTCCTTTTTTTATTGTTTGCCTTTATCGGAAATCAAATGGATTAGATAGGTTGATAAACCCATTAGGGAGCATTCGCCAACGCACCCTAGTGTGTTGGCAATTTCATTAGGGTGAGATGGCCATCGAACCCGTATTCATTTTTTCTCCCAATTAGCTTGTATTGATTTTGTAATGACATTCTCACGGTAATGTAACGAAGTTGTATCCGTTTTGAAGTGTTATCGCTGTTTCTTTGCATTCAGAAACAAAAGCATGGTTAATTTTAATAAAGCAAAGAAACGGATGAAAGGTAAATCGTTGATTTTTAGTTTGATAATGGGTGGCTTCTGCTTGAGTGCAAGTGCTCAGAAAGTAGTGTTCGACTTCAATGGGAAAGTGACCGACTCGAACGGACAAGGCATAGCCGGTGTGGTTGTAAACGATGGCATCAGCTTTACCAAAACCGATGCGCAAGGAGCATGGGCTTTGGTATCGGATACGACACGAAGCAAGTTTGTAAGCATTTCGGTGCCGGCTTCGTGTGTCTTGCCTCAACAAGACGGGCTGGCTGGGGATTATTATATATCGGTACGCGCGTTGGCGCAGGCAGACGGGAAACATAATTTTGTGTTGGAAAGACGGAAGCGGATGGAAGAGCGTTTCCACTATATAGCCATTTCCGACCCGCAAGTGCGTGATGCCCGTCAGATGAAACGCTGGCGGCAGGAAACGGTGCCTGATTTGAAAGAAGTTATTGACTCGCTGAAACAATCTCGTGAAGTGGTTGCCATGACGTTGGGTGATTTGGTATGGGACAATATGCCGTTGTTCGAGGAATACCGGGAATCGGTAAAGAATACCGGTGCCGTTTTTTTCCAATGCATCGGCAATCATGATTTCGACAAGCAATACCAAGACCTTCATAACATGGAGGCAGGCACTCCGGTGTACGGTGAAATGGTATACGGAAGTTATTTCGGTCCTACGGATTATTCGTTTAATATCGGTAAGGCTCACATTGTAACGATGAAAGACATCAACTATGTGGGCGGGAAGAATTACGTGGAAAGCCTTACAGGGCAGCAATTGGAATGGTTGAAGAAAGATTTAAGTTACGTTCCGAAAGGAAGTCTGGTCATCTTGAATCTGCACGCTCCGGTGTGGAACAAGGTTTCGCCGGGCGGGAATGTCCGTAATGCAGCCCAATTGAAAGAGGTGCTGAAAGATTATAAGGTACATGTATTTTCCGGTCATACGCATTTCTTCCAGAATAATGAAGTGACTCCCATGCTTTATGAACACAACATCGGTGCGGCTTGTGGCGGCTGGTGGGCTGGTTGGGTCAACCAATGCGGTGCGCCCAATGGCTATATGGTGGTAGATGTAGACGGAGAGCGTGTGAAATGGCATTACAAGGCTACTCGCCGCGATTTTTCTTATCAGTTCCGTATATATAATAAAGGAGAGTTTACGGCTCAAAGCAGTTTTGTGGTAGCCAATGTATGGGATTGGGACAGTGCCTGCCGTGTGGTATGGTATCAAGACGGGAAACCGATGGGAGACATGGAGCAGTTCATCGGTTCGGATGAAGAACGTGCTTCTCAACTGAAAGACCGCAGCAAGGCGGAACCGACGGCTCATTTGTTCCGTGTGATGCCTTCCGACGGTGCCAAACAAATCAAAATAGAGTTTACAAACCGTTTCGGTGAAGTCTATACACAGACTATCGACTTATAAAATACACATTTCTTTAATTCATAAACAATGAGAACATTAAAATCAGTAGTTGTATTCTTGATGTTGTTCGTAGTGGGGAGTGCTATGACACTTTCTGCTCAAAACAGAACCATATCGGGAAAAGTATTTGACGCAAATGACGAGCCTTTAATCGGCGTGACGGTTGCGGTAGAGAGTGCTACCATTGGAGCGGTAACCGATATCGATGGTGCGTTTACGATTCAAGTGCCTGCAGGAGAGGTAGTTTTGAATGTATCTTACATCGGTTTTGCTTCGCAGAAAGTAAAGGTTGCTCCTGACCAATCCAGCGTAACCGTTCACATGAAAGAAGATGCCGTTTTGCTGAATGAAACGGTTGTGGTCGGTTACGGTAAGCAGAAGAAAGTAAACCTGACCGGTGCGGTTGCGACGGTAGGAGGTGATGAATTGGAAAATCGTGTGACCCGCTCATTGAGCAATATGTTACAGGGTACGGTGGCTGGTCTGAACGTCACTACTTCTTCTGGAGTTCCAGGAAGCTCTGCCAGTATCAATGTGCGTGGTGTGACTTCTATCAACGATGCCGAACCGTTGGTGCTGATAGACGGTGCAGTAGGCGAATTGGACCGTATCAATCCGAATGATGTAGAATCTATTTCGGTTATTAAAGATGCTTCTGCAGCAGCTATTTACGGTGCACGTGCTGCCTTCGGTGTGATTTTGGTTACTACTAAGTCGGGTGCCGCTAAAGACGGAAAGGCTACAGTACATTATAGCGGACGTTTCGGTTGGCAAGCTCCTACCACTTCTACCGAATATGAAACAACCGGTTATTGGTCGGTATATACCATTAATAAATTTTGGCAAGCTGATTCGGGTACGTTGTATGTCGATTATACAGACCAAGATATGCAGGCTTTGCTGGACCGTGTGAATGATAAGACTGAACATCCCGACCGTCCGTGGGTAGTGGAAGAAGTGAGAAACGGACGCCGCCAATGGGTATATTATGGAAACCACGACTGGTGGCATGAATTGTATCGCGATAACCGTCCGATGCAGCAACATAATCTTTCTATCAGTGGAGGAAAAGATGATATCAAGTATTTCCTTTCCGGTTCGTTCGACAAGCAGACTGGTATCTTGCGTGAGAATCCCGATGTTTTCCGGAAATACAATCTGCGTTCGAAGATTGATTTCCGTATCAATGAATGGTTTACTTTGTCGAATAATACTTCGTTCTATGGTTCGCAATACAACTATTTGGGTGATGGCAGTGTAGAAAACACATTGGCATACAGTGCCCGCCACGCTTTATCTTGCTTTCCACAGAAGAATCCCGACGGTTCATGGTTGTATAGTACACCTTATTTAAATTATAAAGTGGCAAATGGGCGTCATATTTTATTGGGTGAAGATTCGCACCGCAATGTAGAGCGTGGCACAGACTTCTCGAATACCACTCGTGTAGTGTATTCTCCGATAAAGGAATTGAGCTTTACGGGAGACTTTACGTATCGTCTGTATCAGACCCGTAATACGAGCCGTTCCAATCCGATGTATTACCGTGAATATCCCGATGGCGAATTACTTTCGTATGCTACAGGTGCGGGTGCCAACCGTTTGGATGAATGGGTTAATACGAGTCATTATTATTCAACCAATATTTATGGAAACTATACTGATACGTTCAATGATGCACATCATTTGACCGTAGTTGCCGGTATGAACTACGAGGCTTGGAAAAGCAAGAATGTTTCGGCATACGGCGAAAACTTGGTATCTGCCGATTTGGATGATTTAGGTTTGGTCGGTCAAAATGCAGACGGAGCGGTCATAACCGGTGTAGGAGGTGGTCAGAACGAATATGCGCTATTGGGTATCTTCGGTCGTATCAACTACGATTACATGAGCCGTTATTTGTTTGAGGTGAGCGGACGTTATGACGGAACTTCTCGCTTTGCAAGAGGAAACCGTTGGGGATTCTTTCCTTCAGCTTCAGTGGGGTGGCGTATTTCGGAAGAACCTTTCTTCCGTCCGGCACGCCGTTTGGTAGATAACTTGAAGATTCGGGCTTCGTTCGGTAGTTTGGGTAATCAGAATGTATCTTCTTATTATACGTTTGCCCGTCTGATTTCAATCGCCAACTTAGGTTACACATTCGGCGAAGGAAGCGTATTGCCTAAATATTCTACATTGGGAGCACCTATCGCTTCGGATATGACGTGGGAAACCGCTCAGCAATGGGACTTTGGTTTCGATTTGACAATGTTGGGCAACCGTTTGAACCTAACAGTGGATGGCTATATACGTGATACGCGGGATATGTTGACTGACGGTGTGGAACTGCCTGGTGTATATGGCGCAAGTGTGCCTGATATGAATGCGGCAGATTTGCGTACAAAAGGATATGAAATCACGTTGAACTGGCGTGACCAGTTGACTTTGGGCAGCAAGCCGTTCGAGTATAGCATCGGTTTCAACTTGAGTGACTATAAGAGTGTTGTTACAAAGTATGATAACAAAGACAAGACTTTTGCCCAACCTTATTACGAAGGTATGGAAATTGGTGAAATTTGGGGATTCGTAACAGACGGGCTTTTCCAAAGTGACGAAGAAGCAAAGGCATACGCAGAACAGTTGGATTTGAGTTATGTATTGAAGGGGCAGACTGGAGGCTGGCAGGCTGGTGACGTGAAGTTTGTCAATTTGGATGGCGATAATAAAATCGGTATCGGCAGCAACAATGTAGACAATCCGGGAGACCGTAAGATACTTGGTAATGAATTGCCTTCGCTTTCATACGGTATTACGGCAAGTGTACGCTGGAACGGTATTGATGTGTCGGCGTTCTTTCAAGGAACAGGTAACCACTATTGGTATCCTACCGGTCAGTCGATGCCTTTCTGGGGTCCGTATTCTTATCCTTACTTGTCTTTCTTGCAGAAAGATTTCTTGAAAGATGTATGGTCGCCCGAAAATCCGGACGCTTATTTCCCGCGTGCGATGGCTTATTCGGCATCAGGCGGTGTGCTGAGCAATGTAAACGACCGTTATTTGCAGAATTTGCGTTACTTGCGTTTCAAAACTTTAACCGTAGGTTATACCCTTCCACAACAATGGACTCAAAAAGCCGGTATTGAAGCTATACGCATCTATTTTACAGGTGAAAACCTCTGTTACTGGTCTCCTCTCAAGAAACATACCAAGTATGTTGATCCAGAAGGCGCTATCGACCGGAGCGATGCTTACAACAATGCTTTCTATCCGTGGCAGAAGTCGTTCCTGTTCGGTATTGATGTCACTTTCTAACATGAACTTTTAAACAGAAGAGAAAAAACAATTATGAAAAAGAAAACTATATTTATAGCGTTGGCGTTGCTTGCCGGACTTTCTTCGTGTGATGACTGGCTTGACAAAGAGCCGCTGGATAAGATTGTGGACACGAACTATTTCAAGACCGAAACAGACCTTCAGCTTTTCAGCAATAATTTCTATAATAGCATTCTTAATAAGTCGCCTTACGATGAACAAAGCGATTTGTATGTGCAACAGGAATTATCTGACGAGATGTTGGGAGGTGAAAACCGTATCGTGCCTGCCAGTGGGGGCGGATGGTCGTGGACTGTTTTGCGAAGTATTAATACCTTGTTGGGAAATATAGATAAGTGTGAGGATGCAGAAGCAGCCGTTAAATATACAGCTGTGTCACGTTTCTTCCGTGCTTTCTTCTATTATGATAAGGTAAAGCGTTTCGGCGATGTGCCTTGGTATGATAAAGAACTGTTTTCGGACGACCCCGATTTGTATAAAGCCCGTGATTCTCGTGAATTGGTGATGACCAATATGCTGGCTGATGTAGATTATGCTATCGAGAATCTGCCTACCAAGGAAGAAGAAACCAGCAGTCCTTTCCGTGTAAACCGTTGGGCAGCATTGGCATTGAAATCTCGTTTCTGCTTGTATGAAGGAACATACCGGAAATATCATAACTTGACTTTGGACGGACATGATTATACCTATTATTTACAACAGGCAGCGGATGCAGCGGAAGAATTGATAAACAGCGGTAAATATCATCTGTATTCGACGGATAATCCGGAAGAGGATTACTTGACGCTTTTTGCTGAAGAAGATGCCAATCCCGATGAATATATCTTGGCTATTAAGTTTGACTATGGTATGAGTGTTTACCACAATGCTACGGCACATACATTGGTTCCTACACAAGGACGTCCGGGCGTAACCCGTAAACTCATCAATGCTTATTTGATGAAAGACGGAACACGCTTTACCGACCGTGAAGGATGGGAAACGATGCCTTTTACAGAGGAAGTGAAAGACCGTGACCCGCGTTTGGCTCAGAGCATTCGTACTCCGGGTTATCACCGTATCGGGCAGACGGACATTTTGGCTCCCGACTTGTCGGTTAGTGTAACGGGATATCAGCCTGTCAAGTTTGTGCAAGACCCGACAGATTCGGGTGGTCAGGTAGACCGTAACGACCGTTCGACTTGTGATTTGCCTGTATTCCGTTTGGCAGAAGTCATGTTGAATTTTGCTGAGGCTAAAGCCGAATTAGGGAATTTAACTCAGGCTGATTTGGATAAATCGGTTAATGTAATCCGTGACCGTGTAGGGATGCCTCATCTGAATTTAGCAGAAGCAAACGCAAATCCAGACCCTTATTTGGCTTCTGATGACTATGGTTATTCCAATGTAACAGGAAGCAATGAAGGAGTTATTTTGGAAATCCGCCGTGAACGTGCCATAGAGTTGACTCAAGAAGGTTTCCGTTACGATGACTTAGTACGTTGGAAAGCAGGTACTTGCATCAATCAGTCTATTATGGGTATGTATTTCCCCGGTGCAGGAGAATATGACTTGAGTGGTGATGGCGCGATAGATGTGATTTTGTATGAGGGTGATGACAAACCGGTTCTTGACGGTGCTCAGATTTACAAAATTGGTTCAGATATAACCCTGTCGGAAGGCGATCATGGATATATCGATTATCATCACAATATCGTTCGTACCGCATTTAATGAAGAACGTGATTATCTGTATCCGATTCCTATCAACGAACGTTCGTTGAATCATAATCTGACACAGAATCCGGGCTGGAACGACGGGCTGTCTTTTTAGTTAATAGTGAATAATTAATAGTTAATAGTGGATTGTGGATAACGGTTGTGTTTTTTAACCGCCGTTATTCACTATTCATTATTAACTATTCATTGTTTTCAATTAGGTTTTCCCGAAGCTTTTCCTTACTTTTGCAAGCAATAACAGTTGGTATTTTAATTGCCGTTATTCACTGTTCACTATTAATTATTCACTAAACGATAGATTATGCATACAAGAGAAGAAAAAATAGAAGCCTTTGGGCGGTTGCTCGATGTGCTCGATGAATTGCGGGTGAAATGCCCTTGGGACCGGAAACAGACTAACGAAAGTTTGCGTCCCAATACGATAGAAGAAGTATATGAGCTTTGTGATGCCCTGATGAAGGACGATAAGAAGAACATTTGTAAGGAACTGGGTGATGTGTTGCTTCACGTCGTATTTTATGCAAAAATAGGAAGCGAGACGGGAGATTTTGATATCAAGGATGTATGCGACCGATTGTGCGACAAGCTGATATTCCGTCACCCGCATGTTTTCGGTGAAGTAAAAGCAGATACAGCCGAGCAAGTTTCCGAGAATTGGGAGCAGATTAAGTTGAAGGAAAAAGACGGGAACAAGTCTGTATTGAGCGGGGTGCCCGAAGCCTTGCCTTCACTGATTAAAGCCTACCGCATCCAAGACAAGGCGCGTAATGTCGGCTTCGATTGGGAAGACCGTGTGCAGGTATGGGACAAAGTGAAGGAAGAAATCAGTGAATTCGAATCGGAAGTGGCTACAATGGACAAAGACAAGGCGGAAGCCGAGTTTGGAGATGTCATGTTTAGCCTCATCAATGCAGCCCGTTTGTATAAAATCAATCCCGATAACGCCTTGGAACATACCAACCAGAAGTTTATCCGCCGCTTCAATTATTTAGAGGAACATACGCTGAAAGCCGGAAGAAAGTTGACGGATATGACGCTGGAAGAGATGGATGCTATTTGGGAAGAAGCGAAGAAGCAAGGATTGTAAACGCTGAAGAAATTAAAAATTGAAAGTAGAGATTTATCATTAGACATTGCAGAGGTTGGCAATCGGCTGTTTGCTACACGCCAATAGCGAAGACGGGTGTTGTAGTGAAGGATCTCGTGTGCATCAGCTTGTGTCCTCAAGATCCTTCATTACGCTCTTTTAGACAAAATGAAGGCCTATTTTTATTTTGAGACAGCTTCTTTATCTATCTTTGAATTTTGCTATAGTTGTCAATTTCAATCGATTTTCTTCGAAGGCATTACGTAACAAAGTAAATTAATTGAGGTTTAAAAACGTACCATCATCTCCACCACCAACTTATCTTGTTCCGACTCTAAAGCAAACGAGCGATCCTCATAGAAATACTTTTCGTAATTCAAGCGAAGGTCTGCCTGAAACGGTTTTCCGAAGCTGAAGGTCAGACCGCTCGTAATGCGTTTGCGCTCATAATCGGTTATCAGGAACTCTCCTTGCTCATCTAAGGTGCCGTCACTGTTATTGCCCATATAATCGAAACGAGCAAGGAGAGAAACCTTTTTGAACAGACTTTTCTTCTTTCGGATGAACCAATCGTAATTGACAAAAGCGTTTACTGCCCATACACTTTTGAATAATGAGTTGGGATACTCTTTATACATGGTTTCCACTTCGAAATGCCAATTGTTCCAATCGTAATAAGTGCCTAAATCATACATGTAGATATTCTTGTCTGTAGGACGGATGCGTTGGGTGCTTAATGTCAGATTATATCCTTTAAAAGGTTTTAACTCCAATTTCGCTGAATACGAAAGAGACTTATGCCAGCCCTTTTGCTCTGTCAGCCCCGACCCGCTAAACAAACCAGCTTCCAGCGAAAATGGGAGCCCGTTTCTGTGAACGTACTTCAACGTGGCACCTGCATCACGCAGACTTCCCATCTGCTTGGCAATAAACGAACGGTTGGCAAAATACTGTAAATGGGGAGAACGATGTGCGTCAATAGTGAACGGAACACGCATTTGCCCTATGGTAATGTGAAACCCTTCTAATGGAGTAACCCGTGCATAAGCATCCAGCATCTTTATTTCACCTTCATCACAAAGGTCTATTTCGGCTTTATAGCTTACGATAGGAATTATGTTCCCAGAAACGCTCACCCGTGCCGTCCGCACTTGGAAACGCTGTTGGTTGGTCGTAGTCTGATATTCGTATTTACCCCTTAATGTTCCGTGGATTTCTGGCATATAATCTTTCCACTGAATATTTTGTGCATCCATTCCTATTATATAAAACGCTATGAATAGTGTCGATAAAATTTTCTCCATAAATTGAATTTTATAAAAATAAAAAGGATTGTGGAACCAAGCTTAGGCAAAATCCACAATCCTATAAAAACTAATCTTAAAAAGTTACTTATGTTCCGCCGGTTTCACGTTCCAAACCAAAAGAGCACAAAGCGTAGACAATAGTGCTGCACCTATCCAAAACCAATTAATAGCAGTAAAATCATATATTTCCACACCATTCATCACCATCTTATTCCCTTCTATCAGAATACCGCTCATCACATCCTGCACACCCGCACCGACATAGCTGGCTATACCAACCACGCCCAATGCCGCTCCCGAAGCGTTACGAGGTGCAATATCTACCGCCATTAGTCCACCCAAGAAACACAACAACACGCCGATGCTGAGACCGAACAGTATCATTGCTGTCACGTCTAACCAATAATGCACACCGGGAACCAATAAGAATAAACACAAAGCACAGGTATTCAACAAACCGAATATCAGTGCAGGTGCATTGCGCTTGCCTTTGAATAAGCGGTCGGAAACGAAACCTGATAAAACCGTTCCGACAATACCGCACACAGAACCAATGGAGATTATAAAGCTGGCATCTAATGTATCATACCCTTTCTGTGCCTCCAAATAGAAAACACCCCAACTGTTTACAGCATATCGGCTGATGTACATAAACGCACTTGATAATGCCAATATCCAAATGGCAGGCATCAGCAACACTTGTTTCTGCGCCTTGTTGAAGTCAGCAGTCTCTTCCTCGGTCAATACTTTTATTTCTTTAGGTTGATTTACAGGTGGTAATCCTTTGCTTTGCGGCGTGTCGTGGAAAAAATTCCATATAATCAACGCTCCCAGCAAACCTACCAATCCAGCTCCCCAAAATCCATAACGCCAACCGAATGCGCTTACGATAGAAGCCACAATAATAAATGTCAAAGCCTCGCCGATATTGTGACTTGCCGACCAAAAGCCGTAAAATGAACCACGCTTCTTGTCATCGAACCAACGCGAAAGCCCCACTACACACGATGCCGCTCCCATCGACTGGAACCACCCGCTGATTCCCCAAAGCACGGCAAATAAGACGAACGAATGTATGAAACCCAAACACAAATTCACGAGCGCCGTCACCAACAGCCCCGTTGACATAAACCGCTTAATATTGCTGCGGTCAGCAAGGAATCCGTTGGTGAACTTCCCTACCGCATAAGTAAAGAAAAGCACCGATCCGATGATACCTAATTCGGTTTCCGAAAAAATACCTTCCTCCACAATCGGTTTCTTTACCACATTCAGGCTCAAACGGCAGACGTAATACATACCGTACCCTAACGTAGCCGAAAGGAAAGTGGACCATTGCAAGCGTTTCAGCTTTCGTTCCGATTCCGGTGTCCATCCGCCGTTACAAGGCTTCGGCTTGGAGACCTTGTAAAACTCAATTATTGATTTAAAAATCATATCATTTCTTTTTGTTCTAATTTTTCCAATACACAATTCATCAAATCATCATCTGGTTTATATTCCAATGTTTTCATTCCCAAGGATTCAGCCGTTATACAATTTGCAGAAGAGTCATCAATAAACAAGGTCTCCCTCACATCTATCCCCGCATCTGCAACCGCTATACGGAATATGGCAGATTCAGGCTTCGCCGTATGCAGCTTATAAGAAAGATAGATTCCTTTAAAGAAATCATCGACGTTTAATCCTCTATAATCGAAGCATTTATTGGAAAACGTATTCCAGTGTATAGAGTTGGTATTGCTCAACAGATATAAATTGTATTTATCCTTTAGCAGACACAGGAGTTGCAATTTCTCTATAGGAATGTTGCCTAACATCCTATTCCAAACCGAATCGATTTCTTCATCTGAAAGAATTATAGCAGCCCTTGCCCGGATTTCATCCCTAAATTCACCATCCGAAAGGTTACCTTTCTCATATTCCAGGAAGAAACCAGCTTTATGGGTGCTGTTAACTTCATCCTCGGTGAACCGGATTCCATAGTCTTCGCAAGACTTGGCAAAGCGTTCCATAGATACATCTATCAATACATTGCCCCAATCGAATATCAGATTCTTAATCATACCTTACACTGACTTTAGAAATGCTTAACATTGCCTGCATAGCCTCAAATGAAACTATGCAGGTAATAATAACTTCTATCCGATTTTTATTGATGCAATCCTTTATTTCTCAGATAATCCAAGAGAAGAGCGGGGCGGTCTGTCTGGATAAGCTTAGCTCCCTGATTGATAATCCACCCCCAGCTTTCTTCAGGTTCACCCAGCTCTACCGCACGGTCATCATCGTGCCCTCCGCACAAGTCGGGCCACAAAGAGTTGATGAAAATCTTTGCACCGCTGTCTTTTACCTTCTTGACAAGGCGTAACACATCGGCAGAATCGTTATTGAACACCAATTCAAAAGCTTTTGGCTTCATATTTTTCAGATAACCGTCAATAATGGCTTCAGCCCCTTCCTTATGCAGGTTCACCACTGGCATAAAGACCATCTTATCCAAAACTTCTCCATTTTCCGCTTTCACCTTTTCATACGGATGATCCGACTTCATCACGCACTGGTCTACCGTACCCGTTTTTTCTAGTACAGCGTATGCGTCTTTGAAGTAATCGTATCCTTTATCCACGTTCACCATAATCTTGCCTTTACAGAGGGTCATTACTTCTTCGAAAGTAGGGATTTTGTGACGGGTTTTTTGACCATGCCCACCTTTCAAGAAGAATTCCCGCAATTCAGTAAGCGTATAGTCTTCCGGCTTCCCTTTGCCGTTCATTGTGCGGTTGATGGTCTTGTCGTGCATCAATACCAAGTATCCGTCTTTGGTTTTCTTCAAATCGATTTCCACCATATCCACACCCATATCAATGCAATTCTGAATGGCTTGCAACGAGTTCTCCGGAGCATTACGCCAGTCACCCCGATGCGAAACCACTAAGATTCCTTCAGACTCCAAGTTTTCGGTAACAGATGCACTTTTCTTTTCAATGACCGATTTTTCATTGGTCGAATCATTCTTCTCTTTCTGTCCGCAAGACGATAATGTCAACAGGCAGACACATACTATATATATAAAATACCTCATATTGAAAACTTTTTTAATTTGAACGACGTCCGTTCCTTAAACTGTTACCTCCTCGCATTGACCAGCCTTTCATTGCTCCAGTTGCAGTTGTTCGGAATGCACACAATCTGCCAGGCTGTTGGTTTGTCTCGACATTCACGCAAATATAAACCGTACCGTCACTACCTATTGCCGGTGAAGAATAGATTTCATTACCCAGCTTGACTTCCTTGTATACCTGCTTGCCTTCTTCATTCAAAATATAGAAATAACCGGCACCGTCTCCAAAACAAATGTATCCGTTATCGGTTATGGCTGGCGTACAGCGAATCTTTCCTTGGCTACGGAATGTCCAAACTACATCTCCATTTGATTGGTTGTAGCAAGTCATCACGCCGTCACTATCACCGACAAAGAGATGTCCATTTAAATCAAGCGCAACTCCCGTATTGTCATATTTTGCCATGCTTGGCGATTGCCATTTAACGGTTCCGTCCGTTGCATTTACAGCCATGACAATACCACCGTCTGATGTGTTTCCACACATATAAATTATTCCGTCTTCACCCAATGCCGGAGCAGCCGTACATGACGATCCGTATTCTATTTCCCAAAGTTTAGAGCCGTCTGCCTTAGCGAATGCCAGCATCTTGCCACTATTATTGCAGACATATACAGCATCATCACCGATAACTACCGGAGACTGTATGTCTCCGCCACAATCCGTACTCCACAATTCAGTCATTGCAGGAGAAGCGGATATAGCATACATTTTCTTATTTCCTCCATAATAGACCGTACCGTCTGCATCCACTGCAGGTGAAGAGTATTTCACAGTCGCACCTGTTGCAAACGATGCCAAGATTGTAGAGGATGACGCATTAAACGCATACAGATTTTTATCATAGCTACCGATGTAGAATGTTCCGTCATCAGCAACAGTTGGTGTACTTCTTACCACATCACCGGCTTTATAAGTCCATTGCTCTTCACCCTTATTGTTCAACACCGCAATGTTATAATCGCCACGGCTGTTATTAGCATCGCAACCAAAAATAACATTCCCTTGGTTATCTACAGCCAAAGAAGCATCTTGAAATCCCGTTGTAGTAGCATATTCCCATATCAGTTCCGGTTCCTCATCTGATAACGATTTTTCCTTGACTGCAATGGTCTTATCAAACGAATTGGCATTCTGCTGTCCTTGATTATCCCATACGGTCAGCACCACTTTATAGTCACCGGGCGCACTGTAGGTAATGGTAGGATTTTCTTCTTCCGAGGTCGTTCCGTTTCCGAAATCCCATTGCCAGCGGCTTATCTGCCCGTCTTCGTCAAAGGAAAGACTCGTAAATGAAATGCTTTGCTCCACTTCTACCGTAGTAGCCGTAGCCTTAAACGCAGCTACCGGCTTGGTATTCACTTTATCGTCATCTTGGCAAGCTGTTATTAACAATACAGCCGTTGCCATTAATAATAGTTTTTTCATACGTCATTAATCTCTTTTTAAGTTGTCAAGATAAGTTTTTAGCTCGACAGGGAAATCTGTTTGTGCGACAGTTCCTCCTAAATCGACAAATCTATCTGCTTTCCGATAGTTGTCTGTTTCCGGAGTATCTTTGTCATTCACATAAACATTCATAAATCCAGCTATCCCGTTGTTGTAAGCTTTCTCCAAAATGTCATCTATCCAAGCATCCGAATTGAATTGCACAATAGCAAGATTATCAACCAAAGACATAAAGCCGTCTAAGTCTTCCTTGGTATAAACCACTGGAAATACATTGACTGTATTGTCGATATTCAACAATTTAGACGCGTCTTGCAATTCGTAAACCGTAAACATACATTGAGACAGCATACCGCATTGTTTCACTACATTGTAAACAGAACGATAATCCGAAATCTTCATGTCAATATCCACATAAATCTTTCCTCTTGCCGCCATTAATGCCTCTGCTAACGAAGGTACGCGTTCCATTGTCTGACGACCGTCATAATACAAATAGTAAGATTTCATTTCTTCAAAAGTCAAGTCGGAAACTTTACCTGTTCCATTGGTTGTCTCGTCTATCGTAGCGTTGTGCATTAACACTAACTCATTGTCTTTTGTCATCCGTACATCGATTTCGATAAAGTCAATGTCATGCTGTATCGCTTTCGCAATGGATGCAACCGAATTTTCCGGGGCTTCTTTCCAATATCCACGGTGCGCACATACCTGATAATGCCTGCCTGCCAAAGACTCCGGAATGGAAAGACGGACTGCCGAACTTATTTCTGCTGCAAAAACCTTTACTAAGGTCTTATATTCTTTCGTCTCTCCGGTAGACAAAGCCACAGAAGCCGTTACCGTATAATCATCAGGAATACGATAGGTATGCGACGGAACAAATGCATCAGATGTCTCACCGTCACCAAAATCCCAATGCACAGAAACCACATCTGCTTCTGGCACATTCTGGAGCGTAAATGTCACGTCTTCCCCATAATTGACTTCATTGGCGGAAGCCTCAATCGTTATGGATGTAGATGCCGCGCCTTCTTCTACAGAATCGGAACCGCAGGCATAGAAGACCGTGACAAATACAAGCATGAAAAACTTAAAAGCCTTAATCATAACATTCCTCTTTTATTACTTATCCCAATTCGGATTCTGTACCAAATTCTCGTTCAATAACAAATCTCCCGTAGGCAGAGGGTATAGATAATCACGGGATTCATCGAATTGTTTCGTGTTATCCTTGAAACCTATCAGATTACCGTGGTCGCCTTCCGTCAGTTGAAGCACGCCTCCGATCTCTACGCTTTGTGAAGCAGTCGTAGAAGGAGCCGTCCCTGTGTATAGCAACAAATCGGGAGTTCCGTCACCATCCAAATCGAATTCACCTAATGAAGGGAAGTACATTCCGATGAAATGAGGTTCCAGCAATTTGCCGACCTTCCATCTTACCAAGTCATCCCAACGGAATCCTTCCATCACCAATTCAATCCGTCGTTCTCTCCTAATTTCCAAGATAATGCCTTTATTACTTCCAGATACGTTGGGGTACAAGGAAGACAAAACGGCATCAGGGGACTGATTAGCTGACGCCATATCCAAATTAGGCATACTTACACGGCTACGTATCAACCGGATGGTATGGTCAATATCATCCTGTGTGATGATTCCTAATTCAGCTTTTGCTTCCGCATAATTTAACAGAACTTCCGCATAACGGATAAACGCCACATCCTGATAAGATGCTCCGTCACCGTCTTGTGTTTCATCGGATAAAAACTTACACAATTGATAACCTGTCATCGTAGCGGCAAAATCGGGAAGTAAAGTCGCCGTTCCCCCTATACGCTGATATCCCAAAGAACGAATTGTTTGTGCTAAACGGCGGTCACGGCTCTGCATTTCTTCATAAAATCCCATTGTCTCATATCCGTCCTTATTTGTAAACGGGGTTCCGTTCATCTGTAAATAAGAATCCACCAAATCTTTTGTCAAACCGATGTCACGTTGGGTCCGTGATGTTAGGTAATAATTCACATTATGCATCCGATTCAAAGTCAACGAATAACGGCGTCCCAAAATCACTTCCTCCTCTTTTAACGTAGAAGCGAACAAGTCCCTATAGTCCGTATCCGGATTACCTGTACTATATAAGGTATAGCCGGATTCGTCCATTACGCGCTGTGCCGCTTCGTATGCCTTCTGCAATAAGACATCGCTTTCGGGCAAATTCAATTCCGTATGATATTTACGGAACGTACCTTCATATAAACAGACGCGGGAAAGGAGAGCCAATGCTGTCCAACGGGTAACTTGATCGGACGCACGTTCATTTCCTAACTTATCTACAGCTATCTCCAAATCTTCCACAATCTTGCTGACTACAAACTCACGGCTATCACGTGCCTTGTACAATAAGTCTGCATCATCAGTCTGAATAACTGTTTCATACCAAGGTACATCGCCAAAACGCTTCACTTTATCGAAATAGAACCACGCACGGAAGAATCGGGCAACTCCTTCGTATTTATTGCGCCCTGCTTCATCGGTACAACGTTGGTAATTGTCGAAGAACAAATTGATATCACGCAAATCTTCCCAATCCCATCCGCCACTTCCTGTTTCAGAGGGAAGAATCCGTTCGTGGCTACGTTGTTCTTCCGGTATGCTGGAATACAACACATTGTCTGTCTTCAAGTCTTCATCGATAATGTTGCGGATAGACGGAAGTTGTTCATAAAAGCCATTTGTATACAACCGCAAGTCATCTGCCGTCTTGAACGAATTTTCCGGCGAGATTTCCGCAATGGGATAACGGTCCAAGAAGGAATCGTTACAGGAAACCGTCAATATGCCTCCCACAAAAAGGGAAACTAATTTAATTGTACTATATTTCTTTTTCATAACTGATATTCTTTAGAATTTAATGTCAAAGCCAAAGGCAAATGTCTTACTGAAAGGATAAGCATTACCGTTACCAAGTTGTTCTGGGTCTACAGTACGGTCCGGATTATTCTTATACAGCGGAGAGAATGTCAGGATATTCTCACCCGACACATACATACGGATGCTTCTGATAATTTTCAGCTTCTGACAAATTCGTTCGGGTAAAGTATATCCAAGAGTGATATTCTTCAACCGCACGTATGCCGCATTCTGAAGGTATTTGTCCGAAATGACTCTTAACTGCGAACCTTCATAGTTTCCTCCCTCATTTGCAGCATAGACAGCCAGACGTGGGAAGTAAGCATCCTGATTTTCAGGTGTCCACGACATAGATTCTATGCTCTTCGGATAGAAGTTGAGGTACTGACGGGTAAAAGGTCCCCAGAAATATCCGTTATCATCGCCAGGCCACCAGTCCTGTTTCAAAATGCCTTGGAAGAATGCGGAGAAGTCGATACCTCGATAATTAAATCCTAAGTTGACACCTAATGTATATCGAGGTGTAGTATTGCCAATCTGACGTAAATCACCGTGGTCACTTAGCGTTTGTTTTCCCGGAGTGATTTCACCATCTCCATTAATATCCATAAATTTCAAGTCACCCGCTACCGGATGGTTAACCAAATAGTAGTTACGGATACGCTGGTTCACTAACAATTGGTCGGCATGGGTCAAATATTCATCATCGGTCTGGAAGAAGCCTTCGATGGTATATCCCCATATTTCACCCAGTTCTTTCCCTACATAAAAGTCGTCTATGTTTCCGCTCGGATTGTCGAAGCGAGTAATAACAGTGCGGTTATCTGCAAGGTTTACTCCGATATTATATTCAAAAGGAGCGTCCCACAAGTTGAAACGGTCTCTCCAGTTTACCGACAATTCAAAACCTCGTGTACGCAAGTCTGCAGCGTTCTCTTCCGGTTCTTCTGTACCGAATACGGCAGGAAGTTCCTTACCCTGCGTCAACATATCGCGTGTATCACGCTGATACCAGTCAAACGAAGCCGAAAGGCGGTTGTTGAAAAACGACAAGTCAATACCTGCATTAATGGTTTGAGATTTTTCCCAAGTGAAATTGGAAGATATAGCACCTGGTGTACTCAAGTAATTCAAGTATGACCCGTTTGCAATATAATTCCCCTGATTTACTTTCATTTTGGCTATATAATCGTATTCACCGACATTCTGATTGCCTAACGTACCGAATGATAAACGCAATTTCAGGTTATCCATCCACGAACGCAAAGGCTCAAAAAATTTCTCTTCACTCATTCGCCAAGCGACTGATCCCGATGGGAATATACCCAATCTGTTGTCATGAGGGAATTTAGACGAAAGATCAAAACGTCCGTTAAATTCAATCAAGTATTTCCCTTTATAATCGTAATTGAACCGATAGAAAGCAGCACGGATAGCCCATTCCGCTTTCGAACCCAACAAATCAATATTTTCACCGGTAGCTAGATTGAATGACCCTAAATCTTCCGAGATAGGTCCGCTACGCATAGCAACCGTACGCTCCCAGCGTCTCCACTCTTGGTTGAATCCGACCATCGCCTTCAAGTTATGATTGTTATTGAACGTATGGCTGTAAGTGGCAAACGCATTGATAGCTTGGTATTGTGAATGCCAATGCCTTTCCTTATACAACTCCGTATTAGGTTTATAGTCTGTCACTCCAGCTCCGCCCGGTTGGTTGGTGTGAGGAGTTGACACACGCAACTGACGTGAATAAGGGCTTTCTTTGCGGAATGTATAATCGGCATTCAAATCCAATCCTTTGATAGGAGTATATTGAATGCTGAATGTATTCATTAAATCATACTCCGAGTCCGTTCCATGACTCTTGCCATACGTCAGGTCAGCAAAAGTACCGTCAGCAATGTCACGTCCCGGAGAATAAGGACTGTTAATCATGATTGAGCCATCCGGATTATGAGGAAGGAACAACGGAGAAGCGTGATAAGTATATTTCCGCCAATCCTCATCGTTATTATTTCCGCTCATATCGCGGGCATTGGTCACTGGATAATCGTAATCGCTCATGTAAATATTGGTAGAACTTGTAAATTTCAAGTTATCCAATATCTGGAAATCCACTTTCGAGCGCAAGGTGTAACTTTTCATCTTATCAGGATTGATACGATAAATTCCGTCACGCGAATAGAAACGTCCAGATAGATAATAACGCACACGGTCTGAACCTCCAGAGATGTTCAGGTTGTGTTCCATAGAAGGCTGATTGCTACGGAAGATATAATCCCACCAGTCCGTATTGCCATAATGTACATACCGTTCCACACCGTCTATCGTCTTTATCAGCACACTGGGAAGCGAAGGGTCTTTCTTGCGGGCTTCCATATAAGCGTAATCTGCTTCAGTATAGCCCAAATAAGTGCTCGTATTTTCCATCAAACTCAGCTTATCGCTTAACCGTGCCCATTCCAAACCATCGGTAATGAAATTATCTGTATTAATCGTCGGATTGCTCCAAGCAAAATGATTGGAGTAGTTCACCTGTATCCTTCCTTTTTCCGGATTCTTGGTGGTGACCAATACTACACCAAATGCGGCGCGGGCTCCGTAAATAGCCGCAGAAGAAGCGTCTTTCAATACTGTAACCGAAGCAATATCTTTCGGGTTGATGTAGTTCATATCCCCTTCTACACCGTCAATTAACACCAACGGCTCACCTCCATTGATAGAACCTTCACCACGCACGTTAAACGATGCTTTTTTATTAATCGCACCATCGCTGAACGATACATTGAAGTTCGGGATAAGCCCTTGCAAGGCAGAACCTGTATTGGCACTGATGCGGTGTTCGATTTCCTTGGATGAAATCTGCGCAACAGAACCCGACAAGTTCGCTTTCTTTGCCGTACCGTATCCTACAACTACCACTTCTTCTAACACTTCGGTATCTTCCTTCAATACAACATTTGCCAAAGCCTTATCTGTTGCTTTGAATTCCAATGTTTTGTAACCGATATAAGAAATATCTATCATTGCATTCTTATCTACATCGGATATAGAGAACTTACCATCTATATCGGTGATAGCTCCGTTCGAGGTTCCCCTCACTAATACACTGGCACCAATTACGGGAATACCTGTTTCATCTATTATTACTCCTGTTACATTCATGCCTTTTCCTACTTGCCGCGATTGTTCTTGCGGCTTCTTCGAAATGACAATCATTTTGTCCTGTACGGTCCATGATAATCCATTGTCAAGGATTTGCGCCATCACTTCCTCCAATGAAGCATTTTGGAAGGATGCGTTTACCTTCCTGTTCACGTCCACTTCGTCTGTTTTGTAAACAACAGACAACCCCGTTTGGCTTTCCACTTCTTTCAATACGGTCTTTAACGGAGCATTGCTAAACGTCTTGCTCACCGTCTGGGCATTCAACGTCATTGTACCCCACCCGAACGAAAGGCATAGGAACAGCCTGAGAAAAACTTTTCGGTTGTTCATAATTCTTTAATTTAATGGTTAATAGATTTGATATGATAAACTTGATTATCCCGTGTTACTGAAAATGGAATGATTTTTTGTAGTGCCCCGAAGATTTGCTCCAAAGTCTCATCATTCCGCAACGAAATGCTGAAGGTCTGAGACTTCAATCTTTCGTCTTCGATTTCAATCTCGACATTGAACCGGCGTGACAATTTTGCCATCAGGTTTTGGAAAGTGATGTTGTCGCTTACTAACTGATTGTCCATCCACGCATTCGATTGGGAAACATTAACCGAAGTGTGTTGCAATTCACCGGTACTCTTTATCAGCTTCATCTCCTCACCCGGATTCATGTCAATCGACTCATTTTTATAATTGACCGTAACTTTCCCTTCGATTAAGGTAGTGGAAATAAAAGGATCTCCCTCGTAAGCGGACACATTGAATTTCGTGCCTTTTACCACCACGTCATACCCTTGGGTACGCACGGTAAAAGGCATATCATTTCTCTTCGATACTTCGAAATAACCTTCCCCGCTCAATGTGACGATGCGCTCTTCTTCATTAAAATCCGTGGAATATTTCAATGTCGAACCACTATTAAGCCAGACTAAAGAGCCATCGGCGAGAAGTACTTTCGATTTTCCACCTAACGGAGCTTCGCTGATGAAATAAAAATCGCCATCTTCTTGATGGAAATAATACCAAGAAAATGTAACTGACAAACAAACTAAAATAACAGCGGAAGCAACAAATGAGCATATCCGCCAAAAAGAAAAATGGCGTTTGGGAAGTACTGGAGCAATGGCATCCTTTACTTGTATGCGTGCCTGAAGTTTTTGCCATTCTCGCTCTACGGCAGCATCCGTACACCCCGAATGCAACCATTCCCGTTCCCATCTGCGGAATAAGGTAAGATGACTGGGGCTTTCATTGATAAAACCGAACAAATCTTCTTCCGCATCACGAGAGATCTTTCCCTCAAAATAGCGGAATGCCAAATCGCGTATGTAAGAAAGTCTATCCATAGTGTCTGTTTTCTATAGATAGAACAATTAAAAAGGAGTTTACCCAACCTCCTTCGTGTGTTTTTTTAGAATTATCTAAAAAGCAAGGAAGACATAATAATAAGGTAGGATGTATAAGAAGTGTTATCTTTCAGATAATCAGAAATCAGCTTCAACGATTTAGAAATGTGTTTCTCTACCGCTGTGGTTGAGATGCCAAGCATCTCTGCTATTTCCCGATTTTTCAGTCCTTTAAAACGGCTAAGAAGAAATATCTCGCGCGAACGGGGAGAGAGGTGTGACAAAGCATCATCAATTTGCCGCTTCAAGTCTTCGTATAATACAGGTTCGTCCGCGCTTAACATCAAATCGGCAGAATACAGTTTTTCCTCTCCATTCAACTCGTTTAAATAATCGATAGGAATATGACGGACCAATGCACTATGCTTCAAGTAGTTCAGACATGCATTGCGCACCATTAGGAAAAGCAAGGAACTAAGCGATACAGCAGCCAGCAAATGCCTGCGCTCCCAAAAGGTCATAAAGCACTCTTGCAATATATCGCGCGCCATATCTTCGTCTTGCACAAAACGGACAGCATATCCCAACAGCCTGGGATAATAACGCTTGAAAAGATATTCGAAAGCGACATGGTCGCTCTGCTTGATATCATCCAACAAAGCCTCGTCCGTAGAGAAGCGATAAGAATTTGCTTGATTTAACTGTACCACCATAGCTTTACTAAATAAAATACATCATCGCAAATTTAGGAATTTGTTTTTTATAATATGTAACATTGGCATATATTTTGAATGAAGATTTTATTTCATGTTTAGTTCATCAGCAGCGATGAGTCCCCATAGCTCAAGAACCGGAAATCGTGTGACAGGGCATAATCGTAAATGCGCTTCCAGTCTCCTTTGACGAATGCCGAGACCAAGAGCAGCAAGGTGCTTTGGGGCTGGTGGAAATTGGTAATCATGCGTTTCACTATCTTATATTCGTATCCCGGCGCAATGATGATTTGGGTGCTGGTATGCAACGCGTCTAAGTGATTCCGGTTCATGTAGTCGAGAATCTGATTCAACGCTTCTACCGTACTTAGGGTAGGATGGGTTTCGTAGGGTTGCCATTGTTTCACGTGCAGGTCGGCTTCATTCGCATGGGGATGCTGGCTGAGAGTTACACCTATATAATATAGGCTTTCCAGTGTGCGGACCGAAGTAGTTCCTACGGCTAAGGCTTTTCCTTCATGCGCAATCAGCTTTTCGATGGTTCCTTTCGAAACCGAGATGTATTCGGTATGCATTTCGTGCCCTTCTATCTCTTCGCTCTTGACAGGCTTAAACGTACCTGCGCCCACATGGAGGGTTACTTCTTCCAAGTCTGCACCTTTGGCTTTCAATGCGTCCAATACCCGCTGGGTGAAATGAAGTCCGGCGGTAGGGGCAGCTACCGAGCCTTTTATTTTCGAATAAACCGTTTGATAAGTTTCTTTATCGCTTTCTTGTGTTTCTCTATTTAAATAAGGAGGGATAGGAAGTTCGCCGAACATTTCTAAAATATCGGCAAAAGTCACGCTGGGGTTATTCCATGTGAAGTCTATCCAATGGCTGGTGCCTCGTGCCTCGCCTCGTGTGGCGGTCAATGTAATTTCTTTGCCTTTTACCGTCAGTTGGCGGGTCAAGGGTCCTTCCTTCCATTTCTTTAGGTTGCCTATCATGCAAAGCCATGCCGCATGTTCGGTTTGCTGGAAATTCAAGGCGTAGTCGTTGGGCTGGATAGGCTCTAAGCAGAAGATTTCTATCAAAGCTCCGGTCTCCTTGCGGAAATGAAGCCGTGCTTGGATTACTTTGGTATTGTTGAAAATCATTAAAGTGCCCGGTTCGATGTAATCGGGCAGGGAAGTGAAATGTGTTTCGCTGATGTCTCCGTTCCGGTAAACCAATAATTTCGACTGGTCGCGCACCGGAAGCGGGAACTTAGCGATACGCTCATCGGGCAGATTGTAATTATAATCGCTGATATGAATGTGTTTGGTATCTTCCATATTGTATGCATGTTTTTTTATGGACGGGCAAAGGTACGGTTTTCCGGTCAGATAGCCAAACTTTCATTTATGCATTTCATGTCGGGCAGGTGTGTGTTTAAATACATACGGCTTCGATGGCAAACGAAGTTGGCTTCATCAACGATTGAACTTAACTTCATCAGCCATCGAAGCCGTATGCATCTTTGTCAGTATCCAGTTGACATTTTGACATAAAACAGGCGGGCGTATATGCCTATCTTATTCAGGGATTTTTTACTTTTTCTTCTTAAACAAGTCGCGTGCCTTATCGAGAATGGATTTCTTTTCGCCCGATTCGCCTTCTTTATTATCTCCTCCTACGATGCCTTTCAGGGCTTGTTCGGCTGCATTCTTGGCAAGGCTTGCCATGTCGATGCCTACCTTGGGCGATGTGAATGTACCGCCGATGGTCATGTCTACCGTTCCTAATGCCGAGCCGATTCCTCCCGAAGGCAGGGTTATCTTGCCGGTATAGTCTATGGTTTGGTCTAAGCCGGTAGAGCCGGATAAGTTCATTGTATAGTCACCCAATTTCAGGTCGAAAGGTTGGGTGTTTACCCGTCCGTCCTTAATTTCGAAGCCGAGGTTAAGATCTTTCACTTCAATCTCTTTCATCGAAGGTTTCTTCACGATGTCTGCTACCTGGTCGATAAATTTCACTCCGCTCAGGCTTAAATCTTTGGTAGATAAATTTCCGCTTCCTTGCACTTTTTGCATTACGGGACTCATGTTTTCGTTAAGCGGTGTATCTATTTGCAGGTTGCCCGAGAAGTTTCCTTTCAGTCCTTTGAAGATAGGAGCTAATTGCTGTACCAGCCCTAATTCTTGATAGGCTTGCGCAAAACCGATGTTCTTCATGTCGAATCCCGCGTTCAGATGAGGCTGGCTGGCTTTCGGAGCCGAATAAGCGCCATTGGCGGTGATGCTTCCTCCCATGGTGTTGAAAGAAAGGTTCCGCATGTCTATCGTGCCGTTCTTGACCAGCAATGTACCGTTTACGTTCTCTAATTTCATCTTGTCGAACAACACTTCTTTCAGGTTTGCCTGCATGTTGAAATCCAGGTTTTCGGGGATGCGGATCGTTCCGGTAGAAGAGGTTGTAGCGGTCGTATCTGCTGTAGCTTGAGCTTGTACCGCTGTAGTGTCGGTACTCATGAAGTCGTTCAGATTCAGGTGGTTGCTGCTGATGTTGAGGCTTCCTTTCAAGGTTGAGCCTTTTAACGCATAGCCAAGATAGTTTTCGAACCGGCTATCCAAAGTTACGTCATTGTTGCCTATATTGACCGTGGTTTCGCTCAATTGCAGGTATCGGGGCGAGAACGAGAAGGTAGAGCGTTGGATAGCTACGGTTGGCAGGTCTTTCATATTCAGCTTCATGCCGTTCAGGCGGATGCTTCCTTCGGCTTTCATTTTGTCGTATTGCTCTTTTTCGATATACGATAATTTCCCGGCGAGGTTCATATCTGCTTGTATCGTACCGTTAAACGACATGTCTTCCAGCGGATAGACATCTTTTATCTTGCCTAAGTCGAGCGTTCCTTTAGCCGTAGCTTGCAGGTCGGGGTCGCTGGTCGGGGTTTTTACAATGGCTTTCAGGCTGAACGGATTACCTGCCAAAGTGAAGTCGAACGGATTGATAGTCACTTCGGTGGCATCGATATTCCCGCCCGGATTCTTAACCGTGGCAGAGATGTTGATGCCGTCTACTCCGGCTGGCAAAGACGGATAACGGAACATGGCGTTCTCTACATTGAGTGCCACTTCAAACTGGGGCATTTGTTCTTGCGTCAATGTGCCTTTGGCAAAAGCCGTAAGTGAAGCTTTTCCGTCAGTCTTCAGGTCTTGGAAATCTTTGGCATAGATGGCGGGGATGAGTGAAAGCAACTCTTTGAAGCCTACTTCGTTCGTGTTCAGCTTGATATCCATGCCTACACCGTCTTTTTGCATAGCAGCCCATCCGTCAATGTTCAGTTTTATGGCATTCAGGCTGATGGAATTGTCTTGCAAGGTAAATTTATTGTTTACGAGGTCGGCATCTACGTTCATGTCGGCTTCCAGTGCCGCACGGTTTAAGAAAGGTACGCCTCCGGTGCGATAGGTAAGCGCAGGTGTTTTCAGTTCCAAGTCTACGAGGGTCCGTTCGCTTCCGAAATCGCCCGAACATGTAGCTTTCAGGTTTTCGATTGCGGCGTACATACCTGCTTGGCGGTCATCGTAGCTCACAGACAAGTCTTTGACAGACAGTCTTTTCAGTTTGATTCGGAAAGGTGAACTTTCGGCAGAAGTTTCTTGAACGGTATCTTCTTCGGCGGAAGCCTTCATTACGTCCCAGTTGGGCTTGCCGTCCTCTAATACGATAGCCTTTACTTTGGTGTCCTCGATGATAATCTTGGAAATGTCGTATCCGCTATCTCCGAAAAGAGAAAATAGGTTGACCGCCGCAGTCAGTTCTCCGGCTTGGATAAGCGTATCGTTCTCGAATGCTCCCGTACCTTTCAGATAGAAATCTTCTAATGTGACCGAAGCGGACGGGAAGTTGCGTAACAAGCTGATGTTGAGTGCGCTAAAATCAAATTGTGCGTTAAGCATCTTGTTCCCTTCTTGCTTTACAATCTTTTCTATTTTCCCTTGAAAAGCAAACGGGAGTACCAAAAGCAGGATTAGAATCACGCCTACCGTGATGCCTGCAATTTTTAAAGCCTTTTTCATAATTTGCCTCCTATATAAGTTAAGTTACATCATAGCAGAGATTTGTTTTTCTACAGCAGCTTTGATAAATGCATTTATCGAAATTCCGGCTTGTTTGGCAAGGATAGCGATACGGCTATGTGTTTCGGGCGATAGGCGTATGTTCAACGAGCCGGAATAGCTTTTGTGCGGTTCGATGCCTTCTTCTTTACAATATGCCAAATAGTCGTCTACCGCCTCATGAAAAGCTTCCGTAAGTTCTTTTACGCTTTCTCCTTCGAAATTGACCAGTCCGTTAATGCCTTCTATTTTACCGAAAAACACATTATCCTTTTCGCTAAAAGCTACCGAACCGATATATCCTTTGTAAGTCATTGTATTCATAAGCCTCTCCTTTCAACCGATGCAAATGTAATTGTTTCCCAATTGCACAACAAGAAAGAACAGGGATTTTTTTATCAGTTATCTGTTATCTTATCGAAAATAACTATCTTTGTCTACCAATAGACCATTAATAAAAAAGAGAACGAGTATGAAAATAGGAGATAAAGTGCGCTTCCTGAGCGAAGTGGGAGGCGGAATTGTGAAAGGATTCCAAGGGAAAGACATTGCGTTGGTGGAAGGTGAAGACGGATTCGAAATACCGATGTTGGTGAAAGAATGCGTGGTAATCGAGACCGATGATTACAATATCCCGTTGAAATCGGCTAAGAAAGCGAATGTGCCGGAAGTGGTGGACGAAGAGCCGGAAGAAGAAGAGGAGGAGAAGCCTGTTACGTACCGCGCGCCGGAAATAAAAGGGAATGATGTGCTGAACGTGTATTTGGCATACGTCCCGCAAGACGTGAAGGCGATTTCCACTACGGCTTTCGATGCTTATTTAGTGAATGACAGCAATTATTTTATTGATTATCTGTATCTTTCCGCCGAAGGGAAAAACTGGACTTTGCGTAGCCGGGGGACGGTGGCACCCAATATGAAGCAGCTTTTGGAGGAGTTCGAAAAGAGCGAGTTGAACAATTTGGAGCATGTAGCCGTGCAATTGCTTGCCTATAAGGATGACCGTACGTTTTTATTGAAACCGGCTATCAACATGGAATTACGCATTGATACGGTGAAATTTTATAAACTTCACACGTTCCAGCAAACCGATTTCTTTGCCGAACCCGCTTTGGTGTACGACATTGTGCGTGATGATGAGGAGGTGAAGCAAGTCTTCGTTTCGGCGGATGACATTAAGGAGGCATTGTTGCAAAAGGATGCTTCGGATAAGCCTAAAATGCCGAAAAAGCACCAGCCGAAGGTGAAGAACGACATTGTGGAGGTTGATTTGCATATCCACGAGTTGCTGGACGATACCGCTGGCATGAGCAATAGTGAAATGCTTAATTACCAGTTGGATGTATTCCGTAAGACCTTGGATGAATACAAGAACAAGAAAGGCCAGCGCATCGTGTTTATCCACGGAAAAGGGGACGGTGTGTTGCGCCGGGCTATCTTGGACGAATTGAAGCGCAAGTATAAGAATTATTCCAGCCAGGACGCATCGTTCCGCGAGTATGGTTTCGGGGCAACGATGGTCACGATACATTAATCTTCGTGAACGCGCCTTTATATCGAAGGAGGAAGGCAAATATATGCATACGGCATTTCATCTGTTTGCATCGGGCGATGAAGACAGGTGCGTGAAGCGATGCATATATTTGCCTTTCCGTTTTTGATTCTTTTAATACGAAAGAGTGCAGTAATTCGGGAAATATTTCGTTTCTTTATAAAACAAATTTGAATTGATATGAAAACGAAACAAATTTTGTCTTGGCTGATGATGTTTTTCATTGGCATGGCCTCTTCTCCGGTGTTGGCTCAAAGTTATGACCAGCTATGGAAAGAGGTGGAGACATATCAGAAGAAAGACCTGCCTAAGTCGGTGATGGCTACGGCGGGAAAGATTTACGAGAAAGCAAAGAAAGAACGCAACTTGCCTCAGATGATGAAAGCGCAACTGGTGCGCTCTTCTTCGCAGGTGTCGCTTACTCCGGATAGTGCCGAAGCCGAATTTAAAGCATTGAAGGCTTGGGCAGAGCGGGAGACCGATACCGTGGCGCGTGCCGTGCTGAATAGCCTGATGGGGACGATGACACAGGGACGGAAGGTATATACGACGGAAGAGGTGATCCGTTATTTTCGTCTTTCGGTGGAAAATAAGGAAGTGCTGGGACATACTTCGGCAAAGGCGTTCCGTCCCATGACCGAATCGGGAAAGCGGAGCGAAGCGTATTTCGATGATAATATGTTGGATTTGCTCACCCGCAGAGCTATTCAAGGCTTGGTTTCCACTGGGCTTTATGCGGAAGACCGGATGATGAAGGCGGAAGCGTGTCTGGATTTCTATGACGGATTGATTGGCTTTTATGAAAAGGAGCAGAACCGTCCGGCGGCATTATTAACTAAGGTGGCGAAACTTTGGTTCCAAAAGGTACGGCTGGATGATTTCAAACCCTATCGGCTTTCGGATGAGGAAATTATCGAAGGCTTGCGTAAGTTGATTGAAACCTATTCGGATGTGTCTGTTTGTGCCGATGCATACGTCAAGCTGGGTGATGTGTATCGGGCAAAAGGAGATTTCGTAAAAGCCGTGGAGACGGCTCGTGAGGGCTTGAAGAAATATCCTAAAGGGGAATGGGCGAAGGACTTGCAGACGCAGATTGATTACATTACCCGTCCCGAATTGAGGCTTCAAATCCCGTTTATTTATCCGGATTATGAAGCGGATTTGAATGTGTCGTATGCCAATCTGGAAGGGGTGACGCTCGAACTTTACCGGTTGGACCTTCCGGCGCAAGCAGCTCAACTTCAACCCCGTAATGATATCAAGCAAGAGACGCTGATTAAGCAATACGGGAAAAAAGTAGCTTCTGCTTTTTATGCATTAAGTCCTACTACGGACTATAAGCAACGTGATACCGTGTTGCATTATACCTTGCCCGAAGAAGGCATCTATATGTTAAAACAGATTCCTAAAGGAGAAAAGGAAGGCATTGATTATGCGTTGCTCTATGTATCACCCTATCAGGCGATTGATGTACCCGTATCGGGCAACCAGCGCGAGTTTATTGCGGTAGACCGTCTTACGGGTCAGTCGGTTCCGGGAGCGGAAATTGTGACGTATAAGCTCAATTTTTATCAATCGGATACCGATTATGAAGTGTGGAACGTACATCGCACCGATGCCTGTGGACGCACATTGATTACGATGCCGAAAAGTGTTGAGTTTTATTATCAGGTACGCACACCGGGGCATGAATCGATGGCAATAACCCAGTTGTATGCGAATGGCATTGTGAATAGCAAGCCTTCGGCGGAGTGGACGCGGAAGGTTTCGTTATTCATCGATCGCTCTATTTATCGCCCCGGTCAGACGGTGTATGTATCGGGCTTGGTTTATGAGCAATTGGGCGATTCTACTCGTGTGGCGAAACACACAAGTGATAAGTTGAAAATCTATTCTGGTTCTCAAACTGTAGGAGAGGTGGAGGTAAGTACCGATGAATTCGGTGTATTCTCGCATGAATTTACCTTGCCCGGAGATTTGCTCCCCGGTGTGTATTACGTATCAGGATATAAGAGCATACAGGCTATAAAGGTGGATGAGTACAAACGTCCGACTTTCGATGTGCAGTTCAATCCGTATAAAGATGCATATACAATGGGAGATTCCATCCGGGTATCGGCTGAAGCAAAGACTTACGCTGGTGCTCCGGTGCGCAATGCCTGTGTGAAATACACCGTGACCCGTACTGGCATGTCGTGGTTTCGTTTCCGGGGCGTATCGGAAGAATTGGCATCGGGTGAAATGCAGACCGATGCGGACGGGAAGTTCTTTATCGGCGTGAACTTGGAGAAGCCTTTGGTGGAAGAGGACTACACCTATTATATATATAAGGTAAAAGCAGAAGTGACCGATGGGGCGGGAGAGACTCACGAAGGCGAGTTGGCTTTGCCTATCGGAAAGCAGAGCTTGGGCTTGCAAATCAATGGATTGAATGCGAATGTAATGCGCGAGAAGCAAGAGCGCATCCAGTTCCAAGCCTTGAACCTGACTAACCAGCCCGTAAAGGTGGAGGTAAGTTATAAAGTCTATGCCTTGGACAAGGAAGGCAAGAAAGGCGGTTTGCGCTATGAAGGCAAAGCCGTTTCGATGCAATCGTTCGTGCCTTCGGGAGTATGGGCATTGGCTTCGGGCAAGTACCGTATGGAAATCTCCGCACAGGATGAGCAAGGCAGGGCTTGCACCGCAGAGCAAGACTTCACGCTATTCTCGAAGGCAGATAAGGTATCTCCTTCGGATGAGATTGCATGGTTTTATCAAGACGGAGACACTTTCGGAAGCGATACTCCTCCGACCTTCTATATCGGGACGAGCGAAGAAAACGTTTCGCTCTTTATCAATGTGTATGATAATCAGAAACGCATTGATACACAAGAGGTGAAGTTGAATCGGGAAATGAAAGCATTCAGTTATCCGTATCAAGCAAGTTATGGTGATGCGATAACCGTTTCATTTACTTTGATGCGGAAAGGAAGCCTTTATACCAACCAGTCCCGGATTATCCGTCCTGAACCCGATAAACGATTGGTGATGAAATGGGAGACGTTCCGCGATAAGCTCCAGCCGGGCACGCAAGAGACATGGACACTTCATATTGCCCGTTCTTCGAGGATGCCGGCAAAAGCCAACCTGATGGCAACGCTCTACGATGCTTCGCTGGATGCGTTCCGCAAACACGATTGGCGGTTCGGGCTTTCTTTCCCGCGCTCTTCGATGTATGTGCGTGCCGATTTGGCTTCGGCTTATCAAATGGTTTGGATGTCGGGTAATTTTCGGGTGTCTTATCCCGATAGCGGTTGGGATTTGCTTTATGGCGATTATAGTAAGTTGTATGAGGCGAATCATTCTTCTTTACGCATACGTGGATTCGCATTGAGCCGGAGTAATGCGTTGGAGGAAGTGATGATGGATGTCATCCCATTGAGCCAATTGGAAGGAGCGGACATAGCCGATTTGCAGGAAGTTGTGAGTGCGCCTACGGCTGCTCCCAGTTTCCAAATGAAGAAAGGGAATGCAGGAGGAGGTGAAATACAGATGAGTATAGCCGAAGTGGCGGAAGGAAGTGCGGAAGAAGCCGCACAAGTTCCGATGCCTGCCTTGCGCGAGAATTTTGCCGAGACGGCTTTCTTCTATCCCAACCTGCGCACGGATTCGTTGGGGAATGTAAGCATTTCCTTTACCGTGCCCGATGCTTTGACCCAATGGCGTTTCTTGGGCTTTGCTCATACGCAAGAAGTGGATTATGCCTTGTGGACAGATACGGTGCAGACCTCGAAGCCCTTTATGGTGCAACCCAATTTGCCTCGCTTCATCCGAAAGGGAGACCGTGCGGTTATCGCTTCTTCTTTGGTTAACTTGTCTATGGAAGCCGTATCGGGTACGGCGCGTATCGAATGGTCTGACCCTGTAAGCGGAAAGGCTGTGGCGCACGATGCGCAACCTTTCTCGGTAAGCGAAGGCGAGACGGGAACGGTGCAATTTACTTTCGAGGCACCAGACATATATGATGTATTGGTCTGCAAGATAGTTGCGGAAGCCGGTGCATATACCGATGGCGAGCAGCACTATTTGCCGATACTGACCGATAAACAATGGGTGACCGAGACCGTGCCCGTACAATTGAATGGGACGGAGACAAAACAAGTGAATACCCAAGACTTGTTTAACAAGCAAAGCAAGACTGCATCGGAGAAACGCCTCACGGTAGAGATGACCGCCAATCCTGATTGGTATGCCGTACAAGCGCTTCCTGTAGCGGGCAATCCTTCGGATGAGGATGCCTTGTCATGGGCTACGGCATATTATGCCAATGCCTTGGCTTCGCACATCGTGAAGTCGAATCCCCGCATCGAAGAAGTGTTTAAGGCATGGAAAGCAAACGGTGCAGGCAAGGAAACTTTGCTCAGTAATTTGGAACGCAATCAGGACTTGAAGAATCTCTTGCTCTCCGAAACACCTTGGGTGGCTGAGGCTACAAATGAAACCGAACAAAAACGACGCGTCGCCTTGCTCTTCGACCTGAACTCGATGGGCAACCGCTTGCAGACGGCTATCGATAAGCTTTCGGCATTGCAATTGCCCGATGGCTCGTGGAGCTGGTATAAAGGTATGACGGGAAGCCGTTACATCACTACGCATGTAGCAGAGATGTTGGCACGTCTGCAAGCGATGGATGTAAAATTAGATAATGGTGTCGGGAATATGTATGTGCGTGCGATAGATTATTTGAAGAAAGAGGCGCAAGAAGCGTATGAGGACTTGAAACGGCGGGATGCTGAAAAAGAACCGTACGTGTGGAGAGACGAGCAGATAGTACATTATTTATATATATGTGCTATTGACAAGTTGGCGGCAAATCATGCGGATAAAAAGGTGAACGATTATTTTATCTCGAAGTTAACGGATTGTTCATCTGAATATACGATTTATGGAAAGGCGATGATAGCCATGGTGATGCAAGGGGCGGGAAAGCCGGACCAAGCTTCGGAGTTGATTCAATCCATTAAGGAATATGTGGTCGGTACGGAAGAAATGGGCATTTATTTCGATACCCGGAAAGCGCAATATTCGTGGATGAGTTATAAGATACCGACCCAAGTGGCTGCAATGGAAGCTATTAACCGCATTGCTCCGGATACGGAGATGCTGAACGGCATGAAGCAATGGCTCCTGAAGCAAAAGCAGGTACAAGTGTGGGAAACCCCGATAGCTACGGCGGATGCAGTATATGCGTTCCTTTCTATGGGAGGAAATAAGTTGAATCAAAGCGGAAGTATGGAAGCGTCGGTAGGCGGAACTACGTGGCAAACCCCGCAAGATGCCTTAGGATATACTCGCAAAACCTTTACGGGAAGCGATGCAGATGTAAGCGAAATCCGCATAGCCCGCACAGGTGAAGGTCTGGGTTGGGGTGCCGTTTATGCCCAATACTTGGAAGATATGGATAAAGTGTCTTCTGCAAAAGGTACGGGATTGCAAATCGAACGCACTTTCTTCCGCGATGGGAAGGAGTTAGACTCTAAAACGGTGTTGCACGTAGGCGATAAGGTGACGGTACGCCTTACCATATCGGCAGACCGGGATATGGATTTCATTCAGGTAAAAGACGAGCGTGCCGCTTGCATGGAGCCGGAACAACAACTTTCAGGTTATCATTGGGGTGGAGGCATCGGCTATTACTTAGTGAGCCGCGACGCATCTACTTCGTTCTTTATCGACCAATTGCGTAAAGGCACGTATCAATTGGAATATACGGTTTACATCGACCGTTCCGGAACGTATCAGGCAGGTATCGCTACTATTCAGTCGGCGTATGCGCCTGAGTATAGCGGGCATACCGCAGGCGAAACTTTAATAGTGGAGTAAATACGTACGTTTATTTGAAACGCAGATTTTCGCAGATGAATATTAAAAAATCTGCGTTAATCCGCGTTAATCTGCGTTTCATCTTTATTTCCAAGCCTTCTTTTTTTGTCTGTCTTTGATTTTCTCTTTATCTTTGTTCACTCAAAACAAACAAAGACAGAAGATGATGAAACGTATTTTATTTCTATTCAGCATATTATTCGTGACGGTTCTATCCGTACAAGCCCAGCCGAAAATTTCTTTCGACCGTGAAAAGCAGGATTTGGGCTATCTTCTTTGGCGTAATCCGACTACCGTTACTTATGCGTTTACCAATACGGGTGATAAGCCTTTGGTGATTTCGAATGTGACGGCTTCGTGCGGATGTGTCAATGTGGATTGGACCAAGCAACCCATTCCGGCGGGAGGGAAAGGAACGGTCAGTGCGGTATTCGATGCCGAAGCTATCGGGCATTTTTATAAAGAAGTAGGCGTATATTGTAATGCTTCACCAATGCCTATCTATTTGGAATTTAATGGAGAAGTGACCGCCGATCCCAAGAATTATTCGTTTACACATCCCTACGGATTTGGTTCAGTACGTTTGAACCAACAAGAAATTGAGTTCGAGAAAGTTAATAAAGGTGACCGTCCGGAATTTACGATCTTGGTTGCTAATACCTCCAGCAAGGTTTATACACCAGTGTTGATGCACTTGCCTCCTTATCTTTCGGCGAAGGCCACTCCCGAAGTCTTGGGACGTGGTAAAAATGGGAAGATAGTAGTGACGCTTGATACCGACAAGTTGCCTAAGCTTGGCATTACCCGCACTTCGGTGTATTTGTCACGCTTTTTGGGTGATAAGGTCGGTGCGGAGAATGAGATACCTGTATCTATAGCTTTGCTTCCTGATTTCTCGGGTATGACCGAACAACAGAAGAACAATCCTCCACAGCTCTCTCTCTCGGCTACTCAACTGGAATTTACGGGATTAAAGCCGACACAAAAGAAATCGCAGAATATTGTGATAACTAATACGGGCAAGTCGAATTTAGAAATTCAAGATATGCAGGTAAACAGTATAGCTCTTGGCGTAAGTCTGAAGAAGACGGTTCTGAAACCCGGTGAGTCAACTAAAATGAAGATTACGGTATTGGCGGAGAATTTGCCTCGAGTGAAAGGAACACCGCGTGTCTTGATGATAACCAATGATCCGGCAAAGCCTTCGGTCACGATTCGGGTAAAAGCGGAATTGCAATTATCAATTAACAATTGACAATGGACAATTGATAATTATTTTATTTTTCATCCGCATGGCAAATTGTCAATTATCAATTAATAAAAAGATAACTATGGAACACCCTGAAAACAGCGATGCATACAAAGGATTGACGGTAAACCAGGGCATCGAACAACCTGCTGCGGTAAATCCGTATCTGAAAGCAAGAAAACGTCCAAAACGCCGCCAGTTTACGGCAGGTGAGTATGTAGAAGGTATCCTAAAAGGAGATATTACAGTACTAAGCCAAGCGGTCACGTTGGTAGAAAGCGTGAAGCATGAACATCAGGCATTGGCGCAAGAAGTAATAGAAAAATGCCTGCCTTTTTCAGGTAATTCGATTCGGGTAGGCATTAGTGGTGTGCCCGGAGCAGGCAAGAGTACTTCGATCGATGTATTCGGATTGCATGTTTTAGAGAAAGGAGGAAAGTTGGCAGTGCTTGCCATTGATCCCAGTAGTGAGCGTTCGAAAGGAAGCATTTTGGGGGATAAGACCCGTATGGAGAAACTTTCCGTACATCCCGATTCGTTTATCCGTCCCAGCCCTACGGCAGGTTCGTTGGGCGGGGTGGCACGTAAGACACGCGAAACTATTATCTTGTGTGAGGCGGCTGGCTTTGATAAGATATTTGTAGAAACGGTCGGAGTCGGGCAGAGCGAGACGGCGGTACATTCGATGGTGGATTTCTTCTTGCTTATCCAACTTGCGGGTACAGGTGATGAATTGCAAGGTATCAAACGGGGGATTATGGAAATGGCGGATGCCATTGTCATCAATAAGGCAGACGGAAATAATATTGAGAAAGCCAAATTGGCAGCGGCTCATTTCCGTAATGCACTTCATCTGTTTCCCGCTCCCGAATCGGGCTGGATGCCGAAGGTCTTGACCTATTCCGGATTTTATGGCATCGGCATCAAGGAAATATGGGACATGGTTGACGAATATTTCGCTTTCGTAAAAGCAAACGGATATTTTGAACACCGGCGCAACGAGCAGGCAAAATATTGGATGTATGAAACCATCAACGAACAATTGCGGGACAATTTCTATAACAATCCACAAATCACTCCGATGCTGGCATACGAAGAAGGACAAGTGCTTTCGGGCAAAACCACTTCTTTCTCTGCCGCCAAGCGTTTGCTCGACACTTATTTTGGTAAATGAAGAATGAGTGATATAACTGCATGGCAGGTGCAATATAACTGCATCGCCGACACGATTAGTAATCGTGCCGGTATTGCAGTTATATCGCTAATATGGTCGGATGGGCAAATAGCGGGCAATCATGTATTTTATAGTCAGTTTCTAAGAAGCTGTTTTGATTTCATTCGATAAATCTGTTAAGCATGATTTGGATGAATGCAATCTGTACCATAGCTTCTGCGGTTTCAGCAAGGAATTCATAATC
>NZ_NFIN01000069.1 GCF_002161765.1 Bacteroides sp. An322 | reverse complement strand
GCAAGGAATTCGTAATCGATGGTCAGCCTTCTGAAGTTTTCCAGCCATGAGAAAGAGCGTTCCACAATCCAGCGTTTGGGCAGTACCTGAAATTTGGACGGACATTCGTTCGGTCTGAGTACGACCTCCAATATCCATCCGAATTTCTTCTTGACCCAATCAGCCAAATCTCCCCTGTAGCCTCCATCCGCCAATATTTTAACCAAGCGCGGAAATTTATAAGCGAGTTTCTCTATGGCTTGTGGGGCGCCCTTGCTGTCATGCAGGCTGGCTTTATGGACTGCAACGGCTAACGGAAGGCCAAGCGTATCGACAATGATGTGCTCTTTCCGTCCCTTGATCTTCTTGTTCCCGTCTATACCGCGGTCAGAATCAACATGATGGGAAGTCTTTACGCTTCGGGAATCCATGATGCCAAGACTGGGGCTTTCCTCCCGTCCCGCCTGTTTACGGATAAGGGAGTGCAAGGCATCCATCACCTCTTCAAACACACCTTCAAGCTTCCACTTGCGGAAGTAGTAATGGACGGTTTGCCAAGGGGCGAAGTCAGAAGGAAGCATACGCCACTGGCAGCCGGTCTTGTTGACATAAAGGATGGCATTCATTATCTCTTTAAGCGGATGTTTTCGGTTCCTCGCTTGCGGCTCTAAAATATTTTTTATAACTTGCCACTGTTTTTCAGTCAGGTCGGTTGGA
>NZ_NFIN01000068.1 GCF_002161765.1 Bacteroides sp. An322 | reverse complement strand
TGAGCCGTCCGCGCAGGTTCGGCAAATCGTTGCTCACCAGTACGCTTCGTACTTATTTTGAAGGGCCAAAAGAATTGTTCGAAGGGCTTGCTATCGAGAAGTTAGAGACGGAATGGACACAGTATCCTGTGTTGCATTTCGACATGAGTTTGGGCAAGCATTTGGACAAAGATGCCTTGAACCGTTATCTGCATAATATGCTTGAGAATAACGAAATCCGGTTAGGCATCACGACACGTGAAGCACAAGACACGAATATCCGGCTTACCAACCTGATCATGGATGCGTATGCGAAGTACGGGAAGCAGGTGGTGGTCTTAATAGACGAATACGATGCTCCGCTTTTGGACGTGGTGCACGAAGAGCGTGATTTGCCCACATTGCGTAACGTAATGCGTAACTTCTATAGCCCCCTGAAGGCTTGCGACCCTTACCTGCGCTATGTGTTCCTGACAGGTATCACCAAGTTTTCGCAACTCAGTATCTTCAGCGAACTGAACAATATACAGAACATCAGCATGGTAAAAGAATATGCGGCTCTTTGTGGCATTACTGAGAAAGAGATGCGTACGCAAATGGATGCGGATTTGGATGCGTTTGCCGAGAAAACAGGTATGGATAAAGAGCAGTTAGTAGAAAAGCTGAAATCCTATTATGACGGTTATCACTTTACATGGCCCTCTCCTGATATTTATAATCCTTATAGCTTGATGAATGCTTTCA
>NZ_NFIN01000067.1 GCF_002161765.1 Bacteroides sp. An322 | reverse complement strand
AATGATTCGGTCGAAACTCTGGATTCCTATCGGATACTTCATCATGGTATAGCGGATTTGAATACAGATACAAAGAAACGATTTTATTTCGAGAATGTCAAGCCCTTGCCGGAGGAAAATCAAACAGGCTTTTAAGTAGTGTCAAGTGCATAAAGAAACGCATACGGGTGCATTGGCTTACGAAGCAGGCTTCGATGGCTGATGCACCTGCATGTGTTGGCTGATGCAGCCGTATGCATTTTCTGTAGGATATAAAGGCATAAAAAAAGCGGCTCAATCGAGCCGCTTTTTTTATTTATAGAGCAATCGGTTAAGATTATTCTGCCTTGTTCAGAGTCATACTCAACGGTTGAGCAACTACATAACCCCAAACGTCTTTTACATGAACTGTAACTTCGGTCGGTTCGGTAAAGTCTGCAGTCGGTTGAGCAATGATAGTGATAGCACCCGGAATCTTGCCGTCAGCAGACAAGGCTCTCAAGCTAATGCTTCTGAGATAATCATTATCGCCTGTTTCGTCTACCCAAACATTTACAATTTGAGCAGATTCCCAAATATCATTTCCTTCTGTTCCTGTTGCTGTTCCATCACTAGTATTCAATTCGTTGTTATAAGCGGTACCCTTAGCATCCGGAACAACATTATACTTGTTATTAGCGTAGTCGGTTAAGTTAATCATATCATTAGTGATTTCTGCACCACCTTCGTTGTTAACAACTACACTCAAGTTCTTGCTACCATCAGTTGCTGCAATTACACCTTCGTAAATCGGGCTTAAGATAGTGATAGTAAGAGTAGTCTTCGTATCTGCTTCGT
>NZ_NFIN01000065.1 GCF_002161765.1 Bacteroides sp. An322 | reverse complement strand
ATATGTTCCAATATAAAGAACCTCTGTCTAATCGAAATAAAGCTGAAACAGGTATCCGTTATGAATGGTATGCTATGCAACGATGGGGCGCTAAATATTGGGAGGATTTCTTACGACCAAAAATTGTTTGGAAGAGAGTCGGTTCTATTCTTCGATTTTGTTATAATAATAATGGGGCATTAGGGTTGGATAGTACATGTTTTGCTACAGGTAAAAATATTGAATTCATCTGTTGTGTATTAAATTCCCCAATGGGGCATTATCTTTTAAAAGATGCTCCTAAAACGGGAACAGGTGATTTACTTATAAGTGTACAAGCTGTTGAGCCCATTAAAATTCCTATGATAACCAAAGAACAGAATTTTATATTTGAAGAAGCTTTAAAAGAGTTAATAGATTATAGTTCTACAGAAAAAGAAAAAGAGATAAGCCATAAAGTCTTTGACTTATATAACCTATCTCATGATGAACAAAAATATATTGAGAACAATTTTACTTAATTTCAATATATCCAATAACTTTACGTTCTTCTTCAGTCAGGCCATACAAATCAAAAAGCATTCTATCTATTGTAGTAGCTTTTTCTCGTGTATAGTTTGACTGAAGATTTGTTACTTCCCTTTTGAAGTCATTATTAATTTCATCAGACACTTTTATTACAGAGATTTTATCGAAAAATATTTTTCTTAACTCACGTGTTCCACCTAACAACTCTGGGAAATTATCTCTAAAACAAAATTTGAACAATGAGGAATTCAAAAAGGCAGTCAAAAATGGAATATGTTTTCCTGTTATCATAAATGATTTATCATTTTGATAGAATCCTTTTTCATCATAATAAAAAGGCATATATTTAGTCATATTGGGATACATAATTTTTGGCTTATTAAAATCCTCCCAATATTTAGCGCCCCATCGTTGCATAGCATACCATTCATAACGGATACCTGTTTCAGCTTTATTTCGATTAGACAGAGGTTCTTTATATTGGAACATAT
>NZ_NFIN01000064.1 GCF_002161765.1 Bacteroides sp. An322 | reverse complement strand
TACGCCTGCCGAGGCTTCTTTTCATTGTAAGTAAGCCGTAATAATATAACAGGCTTCTGAAGTTGTTGTCATCCGTCACGTATTCTGCAGGGAAGGAAGTCTTCAGGTTCATCACGATTGACCCTGTAGCCGCAATTTCCTCAATAACGCTCATCCGGTTCTCCCGCTGATTCCCCTTGTCAATATCTGCCAGCATCTTCAGTTTTTTGTAATCGGTACGGATGTTCTTATCCACCATTTCCTTGGGAGGGCAGCCACGGTTTACCTGATAGCGCAAGTAATAAAGCACCATATCGCAATTATACAAGCGTTCATCGTCCATGCATTCTTCCGCAAAGCAATAGTTGTTGTACCATGGTTTCATTTCCGCCAGCATTGCTTCGATGTCTGCATCGGGACGCAGCTTGCCTGCACCTTTATAATATAGGAACATTTCACGCACATCGTTTTCCGAGAACCCGAGCATGTAGTTGAATTGCGGGTCTTGCGAGATATTCCAGTCGATATTATACCCGCTCGAAAGGTCGTCTAATGTGACTGGCGATACGCCTATCAGGAATACCCGGCTGAACATCGCCTTGAATATCTTGAAATACTCACGGTAGAAACCGCTGGCATGGGTCAGGTTGCGGAACACTTCCTTGCCGCCTTCGCTTAAGATGACATTGGTGAAATTATCGTATTCGTCAATAATCAGATACAAAGGATAGCCCAATTCGTGTGCTTTCGCATTGATTGAGCGCAACTTATTGGCTGCATCAGTAGTTGATTGGACTTCATCGAAAAATTTTTCATCGTAATAGGAGCGATACCGTTCAATGAAACGGTCTAATACCTTACAGCAGTAGTCGTTGAACGTATATTCCAGCCTTTCCATGCCCGCTCCCGCCAACGAGAAATCAAAGTAAATCACTTGGAAAGCGTTTTTCAACGGCGTGGGATGCTCTTTAATCCATAGTCCGTCGAACAGCGTATCAAAGCGGTCTGCCTTGGCGATGTCATAATATTCCTGCATCATGCTTACGAACATGCTCTTGCCGAAG
>NZ_NFIN01000063.1 GCF_002161765.1 Bacteroides sp. An322 | reverse complement strand
AGAGGATTCGTAACATATTGGGTATCAATTACAACAAAATTCCTGCTTCCAATAAGAAGTGGGTGGGGGGATTATGTGCCTTTATCTAAGCTTAAATGAAAGAGCCGTGACACAGCCCTGTTTTTTCGCCCCTAAAACAGACATAAATATTTTTATAACCGGTTCCTGTCACACATTTTCCTTTCAGTTCTGATACAGACAAAAAACAAAAGATACGGAACATATATATTGAATATCAACGACATATATATCCCGTATCTCTTTTGAAATTGGTCATCAGGCGAATCAACGCATTCAGACGCATACGTTATTCACCCTCATCCGTTCTTCCATCATTTCAGCTTATCATATTCTTCATCCGTTACCGGCTCCAGCCATTCGTTTGAAGCATTTTCGCCGGGTATTTCGAATGCAAGGTGGGCAAACCAACTATCAGCAGCCGCTCCATGCCAGTGTTTCACGTTGGCAGGGATATGAATGACATCACCTGGAAGCATCTGCACGGCAGGCTTGCCTTCTTCTTGATACCAGCCACGTCCGGCCACACACACCAACATCTGGCCGCCGCCTTTCGTAGCGTGATGGATATGCCAGTTGTTCCGGCAACGAGGCTCGAAAGTCACATTAGAGAACGGGACTTGTTCGGCTGATACCCGAGCCAGATAACTGTTTCCGATGAAATATTGGGCGTATGCCGCATTCGGTTCACCAATCGGGAAAATCATTTCCCGCTGGAATGCAGCTTTCCCATTATCGCCAGCCGTATCTTCTGCCCAAACATCCTTTGCCAAACGGAAAGCTCCCCATGCGTTGGGCCATCCGGCATAAAAAGCCACATGAGTCAATAATTCCGAAATCTCGGTACGGGTCACCCCGTTACTCTTCGCGAATTGCAAATGATGGGTCAGCGAAGAATCTATAATGCCTTTACCTACCAAGGTAGCGATTGTAATCATGCTCCGGTCGTGCGGACTCAATCCCGGACGGTTCCATACTTCTCCAAAGAGAATGTCGTCATTGACTTTCGCAAATTCGGGAGCGAACTCTCCCAACTGCACGCGGCCTGCAGTCTGCGTAATTTTTTCTTGTGCCATAGTAACTTGAATATTAGTAGTTGATACCAGCATCCCCAAAAGGATGGCTTTCTTGATGTTCAATCTGATCTTTTTCATAAGCTCATCGTATTATCCGTTTCTATTGCCCAAAAATAAACGCTTTTCCGCACATAGCCATTATCAATATTACAGATTATTGTATCGAATTTACTTAGAAGCTGTTTTGAATTTCTCCAAAAAGTTTTTCTTGGCTTGATGTATCCGTTTTCGTGTGTGCTTTGGGCGACAAATTCAAAACAGCTTCTTAGAAACTGTTTTGAATTGATTTAAGAATAATGTTATAGGGCTACATACAATTCAGAATCAGCCGGTCAATTGGAAAAATGTTATATCTTTAAAG
>NZ_NFIN01000062.1 GCF_002161765.1 Bacteroides sp. An322 | reverse complement strand
GTTTGGTACCTGTAAAGATATAACATTTTTCCAATTGACCGGCTGATTCTGAATTGTATGTAGCCCTATAACATTATTCTTAAATCAATTCAAAACAGTTTCTTAATCAGTTCATTACCAGAAACTGTTGCATTTTTATCTGTTACTACGAATGACAATGTATAGTTGCCCGGCTTAGCATCATTTGCAATCTTGTTGTTAACAGTTAATGTCATGTAGTTCAAATCAAGCAAATCGTCTCTGGTAATATTCCAAAGGCTGCCATCTTTCTTGAAGTATTGAACGTTTTGGAATTCATGGTTAGCATCAGAATTAGTGAGGAATCCTAATTGAGTGGCTTCTTCCTTCAATACTACTTGACCGCTCTGACGTGCTTCTTCACGGTTAGCAGCCGGGAAGCTTGCGAAGATGCTCTTGCCGTCCTTTGTAAAGTCAACGCGGATTTCTTTCGTCGCATCACCCGGTTTAACTTGGTGAGTAGTAACATTCAATTCTTCTGCAGCAATTTCACTACCTGCGATATTGATTTCAACTTGATTATAATATTGGCCAATAGTCTCTTGTGCATCCGGACATACATGACCATCTACAGACATAGTATGTGCAGTCAGGGTAATTGTTACGCCTTCGGCACCTTCCGGAACAATGATGCTCTTGCCATCTTCGCTGATTGTAATACCGTATTGTTCAGCCAAAGATTTGTTCGTACCTTCGAATGTATAGTAATAGTCATACAAACCAGGATTTTTGAGAGTCAACGCAGTCGTTGTTCCTGCCGGTATTTTATCTTCACTTGCTCGTTTTTCACGTCCTGCTTCATCAACAAAGTATACTCTTGCTTCAGTAATATTAGCAATTCTGCCACTTGTGTACTGATTGCTTGATGTAACAACAGCCAAATCGTAAGTAGTGTAAGGTTTTCCGTTTACACACAAAGTATATGCCATTTGACTGTCATCTGTACTTTCAGGATCGTAGTCAAATGCCTTTTCAATATTTGTCTTGTTGATTGTTTCATCCATTGCAATAGACAAAGTCCAACTTCCGTTTGCAGAAGCAGCACGAGTCTTGTTCATCAAGGTATTATTGGGCTCTGCAGTTACAACAACAGGGGCTTCATTGCCTCTTGCGTCAACTAAAGTCAATTTTTGTGCACCCAAATCATAGTCAGCCGGAGTAACTTGTACATTAACGGTTGAAATCTGACCAACCAAGAATTGATCTAATACTACAGCACCTTTTTCACCTGCCCAATCTGGAGTAGCTACACCAGCAACACCCCATTGGATATCAAAACCTTCAGTACCTTTAAACTCTGCTTCATCTAAGTTCTCGATTACGATAGAAGTCAACTGCGCAGCATTCTTCATCAAAGTAACGCTTTGTCCGTCAACAGTAATGGTGCAAGTGTCGCCGTTGTCAACCAAAACAACGTTGCTTCCCACTTCGATATCCATCAGTTGGT
>NZ_NFIN01000061.1 GCF_002161765.1 Bacteroides sp. An322 | reverse complement strand
TACGCCTGCCGAGGCTTCTTTTCATTGTAAGTAAGCCGTAATAATATAACAGGCTTCTGAAGTTGTTGTCATCCGTCACGTATTCTGCAGGGAAGGAAGTCTTCAGGTTTATCACGATTGACCCTGTAGCCGCAATTTCTTCGATAACGCTCATCCGGTTCTCCCGCTGATTCCCCTTGTCAATATCTGCCAGCATCTTCAGTTTTTTGTAATCGGTACGGATGTTCTTATCTACCATTTCCTTGGGAGGGCAGCCACGGCTTACCTGATAGCGCAAGTAATAAAGCACCATATCGCAATTATACAATCGTTCATCGTCCATGCATTCTTCCGCAAAGCAATAGTTGTTGTACCATGGTTTCATTTCCGCCAGCATTGCTTCGATGTCTGCATCGGGACGCAGCTTGCCTGCACTTTTATAATATAGGAACATTTCACGCACATCGCTTTCCGAGAACCCGAGCATGTAGTTGAATTGCGGGTCTTGCGAGATGTTCCAGTCGATATTATACCCGCTCGAAAGGTCGTCTAATGTGACTGGTGATACACCTATCAGGAATACCCGGCTAAACATTGCCTTGAATATCTTGAAATACTCACGGTAGAAACCGCTGGCATGGGTCAGGTTGCGGAACACTTCCTTGCCGCCTTCGCTCAAGATGACATTGGTGAAATTATCGTATTCGTCGATGATGAGGTAAAGCAAGTATTTTTTTCGGCGTGCTTCGGCGTTGATTAGCCTCAGTTTGGAAGCTGCATCTTTTTCGGCAAGTACTTTGCTGAAGGTCGTCTCATCGTAAAAATCTTTATATTGTTTAATAAACGAGTCAAGTTCGGCACAGCAGTAGTCGTTGAACGTATATTCCAGCCTTTCCATGCCTGCTCCCGCTAACGAGAAATCAAAGTAAATCACTTGGAAAGCGTTTTTCAACGCCGTGGGATGCTCTTTAATCCATAGTCCGTCGAACAGCGTATCAAAGCGGTCTGCCTTGGCGATGTCATAATATTCCTGCATCATGCTTACGAACATGCTCTTGCCGAAGCGGCGCGGACGGATAAGGAACAGGTACTTGCTTGTATTCTCCAATAAAGGGAGGTACATCGTCTTGTCCACATAATAGAAATTCTCATTCCGCACTTCATCGAAGCGTGCCACTCCATAAGGAATCCCTTTGATAGTTGCCTTTTCCATACCGTATAAGTTTCCTATTTTTTATCATTATAAAAAATTCTGTCAATAATTAATAGCCGTACATATCGTCATATTTGCCCCTCGGAATACGGTCTTCAGCAGATGCAGTTGTGTTCCGCTGCAGAGGCGTTTTACGATTTTGTCTTTGCTGTATTTCAGCAATTGTCCGTCGGCTTCCTTACTTTTAGCCTCCACTTCTGCATCTGTAGCGGTGGGCTTCAGGTATTTCAGTTCTAAGATATAGCTGTGTGCAATATCCGGATACCGCTCTTTGTCGGGCAGCATCAAGAAATCGCCGA
>NZ_NFIN01000060.1 GCF_002161765.1 Bacteroides sp. An322 | reverse complement strand
TCCGCTGAATACGCTTACTTGCGAGAATTTAGTAACTCCCGTAAGCAATACGAACTGCAGGTCATCATCCGCTGCCTTAAACACGGAATAGAATCCTTTCAGCACTTCCCGGTTCCGGTCCTCTAACAACTGTTCTTGTCTTTCGTCTTTGATGCCCGTATCAAGTACATCCAATATCGGCTTGTCGTATTCATCAATCAGCACTACGCAACGCTTGCCCGATTGTTTATGGGCTTGCTTGAGGACGTATGCGAAACGGTCTCCCATATCTGTTAAGTAAGTGCTTTTCCCATATTGGTCCTCCCAAGTGGCTATATATCCATCCAGTTTCTTCTCTAATGTACCGGATGTAGTAAAGTTACTCCCATTGAAATCGATATGAAACACCGGATATTCCGCCCATTCCGTTTCCAGTCCTTCAATGGCAAGTCCTTTGAATAATTCTTTCTTGCCTAAGAAATAGTTTTTCAGTGTAGATACTAACAAACTTTTCCCGAATCTGCGCGGGCGGCTAAGGAAGTAAATTGTGCCGTCATGAGTTAGTTGGTAAATCTGTTCGGTTTTGTCTACATAACAATAGCCTTCTGTTACCAGTTTTTCAAAACTTTGTATACCTATCGGATATTTCATGGCTTATTCGTTTAGAAGTTATGCGCAAATATAAACAAAAAACGGCAGGAAGCCAATTATCTATCCAAAAGATTCTGTATCTTTGTTTCCAGAGTAAAAACTTAACGGCTATGAGAACCAAGATTTTATGCTTAGCATTAATAGGCTTGTTTGTCTTGATTGGATGTAAGGGCAAACCAGTGCATGACGCAACCTCCTCTGATACGATACGCGTGGAAAATTCGCCCTTGAAAGAACGGATTACAGGAAGGGAACTCATACAGCGTTTACAGAAAGCATATGGATTATTGGATGATTTAGTGAGTGATCCTAATTGTCCGGCTTTCCTTATGGGGATTTATCTTGATAAAGGCGTTCCGGTGATTCAGGTGGAAGGCGACACAGTCCTTATCCGCCAAGAATTGGAGGAGAAATTAGAAAGTGATGCTTTCCGATTGGAATTAACAGGCGGTTTGGTATTCTCACAAAAGAGATTACAAATGTTGCAAGATGAAATGAGCAAACGCTTATCGCTTCCTGAAAATGCGGAAATCAATGCGAATATTATCGGTTACGGTGCAGGAGTACATCATTTATCGGTGAATTTGATTGTAAATACGCCCGAAAGGCAAAAGGAATTTCGGGAAAAAATTATCGATTCGCCTGCACTGGAGTTTAGGGGAAAGACCGGAAACGAACTTTGTACGCTTATCGGAACGAGTGATACATTGGGAATTTCTTTAGAGCCAGAGCGTCCCGTTTATCCATGCCATACACAGACAGTGAAGTTTATCCTGCATAATAATACGGGATATGTCGGGACTTCCGCAGCATCGATATTATACGGTGAAGGGTATTCGTTGGCATACGAGCGGGACGGACAATGGTTTTATGTACCTATCAATGACAATGTAATTGACATCGGTTATATGTTATCCCCAGGAGAAGAAGGGATGTTTAGCGCCAGCCTTTATCCTGACATACATCCGAATCAGCCCGGTCGATACCGTATCTTTAAAGATGTACGGATTGGAGGAAACCGTGAAAAAGTCTTATTGATGGCGGAATTCCGGCTGGAAGATTAGCCTTGCATCTTCCAACCGTCAATAGTTCCCGTCTGCGAAGAAAAGCTGACCCCTATTTTGTATAAGGTTCGTTCGTCCGATTCGTAGGGTCTTGCATATCCTTTTTCTTCAATTTGTCGGAGGGCTTCGTCTGCCGTACCGTCTAACTTGAACTCGAAGATATAGATATAGTCCGGTGTCTCTACGATGCAGTCCACCCTTC
>NZ_NFIN01000006.1 GCF_002161765.1 Bacteroides sp. An322 | reverse complement strand
CCATCGATTATGAATTCCTCGCTGAAACTGCGGAAGCCATGGTACAAATCGCATTCATCCAAATCATGCTTAACAAATTTATCGAATGAAATCAAAACAGCTTCTTAGATTTGAAATATTCGCTGAATAAAACATACAGTTAAGAATGAAAATGTATTGGATTGATTATTTCATCAGGTATTTTCTCTAATAAATATCAATGGTGTCATTTTTATTACATCGTATTTTTTTCATCTAAGGTAATTTTGTCGTATAGTTATAGAATATTTTATACCTAGGTAATAGAACAGAGGTTGTTCTTACCTGTAATATTAGGCAAATATTTAAGCATATTTAGAACTTTATGAGAAAAGTAAGTAGGGAAATGGACAGCAACTGGGCATTGGAAATAATGCGCAAAGCTCCATATATAACGGTTAGTTTTACAAGACCGGACGGTACTGCATATGGAGTACCATTATCTTTGGCCAGTAATGGTGATGATATTTGGTATTTTCATTGTGCTCCAGAAGGTGATAAACTTGATGCTATAGCAGTAAATCCAGAAGTATGTCTTTCTGCTGTTACAAAATGCCAACCTACGGTTGGTCCTAAAGATGGAACTTTCACTCTTCAGTACCGTTCGGCTATTGCATTTGGAAAAGCTGAGGTTGTTACTGATAATGAAGAAAAGATTTTGGCATTGAGATTAATTAGCCAACGCTTTCTGCCAAAACACATGGACGCTTTTGAGGAAGCAGTTAAAAGAAGCCTTCATCGTACAGCTGTAGTCAAAGTAACCTTATCGGCTCCTCCAACAGGCAAGCGTAAACAATACGATAAGAATGGCGATGAAATGAAGTATGGAAGGATGGAGTAGTAAAATATTAGATTATGAATTTGTTTGATGTTTATTCTATATTCCCTATAAATATTGTTAGGGGTTCTGGTTGTTATGTTTACGATGACAACGGTAATTCATATTTGGATTTTTATGGTGGACATGCTGTAATATCAATAGGGCATTCTCATCCGTACCTTGTAAAATGTATGTATGAGCAGATGCAGAATCTGATGTTTTACTCTAACTCAGTAGTTAATAAACTTCAGGAGAAGCTTGCATATGAATTGGGGGAAATCTCCGGGTATTCTGATTATAGTGCATTTTTTGTAAATTCTGGAGCTGAGGCAAATGAGAATGCCCTTAAACTAGCCTCGTTCCATACCGGAAAGAAAAAGGTGATAGCATTCAGAAACTCTTTTCATGGTCGTACATCAGCAGCAGTAGAGGTAACAGACAATCCTTTGATCACAGCTCCTCTTAATTGCAATGATAATGTATATTTTTCAGGAATGGATATAGCTGAGGTGGAAAGTGTATTGCGTAGTGGAGATGTTTGTGCTGTAATAATAGAAGGTATTTCTGGGGTTGGTGGAATAAGAGTTCCAGAGGATGATTTTCTTAAAGAATTGCGTAAGCTGACTATACAATATGGCGCAATTCTAATTATGGATGAAATACAGTCTGGCTACGGGCGTACAGGAAAGTTCTTTGCTCATCAATGGAGTGGCATTAAACCGGATATCATTACTGTAGCCAAAGGTATAGCCAACGGCTTTCCATTTTCAGGTGTTCTGATAAGTGACGTTTTCAAACCTCGTAAGGGAATGCTTGGAACTACATTTGGCGGTAATCATCTTGGGTGTGCTGCTGCATTGTCGGTGATACAGGTCATGAAAACTGAAAACCTGATAGAAAATGCAAATAATGTGGGAGATTATTTCATACACAAACTGCGTTCTATTGAATCGCCATTAATCACTGATGTTAGAGGACGTGGGCTAATGATAGGAGTTGAGTTTGCCATATCTGTGTCAAAGATCCGAGAGATGCTTCTGTTCAATCACCATATCTTTACCGGATATTCTGGTAGGAATATTCTGAGAATATTGCCTCCATTATGTATTACAAAGTCGGAAGTTGATTATTTCATTGATAAGTTAGTATGTTGTTTGGATAAATTAGGATGTAAGAATGATTAAGGAAGGAAAGGTCCCTTACAGGGTTTTTGTTATAGCAGGTAGTGAACCTCTTGGCTCTGCAGGGATACAGGCAGATGTCAAGGCAATATCTGCATGTGGAGGATACGCTGCAGGGGCTATCACATGTGTTGTTGATGAAGATACAGAGCATGTAAAGGATGTTTGTTTAATACCTGTTGATATGGTAGTGTCTCAAATACAGTCTTTTATGGAGGATGTCGAGGCCGACTGTATTAAGACTGGAATGCTGTATTCGAAAGATTTGGTATTGAAAGTCTCTGAGACGATAAAAAACTATGCTGGTATACCGTTGGTGGTAGATCCTGTTATGGTTAGTTCCTCGGGTGATCAACTTCTTGAAGATGAAGCTATTTTTTGTTATAAAAAGAAACTGATGCCACTAGCCACTATCATTACACCTAATATGCGAGAGGCAGAGATTCTACTCGGGCGAAAATTGAATATACATGGGATTCTAGACGACTTGAAGGAACTTTCTATTTGGGGTAATTCTGTGATAATAAAATCTGTGCCATATAAAGATAAACTTGCAGATTATTTTTATTGTCCACAAAATGGTGATTTTAGGGAATATATTAAACCTATAATTAAAACAAAGAATGTGAATGGAACGGGTGATATGTTCGCATCATCTATTGCTACTTATTTAGCAAGAGGATGGAATATTATTGATGCAATAGATAAATCTGAAGATTTTATTCATAAGGCCATAAGTTATGGAGCAAAATTTTCTTTCGGGACAGGTTTTGGGCCGGTTTTTCCATTCTACAAGAATTATACTAAATTACAGAAAGAAAATCTCAGATATAGAATGAATATCTCTCAAGACAGAAATAATAGGTGATATATTGTTTGATGTTATTAATTATCTAGAGTGTGAAATCTTGATATATAAAATGATTATTGCATAATATTTTAAAATAGATATTGATTTTATGGAACTTAGATGTAAGAAAGTAAAGGATATTGTCTTAGAAAACTCTGCAAGTGCGTCTGTTTTCTTCAGATATGGGATAGACTATTGCAATGGAAATATGAGTTTGGAAGATTTATCTGGAAAAAATAGCGCTAATATAGATGAAGTCCTCCACGATTTGGAAAATATATCACATCAGGGAACACCATTTTATTTATGGCCTTTAGATTTGCTTTTAGATTATATTATAAAGTATCATCACAGGAATACAAAGGAAAAAGGGGCTTATCTTCTTTCTATGATTGAGAATGTGAAGGACAATTATGGAATGGAATATCCTGAATTAAATGAATTGTTTAATCAGGTTAAGTTGTCAATGCACGACTTGGAATCGCATTTTCAGAAAGAAGAGAGTGTGTTATTCCCATATTTGTATGAATTGTTCGATGCTTCACATAATGAAGAATATATAGAGACTATGCATTGTGGAACAATTTCAAATCCTATCAGAGTAATGACAATGGAGCATGAAAATGAAAGGATGCGCTATATGCATTTGAGAAAGATTACAAACGGTTTTAGAGTACCGGATGAAAATCTTTGTATAAATTATGAACAGATGATGGTTGAACTGGAAACGTTTGTAGAGGATTTATTTGAGCATATATTCATTGAAAATAATATTCTATTTCCTCAATTTGAGAAATTGGAGAGAGAATGGGTAAGATGATTAATTATGACGTAAATCCTATTTTTACAGAATGAAATTATGAATACAACACATTTGCAGCTAATTTCCTCTATGATAGAATACTATCGGGGTGATGCTAAACGAATACAACATTTTATCAAAGTATATAATTTTGCTTCATTGCTTGGAAGACAAGAACAATTGGACGAAGAAACTCTTTTTATTCTTGAAACAGCAGCAATTGTTCATGATATTGGCATACGTATATGTGAACAGAAGTATGGAGTTTGTGATGGAAAACACCAGGAACTTGAAGGTCCGGCAGAAGCGGAGAAACTCTTGATAAAAACAGGTAATTATACATGTGAACAGATAGAACGGGTTTGTTGGTTAGTCGGTCATCATCACACATATACAAATATCAGTGGAATAGATTATCAGTTGCTTGTTGAAGCAGACTTTCTTGTTAATATATTCGAGGATGGATTCTCTGCTGAAATGATTGAGAATGTAAGAAATAAGATATTTAGAACACAATCAGGAATACAATGTTTAGAAGATATGTATTTGAAAGCTAACTGATTTTATGATATAGCTTGAGAATACTGTTTTTATATTGTAGTAAGATCTAAATGAAGGAATCCCCTGTCTGGGGGATTTTTTTATTTAGTAGTCATTTTTAAGTATATAAATTCTGGTATGTTGAAAATAGCAAGTAATAGAGATATGACATCTGGATCTCCATTGACTGTTTTGATTAATTTTACAGTCCCTCTTTTGTTGGGCAATCTTCTCCAGCAGACATACTTTATAGTTGATGCAGTAATAGTTGGTAAATTTTTAGGTATAAACTCTCTTGCGGCTGTTGGTGCAGGTACTTCTGTGATAACCCTTATATTGGGATTTTGTACAGGCTGTTGTTGTGGTTTTGGAATCCCTATGGCTCAGAAATTTGGTGCACATGATTATTTGACATTGCGTAGATATATTTTTATTAGTCTGAAGATTTCAGCAGTAATGTCTATAATGATTGCCATAATAACAAGCCTGTTGTGCTCGGATATATTGGGTTGGATGAAAACTCCTGAAAAGATAATGAATAAAGCTTATATATATTTGCTCATTACATTTTTGGGTATTCCATTTACTTTCTTCTATAATCTTTTTTCAAGTATTCTACGTGCTATTGGAGATAGTAGAACACCTTTTTTGTTTTTGGCTTTATCAACTCTGATAAATATATTATTGGATTTATTGACTATTCTCTTATTGGATTGGGGTGTAACTGGTGCAGCTATTGCAACGGTGCTTTCACAAGGAATATCAGCCTTACTTTGTTATATATACATTTACAGAAAGTATGATATACTTAAGGGTTCCAAACACGATAAAAAATTTGATTTAAGAATTGCAAGGCAGTTATTGTATATAGGTATTCCTATGGGACTGCAGGTTTCAATAATAGCTATAGGGATGATTATGCTGCAAAGTGCCAATAATTTTCTTGGAACTGTTTATATTGCTGCATATACTTCCGCAATGAGAATTAAAATATTTTTTGTCTGTTTGCTTGAAAGTCTTGGTATAGCTATGGCTACTTATAGTGGACAGAACTATGGTGCCGGAAAACCTGAAAGAATATGGTTAGGAATAAAATCAGCTTTAAAAATAGTAATAGTATGTGTTTTAATATTGAATATAATTGTTTGGAGTTTCTCAAAAGAATTGGTTCTGTTGTTTATTGATTCCTCAGAGATTGATGTTATTGAGAATGCAGCTTTGTTCATAAGGATTTCTGCAATATTCTTTATTGTATTGGGAGTTTCATTTATATTCAGATATACTATCCAAGGGGTAGGTTATACTCGACTGGCTTTGTTTTCCGGAATATCAGAAATGCTGGCAAGGACATTTGTTAGTGTTTTTGCAGTCCCCATATTCAAATTCTGGGCTATTTGTTTTGGAGACCCCATTGCTTGGACGTTTGCTGTATTATTTCTTTTACCTGCATTTAAGTTTGTTAATAGAAAATCGTTGTTAATAAATAACTGAATTTTATATCCATTATACGGAACAAGTATTGTCTATTATAAAAAGCATAAACAATACTTAATTCCGTATATCCCTATTTATATGATAAACTTTAAAATTATTTATATACTTTCTTTATATAAGAAGTTGCACTCATAATAAAGCATTTTAATTTACTTATTTTCCAACCGCTTATAAGAATTATAATAATTGTGATACCTAATATGCATGGTATTAGTAATGTCATGATTCCTAAAAAGGTAACAATTCTGCCAGTATGTATTTCTAAAGACAGATTCCATAGTGACATTGGCCTTGTTTTGTATTTGTCTGGCATTTTGATAAAACCATTTTTAGATTCGATTGTGCTAGCTCCATTATTATAATCAAATAGTATTGTTTGCTCATTGTTGTAGAAAACAAGACCTGATACTTGATTATTAGAGAAAGGCAAACCATAACTTTGAGCTTCTATATTGTTGTTTAAAGCATCATAATATGTTTCAAAAGTTTTATTCCATATATACAGGCCACTAAAGGAGCCTATAATCCATTCATCTTCATTGATTTGCTCCATTACGTTTAATCCCATGACACTTATGGGTGGAGTATTTAGTCTTGATATTCTTTCTGAGGTCCATAAGTCTTTAAATTCATACATTCCATCTGAAGTATATATTAACCAACTATTGTTATACTTGTCATATCTAATAGCCCTAAGCAGATCCTTCCATTTGTTTTCTGATTCCATGTTTGTTCCTGGTATAGGGGCTATTGATGAGTTTGCAACAAATAGCAGAAATGGAGGTCTTAAGAATGTTCCTGAAATTGTAATTATCATAAATGGAATAAGTAACTTGATTTGTACCTCTGCACGTTTTCCGTTTATTGTGATACGCATACAGATTGGTGCTTCTCCATTTTTTAGCAGCTTTGATTTCTTCAGGAAAAACAATACCGTAAAATAGTTTCTTTGCATTGCCATACTCTTCTTTTTTTGATGGTGTAAAAATACATGTTTTGAAAAGAGTTTGTTTTATGCAAAACACAGAAAATCAGTGAAATATAATCCAATCAGGTGGACTTGTTTTTATGTGGAAATTAAGTCCACCTATTTCACCTCCAGTAAGATGCGGTATTCTGCTTCAATTTGCGGTATGGATAAAAAGAAAAACCGCTGATAATGATTGATTATCAGCGGTTTTCATTGTTTTGCTTTTTGTTTGAGTGATCCGCTTGGGGCTCGAACCCAAGACCCCAACATTAAAAGTGTTGTGCTCTACCTGCTGAGCTAGCGAATCAAACCTATTTGCATCATTTCTGATTGCGAGTGCAAAGGTACGCTTTTTTTTTGAATCCGCAAAGAAATCTTGAAAAAAAGTTCAAATATCTTCATCTAATCACTTAATAATCCTCAATTAAGGGCTGACAGATTGACATTTCCTTATTTTTTCCTTACTTTTGGCAAAGTATTTGTACTGTTTTTCTAGAAACTACTTAAAGATTTGAATTGATTATGACGTATTGGATTTTATTTATCGGCATTGCCATCCTCAGCTATTTGGTGCAAGCCAACCTGAAAAGGAAATTCGACAAGTATTCGCGCATAGCGCTCTCCAACGGAATGACGGGACGGGAGATTGCCGAGAAGATGTTGCGCGACAACGGCATTTATGACGTGCGGGTGACCAGCACACCGGGAATGCTTACCGACCATTATAACCCTGCCAACAAAACCGTCAATCTTAGCGAAGGGGTGTACAACACATGCAGCATAGCCGCGGCTGCCGTAGCGGCCCACGAATGCGGACACGCCGTGCAACACGCACGCGCATACGCTCCGCTTCAGATGCGCTCGGCATTAGTCCCCGTGGTGCAATTCTCGTCTTCCATCGTGCAATGGGTATTGTTGGCGGGCATGTTCCTGATTAACACTTTCCCTCAATTGATGCTCATCGGCATCTGCCTTTTCGCGATGACCACTTTGTTCAGTTTCATCACCCTCCCCGTGGAAATTGATGCCAGCCGACGCGCTTTAGTATGGCTAAGAGGCGCGGGAGTGACCAATAATTATAACCAATCTCAGGCTTTCGACGCGCTGAAGTCAGCGGCATATACGTACGTGGTGGCTGCACTCGGCTCGCTTGCCACCTTAGTGTATTACATCCTGATTTTCACCAACCGCCGCGAGTGAGTCTATCCGAAACGAAGAAAACGCAGATTAGCGCAGATTAACGCAGACTAATAATTAAATGATAATCCGCGAAAATCTGCGTTAACCTGCGTTTCTGTTCAGATACATTTTCAATTTAAAAAAGAATCCCGTAATTTTGCACGGACAAACTTAAAACGATTTTATTATGGTAACAAAACCCTGCATACCGAAAGGAACCAGAGACTTTTCGCCCGTAGAAATGGCGAAACGCAACTACATATTCGACACCATCCGCGAGGTGTTCCGCCTCTACGGATTCCAACAGATAGAAACACCTGCTATGGAGAGCCTCTCCACCCTGATGGGGAAATACGGTGACGAAGGCGACAAGCTCTTGTTCAAGATACAAAACTCGGGCGACTATTTTTCAGGGCTGACCGATGAGGAACTACTCTCGCGCAACGCCGCCAAGCTCGCCTGCAAGTTTTGCGAGAAAGGCTTGCGCTATGACCTTACCGTGCCTTTCGCACGTTACGTGGTGATGCACCGCGATGAGATTACTTTTCCCTTCAAGCGTTTCCAAATACAGCCCGTATGGCGTGCCGACCGCCCGCAAAAAGGACGTTACCGCGAATTTTACCAATGCGATGCCGACGTAGTAGGAAGCGATTCGCTCCTGAACGAAGTGGAATTGGTACAGATGCTCGACACCGTATTCCGCAAGTTCGGCATCCGGGTAGCCATCAAAATCAATAACCGCAAAATCCTAAGCGGTATCGCCGAAATCATCGGCGAAGCGGAGAAAATAGTAGACATCACCGTAGCCATCGACAAACTAGACAAAATCGGATTGGAAAACGTCAACGCCGAATTGGCATCGAAAGGCATCCCTCAGGAAGCCATCGACAAGCTCCAGCCTATCATCCGGCTGAGCGGGACGAACCAAGAAAAGCTCGACACCCTGAAGCAAACGCTCGCTTCGAGCGAAACGGGAATGAAGGGCATCGAGGAAAGCGAATTTATCCTGAACACGATTGCCGGACTGGGCATCCACTCGGAAGTGGAACTCGACCTCACTTTGGCGCGCGGCCTGAATTATTACACGGGAGCCATCTTCGAAGTGAAAGCACTCGACGTACAGATAGGAAGCATCAGCGGAGGCGGACGGTATGACAATCTGACAGGCGTGTTCGGCCTTCCGGGAGTATCGGGCGTAGGCATCTCATTCGGCGCCGACCGTATCTACGACGTACTGAACCAACTCGACCTCTATCCGAAAGAGGCTTCGGCAAGCACGCAACTCTTGTTCGTCAACTTCGGAGCGGCAGAATCCGCATACGTGCTCCCCGTCTTGGCAAAGGCACGCCAGGCAGGCATCCGTGCCGAAATCTTCCCCGACGCGTCGAAGATGAAAAAACAAATGAGTTACGCCAACGCCAAAGCCATTCCTTTCGTAGCGATAGCGGGCGAGAACGAAATGCAGGAAGGCAAGCTCACGCTCAAGAACATGGCAACGGGCGAGCAGACGCTTGTCACCCCCGACGAGTTGATTGAAGCCGTAAAGCGTTAACATTCACCACGGATTATACAGATTTCAATAATTGATAATGAATAATTAAGAGTTAATAGTGTAAGTTCCATTATTAACCATCAACAATTATTGAAATCTGTATAATCCGTGGTGAAAAACTCACTCTTCCGACTTCATTTTCAGCTGCTTCTTCGGTGTGATGCCCAGTTCCTTCAGCATTTCCGCCTGGCGGATGACGTTGCCTTTCCCTTCCGAAAGCTGGGAAAGTGCAGCTTCGTATGCCTCCGAAACCGATTTAAGTGTGTCGCCTATACGCCCGAACGTATCGGTAAAACCGACCAGCTTTTCATAAAGTGCAGTGCCGCGGCGCACGATTTCCTGAATGTTCTTTTCCTGATACTCCCGTTTCCACAAGTCGAGTGCAAGACGGAGCGCAGCAATCAGGTTCGTAGGGCTCATCAGCACCACCTTCTTGCGGTAGGCGTAATTCCATAGTTCGGAATCGGTCTGCAAGGCAAGCACGTAGGCTGGTTCATTGGGGATGAACATCATCACGAAATCAAGCGCACCCACATCGTAACGCGAATAATCCTTGCGGCTCAGTTCGTCGATATGTGCCCGCACCGACGCCAAGTGGGCTTTCAAGAAACGTTCCTGCTTCTCACGGTCCTCACTTGCCACATACGAAGCGTATGCCGTAAGAGATACCTTCGAGTCAATAATCACCCGCCGGTTATCGGGATACATCACCAGCACATCGGGCTGGAGGCGTTGACCTTCCTCGTTACGCACGGTGTTGCCTTCGACATCCTTTAAAAACGCTTGGCGGAAATATTCCTGTCCCTCGTGAAGCCCCGAATTTTCCAGTATTGTTTCCAATATCATCTCGCCCCAATTGCCCTGCATCTTCGAATCGCCTTTCAATGCACGGGTCAAGTTGTTGGCATCATCGCTGATCTGTTTGTTCAACTGAACCAGTTCCTTGATGCGGTCTTCCAGCGAAAAACGTTGCTTCGATTCCTTGTCGTACACTTCCTCCACCCGATGCTTGAACTCCTTCAGGTTATCGCCAAACGGCTTCAACAAGGCACCCAGGCTTTCTGCACTTTGGCGGTTGAACGCTTCGGCACGCTGGCGGAATATCTTGTCGGCAAGGCTCTCGAATTCCAGTGCTGAACGCTTGTGCAATTCTTCCACTTCCCGTTTCTGTTCCGCCAGCTTTTCTTCTAAGCGGCGACGTTCGGCATCGAGCATCTCGCGGGCATGCGTCTCCTGCATCTTCAGTTCAGCCGCTAGCACGGCATTCTTCCGCGAGGCAAGCCCCCAGCCTGCCACGCATCCGACAATCAATCCGATAATAAGGTATACGATTTCCATTCGCTTATTCGTGTTTTCGTTTTACGAAAAGCAAAGATAACAAAGCCCGTTCAAAACGCCAAGGGAAATGGGAATCCGAACGTAAAAAACTGTTAACAAGCAAATGTCTTTTATTTTCATCATTGATATGCAGGCAATTACATGCACCTATTTGCATCCGCGCACGAGACTAAATACATCGGGCTACGCATATATATTCCGGGATAAATGCAAGCATATCCGCCAAGGCAATTATTAAAAATACCTGTCTCCTCACATAACCTGTCTAAAACGGGGTAGGCAAAGGACTGCCATATTGTCAGTTTTAATAGTTTGGCACGGTTTTAGTAGAAATAGAAGTGGTTTACATCAGTAAACCGGATAAAAGACGTATAAATAACAAAAACAATATTGCATTATGAACATTAAACCGTTAGCAGACAGAGTGCTGATTCTTCCGGCACCTGCAGAAGAAAAGACAATCGGCGGAATCATCATCCCCGACACAGCTAAAGAAAAACCGTTGCAAGGCGAAGTGGTAGCCGTAGGCAATGGCACGAAAGACGAAGAAATGGTACTGAAAGCAGGCGACCAAGTATTGTATGGCAAATACTCGGGTACCGAAATCGAACACGACGGTGTGAAATACCTGATTATGCGCCAAAGCGATGTACTCGCAATCCTCAATTAAGAATTAAAAATCAAAAATTAGAACAATCATGGCAAAAGAAATACTTTTCAATATTGACGCCCGCGACCAATTGAAGAAAGGCGTGGACGAATTGGCGAATGCCGTAAAAGTAACCCTCGGTCCGAAAGGACGTAACGTTATCATCGAAAAGAAGTTCGGTGCTCCGCAAATCACAAAGGACGGTGTGACCGTTGCTAAGGAAGTAGAATTGGCAGACCCGTTCCAAAATACAGGTGCCCAGTTGGTTAAATCAGTAGCTTCGAAGACCGGTGACGATGCGGGCGATGGTACTACTACCGCTACCGTATTGGCTCAAGCTATCGTAGGCGTAGGATTGAAAAACGTAACCGCAGGCGCTAACCCGATGGACTTGAAGCGTGGTATCGATAAAGCTGTTGCAAAAGTGGTAGAATGCATCAAGGCTCAGGCTGAAACCGTAGGCGATAACTACGACAAGATTGAACAAGTAGCTACCGTATCTGCCAACAACGACCCGGTTATCGGTAAGCTGATTGCCGACGCAATGCGTAAGGTTTCTAAGGACGGTGTCATCACCATCGAAGAAGCCAAAGGTACCGACACTACAATCGGCGTGGTAGAAGGTATGCAGTTCGACCGCGGCTACCTGTCGCCTTACTTCGTAACCGATACGGAAAAAATGGAATGCGTCATGGAACGCCCGTACATCTTGGTTTACGACAAGAAAATCAGCAACCTGAAAGACTTCTTGCCTATCCTCGAACCGGCTGTTCAGAGCGGACGTCCGTTGCTGGTCATCGCCGAAGACGTAGATAGCGAAGCGTTGACCACATTGGTAGTCAACCGTTTGCGTGGCCAGTTGAAGATTTGTGCTGTGAAAGCTCCGGGCTTCGGCGACCGTCGTAAAGCCATGCTGGAAGATATCGCTATCCTGACTGGCGGCGTTGTCATCAGCGAAGAAAAGGGCTTGAAGCTGGAACAAGCTACTATCGATATGTTAGGTTCTTGCGAGAAGGTTACTATCACGAAAGAAAACACCACTATCGTAAACGGTGCGGGTGATAAGGACAACATCTTGGACCGCATCAACCAAATCAAAGCCGAAATCAAGAACTCTACTTCCGACTATGACAAGGAAAAATTGCAAGAACGTCTTGCCAAATTGTCAGGCGGTGTAGCTGTATTGTATGTAGGTGCAGCCAGCGAAGTAGAAATGAAGGAAAAGAAAGACCGTGTGGACGATGCATTGTGCGCTACACGTGCCGCTATCGAAGAAGGTATCGTTCCGGGTGGTGGCGTGACTTACATCCGTGCCATCGACGCTTTGGAAGGCTTGAAGGGTGACAATGCCGATGAAACTACCGGTATCGAAATCATCAAGCGTGCCATTGAAGAGCCGTTGCGCCAGATTGTAGCCAATGCTGGTAAGGAAGGTGCCGTAGTGGTTCAGAAAGTACGTGAAGGCAAAGGCGATTTCGGTTACAACGCCCGTACTGACGTTTACGAAAACTTGCACGCTGCAGGTGTCGTAGACCCCGCCAAGGTAACACGTGTGGCTTTGGAAAACGCCGCTTCTATCGCCGGTATGTTCCTGACTACAGAATGCGTTATCGTAGAAAAGAAAGAAGAAAAGCCTGAAATGCCTGCCGCAGGCATGGGAGGCATGGGCGGAATGATGTAATTTCCTAACCCTATATAAAGTTCCAAGAGCGGAGGTACGCAATACGGTGTACCTCCGCTTTTTTATTATTGAACGCAGAGACGCAAAATCGCGGAGAAAGGAAATAATAACTTTGCGATTTTGCGTCTCTGCGTTTGAAAGATAAGAAATTTTCCGTATCTTTAGAGACACGAAAATCATGAATGCCTATGACTAAAGAAGAACTGATGCGTAAAGCCATCGAACTTTCGGTACGGAACGTAGCCGAAGGAGGAGGTCCGTTCGGTGCCGTCATTGCACGTGACGGGGAAATCATCGCCACAGGCACCAACCGCGTGACTCCCGAACATGACCCTACCGCACATGCCGAAGTGAGTGCCATCCGCGCCGCATGCCGCAAATTAGGCACATTCGACCTGAGCGGATGCGAAATCTACACCTCGTGCGAACCTTGCCCTATGTGCTTGGGAGCCATCTATTGGGCACACCTCGACCGGATGTATTACGGAAACAACCAGCACGATGCCGCCCGCATCGGCTTTGATGACGCTTTCATCTACGAGGAACTGGAACTGAAACCCGAAGACCGCCGCCTGAAATCGGAACGCCTCTTGCCCGAAGAAGCCCTTCAGGCTTTCCGCGACTGGGAAGCCAAAGCGGATAAGGTGAAATATTGAGAAAAAAGAAAGACCGCGAAGCACGAAGCCCGCGGTCTTTCTTCATATTCATTCCATTTTCATTTGCTTTCAACATAAAGATGTATGACCCTGAAAGATCATACATCAACCTTTTTACCTACATTCAAAAAAATTCTAATCCTCTGTCAACGTGTCATGTCTTCCCAGATACGCACGTTGTTATTCTTCATTTCCAGAAGACCTGTTACAAGAATTTTCTTCACTCTTTTAAGCATGCCAGTTATCTGTTTTTATGTTTTACGACACAAAATTACAGGTTTGCACCTTACGTTGTCATGCTATACAACATCTATTTGAGCAAATCTGCCGAATTCTTGATGTAGGTCAATCCATAGCAAACGTCAGGCTTTTTTCTCCTTGGTCTCGGTATGCGCCTCCACCACATTCACCACATAGTCGCCTAACTTTTCGCATTCGGCGATGAGGTCCATATAATGTACGCCCGTTTGGTAATTATATGCCTTTTCGTTGATGTCTATCACGTTACGGTCTTTCAACTGGTCGCGGTAATTGTTGATTTCGTGCTCTAAATTGAACGAACGGTTCACGTCTACCGCATGATGCGTATCTTCTATCACTTCTATCATCTGCGTCAGGGCTGTATCGGTCAGTTGGAACATCTGTTCGATGTGCCCATATTGTTCCTCGGTGAACTCCACGTTGGTACGCCGCTTGTGGTTCATCGTGCGTGCCAAGTTATAACAACTGTCCCCGATGCTTTCTATCTCGCTCACCTCGCGCAACATTTCGCGTATTTCGAACTTACTTTCCGAACTCAACCGTCCTTCGGATACTTGGGTCAGATACGTAGCTATCTCCACCTCCATGTTATCGCTGATGCCTTCGTATTTCTCAATGCGGGCGAAAAGCTTGTTGAAATCGTTCTCGTTCGTGGTATGAAGCAAGTCGCGCACCATTCCGAACATCCGCCGGATACGCTCGGCAAAGAGGTTAATTTCCTTGCGGGCTTGCAAAATGGAAAGCTCAGCCGTAGAAAGCATACCGCCCGAAATGAATTGCAAGCGGTACTCTTCTTCCGTTTCCTTTTGGGGAATAAACCTGCATACCGTCTTTTCAATCAATTTAACGAACCATATCAGAATCAACACATTGCATACATTAAAGCACGTATGGAACGCCGAGAGTTTAAACGAGACCGCAGCACCTCCCGCATCGCTCACCTGCATCCAGTCGTCGATAATCCAACCTACCATATTCAGGAACGGCTGGAACAATATCAACACCCAAATCACGCCGAATACATTAAACATCAGATGCGCCAAGGCAGCCCTCCGCGCCTGTGTGTTGGCGGTAAGTGCCGCAAGATTGGCGGTAATGGTCGTTCCGATGTTCTCGCCCAACACCAACGCCGCACCCAGTTCGAAACTGATCCAGCCGTTGGCACACATAATCAGGGTAATCGCCATCGTGGCGGAAGACGCCTGCACAATCATCGTCAATACCGTACCGATAATCACGAACAAGATGACCGAGAAGAATCCCATATCGGTATAATTCTGCACAAACGCTAACATATCTGGATTCTGGCTCAGATCGGGAGCGTTCTTCTTCAATAAATCCAATCCCATGAACAGGAAAGAGAAGCCGAAGATGAACTCACCGATAGACTTGCGCGAGCTTTTTTGCGAGAAAAGAAGCGGGATGCCGAAAGCCAAAAGCGGAAGGGCAAAGACGGAAATGTCTACCTTGAATCCCAAAGCCGAGATAATCCAAGCGGTGACCGTGGTTCCGATGTTGGCACCCATAATGACACTGATGGACTGCGTCAAGGTCAATAAGCCTGCGTTTACGAAACTCACGACCATAACCGTCGTGGCAGAAGAAGATTGCACCAATGCGGTGATGAGCGTACCGGTCAACACACCTGTCACCCGGTTGGTCGTCATTGCTGTCAGGATACTCCGAAGACGGTCGCCCGCAAACTTCTGAAGTCCCTCGCTCATGATTTTCATGCCGTACAAGAAGAGGGCAAGCGAGCCTAACAGTGCTAAAAAATCATAAAAACTATACTCCATTTATAATTAAGTTAAGATGTCAATTGGCTTTCGGTGTTTATTCCGTAAATTAACGGCAAATTCTCACCATAAGTAATACATATTACAATCATGTTACAAATATATTGTAAAAACATCAATCAAACAAGAAGTTTCCGCGAAGGAATCAGCCTTTTGGAAATTTACAACGATTTCGGACTGGATATGCCCTACGGCGTGGTAAGCGCAAAGGTTAACAATAAAGTGGAAGACCTCAACTTCAGGGTCTATTACAACAAAGACGTGGAATTCCTCGACATCACCAACCCTTCGGGTATGCGCACCTACTTCCGCTCGCTTTGCTTCATCCTTGTCAAGGCGGTAGAAGAACTCTATCCCCAGGGAAGCATCTCGTTGGAACATCCCGTATCGAAAGGATATTATTGCAACCTACACTTAGACCGTTCCATCGGGCTGGACGACGTAATCCGCATCAAGCAGAAGATGCAGGAAATCATCGATGCCGACATCCCCTTCGAACGCATCGAATGCCACACCCGCCAAGTGGCGGAAATATTCGCCCAGCGGGGAATGGTGGACAAAGCCAAGCTCCTGAGCACCTACGACCAGCTCTATACATTCTATTACCGCTTGGGGAATACCACGGATTGCTACTACGGAAGCCTCGTGCCCAGCACGGGATACATCCGCCTGTTCGACATCGTGAAATACTATGACGGCCTGCTCCTGCGCGTGCCCGACCGGAAAAACCCTACCCGCCTGCAGGAAGTGGTGAAGCAGGAAAAGATGCTCGAAGTATTCCAGGAATACCACCGCTGGAACGAAATCATGGGCATCGCCACCGTGGGCGACTTCAACATTGCGTGCCACAAAGGCTTAGCCACCGACCTTATCAACGTTTCTGAAGCACTTCAAGAAAAGAAAATCGCCCGCCTTGCCGATGAAATCGCCCACCGCGACCGAAACGGGGAGCGCGTGAAGTTAGTGCTCATATCGGGACCTTCCTCGTCGGGAAAGACCACCTTCAGCAAACGCCTGAGCGTACAGTTGCTCACCAACGGCATACGTCCCTATCCCATTTCGCTGGACGATTACTTCGTGAACCGTGAAGACAGCCCTCTGGACGAGCACGGAAAGCACGACTTCGAGTCGTTCTACACCCTCGACCTGCCTTTCTTCGAAGCGCAGATGAAAGAACTGATAGCAGGAAAGGAAATCGAGCTTCCCCGCTTCAACTTCGTGACGGGCAAGCGGGAGATGAGCGGAAAGAAGCTCCGCATAAACGACAACATGATTCTGATACTGGAAGGCATCCACGCCCTCAACCCCGAACTGACCGCCCAAATCCCCGACGAAAACAAATACAAGATATACGTGTCGGCACTCACCACTATCCAACTGGATAACCACAACTACATCCCCACCACGGACAACCGCCTCATCCGGCGCATCATCCGCGACTCGAAATACCGGGGGAGCAGTGCCGAAGACACCATCAACCGCTGGGAAAGCGTGCGGGCGGGCGAAGACAAATGGATATTCCCCTATCAGGAGAACGCCGACGCGATGTTCAACTCTGCTCTCCTCTTCGAGCTTGCCGTGCTGAAAGACTACGCCGAGCCGCTCTTGCGCAAGGTGCCCAACAATTGCCCGGCATACTCCGAAGCCAACCGCCTCCTGCGTTTCTTAGGCTATTTCACGTCCGTACCCGATAACCAGCTGCCTCCCACCTCGCTCCTCCGCGAGTTCTTGGGCGGAAGCAGCTTTGTATATTAATTTTTTTATAATCGAACGCAGAGACGCAAAAGCGCAAAGAATTATTTTTAAGAAGGCGAAGGACGCAAAACCAGACACTTGTTCTCTATACACTTCGCTTCCTCTTAAAATTTAATATGAATGTCCGCAAACAACCTATGTAGGGGCATATCGCATACGCCCGAATGCATGCACTTATCTACGTGAATGTTTTCAGGGCGTATGCAATACACCCCTATAGACAAGTGGATAAAATGCGGATATTCAATAAATTTAAACCTCTGCGCTTTTGCGCCTCTGCGTTGAAATAAAACACAAACAATGAACAACGGAACTTATACATTTGAAGTGTGCGCCAACTCCGTAGCGAGTTGCCTTGCCGCACAAGAAGGAGGAGCGCACCGCGTAGAACTATGCGCAGGCATCCCCGAAGGAGGGACCACCCCCTCGTATGGCGAAATCACAATGGCACGCCGCCTGCTCCACATCCGCCTGCACGTCATCATCCGCCCCCGCGGAGGAGACTTCCTCTATTCCCCCATAGAAGTGGAAACGATGCTGGAAGACATCCGCATGGCACGCCGCGCGGGAGCCGACGGACTGGTATTCGGATGCCTCCGCGAGAACGGAGACATCGACATCGAGACCACCCGCCGCCTGATAGATGCCGCCGAAGGCACTCCCGTCACCTTCCACCGCGCCTTCGACCATTGCCGCGACCCGTACCGTGCCCTCGACGAATTAGCCTCGCTTGGCGTGACGCGCATCCTCACCTCGGGACAGCAGCCCACCGCTCCCCAAGGCACGCCCCTCCTCCACGACCTGCAAGCCTATGCCGCAGGGCGCATCATCCTCCTGGCTGGATGCGGCGTAAACGAAACGAACATCCGCCAACTGGCGCAAGACACCGGCATCCGCGAGTTCCATTTCTCCGCCCGCGAGAAAGTGAAGAGCCTCATGACCTTCACCAACCCCGAAGTCACCATGGGAGCCAAGGACGCCGACGAATATTCGCGCGACGTCACCACCGCCCGCCGCGTGCGGGCAACGATTGAAGCGTTGTGCAAATAAGAACAAACACAGAGGCACGGAGACACAGAGTTTTTTTATTGATGTATCACTCTATGTCTCCGTGCCTCTGCATTCATTCTTCAGTTATTCCGCAAACTCGTCTTCTTTCTTCGCCCGCGTGGAGCGAGCCTTTGAGATAGCTTTCTGACGCTCAATCATCGCGTTCACATGGTCGATAAACGTGGCGTATGCCGCATCGCCGTTTATCATCGCCAGCGCGTTCACCGTATCAACCAACGAGCGATAGGCGGCTTCGGCGGCGGTGCGGGTTTCCTTCACGATGCCCACCTGACGGGCTGCATCGGCTTCCGTCCGCTCGGCGGCTGCGGCAAGGAACGCTTCTTCTTTCGCCTTCAAGTCGGCAATCCATACGTCGAGATTCAACAAAGTGCGCTTGCTCGCATCGAATGCCTCTAAATCTTGTAACAGATTGTGCAATACGCCGCTTTCCTCGGTCTGCGCCAGCGATGTCGGGTCGCCGTACTTGTCGAAAAGCGACTTGGCTTCGGCAGCCGCGCTTGCCACGTCAGCGGTCGGGTGGTTGCACATCGCCTTCACGTAAGCATTCGTCCCGCGCCACGCATCGTCGCGTCCCGCATCAGTCGCGGTCACCGAAACGGTGGCAGGATTTACGGCAGACGCTTTCAATGCAGTGTCGTAGCCGTTGAATTTATCCGTATATGTGTTTACGGAAGTGGTGAGGATAGACGGGGTTTCTTCTTCAGGGAGGTTTTCGGTCTCGGCGAGGACGAGTTTCAGATAGCCGAAGCATTCTTCGGTGCGAAGTTGCTTGACGTTTAATGTAACAATCTTTTTCATACGGTAAAAATTTGATTATACGCAAATATAGCGATTTCGGAGCAGCCGACCAAATCCGGGGACAATAGTTGCAGAAGTTTTTTAGCTCCGTCCCCAGCGGGGACAACGCTTACAGAAAATTTTTAATGCTGTCCCCGGCGGGGACGGAGGTTACAGAAGTTTTTTAGCACTGTCCCCGCCGGGGACGATGCTTGCGGAAAATTTTAAGCATTGTCCCCGCCGGGGACGGCGGCTATCGGGAAGGATTGGAAGTTTTTGACGTGGGCAAGGGAGGATGCCTATAATGCGTATTCTTTCAACAATTCGAAACAATGGCAATCCAAAAACTGACCATTCTTGAAACAAGCATTGTGTTGAATACCCGTTTTTTGGAAACCAGCCTTTTCCAATACCCGTATGGAGGCAAAGTTGCCGGCATAAACTTTAGCAAAAATCCGCACGACATCAGTTTGGTTGAAATAATCGCTGACAGCTTGACGCAAAGCCTGCGTCATAATCCCTTTATTCCAATATGGTTCGGCAATCCAATAACCTATTTCCGCATTGAAGCGTTCTACGTCCGTGCCTCTGTCGAAACTTATATTTCCAGCAGCTTCCGCATGGACTTCAATACAATAATTATTCTGTATGTCTTGAGATTTGACATATTGTATGAATGAGGCAGCATCTTCGGAAGTATAAGGATATGGCAAGCTGTCCCGGCAGTTGTCCCAAATCTTTTTATTATTGAGGTATTTTGCCAAAGCTGGAATGTCTGATTCCTGCCATCGGCGAAGGATAAATGGTGTCATATTTTCAATCAGTTATTTTATGACATATTCCTCTTTGATGATGCGCAACGCCTTGATAGCGGCGGGGAAGCCGATGTAGGGCAGGCACTGGATGACGGCAGCGGTCAATGTTTCGGGCGAGTTGCCGGCGTTGACGTTGCCGTGATAGTGCGAATGAAGTTGGCTTTCGGCTTCCAAGGTGGTCAGTACGCAGTAGCCCAACAGCTCGCGCGTTGGCAAGTCGAGTGCGCCGCGGCTGTAGATATCGCCGAAGAAATAATCCGTGAGGAACTGCTCCACGTCCTTGCCCATGTTGCCGGGCACGCCTTCCATCACCGAGGCGATGCCGCCGGGATAGAGCTTGTCTTGAATGGCTTTGCCAGTTTTGTGGCGTGTTTCTTCTGTTACCGTGCCTTGCTTTCCCAACGGCAGGGAGATGCCCCGCTCCTTGAACACCTCGTTCACCGCGCCCACGGCATTCAGCATCTTGGGGAAGCCGATGAACGGGGCGGTAAGGTACATCACTTCGCGCAATTCTTCGGGAGTAACGCCTACGTTAAGTGCCGCACCCGCATGGGCTTTCAGTTGCGGGAGCGTCTGCATCGTAGCGAGGGTGATGCAGGTAATCATTTCGCGCTGTTTCAGCGTAAGGTTGCCCGTCTGGAATACTTCACCAAAGATGAACTTCTGGAGGATGTCCATCATCTCCGGGTCTGTGCCCTGTCCGGTCAAGGCTTCGCCGCCGAACAGGGTGCGGTAATTCTGCTTGCATACTTCGATTCTATTCATATTGTCTGTTGTTTGTGCCGTCGCGGACAGGCTTCCTGCCAGTGCGAGGGCGATTATTACGATTGCTTTTTTCATCCTTTTATCTCGTTTTTATGTTCGTAATCTTATCTTCTCTGACTTGTTCGGACAATCCTTTCAGTATCTCCACTTCGTTATCCTCCAAGGGTATGGATGCCTCCCCGTAAAGGAAATGGCGCAAGAGCTGTTGCGGTGTGACGTGATGGCGGTATGCGATGAAGCACACCGCCTCGTCCGCGCACAATTCTTCAGGTAATTCTGTTTCCTGTTTCATTGTATTCTCGTTTTTGTCTGATGCAAAGTTACGGTGGAATAAGGAGGAACATTGTAACCATAAGTGGGGGAAGCGTACCATTTTTACGGAAATTGGGACGGGAACTGCATCGGGAAATAAAAAAGGTGTGCCATGTATCTGTTACGGCATACCCTGCATGTAGGCTTTTCTTTCGGTAATCCCGCAGAATTTGCCCCGAAAATGCTTAGGACAGAACCAATCCGTCCCGATTGACGCTGTCGGAGTCTCTGACAATGCTAATCCTGTTGGATAAGTGCTGTCGGAACCTCGGATGATGCCAATCCTATAGGATAAATGCCGTCCGAGCCTCCGACGGATAAAAACCGCGCCGATTGGAACTGTCGGAGGCTTCGGCAGCGGTTATCGGGGCGGATAGAAATTTTAAGTGGGCAAGAAGAAATTCAGCATTTCGAAGCAAGAGGATGAACCATAATGTAATCCGCATCATTTTCTTGGACAATTGCAAATCCTATCCGAAGATACATTCGCACAGCAGGATTTTGTTTGCTGACAGATAGCGACACACTTCGATACCCCGCACGGCTAAGCTCCTCAAAAATGCCATATATCAACTTTGTGCCAATGCCTTGATTCCGATATTGAGGATAAAGTGAAATGGATAATTCCGGGGTTTTATTATCTACAAATCCATAAGAATGGATAAGCCGAGTCCACACAGCACCAACGACAACCTTGTCAATCTCTGCTACAACGCATAAATCCCCTTCCCGTGTTCCAAATTCTTCTATATATTTCCAAAAGGAAGGATGTTGGAGAATCGTTCTTGGAACAGGATGCAAAGCGTCAGGCTGGTAAATGGCCTCATAGAGAAATTCCGACAAGAGAATGGTTTCGTTGAGGCGGATTGGGCGGATAATGAAATTCATAATCATATTCTCTTTTGTTTGCGAAGATAGAGAAAATCGGGGAGCGAGGCAAGTGTTTCCCTTCCGCTTTTCTCGCTTATATCTTTCAAATCCTTTATCTTTGTAGAGGTTTTAATAGGAAACAAGATGAGCAAGATACTGAAAGTACGAAACGTCAACGACTACAGCCGCTACCTCGGATGCAAAGAGCAGCACCCGTTGGTCAGCGTCATCGACTATACCGAAGTGTCGCCAGTGCGCCACAGCCTCAACGATTACGGCGTGTACGGCATCTTCTTCCACGATGAGGCGGAGATAGACCTGGCATACGGCTGTGGCAAGTATGATTACAAGAAGGGTACGGTCATCTGTGTGGCTCCCGGGCAGATAGGCGGCAAGGAGGACAACGGCGAGGAGGTGATGCTGACGGGCTGGGCACTCTTGTTCCATCCCGACCTGCTGCACGGTTTCCCGCTGGAAAGGCGCATCAAGGAATATTCCTTCTTCGATTACCGCATCAACGAAGCCCTGCACATGACCGACGAAGAGCATGACATCCTTGCCTCCCTGATGCGTCAGATTCGTGAGGAACTGGGCAAGAATCCGGACGAGCTTCAAAACGCCATCCTCGTGGGCTACATAGAACTGGCACTCAATTTCTGCCAGCGGTTCTACAACCGCCAGTTCGTCACCCGCAAGATTGAGAACTCCGACATCCTCGTCTGCTTCGACCGCCTGCTCCGCGATTATTTCGAGGACAAGCTCCAACAGACCCTCGGCCTGCCCACCGTGCAGTATTGCGCCGACAAACTCTGCATGTCGCCCAACTACTTCGGCGATGTCATCAAAAAGACGACCGGCGACGCGGCGAGCAACCACATCCGCCAGTTCGTCATCCAGCTTGCCAAGAACGGCCTTGCGGCAGGGGAAACCGTCTCCCAAGTGTCCGACCGCCTCGGCTTCGAATATCCCCAGCACTTCAGCCGGATGTTCAAGAAGCAGGAGGGCGTTACGCCGTCGGAGTACTGCCAGAGGGTGCGGAGCTGATTAGATATGCTTGACCACCCTTGCCGGCATTCCGACCGCCACCGTATCGGCAGGGATGTCGCCCGTAACGACCGCCCCGGCACCTATCACGGCATTGTCGCCGATGGTCACACCTTGCAGGATAGTGGCGTTAGAGCCTATCCAGACATTCTTCCCCAAGACGATAGGCGCGGAATAAGTCATCTTGCGCTTCTCCGGCTCCAGAAAATGGTTGAGCGTGGCAAACACCACATTGTGCCCTATCTGGCATCCGTCCCCGATGCGTACGCCGCCATGGTCTTGGAAATGGCAGCAGGCGTTGATGAACACATCCTCGCCCACCTCGATGTTCTTGCCGAAATCGGTATAAAACGGCGGGAACACACGGAGCGTGGAGGGGACGGCTTTCCCGAAAAGCTCGGACAAGATGTCCCTGATTTCCTCCGGAGTATGATAGGCAGAGTTCAGCCGGAAAGTGATTTTCCGCGCCTCCCCTCCCATTTTGTCCATAAACTGATGTATCTCTTCCGTGTCAAGCGGCTTGCCGGTCTTGACAAAATCCTTAAATTCTTCGAGTGTCATAATTCCTTGCATTTAGTTTATTGTCCGCAAAGATACGGCAACATGAAAGGCGGGAAAGTAGACATATCCCCGATGTTTGTACCTATTTTACGGAATATTTTTAGCGTTGTCTCCGCTCACTCCTCCAGCCTGAACCGCCAAGCGCAACAGCATCCGGGATCGGTGACATCGGGGAAGCACGAGAGGCATTGGCACGTGATGCGTTCATCGATGGTGCGGGCGAAACCTGCATACTCTATCTCGCCCACGGGCTTGCACGGGTGGAAAGGCATCCCCTTGCGTTCGCGCGCCCGCTGCACACGGCACTCGCGAGTACGATAGACCAATGTTTTCTTTTCCTCGTCTATGATAATGTCCGCCTCGTTCAGGTTGGCGTAGAAGCGGAGTTGCAGGGCGCGGGCTAATCCTTCCAGTCCCGCACGTTCGGGCAAGCCTAAGAACGCTTTGATGCGCTTGGCTTCGATAACGGTAAACCTCCGCCACGCTTCCGCATCGTGATGCATTGCCTCGTCCATTCCGCGTGTCCGCTCTACCGACTGGAACCACACGCCGTCTATCGCCAGCCAATTCTTCGAGTAATCCTCGATAAGCCGAATCAGTTCTTCTTTCGAGAGTGAAAGTAAAATCTCGTTTTTCATTATGCTTCTTTTTTTACTCACCACAGATTACACAGATTTAAATAATTAATAATGAACAATTAATAGTTAATAGCAGCAGACGGATACGCTTGCCGTTGTTCATTATTCACTTTTAATTATTAATTATCTAAATCTGTGTAATCTGTGGTGAAAACTATCGTATTACAATCCGTGAATGGTATTCAATAACTGGTCGCCCATGCCGATGGTGTAGCCGTGCGACTCGAAGACCACACGGTTGAACGTATCGGCGATGAGGAGGATGGGCAAGCGCGTCCCGGCACGGAGCTTCATCTCCTCACGTATCTGCGCCTCAACGCTTCCGTCCGCGTCAATGCCGAAGACCACCGTAGCGGGCAAGCCCTCAATCGGAGCCGCCGTGTATTTCTCGTATGCGGCACGGGAGGGGAAAAGGAGGACGATTTTCCTGCCCCACGCTTCCAGTTCCTTCGCTTTGGCGGCTATATCCTTCAAGGCATGATTGGTAGGCTCGTCGCCCACGCCCACGATTCCGACGATGAAATATCCCCTGCCTGTAGTGAGCAATACCGAGGTCTCTTCGCCTTCAGGAGTCTGGAACTTGGCTTCCGAATTGAAACTTCCTATCACGCTGACCTCCTCATCGCTTTCGCGCACCACTAATTCCGTATCAGTCTCCTTGCCTTGCTCTACGCCGAAGAACGAGACTTGCGCCAACACGCCGCCTTTCGCCAAACGGTTGCCCGATACCAGCATGTAATATCCCGCGGGAAGAACCGCCGACTCCTTAAACAAGTTGCTCCACGGCTCGAAGTCGGGATGAGTCTGAAGTGCAAAGCCTTCTCCGTCGAAGCGCGACAAAGAGAAATGGCGGGCGTATGCAGGGTCATCCAGCCGGGGAATCGGCGAATAGGCTAACTTCAACGTGCCTTCCGCCACCTGCTCCGAGCTTCCGCTCTCGAAATCGACCGCCACATCCTCGCCGTTCTCTTTATATAATACATATCCCGTCACACGGTCTATCCAGGCGGGAATGCCCAGCGAACGAGCCACCGCCACGAAGAACGTGTTCCGCGAAGTGCGGTCGGCGATGCGGCTCTTCCATACGCCTTCGGGCGAGATAACCGTACCCACCGTACACAAGTCATCACGGAGCGTCAGGCTATCCTTACACCATTCCACCCACGCCAAAGGATTCGCACGGAAGCGGGCAGCATCTTCCTCGGAGATAACCTCCTGGAAGAACGAGCGGTACGGCGTAAGCATCTCGTTTCCGATGCGGGGAGCCAATACCATAGCCACATCCGCCAGCGAATCGGTGTGATACAAATGGTCATCGAGCACACGGGCTTCAGCATCGCGAAGGTCTTTCTCGGCAAGCGTACCCAGCAAATCCAATGCACGCTTCCGCATCTTCCGCTCTGCCGCATCTTTCAAGAAAGCCTCTATCTCCGAAGCGTTCCCGCGCGAAGCTATTATATAAGGAGTAACCGCTTCGGCATCGTATCCCGTCTCCGAAGCGAAGGTACGGATAGCATCTGCATCGGGGAAGGTGGCGATATACGCATTGCGGATGGAGTCTTCCCGATTGAAACGAATGTCGTTCTCCGCCCGTTGTTCGGGAGTAACGTCCGGAAGAGTCGAGTCGCCTGCGGGAGGAACGATGTCGAGCGAGAGTGAAAGCGTATCGCCCACCTGATGTTCGAGCTTCAGTTCCACTTCCTTGTCCTTCCCGAACGACACTTTCCGCATCCCGAAGGCATGGTCTTTCACCGCCAATACCACCATGTCGCCCAGTCCTGCCGAAAGGCTCGCCAGACCGTCCTCGCCTGTATGTTGGGACGAAACCGGATAGAACTCGGCATAATTATATATGCCGAAGCGCACGCAAGCATCTGCCACGGGCTTTCCATTTATATCCGTTACCCGTACCGATATAGGTGCGTTTTGCGCATAATTGCCTATCACGTTTATCTCGGTATAATTGGCGGTGGTGCGCATCACGTCCTCCGGTCCCTCGTAGCGTCCGAACACCTTGGTATGCATCAGCATCCCCCGGCTTGCCGGCTCGTTAAACCAGCCCAAGTTCAAGACTGGTTCGGGCTCGCAAGCTCCTAAGAAATACCATTTCCCGTCTGCCCATGCCTCTACCCACGCATGATTATCGTCGGTATGTGCCCAGCGGGGCGTGTACACCTGCCGTGCCGGAATGCCCACCGAACGGAGTGCCGCCACGAGGAAAGTCGATTCTTCCCCACAACGCCCGTATGCGGTTTTTACCGTGGCAAGGGGCGAACTGGTCCGTGCGTCCGAAGGCTGGTAGTTCGCCTTCTCATGACACCAATGGTTCACTTCGAGTACGGCATCATACATCGACAAGCCTTCGAGGCGCGGCATCAATTCATCATGGAATATCATCCGCGAACGGTCGAGCGCCTCATTGTTCACCCGCACCGGAAGGACGAAATGGCGGAACACCTCATCGGGTATCGACTTCCCCCAAGTCGTTTCGTCGCGCGTGGCGAACGAGCTTCGGACATTCTCCAAATAAAACTCGCCGGAATAATCGGTGATATCACCCACCGGCATATACGCATACAAGAACATCAGGGCATTCCGCTCTTCGGACGTAAGCCCTTCCGCATCAATCACCTCAAAGAAATCCCCTTGGGTAAACAAGGCTTTCTTCTCCTCGAAATCCGCCTTCACCTGCTTCTCGAACGGAGAAGCGCAAGCCGACAAAAGTGCGCACAGCACACCAATGCAAAATAATCTGCTCATAAGTTTAAGGTTAATTTATTATTATCTCGTAGGGGCAGGGTCAGCCTGCCCGAAAACATCCACGTGTGTGCATACAGGCGGGCAAACCCCGCCCCTACAAACTATCATTTGACAAAGATAAGGAAAAACGATTCATTCTCAAATTTATTTTCTACCTTTGCGAAAGTTAATCAAATTCGGCTTATGGCAATCAACTCAAGTCAAGTACAGACACAGACCCAGCAACAAGTACAAACCTTGTCGCCCCAACAGATATTGGCGGTCAAGCTATTGGAGCTCCCCACGGTAGAACTGGAAGAACGCGTCCATGCGGAACTATTGGACAATCCGGCATTGGAAGAAGGCAAGGAGCCTTCGGGAGACGACCTGCACGAAGACGAAGGGGAAGACTATGCTACCGACCAGGACGGTGAGCCAAATACCGATTTCGGTGAAGACCTCTCTTTGGGTGATTACCGCACCGAAGACGACATTCCCGACTACAAATTGCAAGAGAACAACCGCTCAAGGGATGAGAAGCCCGAAGATATTCCCTTCTCAGACAACGTTTCTTTCTACGAGACCTTGAAAGAACAACTCGATATGCAAGACCTGACGCCCGAGGAAAAACAATTGGGCGAATACCTCATCGGCTCCTTAGACGATGACGGACTCTTGCGGAAAAACATTGATGCCATTATTGACGAACTTGCTATCTATCAGGGAATCAACGCTACTCCCGAAGAAGTGGAACACGTGCTTTCTATCATTCAGGATTTTGACCCGGCGGGCATCGGCGCACGAAGCCTTCAAGAGTGTCTCCTCCTGCAAATCAAGCGCAAGGAAGACTCGCCCTTGAAACAAATCGAATACGACATCATCGACAAGTGTTGCGATGACTTCACCAAGAAGAACAAAGATAAAATCTTGCAAAAGCTGAACATCACCGAAAAGCAATACGATGACGCCGTGGCGGAACTGGTGAAGCTCAATCCGCGTCCGGGAAGCTCGATGGGAGAAGCTATCGGAAAGAATCTCCAGCAAATCATCCCCGACTTCATCGTGGAGACCGAAGACGACGGCACTATCAGCCTGAGCCTCAACAATCATAACGTGCCCGAACTCCGCCTGAGCCGGGAATTTACCGATATGCTGGACGAACATACCCGCAACAAGGCGAACCAAAGCAAGGAATCGAAAGACGCCATGCTTTTCCTGAAACAAAAAGTGGATGCGGCACAGAACTTCATCAATGCCGTAAAGCAACGCCAACAGACCCTGATGAGTACCATGCAAGCAATTATCGACCTGCAACGTCCTTTCTTTCAGGAAGGAGACGAATCGCTCCTGCGCCCGATGATTCTGAAAGACGTGGCGGAACGTGCGCACTTGGACGTATCGACCATTTCACGCGTGAGCAATAGCAAATACGTGCAGACCAACTTCGGCATCTATCCGCTCAAGTTCTTCTTCAGCGACGGATATACCACCGAAAGCGGCGAAGAACTCTCGGTGCGCGAAATCAAACGCCTCCTGAAAGAGTGTGTGGACCACGAAGACAAGAGCAGCCCGTACACCGATGATGAACTGGCTACTATCTTAAAAGAGAAAGGCTATCCGCTTGCACGGCGCACCGTGGCAAAATACCGCCAGCAATTGAATATCCCCGTAGCCCGATTAAGAAGATAAAAGAACCGAATATGGAAGATACGAACATCCCCGACCAACTGACCTATCACGAACCTGAACCGCGCAAACGCACCGAACCGAAGGACAACTTGTACAGGACGGCACAAATCATCTCCGCAATATTCACGCCTTTCCTGCTTCCGTTCGTGGCGTTCGTCCTGCTCTTCACGTTCACCTACTTGCGCATCCTGCCCCTCCAATATAAGCTGATTGTGCTCGGCATCGTGTATTGCTTCACCATCCTCCTGCCCATGCTCAGCATCTACCTGATGCAGAAAATCAACGGCTGGACACTTCATGAATTAGGCAAGCGCGAGCGGCGTTTCGTCCCCTACGCGCTCACCATCCTAAGCTATATCGGATGCGTGATCACAATGTACCGCTATCACCTGCCCCGCTATATGGGCGGCATCATCATCGCCACCCTGCTTTGTATGGTCATCTGTGCGCTTATTAATATCAAGTGGAAAATCAGCACTCATACGGCAAGTAGCGGCATGATGGTGGGCGGACTGCTCTCATACAGCTTCATCTTCCAGTTCAACCCAATCGGCTGGCTCTGTGCCTTCATCCTACTCGCAGGCATGTTGGGTTCGGCACGCATCATTGTCCGGCAACATACGCTAAATGAAGTAATGGGCGGATTCTTCACCGGATTATTCTGCGGAGTTATCGGGATATTGTTTATCTGAACAAGGTCCGCAGTTTCAATCCAGTTCCAATTCTATTACCGTATCGATATCTACCGGAACCTCACGAAGCAAAAGCGTATAACCCTCCTGATTCTTTTGGTACTTCACAGGTGTTCCATCCACGAAATAAGAAGCCTTCATAACCTTTTGACCGATAAGCGGAAGAAATAACGCCTTGTCCTTCAGGTCAAGGATATGAACGTAAAGTTTATTCCCTTTCTGCGTAGTACCTCCCCAAGAATGCGGAGCGACACATCCTCCCCGTGTCCCATAGATGGTTTCACCGTAGACCTTCATCCATTCACCCATTTCTGCCAAACGCTGTACCGCCACTTCCGGCAATTCTCCGTCGGGTTGCGGACCGATATTCATCAATAAATTGGCATCTTTCACGGCGGCACCCACTAAATACTGAATCAATTCTTTAGCCGACTTGTAATTCTGATCCGTTATTTTATATCCCCACATTCCGTTCATGGTCTGACAAGTCTCTAACGGCAACGAACTAATATCTTGTCCCGAAAGCCCCGCTTTATTCTCCCCCGGCAAGTCACGCTCAAAGATTTGGATGTCTTCACCCGAGAAAGGAACAAGATGATGGTTATTACCTATCAAACAACTGGGTTGCAACTGATGAATCAAAGCATACTGTTTATCCAATTCCCAATCAAAATCCGGGTTTTGGTCTTGATCCCACATCCCGTCAAACCAAATGGCACCGATGGGACCGTAATTGGTCAATAATTCAGTTAACTGATGATTCATAAAAGCGTAATAACTATCCCAGTTACCTTCCGGATAAGGACGGCCTGTGCCACGCCCCGTACGTCCCCACACCGCATCTTCGCGATACCAGTCAATATGCGAATAATAAAGATGTAAACCGATGCCTTGCTTGTGGCACTCATCCGCCAATTCCTTCAGCACATCACGTTTAAAAGGAGTAGCATCCACAATGTTATAATCAGAATACTTCGTATCGAACATTGAAAAGCCTTCATGATGACGGCTCGTGAAAGTAATGTACTTTGCACCCGATGCCTTAATGGCTGCCACCCATCTTGCTGCATCGAATTTAGAAGGATAGAAACCGCCAGCTAACTTGGCATACTCCTTATAATTAAGATCCTTATTCGTCATCGTCCATTCGCCCGTAGCCAACATGGCATATAGTCCCCAATGTAAAAAGATACCGAATTTCTTATCCCGAAACTCTTGACGGGCTTTCAAATTCGCTTCGGTAGGCTGATATCCCTGCGCCTTGACAGGAAAAGTCAGGCTACATGCTAATAGCAAGAATAAAAGTTTTGTTCTCATAATAACACAATTTTAATAATCAACGGATTGTCATCAGTCATAAACATCTTACAGACCTCTACAAAAATAAAGAAAAAAACATTCACCGCATAACGAATGCAGTTATATTCCACCAAATTCATTATCTTTGTAACAGACTTTTTAAACGCAAACGGCTATGACATACAAACCCCTTCCTTACGGCATATCGGACTTCCGCCAAATCCGGACGGAATCCTTATACTTCGTAGACAAATCGATGTACATAGAAACCATGGAACAAGCAGGGCACTTCCTATTCCTCATCCGTCCGCGCCGGTTCGGGAAAAGCCTGTTCCTTTCCATGCTCCGTTATTATTACGACATCAACGAGCGGGAGAACTTCCCCGAAATGTTCAAAGGACTATGGGTAGCGGAACATCCTACGCCGTGGCAAGGGAAATTCCAAGTGCTCCACCTTGACTTCTCGCAAGTAGGAGGAGACATCCATGCATTGGAAGAAAACTTCGACGGTTACATACGGGTACAATATCGGGATTTCGCCCGAAGATATGCTCAATATTATCCCGATTATTATCTGGATGAACTTTCCCGACTCACTTCCGCAAGCGATATCATGAGTTACGTTCATACCTTTGCCCGTCAACAGAACCATAAGCTATTCCTCATAGTGGATGAATACGATAACTTCACCAACACAGTGCTTAACGAACAAGGTGAAGCCATCTACCATGCCATGACCCATGCCAGCGGATTCTACCGCGATGTGTTCAAGAAGTTCAAAGGCAATTTCGACCGCATTCTGATGTTAGGAGTAAGCCCTGTGACGCTGGATGATCTGACCAGCGGATACAACATCGCCACCAATATCACTATGGATTCCCGGTTCAACCGGATGTTAGGATTCAGCGAAACCGAAGTGCGGGAAATGATACGCTATTACCAATCAGCCGGCATACTCCATGCCGATGAAGAAGCGTTAATCGCCGAAATGAAGCCTTGGTACGACGGATATTGCTTCTCGGAAAGGGCAGTATATTCCGACCCGAAGATGTTCAATTGCGATATGGTAGCCTATTATCTGAACAATTTCATCCAGCAAGGAAATGCCCCGCAAGAAATGGTAGACCGCAACACACGGACGGATTACGCCAAATTAGGCAAGCTCGTCAAACTCGACCAATTGGACGGAGACCGGAAAGGAATCCTGTTAGAAGTAGCGGAAAACGGATATACGCTCGGCACGGTAGCAGACTCTTTCCCTGCTGCCCAACTGACCGACCCGAAAATGTTCAAGAGCCTATTGTTCTATTACGGCATGGTCACCATTACAGGCACATACGGCATTGAACAAGAGCTGAGCATCCCCAACAACAACGTGCGTAAGCAGTATTACGATTTCCTGTTGCGGGAATACCAACAAGTGCACGCCATAGACTTCTCGCCTTTGGTGCGCAGCTATACAGATGCCGCCTTCAAAGGGGAATGGCGTTCCATGATGAACCATATCCTGAAAGCCTATCACGACACCACCGCCGTGCGAAGCCTAATAGAGGGCGAACGGAACCTGCAAGGCTTCATGAACGCCTACCTCAGCCTAAACCCGTATTACCTCACCGCCCCCGAAGTGGAACTGAACCACGGCTATTGCGACTTCTTCCTCATGCCCGACCTGACCCGTTGGCCCATGGTAAAGCACAGCTACATCTTAAAACTGAAATACCTGCCCCAAACGGCTACAGAAGAAAAAGCCGAAGCCCAATGGGCGGAAGCCATAGAGCAAATCAAGGCATACACGCAAGGCGAAAAGGTAAAATCGCTCATACAAGGAACAACCCTGCATCCCATAGTGGTGCAGATTAAAGGGTATGAGGCTATTAGAGTGGAAGAAATTTCAATGGATTTATTATCTTTGTGCAGAAAATAACATTTGTACTGAATATGAACAACAAAACATATACATCTGCAAAACCATTTGTAAAATGGGTAGGCGGGAAAACGCAACTTTTGGAAGACATCAAGCATGCTTTGCCAACAGATTTCTCACAAAATATTGAAAGCAAGCGAAACTCCATATTCCTGTAATCATATTCTAACCTTACTGTATCATTCCATATCTGCAATTAGCTGATATATTGATTCATATTCAAATATTAAAGTGATCTTTTTTGATCACGGAAGTTATATAATGATCTTTTGCCATTGATGATTTATTTTTGATATTCTTTTGTATTCCAAATATGAATTATGATGGAAAGTGCATAAGTAATATCCTTGTATTTCTCATGATAAAATACTCCCTTATTTCAAATCTTCCGACCACGCCTTCACCCTCCTCCACGGCGACTGCATCGAACTGTTGAAACAATTCAGTTTCAAGTTCGATATGATATTTGCCGACCCGCCTTATTTCCTGAGCAATGGCGGGATAAGCGTGCAAAGTGGGAAAGTCGTATGCGTGGATAAAGGAATGTCGTGAAAAACTAAGAGACTGTTTTGAATTAATCAAAGAAAAATGTTACGGACATTATAAGTATATTCCAAATGCTTTCAAAACATGAAACACTTGGGTTATATTGCCGATGCAGACGGCATCCTTTTATGGTTTCCGAACCAAAACCGTACGTTCTCCGTCCCAAAACCGTACGGTTTTCGAACCAAAAACATACGGTTTTGGGACGGAGAACGTAAAAGGGAGACTGCTTGAAACAGATTTCTATACCTTTCGACAAAACATTGATTCATGGCTTGATAAACAAACTATCGAATTAAATTAAAACAGTTTCTAAAAGATAACGGGACAATCTGGGTTAGCGGAACCTATCACAATATCTTTTCTATTATTATGAAGTGATGAAGCAAATCAATGAAGACAAACAAATAACGGACGTTTGGCAACTGCCTGCCATTGCCCGATGGGAAAAAATCATGCGGAAAACATCCCACACAGGCTACATCGATACGATTAATAATCGTACCGGCATAGCAATTATATCTGATAGCGGAGCATTATAACAGAACCATTATGCTTAACATTCATTCCGCTTCAACGCTTCTTCGTAAATACTCCGTACCCGCTCCCTGAGATGCAAAGGACTTATCACTTCCAACGAACGGCTTCGGGAAAGAAGCTCCATGACAAAATCATTGGGGAACATAACGTTTCTTCCCTTCCAATTTGTTGATAATGAACAGCAACCGCTGTAATCCTTCCATCGGCTTCCCATAGACTTTCCTCCTTTTGTTTGGGACAAAGATAAGGAGCCAGAACGACAAAACATGTCGTTCTGGCAAGAAAATGGTACCTCGCTTTTTCTTTTGTTTACTTTATCACCCCTACAAAACCTCCTCGTGGCAAACAATCTACAATAAGAGAATCACCAGCCGGCACATTCTCTTCAATACTGAAACTGCGGTTATCGGCACCGTCTTTGAACAATGCCATCGACTTGCCATCCACCGACAACTTCTCCAAAGAAGCACGAAGCGTGCGCGGCTTGTCCGTACCATTGATGCCTGCTATATACCAAACGTCACCTTTGCGGCGTGCCATAACGACCTCTACACCCGGATATCCTGCCAACAACTTCGTATCGTCCCAAGCCGTAGGAAGAACAGACAAAAGCTGTTTAACTGCCTCCGGCAACTGAGCGTAAACAGAAGGACGGTCGGGCATGTGTTGTAAAGCCGACTCAAAAAGCACAGGCAAGGCAAGTTCATGACCGTATGAGGTAATGTGCGGATATTGCGAGTCAGAGAAAGTGCCCGGCGTATAATCCATCGGACCTATGACATTGCGGGTAAAAGGCAAGGTAGCGTTGTGTGCAGCAGCCCGGTCGGTCAGTATTGCATTATTGTTATACCATTCCGCACCGTAAACACCTTCTACAGACATCAAATGCGGATAAGTACGTTGCCATCCGCGAGGCACCGTAGCTCCGTGAAAATTCACCATCAATTGATAATCGGCAGCATCTTCCAATAAGTCGATGAAATAATTCATGGCAGACACGCTGTCTCCGTTAAAAAAGTCTATCTTCATACCCGATACGCCTAAATCACTCAACCATTGATATTCTTTCCGGCGGTCTTCCTTCTTGTTCAACCTGTATAGCGGACCGGGACCTAACCAAGCTGTACTCGAATTATACCACACCAAAGACTTGACTCCACACGCTGTTGCATACTTCACTGCATCTTCTAACTTTCCGCCATTACCCATTTCGTCCCACTCCCAGTCTATCAGATTATAGGGCCACTTCATGCGGACAGCTAAGTCTATGTACTCTTTCAACAAACGGTAATCCTTGCTTCCATGGTTGTGCGCCCAGTAAATCCATGAAACTAAGCCCGGCTTTATCCACTCCGTATCCGCTACTTTGGATGGGTCTGCCACATCGGTCACCAACGTACTCTCCACCACATCGCCTAAGCTACCAATGATAAGCACCCGCCAAGGAGACTCCCAAGCACCTTCACACAGCATCTTATTATCAGCCAAACGGACTTGATAGCAATCGCGGTTTTCGCCATTATACAATAAAGAGCCGCAATGCCCCCGGCGGATATTCGCTTCGGTCAGCAATACGAACACGGAATCTTGCAACTCTGCCAATGCCGGATAACCCCACGTATCTACTTCTGGATGTCCGGTAAGTATTCCATCGGTAGATAAAGGGAAAAAGCCTTCGTAACCTATATCATACTTCTGCATCCACCTCTTAGCACCTTGAGGCAAAGCATAAGCGGTATGTTCACGAATAATACGCTCTTTGCCTGATTCTGTACAAATGCCATATTTAAAGACTACTCCATCGTTGTAGGCACGGAACGTAACATCCAATGCCTGCCCGGATTCATTTTCGAAAGTATAAACACGTTCGGAAGCTTCGTTCATACAATGGCTCCGCTTTCCGGTCAGCATTTGATAATCATCTACGATAGGCTTGGCTTCAGAAACCGATTTCAATTTCAAGTTTCCTGCTAACTTCTGCACTTCCGTCTCCATGCCCAAACGAGTTTGTGCAAGCACTTGTTTCCCTTTATAATCTACAGAAAAAACAGCTTCGCCATAAGCATTTTCAGGAATGCATTCTATCGTAACTCTCAAATCTCCATTGGGAGAAACCACTTCTTGCTTCTCCGTCTGACAAGCGCACAAAGCAACGATTGCCAAGAATAGGGCTATTTTATTAAATAAAGTAGTCATCATTCTATTATCATTTTTGTTAAACTACAATTTCACTACTATCTTTTTACCGGTATAGCTGATGTCATGCGATTCCGAAGACACCGCAGACACCTTTACTAAACGGATGCGACGATTCCCAATCATTCCTGGGAACTTGCCTTTCCGCTCTCCGATAGTCAGTTCACCTTTTTTGTCGTCCCAATCGAAACGGACTTTCGAATACAAGCCTTTCTCGTAATTATAATTCGTCCCTTCGTCTTCGTACAACGTATAAGAGCCGTCCGCCCCCACAAATACTTTAACAATCCAATCGGCAGCATAAGCCTCTTTCATGGTTTGAGGTCTGCCCTCTGCCAATGGCAAAATCGAACCTGCTTTTACATACACCGGAATATGATTCTTAGATACAGAAACGTCTTGCCAACCTTTATCCGCTATATACTTATCACTCCAAAAATCATACCATCCGCCTTCTGTGGCAGGGAAATACACATTCCAATTTCTCACACCTTCTTCTACGATAGGTGCTACCAATAAAGAAGGACCGAACATATATTGATACTTTTGCGAAACAGCCACAGAATCATCTGCGAAATCCATCACCAAAGGACGCATAAAAGTACCATTATTGAAACTGATATTCGCATTCTCCGAATAGATATAAGGAGCCAGCTGATAACGATCGGCAAGCGACTGGCGAGCAAGGGCAGTAACCTCTGAACCATAATTCCAAAATTCGGTATTTGTTCCATATCCATGCACACGCATCAAAGGCAAAAAGACGCTTGTCTGTATCCAGCGCATCATGCATTCCTGATAATCAGCATCTGTGTATTGATTACCCGGACGGAAGAAACCACCCGCGTCATACGTCCACCAAGGCTGCCCGGAAATTGACATGCCCAATCCGGCAACAATCTGCCTGCGCAATGTATTCCAATCATATCCGATATCGCCTGACCAAGTAGCAGTAGCATAACGCTGCATTCCGGGAAAAGCGCTACGGGTAAGAATCATAGCTCGTTTGTTCGGGGTATCCCGGCGCAAACCTTCATAAACCGTTTGGCTCACCAATAAAGGATATGCATTTCGAAAGACCTCTCCGGGTATCTTTCCATTGGCAACTTTTCGTCCAAGCAAGTCATCATTCTCCGGTTCTGTCGCGTCCTGCCACCAAGCGTCTATTCCATGCACCAAGAGCCTGTTACTAAAATTCTCCCAATAAAAAGCTGCAGCTTTCGGATTGAAAAAATCCACCCATGAAGTTCCGGGAATGAAGTAGCCTTGCTCTTCCATTGCTTTCCCGACTTCAGAAGAAGGGTCTACTTTCGACCATACCGAAACCATCAATCTCGTATCTTGCTCGTGCAATTTATTCACCATTTCCGTAGGATTCGGATAATCCTTTTCATCAAACTTCATGGCATTCCATCCGTAACGCCCCCAATATTGCCAGTCTTGTACAATCACATCCATCGGCAAACTATCTTTACGAAACTGAGCAGCCGTTTCCAACAGCTCTTGCTGATTGTGGAATCGTTCGCGGCAATGAATATACCCTAAAGCCCAATCCGGGAATAAAGGAACACGCCCTGTCAATTGGCGATAAGAAGCGATTACCTCATCAGCCTTGCCACAAAACACGGTATAGTCTACACATTCCGCCACCGGAGAACGGAGTACGGTTTCATTATCCACTTCCTTTAAAAAGACTTTCGGCTTATCGTTCTTCTCCAATTCTGCAACGACGTGATAAGTTCCTGCCTCTAATTCCACAATCGCAGAAGTGGTAGGAGGCAACCACGTGTTTTCCATGTCAAAGACAGTCTTATCCCCGATACGCAAGTGATATTTTCTTGCCATGGTTTGCCCCACATCCAACAAAATCGAATAATGTCCCTTTGCAGGTATGGTCAATTCCGAAGCGAAAATGTAATTCTCACGCAATTCTTTTTTACCTCCTTCGGTCGAAGTCACATCCACTTCCTTTGCTTCGCCTTCTTTCTGAAAAGGAGCCAGTTCAATCATCTCATCCGCAGGGTTGAAATCAGTCAATCCATAATTGTTCCATAACACTCCATATCCCTTGTCGGACACAAACATGGGGATAGCAATCTGTGTATTTACCTGCGTAAGCCGGCGCGACAATCCGCGCACGTTCAAGCAACCGTCCTGAAACTGTCCCAATCCGAAAAGATGTTCGTCTTCCGGTGAATAAAACTTTTGCGTGGCACAATACGTATCTATGCCTTGAACAGCAGACGGTGTAAGCAGACGAGCTTCTTCCTGTAAAATCACATCTCCAGCCGGAGATAAGAAGGTTATCAATCCACTTTCCTTTTCCACTTGGGCTATAATGCCCGGCAATACAACGGAAACCGCATCTTTATCCTCCTCTATGGCAAACGTCTCCTCCTTTCCGCTATTCACGTAAATCCATTCAGGCATTTCCATTCCCACAGATTGCTTTACGAACTTTACTCTTAATGTATTGGGCGATAACGGATAAAGTTGTAATTCTCCGTCTGTCATTTCCAATACGACCCGATTATCTTCTCGTTGAAAAGAACGCACCGTTTGCGACATTCCTTCCACAAAAAAACAAAACAGAACGACAAAAAAACAAATTAATTTTTTCATAATCCACTCTTTTACGTAATAAATAACAATTCACCGAAAAAGCAAACCTATACATGAAGTCATAAGACTTATACATCCTTACCGGTAATGGAAATAGTCTACATCCACCGCCCCACCATCGCTTTCATCATTGAAACAATAAATGCCAATACGGTCACCCCGATAGTTTCCCCATACCAGTTGGTAATCTTCACCAAAGGGAATGAAGTTATCTCCATCTACACTATAATAATAACGGGACTTGCCGTCTAATCCCCATTGCGAACTAAACCACACGTATCGGGAATGTATAGGATTGCCTTTCGTGATTTTACCGTTCTTCCGGTATTCCAAATAACAGACACCTTTCTCTTTTACTATACCGATAGCCGAATGTTCTGAAGAGAAATGGCAAAGCCCGTTCTTTTGCCCGTCAACCATAGCCGAAATATCCATCCTTATAGTCACTTCGTTTGTTTCCTTTCTGAAAGTCCGTTGGGTCAATGTATTGCCGGCTTTCATCAGGTTATTGGCTTCCAAAGGACGATAAGCCTTCAGGCGCAACCAGCCCGGTCGTTTGCTTAATGAGAAAAAGTCTTTACGAGGCTGGTAATTCCATTGCCATTGCGGAGCCAAGCGGGCTTCATCGAAATCATCGCTTCGTTTGAGGGTCAGTTTTTCCTCATATTCGTATGGCATCTTCCCGCTCCACACCATCGTACCGATCTGTTGAGGAAGCACCTCACCGATGATAGGCCAGCCTTCTACCCACGTAACAGGCAACAGGCTTACAATCCGCCCGCTCCAATCGCCTGAGCCATGATGCGTAAGGAAATACCAATTGCCATCCTTCCCTTCTACAATGCCTCCTTGATTGGGTTCCATAGCTTCGCAACTGGGCAAAGCCAATTGCTTTTCTTCTTTATAAGGTCCGACCAATTTACGAGAACGTTTAGCCATGACATAACGTCCTATCCCCGGTTTATACTCACTGAATACCAGATAATACCACTCGCCGGCCTTTATCAGCTTGCTGGCTTCCCTGCCATTGCCTTCATTGACAAGCACAGCCGACTCGCGGTCTATGCCTTTTCCATCTTCTGCCATTTCAAAGAGATAAGTCTTATAACCGTCAGCAAAATGAGTGCCTACAAAATAAGCTTTCCCGTCTTCATCCCACATCACCGTGCAATCATCCCATCCGGCTTCACGCATCAAGGGAGTCAACGGTTCCCAAGGTCCTTCCGGGCGTACAGAAGAAGTCATGAAGAAACCTTCATCGGGCGTACCGAAGTACAAATAAAACCGCCCGTCGTGATAACGGAGCGTACCTGCCCATATTCCACGGGCATAACGGTCCATCACCGTCCAGTTCAACGCATCGCCTATTTGCGTCAAATCTTCCACAATGTTGCAACAGATTTCCCAGTTGACCAAGTCTTTAGAGTGCAGCAGCGTCATGCCCGGCGAAAATTGGAAGGTGGAAGATATGGCATAATAATCCTCTCCCACCCGAATGCAATCAATATCGCTATAATCCGACGGAATGACGGGATTCACATACATACCGTTCCCTTGGTCACCCCAAATCTTCCAATTGCCCCATCCGGCTTGCTGCCCCATCAAAGCGGCACTGCTACAACAGAAACAAAAAACAAATAAAAACAAATGCTTCATACGGACTTTCTTTTTTAATCAATACTCTCGCTATTCGTCATACAAATAAAACATCCGCTCCATCAGCTTCCACTTTTGGGATGATGTGCTTCCCGGTACGCATTCTTGAAAACGGGCTACATAATCTTCCCACTCCTGCTGCCGTGGCAAATGAGAAAGCTCTTCCATCGCCGTGTCCCAATCGAAATCCAAAGGAGTTTCTACAATCATGAATACTTGCGTTCCACAAATATACATTTCCATTTCCAAGATGTCGATCGAGCGTATTCCTTCCCGGATTTCCGGCCATGATTCTGCCCGGCTATGTATTTTCCTATATTCAGCGATTAAAGCTGGATTATCTTTCAGACTCAATGTCTGGCAATAACGTTTGGTCGGCACTGAATAACTCTTTGCCGGATATCCTTGTTTCTGTGTCATAACGTTTCTTTTTTAAATGTTTCAAAGCAATAAGCTAAAAAGAGATGAGATCTCGCTACAAAAATAACAAAAGCCTACCCAATTCCAATAAAACATTCACATAAAATATGCATCATTTTATTGGTAAGGCAGGCTTGTTCTGGTTTAGCCCCAGTCTGTACATGTTACCCTAATAACAATCAATACCCGTCGTTCTGCTTCAGGTTCTTGTTAATATTCATATCACCCTGAGGAATAGGGAAGTACCGGTTATGCGCTGCCCACGAACGAGTTTCAAACTGATAATACATATCTTCATCCACCGGAGAAGCTGTAGCCCCACTTCCGCGATAATTGCGGTCATTGGGGTTGTCCGAAAGTTTTACGCCCGTAAATGTATGATTCAATACCTCTTCAGCGATACCCCAGCGAAGCACATCGAAGTAACGGAATCCTTCAAAAGCCAATTCCACTCTTCTTTCCTTGCGGACAGCCTCGCGTACAGCTTCTTGCGAAGCAAGTTCTGCCTTAGAATAACCCGGCAAATTTACACGGTCACGAATATCATTGATAGTTTCATCAAGCACACTTTGAGTCACATCGCCAGGAGCAGATTCGTTCAACGCTTCCAAATAACTCAATAAAACTTCTGCATAACGCATAAGCGGAGTATAAGTAGGTGTAGAGCCTATGTTTTCCGTAATAGAAGGGTCACATCCTTTTTTAGGACAATAGCCATTGAACAAAGGATAACGATTATAACTATCAGCCGTATTAGGTCCGTTGAAACAATCATACGTCAAGTCGTTAAACTTCGTTCCGGGATAGTTACCCAATGGAGGCAAGAAAACAGAAGCATAAAGACGAAGGTCACGATTCATATACGGGTCGTTGTCATCGTAGACTTCCGATGTCTCAATGCCCTTCCCATCCGTACAAAAGTATTCCTTCACCAATTCATTGTAAACGGCAAACTGATGCCAGCCACCATAAGCACATTCCGGATATTGGTATTGATAACGGGCAGTAGTGAATTTGTCCTCCAGTCCCATTACACAGAAGATAGTCTCAGGACTATACTCCCCGCCTATCCAAAACAGTTTCTCATAACTATCGTCTCCATTGCGGCGGTCCAGTTCATAAAGTCCTGAATCCATGACAGCCCTCAATACGGAAGCAGCCTCTCCCCAACGGTTCTGTGCCAAATAAACACGACTCAACAATACACGAGCAGCGTTTTTAGTGAAACGCCCGTAAGACGAAGCGTCATACGAGTCAGGCAACACATCTATAGATTCCAACAAATCAGACTCAACCTGGTCGTATACGTCCTGCTGGGGAGTTTGTGAAATAGAATTAGCCTCCTCACGTGTCAACGTAGTCAAAGGCATGGGCACATCCTTATAATGAAAAGCCAAATAGAACAAAAAGTATGCACGCAAACACTTAGATTCAGCCATATATTGGGCACGAGTCTGCTCACTGTCCATCGGACAATTAATCACGTTTTTCAAGAAATTATTCTGCTTGGCTATCATCCAATAGGCGTTATTCCAATAACGTCCGGAATTACTGTTAGTAGCTATCGAGTTAGTACCCGCCATCATGGACGTGAAATTCTCTTTTTCTGTACCATTACCACCACAGAAATCCAAATAAAGCAGACCACAAGCCGTAGCAAAATCATCGTTCGTCCACCCGCTTTGGAACGTATAACAACCTACCAAAGCCAAATAAGCGTCTTTTTCATTATTCCAAAAGTTCCCATCGGAAATGGACGAATTAGGGCTCTTATCCAATAAATCGGAACAGCCGCACACTCCCCCTACTAAAGGAAGAATACACAAACCCAACTTTATCATGTGGGCAACGCATTTATAGAATGCTTTCATAATACTTTCATTTTAAATGATTAAAAATTAAGATTAATACCAAAAGAATAGATAGCCGTAATCGGATAATACGAAGGAGCATCTCCTGTACCGATTTCATTTTCAGGATCCCAACCTTTGTAGAAACCGTTAAAGCTATACAAGTTCTGACCACTGACATATAGGCGTAACTTTTCAACACCGATTTTCTTAGTTATTTTCTTAGGGAATGTATAACCCAACTGAACATTCTTAATACGCAGGAAACTGGCATTACGCATCCAATAATCTGAAGTCTGAAGGTTAGGACTATTCATGTTCAACGTCTCAATACGCGGATATTCAGCCCACTTATCCGGATTCTCTTCTGTCCAGCAATTGTCAGCTTGCCAACGTTGGATGTTACCGTTATTATAAAAAGCGTATGCCATATACGAACCTATCAAACGCTGATATCCGCCCAAACCTTGAAGCAATGCCGAAAAATCGAAGCCTTTATAAGAAGCAGACAAATTCAAGCCATAATAGAACTTAGGCGTTGTACTTCCCAATACAGTACGGTCGTATTCTGCGTCGACTTTTCCATCGGGCACACCGTCCGGACCGCTAATGTCTTTATACTTCACATAACCGGGCTTCAAGTCGCTTTTACCAACCAATTGTTCGGGAGCCGCATCAATCTCAGCCTGGTCTACAAACAAACCATCCGTCTGATACCCATAAATAATGCCAAGAGGTTGTCCCACAATACGTCCACTATTGATTTCTTCCGTAGCACCGTTAGCCAGTTCTTCCACGGCATTCTTCACCCACGTAAAGTTAGGAGCTATACTAAAACGGAAGTCTTTCCCTATGCGACCATTGAAAGAAAGGTTCACTTCGATACCTTTGTTTGACACAGCACCTACATTGGACTCTCCAACTCCGCTTCCCATAATACCAGTCACTTCCATTGAAGCCAAAATATCGGACGTATATTTGTAAAAATACTCCAAACTACCGTTAATAGCTCCATTGAACATGCCAAAATCCACACCGACATTCGTAATGGCTGTCTTTTCCCACGTAATGTCCTCATTCTTGTAAGAAGATACATAAGTACCGGGAGTCAATGTAGCCGGATTACCTAACGGATAGTTATGTCCCAAATCATAAACCTGTTGATAAGGATAAGTTCCGATATTCTGATTACCCAACACACCGTAAGACAAACGCAACTTTAAATTATCAAAAACATCAGCAGCCTTGCTGTTTTTCCAAAAATCTTCTTCCGAAATTCTCCAGCCGGCTGATACGGAAGGAAAGAGTCCCCAACGATTATCCTTGGCAAAACGAGAAGAACCATCGTAACGCAAATTTCCTTCCAACAGATAACGGTCCTTGAACGAATAATTGACACGTCCGAAGAAAGAAACTAAAGCATATTCATCAAAGCCACTGCCATTAGTAGCGGTTGACGCATCACCCGCACCTAGTTCATACAAGAAGTTATTGGGGAACGTGTTGCGGGATCCGTCCAACCAACGGTCAGCACTTTGTTCTACTGACGTACCCGCCAATACTTTCAATCCATGTACTTCATTAAATACCTTGTCATAATTTACCAATGCCTCAAATGTTGTGTATGTCTTGTTTGTAGAATGCACAGACAATGAGGAAGGTCCTACCGTCTTGGTATCATCAAAATAAGTTTCAGCCATGTACTCTTTATCATGTTTGGTCCAATAGCTTACACCCGCTTTACCGGAAATCGAAAGCCCTTCAATCGGCGTATTCCATTTTAATTGACCAAACGCACTGACATTGCGGTTAATATAGTGAATAAAAGACTCGCCAGCCAACCAAGCTTCTGGGCTGTAGTTATCTTGATAGCCAAAACTTCCGTCCGACTTCTGTCCCGGAATGGTATTCGGCTCACGTACAGAATAACCAATCATCTGATCAATATTCTGCTGTCCATAAGGCGCATCATAATTGTTATTATACGCATTAATGTTTATATTCAGCAACAAGCGGTTGGTCAACTGAGTCTGCAAAGAAAAAGTAGCAGTCATACGCTCATTTGATGTCTTTGCCGTCAAACCATCCTGCTTGCGGTATCCAAGCGACAAACTGTAATTAGTACGTTCATTACCGCCTCTTACACTTACATTGTGCTGATGCTGAAATCCTGAACCTGTATCCAATAACCACTTCAAGTGATTCACATTAGGATAATTATCCGGGTCAGATCCGTCGCGAAATTTCTGAATCTGTTCGGCAGAATAAGCTTCAGCCAAACCCATATTGCGCATTGCCATATTGTAATATTCAGCATATTCCCATGAATCAAGGAATTCAGGCAATTCTGTCGGCGTCTGCCAACCGAACGTTGCATTGTAACTGATTTGCGTCTTACCCTCTTGTCCTTTCTTTGTTTCAATCAAAATGACACCATTGGCAGCACGGTTTCCATAGATAGAAGCAGATGCAGCATCTTTCAGGAAAGAGATACTTTGAATGTCATTCGGGTCTACATCATCAATGCTTCCTGAAAGTCCGTCAATCAACACCAATGGGTCTGTTCCTGCACCAGAAAAAGTACCTGTACCACGAATCTTCACACTGGCACCTGCACCGGGACGACCTGAATTTGCCACAACACTCAAGCCTGGTGCCAAACCGGCAATAGCTTGAGCAGTACTCATAACGGGCTTATTAATCAAATCATCGGAAGTAATAGATGACACGGCACCTGTCAAATTAACCTTCTTCTGCGTACCGTAACCTACAACCACAACTTCATCCAACTGTTTGGTGTCTTCCTCCATAATTACATTCAGTATCTTCTTATTACCTACTTGTATTTCTTGATTGATATATCCTACGTAACTGAATTGAAGGACATCATCGGCAGCAGCTGAAATAGAAAAACCACCATCAAGATCGCTTATCACCCCATTTGCCGTACCTTTCACCAAAATACTCACACCGATTAACGGCTCGCCACTACTGTCTGTTACAGTACCTCTCACAATACCTTGTCCCTGTGCTTCAACAGTGCCGACAAAGCATACCATTAGCAGAAGGATGACTTTCACCTCCTGCAAAATCCTTTTACAAAAAGATCTTTTCATACACAAAAATTTTAATGTTTAAAAAAGACATAAGAGAGGCTTACCGACTTAAAAAAGCCGGCAAACCATTTGCTTATTATGATATTCTGATTACCTTACCTTGAAAACTGGAGCGATCTTATTTAATTGTTTACCAGGAAGTTCTATTGAGAGTCCTTCTGCCGTACGTTTGAAATTCACCTTTCCGTATCCTAACAGTTCCACTTCCTTTATTTCTTCGGGATAAAGTTCATTCCCTTGTGCAAGCGATTTTACAATCACCTTTTTGTTTTCAGGCCAAGCCAAAGCCGTTACATACAAATCATCTCCCTTTTGGGTGAAACGTATTTCTTGAGCGGTAGTATTGGTATAAGAGCCTTCGTTGAATCCTTGGGCATTAATAGCGATATCCGAATTAGCTATCGGTCCTTCCCCAAACACCTTCCAAGGGGTTGTATCATAGATAGCTTCTTTATTGATGTTCATCCAGTCACCAAATTCGGTCAGGATTTTCGCTTCTTTCTCATCAAATGTTCCGTCAGCACGCAAAGGTACGCTCAGCAACAGATTGCCGTTCTTGCTCACTACATCCATTAACAGTTTCACTACATCGGCAGCTGATTTATAACGGTCGTTGTCATAAATCGACTGGTCGTAATGCCAACCGCCTAAGCAAGTACAAGTCTGCCATTTATCAGCAACAATTTCGTTGGGTGCCCCACGCTCTACGTCCCATACCAAAGCCTTGCGCTGTTCTTCATCCAATATCTTACCTGTAAGCACCGCCTCCAGTTTACCATCATGTGTAGCCATACTGTGATTATAGAGGTGTGCGGCAATCTTCAATCCGGCATCGCTGATCGGATAGAACGGAAGAACCGTCACATCAAAATACAAAATATCCGGATTATAGCGATTGATGACATCCAATGTACGGTTATAGAAATTTGTCACAAATTCCTGTGAAGGCATGCAGACGCCATTTCCCCATGCCCATTGGCGATGTATCGCACCGTCATCCCAACTGTCTTCACTCATCGGATGATTCTGCGCATAAAGGTCTTGCGGATCATAACCTTCCCACCATTTGCCTTTGCCATCGGCTTTAGTCAGCTTACCATCGTAGGGAATGCCTTTCTTCGGACCGATTGTATCGTGACGTTGTGATGTTTCATACCACGACCATGCATGGTCTGCATGGAGGCTGACACCGAAAGGAAGACCTTGTTTACGAGCCGCTTTCTCCCATTCAGCCAATATATCACGCTTCGGACCCATATTTACAGAGTTCCATGGCTGGTACTTGCTGTCCCACAAGTCGAAATTATCATGATGATTGCCCAAAGCAAAGAAATATTGCGCACCTATTTTCTTATAGAAAGCCACTAATGAATCAGGATTCCAATGTTCTGCTTTAAATAAAGGAATAATATCCTTGAAACCCACTTCAGAAGGATGTCCGTAATGTTCTACATGGTATTTATATGCATGCGAACCTTCCATATACATCGAGCGAGCCATCCAGTCGCCTGTACCTTCCACACATTGCGGTCCCCAATGTGCCCAAATACCAAACTTCGCGTTACGGTACCATTCAGGCACCTCGTAATTCTTCAACGACTCCCAAGTTGGTTCAAACTTACCCGTCATCATCGGTTCGTCAGCTTCAGAGACCGGCACTTCATAAGGAGATTTCGGAGTTTGACTACACGACACGAAAGCCGCGCACAACAATGAAAAGAATAAAGCCTTGTTTTTCATACATTGTATTATTTAGTTAATGACTATAAATTATTCACTGCACAAAAGTACAGAATAAAACCGTTCCAATATAGGATATAAACGTGTTATAATAGGACTTTATCGACTTATTCTATTAATTTTAAGAAGAAAATCTGACAATAACGACATTTCATAGGACTATTTCGACATTAATTCGAACAACAAATATTTTGAGAATTCATATACCTTATATATATTTGCAGGTGTCAACCAAAAGGTTTCATTATCATGAATTTCTCAATAGACCAACTGCATCCTCTAGTACTAAATGCCGGATTGGCTATTCACAATGCCGACTGGAATTGGAAAAACGTCGTTAGTCCCTTTGTCCGCCTATATTATGTAACGGAAGGAACCGCACAAATAGAACTGCCCTCTGGAATTTATCAACTAAAACCTCAACACATGTATTTTATTCCAACATTTACCAAACACAATACGATTTGCGATTCCTACTTCTGCCACTACTACATGCACATCTACGAAGAAAACCAACAAGGTAAGAATATATTAGACGAATGGAACTTCCCAATAGAAATACCTGGCAATGAAATGGATTTGGCATTGATAAAACGTTTCTGCGCCATTAATCCACACATGAGCCTACAAAAATCAGATCCTACAACTTATGATAATAACGTAACGCTCATGCAGAATCTCTTAAAAAATAAGCAACGGGCTTTTTATGACAAAGTAGAATCAAGGGGAATTGTTTACCAACTCCTCTCTCATTTTATGAAATATGCGCAAGCAAAATCGGAAAACAGGGACGAACGTTTAGTGAAAGTGTTATCATACATCCATAACCACATTAACAAAAACCTAAATATAGACGAATTGGCTGAACAAACATGTTTATCCAAAGACCACTTCATCCGTCTGTTCAAGCATGAAATAAAAACGACTCCACTACAATACATCAACCAAAAAAAGATAGAAAAAGCCCAACTTACATTGGTAACAAGCGACACTTCAGTAAAAGACATCGCCCTCAATCTCGGCTTCGAAGACTATTCTTACTTTAACCGTTTATTTAAGAAATTAGTCGGTACTACTCCACAAGAATACCGGCATTCTTATCACTAAGTAAAACCAAGAGGACACAGAGAAATTAACACTCTGTGTGCCTCTGTGTTTCAATTTATTTCTTAATACGCATGCAAGCACCTCCACCCGGAGCCAGTTTGGCTTGAATAGAATCTCCAGATTTCACTTCCTGTGTTTTCACTTGATACGTTTCCCGATTCGTCAAATAATGGGCATCCTCGCTATCCAACATCAATTGTATCGTATAAAAGCCCTCAGGAAGGAAGTCCAAAGGGATAGACAAAGTACGCGCCTCCTCGTTCGTAACTGCAGCAACCAAGTATTCCGTTTCTGTCTCACGCATCATCACGATATATTCTCCTATCTTACCCATCAAAGTCTTGCTTTCTACCCAAGGCATTTGCTGAGCAGACAAGAAAGCCAATAGTTCAGGATATTTACGATACATCTCCGGAATATCTGGAATAATCGTTACGCCTGAGAAAGTGATTAATGTGCGGGCTGCTTCGGACACTACCGTAGAAGGAACCGGCTTGTTCTCATCCACACGAGTGGTATTGCCTTGACGCAAATCAAACATACCATTATTCATATCCAACGGACCTGCCAACATATTGACAAAAACAGCTGTTACAAAAGTTTTGGGTTCGAATACCCGATGGGCATCCAACTGAGCCTGACAATATTCGCGGGTAATGGCATTGGGCCAAGTACGCATTTGTCCGTAAGGATGAACCGGTCCGTCATGGAAATCAACCAGCAACTTATTCTCGGCACACAAACGGGTAATCTGTTGCGTCCAAGCATTCTTTTCTTCCGGAGTTCCATTCATAAACCCATATTTTACTCCAGCCGCTCCCCATTCGCTATATTGCTTCAAGGTTTCTTCTATCGGATATTGCCGCCCGCCAACATCATTCAGATACAACCAAATGCCGACTCCTTTCTCTTTCCCATATTCCAAGATTCGTTTTACATCGTTCACCTTACCTCCTGACAACGGATCCGATTCGTCATCAAACTCCGGTCCATACCAATTCGCATCCAAGACCAAATACTTGAATCCTTGCTCGGAAGCAAAATCAACCATACGCACCCACGAGGGATAAGTCATCGTATAGGTAAAGCCATCGTCTGTAATTGCACCGTTAATACGCCAGTCCCATACAGCCACCCCGGGCTTTACCCATGAAAAATCACCTGCAGGTTCCGGATTCAACAGTTCAAGCAAATGCGAATCGACCATCTCTCCCGGTGTTTTCCCGTGCAAGACAACACGCCACGCAGAAACATACCCCGGTTCCAATTGAGCAGGCTTGGAAGCTACGTTAAATGTTTGTTCTCCTTTCAATGAAGATAAGAGCAAAGGTTCTCCCATCCTTAAATCGGCTTCATGAAGAGCCATAAACTGATGCTCGCCTGCCTGAATGGTCATAACAGGTTGACGCTCTCCTTCTACCTCACTCAATTTATCCGGTCCTAAATTATGAAATTCGCCATTATAGAACCATGCCGTATAATCACCGGCAAAGTTATATTGAGTAGATTCGCCTACAACCTCCTCGCTCGGCTCAGCTTCTTGCGGAATCATATACCGAAAAGCAGCTCCATCGTTATATACTCGAAAGACAACCTGGATTTGGTTAATGCCTTGTTGCCCGTCCGGTGCTTTAAACGATAAGAGTAGTTCATTATATTGGTCTTTCACTTCTCTTCGTTTTCCCCAAACCGGCTTCCAAACCCCATCGTAGCAGGAAACAGATGACGAAACACTCCAATCTGCACCGGGAATCATTCCTTGATGTTTCCCTTCAAAGCCAATACGAGAAGAAGCGATTAATTCTTCTCCTTGGGCTGCAAACGAGTAGACATAAAGTCCGGAAGAATCTTTCGAAACAGACACTTCTAAAGCCTCATCGGGAGAAACGACCCGAAAGCCTGCAGATGACTGACACGAATAAAGCAGAATCATAAGGCAAACGAACGCAAGTAAAAAAAGAATCTTTTTCATAAGCGCATTTCTAAATCATCACTCAAACTTCACTCTTTCCAATTCCACCTCACCGCTACGGATAACCACTTCGCACGCTACAGAATCTGTAGGCAAAGCCTCAACGGAACGCAAGGTCAGTTCTGTCTTTTCATAAGGGGCAAGAACGGGAACCTCTCCTTTTGCCAATGATTGGTCGGCTGAATAGATTTCTACTTCAGTCGGTTGAGAAGCCGATAAGCCGAAATTTTCCACTTGCACTTTCCATACATTTTGTTCTCTATCGTATATCGGACGACGGGCAGAAAGCAGAGCAGGCGTATAGTCTACGTAAGGCAAACGGGCATAACCATACAACAAATTTCCTTTTACGTCACGCCCTATCAGTTTCGGTGCAAATTCATCGGCAGTGATACCACTTCCTTTTCCATTGAACACCACAATCAAATCGTCGCCTTCTTCCCGAGTCTTTACAGGTTTACAGCCTCTGCCGAAGTTGACTTCGTTGTATGAACCAAACCGCAATGATTCCACATCCACATCAGTTTGCGGATGAAAATCCGGTTCCGCTTTAATACGCACTTCAATACGTTTGGTTGCAGCGGTTATCGGTTCTTCGTTCAATACGGAAAGCATCAAGCCTTTGTTCAGCGGAATGCAAATGTTCTTCGATGAATGCCGGTCGCCAGGCAAGTCTTCCCATTTCAATGTATCTATCACCGCAAAATTCATCTGCACGGCACGCCCTTCCTTATCCTGAAATACCTTCGGACGTTCGTACTTAAACCAATACTCTACTTCACCGTCACGATGTACAGAAACACCGGGAACGTATGCTTCGCCTTGTTCAGTTACCCAATGCAGTCCATCTTTTGAACGTTGGTAAAAAGCGATACGCCCCAGCCAATCGTTTACAATCAAATGATATTGCAAACTGTCCCGCCATACCACCGGGTCTTCAAAACGTCCCTCTACATCCGGATAAACCCGTTTGTCTGTCAATTGCCGGTAAGCCGACAATCCGTCGCGGCTAATCCATACGCCTCCTCCTCGGCATACCATCAGGTAAGAGCCATCAGGACGGCGGGCAAAAGTAAGATTAGAAAGCCCTTCGATAATCTTACGGTCGCGTGCATCAAAATCAAACTTCTGATACATCCACACCGGACTGTCTTCCTTATCGGCTATGTAATAACCGTCAATTACATAAACCACTACACGCCCGTCTGCCAATCGGAAAGCTTCAGGATTATGCCCTTTACCTATCGAATTTTGCACTTGATACGGTCCCGACAATTTATCACTCACCGCATGGAATACAGTCGAGTTTCCCCAAAACATGTGTCCTTTGGGTGAACGCTCGGGCCAACCGCATACATACAAATGATACTTCCCATCAGGAGTCTGCAAGATATTGCCGCCCCAAAACGAAACATCCGGCAATTCGATGCCATTGTCTACATAACGGTTCTGCACACTATCCGTACCCCAAATATGTTGTCCTTTCACTCCATCAGGCATTGGCAAAAAGCGGTCCATAAAGCGTGCACCCGGCACTAACTGTTCCCACTCTACCGGGCGAGGACGTTCGGTTACTTGTGCCTTTAATGAGGTTCCCAATGTCAAAGACAACAACCCTAACGCAAGCAATCTTTTCATATAACCATTTCTTTAAATTAAAACTTCACTAAAATACGGAAAACTTTTCCCGGATTAGCAGCCCATTGTTCCATTGCCTGTTGCGCTTCTTCTGGAGCGACAACAGCCGAAATAAATTCTTCTATCGGACAATTTCCGCTTTGCAGATAATGAATAACCGCACGAAAATCGGCAGGCAATGCATTGCGCGAGCCACGGATGTCCAATTCCTTCTGCACAAAGTACTTGGTTTGGAAAGCCACTTCGCTCTTGGCATAACCGATACATACAACCCGACCAGTAAAACTTACCACATCTACAGCCATCACGTATGTAACCGGACTACCTACGGCTTCTATCACCACATCCGCACCCAAGCCATCTGTCAACTGACGCACACGTTCGCGCACATCTTCCGTTTTAGAATTGATGACATACGTTGCCCCTGTCCGATGCGCCAATGCTAATTTTTCGTCATCCAAATCAACCGCTATCACAGTAGCTCCACGCAACGAAGCACGTACCACGGCTCCCATGCCTACCATACCGCAACCGATAACCACAACCACATCATTATCAATAACCTGTGCACGTGAAACGGCATGAAATCCTACACTCATCGGCTCTATCAAAGCACAATCACGCGGAGATATATTTCCCGCAGGAATAATTTTAGTCCAAGGCAATACAGCATATTCACACATAACCCCATTACGTTGCACACCTAAGGTTTCATTATGCTCACAAGCATTGACACGACCATTGCGGCATGAAGCGCACTTACCACAATTGGTATACGGATTTACCGTTACATACATACCTTTACTAAAACCTTCGGGCACATCCGGACCGATATCCTCTACCACCGCACCAACTTCATGACCTGGAATGACCGGCAACTTCACCATCGGATTACGTCCCAAATAAGTATTCAAATCCGACCCACAAAAACCTACGTAGGCAATCTTAACCAACACTTCGCCGGCATGCAACTCCGGGCGTTCTATTTCTACAACCTTCATATCAGAAGGCGCTACAATCTGAACTGCTTTCATATTCAACTTCAATACTAAATAATACGATTCTTAATTTATTACTTTATATCCCTTCCATCCATAGTAAGCACAGAAAAGGAAACATACCAAAGGTACGATATATGCCACTTGATACATCTGTTCGTTGATATGCATCAAATATGCCGTAAACTGAGGCAGACAAGCATTGCCTACAATCGCCATGACCAAGAAAGCCGAACCGCTTTTGGTCTGCTCGCCCAACCCTTCCAATGCCAAAGAAAACTGCGTAGGATACATGATGCTCATAAAGAACGAAATACCCAACATGGCATACAGTCCTATCTGACCGCCAAATGCCATTACTACCGCACAAAGTGCCACATTGGCTAATGCATAAACTAACAACATATCCTGCGGACGGAACTTCACCATCAGTCCGGTACCAATCCACCTTCCCAACAAGAACATCAGCATATACAGTCCGAAATAAGTGGTAGCCGTAGCTTCGGGCAATCCGGCATACGTACAACAATACACCAAAAACAAACTGTTGATAGCCGTCTGCCCGCCATTATAAAAGAACTGAGCGATTACACCCCAACGCAAATGCCTGTGTTTCAACACACCAAAGTCAATCAGTTTTTCTTTCGACTCGCTTTTCCGTCCTTCATCACCAATCTTAGGCAACTTAGAAAAAACAATCACCACAGCGATCAATAACAAAAGTAAAGCCAATGCCATGTAAGGCAATTTCATTGCGTCCGTCTCCATTTGAATATAAGCATCCCAACCTCCGGAATAGTCCATAGGAAGCGTTTCGCGAGTATATGTATCACCGCTTAGTATCAATTTACTCAAGAACATAGCAGCAATGAATGCGCCCAGTCCGTTGAAAGATTGTGCCAGATTCAATCTACGAGGTGCTGTAGCTGGGTCACCCAATGCCGTAACGTAAGGATTGGCAGCCGTTTCAAGGAAACACATCCCTGTAGCGATAATAAAGAAGATACACAAGTACGCCCAATATTCCTTAATGGTAGCAGCCGGGAAAAAGAGCAGTCCGCCTATGGCGGCAAGCAACAAGCCGAAAACAATACCCGCCTTATAACTATACCGCTTCATAAACATAGCGACAGGTATCGGGAAGATAAAATATGCCAGCCAGTAGGCTGACTCGGTAAACGAAGCCTCGAACGTATTCAATTCACACGTCTTCATCAGCTGCCGTATCATCGTAGGCAACAGGTTGCTGCTGATAGCCCACAGGAAGAACAAGCTGAAGACCAGTGCAAGAGGCAATGTATAATTCTTGTTTTTCATACGCATACCGATTGGGGTTATTCCGACATATTCTTAATGTAAGGCAATTCGGGCAAATCGCCAAAGCCGTAAAAGCTACGTGCATTCTCACCCAAGAAAAGCCGCTTTTCCTCATCCGACAATTCCGATGATTTCGTAATAAAATCATACGACATACGGTAAGTGATAGCCGTAATCGTACGCGGATAGTCCGAACCCCACATCAGTTTCTCAAAGCCCACCAAATCAGCTGCCTCACGAATAGCCCTTACCGCTCCTCGGAAAGGATAAAACTCATCATTAAAAAGCCACGTAATGCCACCCGACTCAATGCGGACATGAGGATGACGAGCCAATTTAATTTGTTCGGTCCAGCCCGGAGTCGTGACCATGCCGAAATGACCGATTGCCACTCTCAGATTCGGACATTCGGCTATCACCTCTTCCAATTCCCCCACCTGTGTATCACCGTCTGCCATATCAATTGAAAGCAATACGCCATTCTGTTCCATCAAGCGGAACATCTGTATCATTTCATCGCAATTCAATTTTACACGTCCTTCCTTCAGCAACAGACGCTGAGCCGGTATTTTGATTCCTTTAAATCCACGGGCTATCAACTGACGGGCTTCTTCCAAATAACCCGGCTTACGGAACTCGCACATACCGCACACGAAAAAACGGTCGGGATAACGCCGCGCGACTTCCTCTAAGTAATCGTTCTGGAACCCGTCGATAAACTCTTGCGTAATCACGGCTGCCCCTACCTGGGCATAATCCATATTCGAAAGAAACACTTCGGCACTGTTCACACCATCCACCATAAAAGGCGGAAGCATCTGCCGTTCCTCGCCCATAAACATCGAGCGTCCATTCAGTAATGTACGGATAGGCAAACCGTCTACCACCGTATCTTGCCTTAGCCACAAATGAGCATGGGCATCTATGATTGTATAAGCCATAATGCACTCCTCCTTTAAGTATTCGCCCAGCTGACACGCATCTGGTCACCAATAATGGCACGAACCTCCTGCAACAAGGTTTCATCCATCGGTTCTTCTACAAACGCTACATTCTTGCGGACATTTTGCGGATTCGCCGTACTAAACAACGTGGTGGCAATGCGCGGATTGCTTACAGCATATTGCATGGCAAGTTTCTCTATCGGATAACCTTTCGCCTTGCAATGCTCCATAGCCCGGCAACAAGCCTCCACTAAGGATTTGGGTGCGGGATGCCAATCGGGTACACCACGTTCGGTAAGCAACCCCATCGACAAAGGCGAAGCATTGATGACACCGATACCTTTTGATTCGAAGTAATCCAAGAAGTCCGCTAGCTTATCATCGCAAAGGCAATAGTGGCAGAAGTTAAGCACCGACTCTACTGTACCGGCAGGTGAATGGTCGATGACCCATTGCAGGTTTTCCAATTGTAAATCGGTAATGCCCACGTGCCCCACAACGCCTTTCTCGCGCAAGGCTACTAAAGCAGGCAATGTTTCATCTACCACCTGATGAAGGTCGGCAAACTCAATGTCGTGCACATTTATCAAATCAATATAATCAATGTGCAGACGCTCCATACTTTCGTACACGCTTTCCGTAGCACGTTTGCCCGAATAATCCCACGTGTTCACTCCGTCCTTGCCATATCTGCCTACTTTTGTAGAGAGGTAATATTTCTCACGCGGAATCTCTTGCAACGCCTTACCCAATACAGTCTCTGCCTTGTAATGGCCGTAATAAGGCGATACGTCAATGAAATTCATGCCTGTTTCAATAGCGGTGAACACCGCTTCGATAGCTTCTTTTTCTTTAATGTCATGGAAAACGCCCCCTAATGAAGAAGCGCCGAAACTGAGCGATGATACCTTCATGCCCGTTTTTCCGATTTCATGGTATTGCATAATTTTTTCGAATTTAATGGTTACAAAGACAAAGGTAAGCCAAGATAAACCTCATCAGTCCGTGACCTCATCAGAAAATATACGTAATGGTTTACGTAAAATATCCGTATATCTGTACCGTTATTCCGTAAAAAATGCTTTCTTTGCAAATGGATACAGAAGAAACCAATAATCAAACATTCATGAACAACCTGAAGCATACCTCGCTGAAAGACCTCGCCCAACGGATCGGCGTATCTATTCCCACCGTTTCGCGAGCACTAAAGGACAGTCCCGAAATCAGCCGCGAACTATGTGCCAAAGCCAAACAACTTGCCAAAGAAATGAATTACCGCCCTAATCCGTTCGCCATGAGCCTGAGGAAAAACACGCCCCGCATCATCGGAGTCATCGTGCCCGACATCGTGACGCATTTCTTCTCGTCCATCTTGAGCGGCATTGAAGATACAGCCATAGCTAACGGATATTTCGTCATCATCACTACCTCGCACGAACGTTTCGAACACGAAAAACGAAATATCGAAAACTTGGTGAATATGCGTGTAGAAGGCATCATCGCCTGCCTTTCGCAAGAGACTACCGACTATTCGCATTGGGCATCATTAACAGACATCAATATGCCGCTCGTCTTTTTCGACCGCGTATGCCTGACCGACCGCTTTTCTTCCGTCGTTGCTGACGGAGCCCAATCGGCACAAGCCGCCACCCAACATCTGTTGGATAGTGGAAGCAAGCGGATAGCATTCATCGGAGGTGCCAATCACCTGTATATCGTCAAGCAACGGAAACACGGCTATTTGGAAGCCCTACGTGCCAATAAGATTCCCATTGAAAAAGAATTAGTCGAATGCCGCCGCATCGACTACGATGAAGGAATGCGGGCTACCGAAGCCTTGCTTGCCCTGCCCAATCCGCCCGATGCCATCTTAGCTATGAATGACACCTTGGCTTTTGCCGCCATGGAAGTCATCAAAAGCCACGGTCTGCGCATTCCGCAAAATATCGCCCTGATAGGCTATACCGACGAACGCCATGCCAATTACGTCGAGCCTAAACTTTCCTCGGTATGCCATCAGACTTATAAAATGGGCGAAACGGCATGCCGTCTCCTGATAGACCAGTTGCGAGGAGACCACACCGTGCGCCAAGTGGTGATACCTACCTCACTTCAGATACGGGAAAGCAGTATGAAAAAGAAAATCACAATTGGATGAAAACTATTAAAAAAGAAGGGAATACAAAGAAAAATCAGTATCTTTGTCCCGTAAATCAATTATATACACAACACTATGGAACAAAATCTGCAAACACAGGAAAAGAAGACACCGTTAACAAAGGAAGAAGTGTGGAGACGGATGAGGGAACATAAGAGAAAAAAGCAAGAACTTATCCGACAAATGGAAGAATGTTTAAGAGCAGAATATAAAAAACGTACAGGACAAGAACCAGAATCAATAGAAGTATGGTAACAATTGATCTTATACGTGTTAATGCAAACGCTCTTTATACCGTCAAACCTGCACCTTATGCTGAGCTGTCATATATGTTAACTACGGACTATGGCGTAAACTACACAATAAGTTTTATGCCAAGTGACCTTATGTCGGAATATGACGCTTATGAGTTTGCGATATCTAACACGAACAACCGCAAGTCTCCGCGTGACTACAAGCTACGTCAAGCCATTTTGTCCTTGATTTATGAATTTTTCCGCCAGCGGAATGCCGTTATGCTTTATTTATGTGAAACGGGCGACAACCGGCAGAAATATCGGAGCCGTTTGTTTGAATCGTGGTTCCGCTCATCGGGGTATCAGAAAACATTTGTTTTAATGACAGCAGAATTGCCAGACGAATACGGCATTTGGAACTACGTTGCCCTTATTCTTCGTCCTGACCATCCCCAATTTGTATCCATCGCCCAACAATTCAGCGACACGATTGCTTTGTTTCGTGACAAACCCGAATAACCTTATCTCACCGTAATATCCCCAACTCACCCGCTACCCTGCAAGCCTCAATCGAATTGCGCACCTGAAGTTTTTTCAATATCTCCTGCCTGTGACGGTCAAAATATATCCGCAACATCCTTTGTATGGAAATTGCGGATATAAATTATTTTTAATGGTTATCACTCAATGTAAATGTAACTTTCGACCGAACATCTATAGCCGAAGCTGCTATAATCGCCTCAAATTTACCAGGTTCTGCAACCCATTCATGACGGGTATCATCAAAATAACTGAGAGCCTCTTTATCAATCGTAAAAGTTACCTCACACGTTTCTCCAGACATCAACCTGATTTTTTTAAAGCCTTTCAATTCCTTAACAGGACGTGGAAGGGCAGATTTCACATCACGAATATAAAGCTGAACTACTTCTGCCCCTTCACGCTTACCCGTATTAGTTATAGGTACAGTTACCGTAAGAGTCTCATCCGACTTAAACGTCGTTTTATCTACAACAGCTTTCCCATACGCAAAAGTCGTATAACTCAGTCCGTGTCCGAACGGGAAGAGCGGTGTAGTCTTTTCCTTATCCGCCCAACGATAACCGACAAAAATGCCTTCATTGTATTTTACGTCCCAAATGTTACTCCCGTCTGTCCGCATTACGCCCGGATATTCTCCTAATTTGTGCGCACCTACGTCTTCCAACGAAGCCGGGAAAGTGAAAGGCAATTTGCCTGAAGGGTTTACATCACCCATAAGCACAGCAGCAATGGAATTTCCGGCTTCCGAACCTAAAAACCAAGCTTGTACAATAGCTGAAACGTCTTTAACCCAAGGCATTGCAATAGCATTTCCTGAAATGTTCACCACAACGATATTCTTGTTCACTTCAGCCAATGCCGCTATTAGCTTGTCTTGTCCATAAGAAAGATTCAGACTCTTACGATCAGAATCCTCACAATCTTGTCCGGAACTTTTATTCAACCCGCCTATGAAGATAACGCAATCAGCTTCTTTAGCTACCTTTACCGCTTCGGCTATCAGCTCTTCCGGCGTGCGATTGTCGGTAAGGTCTTGTCCTGATTTCACTCCATTATATTCTCCCGAAGGGTCACCTACATAACCGCGTGCATAAACGACTTCGGCTTTATCGCCTATTCGTCTGCGGATTCCTTCCAACGGGGAAATTTCATGTTGCACTTTCAATGAAGAGCTTCCTCCACCTACGGTCATCATCTTAATGGCATTTTCGCCAATAACCGCAATTCGTTTCATCTTGTTCAAGTCAAGAGGGAGCAAATTCCCGTTGTTTTGCAGCAAAACAATGCCTTCTTCCCCAATGCGGCGTGCCGCTTCATAATGTTCTTCCGAGCAAAGAGAACCGTATGGCTTGTTGCGGTTCATTGTTGTACGGAAAGCCAGACGAAGGATACGCCTTACTTTGTCATCCAATTCTTCCGTTCCCACTTTCCCTTCTTTTATCAGTTTCAGATAAGGATTTGCCAGGTAATAATTATCGTATGCATTACTGGTTCCGTCGGAAAGTCCGTTGGTCCAGCTTCCGAACTCCATATCCAAGCCGTTACGGATGGCTTCTTCCGTATCGTGTGTACCTCCCCAATCGGAAATGACCACACCGTCAAATCCCCATTCACCTTTTAATATATCGTTCAACAAACGCTGGTTGTGACATCCGTGTTGGTTTTGATAAAGATTATACGAGCCCATGATAGCCCACGCCTTTCCTTCCTGTACAGCCGCTTTAAAGGCTGGAAGGTAAATTTCATACAAAGCACGGTCATCTACGATAACATTGGTTGTGTGGCGGTTGATTTCCTGATTGTTCAATGCATAATGCTTTACGCAGGCTGCCACACCATTCTGTTGTACACCTTGAATATAAGGCACTACCATTTTACTAGTCAGATAAGGGTCTTCACCCATGTATTCAAAATTGCGTCCGTTCAGTGGAGTCCGGTAAATATTGACTCCCGGACCTAACAACACGTCTTTCTTGCGATAACGTGCTTCTTCACCGATGCTTTTTCCATAAAGCAAAGCCATATCCGGATTCCATGTAGCTGCAAGACAAGTCAATGCCGGGAATGCTACACAAGAGTCATTGGTCCAACCAGCTTGATCCCATTCGTCCCATAACACTTCGGGGCGGACACCATGCGGACCGTCTGTAGTCCAAAATTCAGGAATCCCCAATCGTTTTACACCAGGAGAAGAGAACTTAGACTGAGCATGCGTCATAGCTATTTTTTCCTCTAAAGTCAAGCGTGACAATATACTTTCTATTTGTTCTTCACTTGACTGGTTCTGTGATGTATCGTTATGTTGGGCGTAGGCAGAAATAGCGACAAGCCCTGCAACACAAAATAGCATTGTTTGTTTTATAATTTGCTTTTTCATCCTTTATGTTTTTTAAGTTAATCATTTATCGTGAAGTTTTCATTTCTTTATCCCATTCGCTCAAAGCCGAATCTGCCAATTCACGCATGGTCAATGCATCTGTTTCTGACAATCCTTGAGGAACATAAGTAATGGTCAAAGGACTTTCATGAAATATGACGGCATATTCCATACATGAAGCAAGATAAGACGCTTTCAACGAGGGATGTCGGTTGTCTGTATATAATTGGGAACAAACCTCTGCCCCTTTACGGTCGAAGAGCAGTTCATACGCCAATCCTATAGGGCAAATAACAATTCCGGGAATCTCACGACATACATCACGATAAGAACGTTTAAGCTTTGCCGAAGATTCTTTAAAATGATTCCAGTCATCATTATAAGCCCAATTCATTGGCAAAATAATTGTGGGGACATTATCGTCCGATGTTTCCAGTAATGCACGCTTCCATAACATAACGCTTTGCATCAGAATTTCAGGATAGTCTTTAGGAAGGGAACTTTGTTCTTGCAAAATAATGTAATTCCAATTTCCAGACATCGCCAGACTGCGGGAAACAGGATCATTATAATGGTATAACAACGTACGTCCCAATTGTGTACGTGCATTCCATTGTGCATCTTTTCCCATCATTTTAACCATCTCATTAAACATCATCGGCTGATTATTGTAATCAATCAGACTGTTATTTAAGGAAAGGATGTTAATAGATTGCGCATTAGCGATTCCAACGGCAAATACTATTTGCCATACTATAAAAAATAAATATTTATTCATTGTCCAATCTTTTATATTAGCATCAGCCAAGTTAGATATATGTGTAGACTGAAGAAGATAATTGCGAATAGCAATGCAATATATATTACTTTTTTGAGGAATATTTTTCCCCATTTCGAGACCTGCATTCAGTCTCCGGCGGTTGAATTTCTACGTCTTTGAATTGAGAGGAGTTCAATTGACACAACGTCAATTTTTCTTCGTTTTTTCCCAAGAACCGTGAATAAATGGCTTCCATAATTTCTTATTTTACATTTACAAATACGTTTACATGTGCATTGATTATGTATCGCAAATGTACATATATAAGAAACATGTTACTTCTGTAAGTAAATGTAGGGAGTAGACATTAAAAACCGTAAAGCATTCGTTATTAATACTTTAACAAAACAAATATGTAGAAATAAAATGGAGAAAAGTAAATGGTATAATCATATTATTGCTGTATCTTCCCTAAAGATTTTACTGTATCTGCAATGTTTCTTTAGGAATACTTGCACGATTACGCATTTTCAACCGGTTATTGTAAACCGTTTGCGGAGAGCAGTGTAAGAAATCAGCGAATACTTGCCATTAATCCAGAAGTGAAGATTATGGGAACGCCTTGGACTGCTCCCAAATGGATGAAAGTGGATAATCTCAAGAATAAGCGTCCACATGATTCGTGGACTGGAGGACATTTAAATCCTACCTATTACCAAGACTATGCAACCTATTTTGTGAAATGGATTCAAGCTTTTCAGGCGGAAGGCATTACGATTTATAGCCTTACACCGCAAAACGAGCCGTTAAACCCGGGCAATTCGGCTTCTATGCTGATGTTTTGGGATGAGGAGCGTGATTTCGTAAAGACGGCATTAGGACCGGCACTGAAAGAGGCAGGGCTGGATAACGTAAAAATTTATGCCTTCGACCATAACTATAATTATGACGATAAGGAAGACCAGGCGCAATATCCTTTGCGGATTTACGAAGATGCGGAAGCGGCTGCCTATTTTGCCGGTGCCGCTTACCATAACTATGGCGGACACCGTAGCGAGATGCAGAAAATACACGAAGCTGCTCCCGATAAAGAGTTAATCTTCTCGGAAGCGTCCATCGGAGAGTGGAACAACGGGCGTGACCTTTCAAAATCCTTGTTAAGAGATGTGGAAGATTTAGCTATCGGTACAGTAAACAATTGGTGTGTAGGTGCCATTGTCTGGAATCTGATGTTAGACAGCGATCAAGGTCCGCATGGAGGGCCGGGTGCTTGTGCCACTTGTTACGGAGCGGTGGATGTAAACAATAAAGATTATTCCACCATTACCCGCAATTCACACTACTATGCCATGGCACACATTGCGGCGGTTGTGAAGCCCGGTGCGGTCCGTATCGGAACGAATGCCGTAACCAAAGACAAGATTTCCTATTGTTGTTTTAAAAATACAGACGGCAGCTATGCCTTGGTTGTGGCAAACGGGAACGATACAAAACAACCGATAACCGTAGTTGAGGGGAATCATCAATTTAACTATACGATTCCGGCAAATGCCGTTGCCTCATTCCGTTGGCAGGAACAAAGATAAGTCTGATAAATATACAAATAGAGGAAAACTTGCCCCGATGGAAAAGGATTCAACGTAACGTTCGAGCACTTTAAGGTAAAGCATCTCCCCGACCAACGCCGGTTGGAATGGCTGGAGAAGAACTGATAATAATCTGCTTGCAAAAGGATTGATTTCTGCATAAAGCCAGCTACCTTTTATATTCCAGCCCGTGGAATATACATTCCGCCCGCTGGAATATACGTTCCGGCTGGCGGAATGTACGTTCCAGCCGGCGGAATATAAAACTAATACAGCTTCTCATAAATTATCATACTATCAAAAACACATCTACAACCTATCGGAAATAAGAACAAAATGAAAATTCTTCCCCCTCATTCTTCATTCTTCATTTAAATTCGTTACATTTGCAGGAAATATAAACCTTTAAAATCTCGAATTATGAATTTCCCGACTAATGTAAAGTACACGAACGAACACGAATGGATTCGTTTGGAAGGCGAAGAAGCATACGTAGGTATTACCGATTACGCACAAGACCAATTAGGTGACATTGTCTTTGTAGACATCCCTACCGAAGGCGAAACGCTGGAAAAAGGCGAAACATTCGGCACGATAGAAGTTGTAAAGACCGTATCCGACTTGTTCCTTCCCATCGGAGGAGAAATATTGGAAGTAAATCCGGAACTGGAAGAACATCCAGAACTGGTAAACCAAGACCCGTACGGCAAAGGCTGGCTGGTACGCATCAAGCCGACTGATGCATCGGAATTGGACGAATTGTTAGATGCGGATGCATACAAACAGCTGATTAATGAATAAAGCGATTGAACACAGAGACACAGAGGCACAGAGTTAAAAAATCTCCGTGTCTTTGTGTTCTGAGAAGCAACACCTATATTAATAAGAACAAACATGAAACCAATTGTAAGCATTATCATGGGAAGCACTTCCGACCTTCCCGTTATGGAAAAAGCGGCAGCCCTGCTCAACGAGATGCAAATACCGTTCGAAATGAACGCACTTTCCGCTCACCGCACGCCCGCTGAAGTAGAAAAATTCGCCCGTGAAGCCGCAGGCAGAGGACTGAAAGTCATCATTGCAGGTGCAGGCATGGCAGCTGCATTGCCGGGCGTAATCGCAGCCAATACCACATTGCCCGTTATCGGTATTCCTATCAAAGGCTCCACGCTTGACGGAGTAGACGCTCTGTATTCCATTATCCAGATGCCTCCCGGCATTCCTGTAGCTACGGTTGCTATCAACGGAGCGATGAATGCCGCTATCCTTGCCGTGCAGATGCTTGCCCTGTCCGATGAAACACTGGCGCAGAAGTTTGCCGCATACAAAGAAGGCTTGAAGAACAAAATCGTAAAAGCCAACCAAGAACTGAAAGAGGTGAAATACGAGTATAAAGTGGATTAATCTTATCATTATAAACGCAGAGACGCAGAAGCGCAAAGATATATGTTAGAGAAAACGAGAGTCCACAAAGGCATCAGACTCTGTGCGCTTTACTTACTCTAAAAATAAGACTTTGCGCTTCTGCGTCTCCGCGTTTATTCTTAAAATCAGAAAATAATGGATTATTTCAACTATTCACGCCGCGAGGCAAGCGAAGTCTATGTAGGCGGAGTACCGATGGGAGGCAACCATCCCATCCGGATACAAAGCATGACCAACACGCCTACCACCGATACCGAAGCCTGTGTAGAGCAAGCCATACGCATCATCGAAGCAGGAGGCGAATACGTACGGCTCACTACCCAGGGCACACGCGAAGCCGAGAACCTGAAGAACATCAACATCGGTTTGCGCTCACGAGGTTACGACACACCGCTAATAGCCGATGTGCACTTCAATCCGAAGGTAGCAGAAGTAGCTGCACTTTATGCCGAAGGAGTACGCATCAATCCGGGCAATTACACAGATGCCGCACGCACCTTCAAGAAATTGGAATATACCGATGAAGAATATGCGCAGGAGATCGAGAAAATCCGTGCCCGGCTGGTTCCCTTCTTGAATATCTGCAAAGAAAACCACACCGCTATCCGCATCGGAGTAAACCACGGCTCGTTATCCGACCGCATCATGTCGCGCTATGGCGATACGCCTGCCGGCATGGTGGAATCGTGCATGGAGTTCTTGCGCATCTGCATGGAAGAAGATTTCAAAAATGTAGTCATTTCCATTAAGGCTTCAAATACCGTCATTATGGTGAAAACCGTCCGCTTATTGGTGGAACAGATGGAGAAAGAGGGCATGAATTTCCCGCTTCATTTGGGAGTGACCGAAGCAGGAGACGGAGAAGACGGACGCATCAAGTCGGCATTGGGCATCGGAGCCTTGCTGTGTGACGGATTAGGCGATACCATCCGCGTCTCGCTTACCGAAGCTCCCGAAGCTGAAATACCTGTAGCACGCAAGTTAACAGATTACATCGCGAAACGGAAAGACCATGTATATATACCGGGAAAAGAAGCGGAAGGTTTTTGTTATACCGACCCAGTCCGCCGCACCACAAATCCCGTGGGGAATATCGGTGGAGACCATGTGCCCGTAGTTATTTCGGCACGCCTCAACGGAAAGATGGATACCAGCGAACAGTTCTGCCCGGACTATATCTATTGCGGACAAACTTTGCCCGAAGAACGCCGTGCAGACATCGGCTACATCGTAGACGCGAACCGTTGGGACGGAAGCGAAGGCACATATCCGGCATTCAGCCACAAACAACTGATGGAACTTCATTTCAGCCAGGCGGAACGGAAATTCCTCTTCCTTACTTATATGACATTAGATGAAGAAGCCATTGCCTGCCTGCGCCGCCATCCGGAAACCGTCATCATCGCACAAAGCAATCACGCGAACCGATTGGGCGAATTCCGCGGCTTGGCTCACCAACTGATGACATTGGGGCTGAAGAATCCGTTGGTCTTCTTCCAATTCTACCAAGAAACCGACATCGAAGACTTCCAACTGAAAGCCGCTACCGATATGGGTGCATTAATCATCGACGGTTTGTGCGACGGTATTTTGCTCTACAATAACGGTGACGCGATTCCCGACACCAAGATAGACGAAACGGCATTCGGCATCCTACAGGCAGGACGCCTGCGGACTTCGAAAACCGAATACATCTCTTGCCCGGGATGCGGACGCACACTCTACGACTTAGAGGCAACCATTGCCCGTATCAAGGCTGCTACCTCTCACCTGAAAGGCTTGAAGATAGGTATCATGGGGTGCATCGTGAACGGTCCGGGTGAAATGGCAGATGCCGACTATGGCTATGTAGGTGCCGGAAGAGGCAAAATCAGCCTTTACCGCAAGAAAGAATGCATCGAAAAGAATATTCCCGAAGAGCAAGCGGTAGAAAAGCTATTGGAACTGATTGCAAAAGATACTGAATAATTAAAATTGAACACAGAGGCACAGAGTTTTAATTTCTCTGTGCCTCTGTGTCTCTGTGTTCAATTTTAATTAAAAACTCTGCGCTTTTGCGTCTCTGCGTTTGACAAAATTCAATAATTCACTACGGGCCAACCATCGGGAGTCCATGTCATTTCACGGATGAAAAGCTTGGGTGCACCGTCTTCGGCTACGGAATAAGCATGACAAAGGAAATAATCTTTTCCGTCAAAATGATAAGCGGAATTATGTCCGATACCTGCATAATCAGTATTTCCTTCTATCACCAACGAACCTCCGCCTTTTGCCATCGGTCTACCTTCCTTATCTACATAAGGACCGATTGCTGATTTCGAACGTCCTACTACCACCTTATAGGTACTGTCCTTACCCCGACAACAATAGTCGAACGAAACAAAGAGATAATAATAATCTCCGTGTTTCATAATAAATGGAGCTTCCACAGCACCGTCGCCCGGATCTTTATCATCCAATTCAAACGAACGTTCGCGGCGGCAAAGCGAATGCCATTCTTCGGGTTGTGCTACCTGCATCATGTCATCGATTAATTTTACCATCTTGATACCATCCCAGAAAGAGCCGAAGCTCATCCATGGCGTACCGTTCTCATCTACAATGATATTGGGGTCAATGGCATTCCACATATCCCGATTCGGTACCGACTGAATAACCTTCCCGTGATCAGTCCATTTAAAATTCGGGTCGGCAGGGTCAAGGGTCGGATTCGTAGCATGTCCGATGGCTGACGTATTTTTCGCAAAAGCCGAACAAGAGTAAAACAAATGGTATAGCCCATTATGAAAAATAATATCGGGCGCCCATGTATGCCCTTTGTATTCTTTCACGGTCTCTACTGCCCATTGAGGCGCTTCAGTAAATACCGGTTTCTCAAATTTCCACGTCTTCAAATCTTTCGAAGACATGACCGATACACCTTGCCCTGTAGCAAACAGATAATATGTATCACCCTGTTTCGCCATTACCGGATCGTGAGCCAAAGGGCTGTCAGTCGTTGCCGGCTGTTGGGCTAATCCGCCTAAAGCAAAACAGACCCATACAACCATTACACATAAATGTCTCATATTCGTTTATTTATTAATAGTCATTTTATAAACACAAAGACGCAAAACGCGGAGCCTCCTCTTTAAATACGCTCTGCACTTTTGCGTCTCTGCGTTTTATTTAATTTTCGAATTATCAAATTTTCTTCATCCAATTGGTGATTCTGCCACCATTTTCATAACCACCTCCCACAATTGTGAGACCACGAGGCGACTTTTCCCAATCCACTTCACGCTGGATATAAATCTTGTTATCACCAATCGACAAAACGTTATTATCTGCATCGAAACTCCACGTAGTACCTTCTCCCCATGCATTTGAAACTACCGTTCCTTCTTCTTGCAACGTAATAACTACCGAACCATATTGTTCTGCATTATCATTCAACGTACTGTTTTCCGGCGTAGGCTTGAACTGGATCAATTCCCACTCGCCAACCAATTCTGATTGAGTTATCGCAACCTTAGGCACAGCACCATAACGTTCCGGCATCACCACGGGCCATCCGTCTTCTGTCCAACGAATGCTGCGTATATGCCCCATCATAATGGCATTACTGTATTGATTTCCACCCACATTTACGGGGAAACGTCCTTGAGATGCATAGAACCAATTTCCATTTCCATCGTCAAAGATACCGCAATGAGAAATGCCTACCCATCCTTCACTACCGGCAAATTTATACGGTGCAGTTACTTCCGGATACATATCCTGTCCGCTTGTAGCCGAATTACCCAACATATCCACGTATGGTCCTTCTGGATTTACCGAACGTACGACACGTGTATTGTATGCCACTTCCAACTGTCCGTAAGCAATAAACATATAATAATAACCGTCACGATATACAACATCCGGTCCTTCCGATGCTTGCCAACGGTTATTGCTATCCCCACGAGTAGCGACCAATGCACCGTATGAATTATCTTGAATAGCCCATGGAGAAGGAAGTTCGTTCATAGTCTTACCTGTTTCAGGATTCAATTCAATAGTTGCAAATCCACTGTGCCACGAACCGTATGTCAGCCAATGACGGTTATCTGAAGTAATCACTAATGTCGGATCAATGGCATTATACTTAAAATAAGCGTTCCAGTCACTTGCACTCGGACGACCATAATCGTTCATTCCTTTATCGGAAGAAGAACATATCACATATCCTTTATCTTCCCATTGGTTGGATGCCGGATCAGCAGTTTCCATCAAACCAATAAAAGCGCGTTCTCCCCATGAATTTTCTCCATCAATGTTATCATTTACCACAATGCAATAATACATTCGATACAGACCGTTACGAATTTTACGTACAACCGGTGCCCAATAACCATAATTGGGATTCTCAATCGGTGCTAGTCCTTCTTCTGCCCGGAGTGTGTTCAGTTTTTCTTTTACCCATGCCGGGGCTTCTTGCATCGTACCACCTAAATATTCCCAATCCACCAGATTCTGTGAACGACGGCAATGAAAATGTCCGCCTGCCTCATGTGCATTACCATACGAAGCGTCCGTCTGATACATATAATAATATCCATCATCTGCTTTCATCACAGACGGATCGTGCACATTTGCCAGATTCCATTGGTCACGGCTTTCCCAACCTGCTATTGAAGTATAATCATCAGGATATGTAGGAGCCTGATAATTAAGCAATTGTTCATCTCCACCTACTAATGTTGCTTCCGAGTAAACAGTGGCTCCATTATAGATACAGATAAAAGCACGCACATAGCAAATAGCCGGAAGTTCCGAAGTGTTCAATATTGCAGTTACAGTACCGTTAGACACGGTTCCCTTTACAGCCGAATCATAAATAGTAGGTTCATTGTCCGTACTATAACAGAATCCTATACCAGTATAACGCACACCTTCTTGTATACTAAAAGCAGCACTGATAGTAGCTCCTGCATCTGTCATTTCCACAATCTGCGGAGTTTCAATCCGTACACCTTCCGGACCAAAGCCTGTATTTTCATCATCGTCACATGCCACCAACATGAATACACATGCCAATAGCAAATTAATCCAATAAAATCGTTTCATAACTATTTTCTGCTTTTATTAAAGGAGAGAATGCACGAAAGCGCATTCCCTTCTTCTGTTTTTATAATTACCAACCTTCATTCTGTCCTAAGTTCGGCAACTTCTTGAGTTCATCGTCCGGTATCGGGAAATAATAATCACGCGGACTTACGAAAGTACGGCGAGTGGTTCTTTCTGCTGCGCCGTAATTATAAACCGTACCAGCTTCCGGAGTAATGATTACACCATACAGGTTATAAACTTGCTTGTAACGCGGCAGACTCGTTTCACTCGAAGGAGTCTGGTTTTCGAATAACATCCAACGACGCTCATCGAAGAAACGGTGGTCTTCAAACACCAATTCAATGCGGCGTTCGTTACGGATGCGCTCACGCAATTCTGTTTGGCTCATACCGCTATATGCAGGCATTCCAACACGGGCACGCAATTCGTTAATGTATTGATAAGCACGGTCTGGACCGTATGCTTCATTGTAAGCCTCAGCCGCATTCAGCAAGATTTCGCCATAGCGGAAAATCGGACAAACATGGCGATAAGTAGACGGGCTCTTGAAAGACATGTTGTTGCAATACTTCTTAGTATAGTAACCTGTCAACGTGCCACCAAACTGAAGTTGATAATCCAAACCTTCGGGATAAGATATGTCAATCGCACGATATTCTTCGTTTATAACATCTCCCCACATCGAGCCATGATGCTGAATGGTCTGTTCCAAGCGCGGGTCACGGTTAACATACGGATTCTGCGGGTCATAGCCACTGTTAGGGTCATCAATCGGCAAACCGTTAGCCATTTCATAACAATCTACAAAATTCTGTGTCGGATTGCAACGACCGTTTGACTGAATACTACCACTGAATCCACAAGGAGTCAAGTAGAATTCCACCGTATTCACCGTCCATACAGAACGGGTAAGGATATACTCATCATTATAATAAGGATTGGTAATGAAACAATTGTAATAATTTTCATTCGGATCGTTATCATCGGTAGTACACAATACGTATGGATGTACCTGACGGCTGTTTACTTCGATAAAATCGCTGGCAGCTTGAGCGGCTTCCTGCCACCAAGTCACGTCATTTGTCGGATTATGAAGTGCAGAAGCACGATAAAGCAAGGCTCTTGCACGCAACGCATACGCTGCAGCACCATTTACACGCCCCCAGTTTTCCTCCTCGTTGCTATAACGGAAAGGCAGGTCATCCTTTACGGCATCACATTCATCGGCAATCCATTTCAACACTTCTGCAGCATCCGTACGCGGACTGTTCATCCGTGGATCGTTCTGCTCGAATATGATAGGCTCACCGTTCTCATCGTCACCGATAATCAACATATCACCAAAGTAACCCACCAATTCCATGTGACAAAGAGCACGAAGTACACGGGCTTCGGCACGGTAACGGTCATAAAGATGATTATCATCCCCTTCTTCATCGTAGTTGCCGACCACATCTTCGCGTACATTCTTCAAAAACTTATTGGCTTTACGAATCCCTTCCGTATTTCTCTGCCAAAAGAATTCTGCCAACGGGTGGTTCGTTGCTCCATAACTACCATCCAGAATACCATAATATTGACAACTTGGCCAATAACACAAAGCATTGTCGGTCATACAATCGCGAGGCGAATTATAAGCACCGTCATTGATAGCGCGGAACGCATCCGGCAGATAATCGTAAAGGTTAGCCAAAACACCACGGGTGTTCTCATAACTACTGAACACCTGCTCCTCAGTCAAGGTCAGGTCAACCTCTTTATCCAAAAAGTCGCTGCATCCGGCAAAACCAATAGCCAGAGCAAAAGCGGTTGTATAGGTTATTATCTTTTTCATATTCATATATATTTGAAAATTAAGTTTAGAAACCAATGTTCACACCTACTGAGAAAGTACGAGTTTTAGGATACCACCAGCAGTAGCTCATAGGTTTTTCAGGGTCAATGTCTTTAGGCAGTTTACTCCAGTTATACAAGTTATAACCACTAAAATAGAAACGGCATTTAGTCATTCCGGCTTTAGCAATCAAACGAATCGGAAGTGAATAACCGATTTCTATATTGCGTAACGAGAGATAATTTCCGTTCTGAATCCAAATAGTATTTTGGTAAGAACCATTATCACGGTCACTGTCTTCCGTATTAAAACCTCCGTAACGGATACGCGGATACTTGGCACTAATATTGCGCGGGTCATTCGGATCATCCGTATAATACCCCCATGTATTAACCACCTCGTGTGTAGCGTTATTACTCCAGCCGGAATAACCGATAGCCGGAGAAAGGAATACCGAACGATTCAGATAAGCCGTCAACGTAGCACGAATATCAAACCCTTTGAATTCAGCACCGAACGTAACAGACGGTGTGATTTCCGGAATAATGGTATATCCCATCGGACACATATCGTCGGAATTAATCTGACGGTCGCCGTTCAAGTCTTTAAACACAGCTGTACCTAATTTCTGAGTACCACTGGCAAATGTACTATACGGATATTTCTCTGGATGGTCAATAGCATCTTGATGACTAGTAGCAATTAAGTTCGGATCACTTGCCCATTGCTCAAATTGGTACATATTCCAACCTCCGACCGTATTATTAAACGAACTTTCATACAAGCCTTGTACGGAAGTATAATCGAAGATAGGCTTACCCGTTTTACGCAACCATTCTTCACGCGGCTCGGTTTCATCCATTTCAGTAATCTTGTTCCGGTTGAATGTAAATAAACCTTCAATATAATAATTGAAATCACCCACCTTATTACGATGTCCGATTGTCAGTTCAACACCTTTAGTTTCTACTTTACCGTAAGAATCCTGTGACACAGCCACACCAAGCAGGGTCGGTGTATTAGAACGGGTAACCAAAATATTAGAACGCCATTCTTTGAATACATCAAACGAACCGTATAACTTCTTATTCCAGAAATCGAAATCCAAACCAAAGTTGAACATATCAGAAACCTCCCAACGGTTGTTGTAGTTACCAATCATGGTTTCATTCATACCGTTGATAAAAGTGGACGATGTACCGAAACTGTAACCTGTACCCGACCCCCATGTGCTTTGGAAAGGATAACGGCCTTGACCTACAGCATACGTATTGGCTTGTCCGGTATGTCCGAAAGAAGCACGAAGTTTCAAAAGGTTAATGTTTGCATTCTTCAACCACGGCTCTTCCGAAGCAACCCATCCGGCAGATGCTCCCCAGAAAGTACCCCAACGGTTTTCGGGAGCATAATTGTCACTACCCATACGGGAAATATTTCCCGACACAATGTAACGGTTGTCATATACATAAGTAGCCTGCCCGTTCCAAGAGAGATAACGATTGGAAGACAATTGACTGGGAGTATGGTTGTTCGCTTCACGCACATTCTCACGCATCTGATAAGTACGGATAAAAGCACGTGCGTTCACCGCATGTTTTCCGCCAAACGTATAGTTGTAATGGAAACCGGCATTGAAGTTCACCGTATAGTTATTGGCACGTTCAATGGCAGAAGGATTAGTCAAAGCCGAATATTGTCTGGTTCGAGTATAAGTATACTGCGAAACATCCGTTACAGCCATATTCGCATAGTCGTAGCTATAAGCGTCAATACTGTTGCTCTGTTGAGACTGGAACACATCGAAAGCATCGAAACTTACCATTACGTTGGCTTTCAATCCGGGAACCAATTCAGACAAATCTCCCGTTACGTTTAAAGTTGAATACAAACTACGGCGACGGTTCTTGTCCTGACCGGAAGATGCCAACAAATAAGCCGGATTTTGAGCTGTTTCACTCAAATAAATCAATCCGTTAGGAGTAACTGTCGGCTCCATAGGATTGGCTTCTACCGCACCGAATGTTACCAAGTTGAACACACTGGTCAATGGTTGGGTGATGTTATCGATACGACCGCCCAAATCCAAAGACACATTCAAGTATTTGTTTACGTCAATATCCAAGTTCGAACGCAAATTATAACGGTTCAGCTTATGCTGGGTATCGAAATCCTCATTATAACCGGTCCACTGGGAATTCCACATACCTTCCTGACGCAAATAAGAGAACGATACATAGTAACGGGCACGGTTATTACCACCGCTGATTTGTAAATTCGTCTTATACGTCGGTGCCATGTCACGATAGAGTTCGTCAAACCAGTTGGTATCAAAATACCGATACCGGTCCATGCCTTCCAATGTTTCTCCATTCGATACACGACGGTAGTTTTCAATCTGTTCTTCCGTATAAAGCGGGTCTTGACCGCTCAAGTAACGGGCACGGTTACGGGTCAATGCGGTATTGTAAGCATTCTGATTTTCCATACGGTTACTCAAGAACTGGAATCCGACTTCTTGGGTAAAATCGATATTCGTCTTTCCTGCTGCACCACGTTTGGTAGTTACCTGAATAACACCGTTGGCACCTCGCATACCGTAAATTGCGGCAGCGGCAGCATCTTTCAACACCGTAATGCTTTCAATAGGGAACGCATCAAGGAAAGAAAGGTCACGCTCCACGTTGTCCACGATAATCAACGGGGCACGGGCATTGGAATTCATGGTGCGGATACCACGGATATACATAGCGGATTCTGTCCAACCCGGTTCGCTAGACCATTCGTAAGTTTCTACACCCGTCAAAGTAGAAGAGAAAGCATTCTGAAGCACTGTAATAGGATATTTTTGCAACAATTCCCCCGAAACGGAAGAAGTGGATTCTGTCATAAACTTCTTCTGTTTGGTACTAAAACCTACAGACACTTCGTGAGCATATTCATCAATATCCTCTTCCATCTCTACTTGAAAACCATTCAAGGCAGCTGTTGCCGAAGCATTTTTATACCCTACACAAGTGACGCAAATTTCGTCACCGTCCTTTACATTCTTCAAGCTAAAATAACCGTCGGCGTCCGTCAGGGCGATACGGCTTTGTTCAGCTACATTCACGATGGCACCTACAACGCCGTTGCCTTCGGCATCCACAACGCGCCCATTCAGCACACCAGGCTGTTGGGCGTACGTAAATCCGGCTACCATCACCAAGGCTGTCGACAGCAAGGTACGTCCTGCGTCAGACAGTTTCGTTGTCATATTGTTTATGTTGATACACATATTCATTTCTTTTTAAGGTTACCGACCAAAGGTTATTCCCAGCCGGGATTATTCTCAATATTTGTTTTCCAATATTCAGCTTCCGGTATCGGATAGAGATACATTCTATCCTCAAAGACACGTTCTTGAGCTACTTTACGTTCAATCGAACCGTCTTCGTTCACCGTAATACCATAAATAGGACGTGACAAAGCTTCTACAGCCACATTCCAACGACGAACATCCCACCAGCGATGTTCTTCGAAAGCGAATTCTACCGTACGTTCCTTATGGATAAAGTTACGCAAACTTTCCTGAGATTTCAAATCTGCACGGTCTGCCACACTTCCGCTGATGCCTGCACGGTAACGTACCTGATCCAACATGTCATACACTTCCTGGCAAGGTCCCTGCGCCTCATTCAAAGCTTCAGCATAGTTCAGCAAGATTTCCGCATAACGGATAATCGTCCACAGACGGTAAGCCGAACCGGTATGTTCTGCATTCAGAATGGCTTCCGGAATATACTTACGCAAGTAGTAACCGGTAGGAGTAACATTCGTGTTGCCTTTCGGATTATCACGTTGTCCGAAAATTACGTTGATAGCACCGTTACCCCATGTTCTTCCCTGATAAAGGACACTGGCTGCCAAACGCGGGTCACGATTTTCCCACATGTGTGCATCGTCATAACCGCTCGCCCAAACAGTGTCCGGAGTAAGAGTAGCCGTGTTGTAAACAGGGGCACCTGTTTCGTCATATTGGGCAAACGGTGAAGATCCGTCTGCCATATCATACATATCCACTAAGTTCTGTGACGGGCAGAGACCGCCGTTACCTCCTTCACCTACCGGCGTATCATTCTGGATACCCGCCCAACCTATCTGAACATCGTTGCGATAGAAAATCACCTCCGTATTGCCGTCATAAGCTGTACGCAACAAGGCGTTGGTGTACCCTTCAATACCAATGGGCAATCCTGTCTGAGCATCAAAAGAAGTCATCAAACTGAAATCGTTCCCGTAATCATCAATGAAACTTTTGGCTGCATCAGCTGCCTGTTGCCACGTAATGCCTGAGTCGGCACTGTAACGCGGACTTGCCATATAAAGCATGATACGCGAGTAAAGGGCACGTGCCATAGGTTGCGCAATACGTCCGGCACGAGCACTGTTCCAAGCATCTGCCTTACTCAGCAAACCAGACTCACATTCCTGCAATTCTTTCAGAATGAAATCCACCACATATTCCTTTATTGTCGGCCGTTCCGTATAACCGGACAGCAAGTCACCATTCGGGTCAAGTACTTCGGTCACAATAGGAATCGGACCGTAACGCAAGAACATTTCCCAATAGAACCATGCACGGAGGAAACGAGCCTCGGAAGTATAATGCAATTTGTCTTGCTCGTATTGCTCATCGCTCAATTCGATATCCTTGGGCACATTATCAATACGGGTAATAATCATATTTGTCTTACGGATACCCCGATAATAAGATTCCCACGTACTGGTCAGTTCCGGTGCACCGGTTGTACTAAAATAGTCGCCTCGATTGAACGAAGACTTCACGCCACCCGGGAAACTGGTCTCACCTAAATCGGTAGCAGCATCCAACCACGTATTGTTGATACGGTTGGCACCATGACGCAAAAAGTTATAAGTGTCATAGTGGAACTGTACCATCAAGTTCCAAGACCCGAAAGTTTCTTCTTCGGTCACCTCGTTGCTGGGCTGTTTGTCAAGGAACCCTCCGAACATATCTTCGCACGAAGTCAGTGTCGCGGCACCTACGCCCAATGCAAATATACTGTATACTAAAAATTTCTTCATAATCCGTTAGAATTTAATATTTACTCCAAAGTTAACAGTTTTCATAATGGGGAAACGGTTCGAGCCGTTACTTTCCGGGTCGGTCAGACCATCCAAGTGATCCCAGGTAACGAGGTTATTGGCGTTAATATACAAACGGCAATCACTCATACCTACTTTGTGGCTCCAGCGTTCGGGCAACGTATAGCTCAACTCGATATTCTTCAAACGCAGGAAAGCACCATTCTTCAAGAAGTAAGAGTTCTGACGTTGGTTATGATCGCCATAATCGTTGTAATGCAACAACGGATACTTAGCATGTGCCAAGTTATAAGCTTCTGATTCTGCCGGATTCCAACGTTCCAAATGATGTTCTTTCACTTTACCGCCATTGATAAAGGCAAACATGGCTTCAGCATCGTAATAACGGCTCACATGATCTACACCTTGGAACATAACGCTGAATCCCCAGTTCTTGTAATTGGCACTCAAATTAAGCGCATACATATTTTCCGGGATATCGCTATAACCGATGAACGTTTCGTCGCGGTCGTCAATAAAACCGTCTTGGTTCATATCGCGGTACTTCAAGTCACCCACTTTTACATCACTACTGAAACGGGAATCAGGCAAATTGCCACTATCCAAATCGGCTTGTGTCACATAGCCATCGCAAATCAAGCCGAAATATTGGTTGATGGGATGTCCTTCACGCTTACGGTAATCTGTTTTGATGGACGGTTCATCCATACTGAGGATTTCATTCCGCGCATGAGAGAAATTAAATCCGATTGTGTAATGGAAATCACTGCCGATGTGGTTGCTGTGTTTCAACTCGATTTCATAACCTTGGTTCTTCGTCTTACCCAAGTTTGCGGCAGCCATTACCACACCGACCCATTCCGGACGGGTCAGATACGTAGTAAGGATGTCGTTACGTTTTTCATAGAAGACATCGACATTACCGGTCAACATACCGTTGAAGAAACCGAATTCGATACCGACATTATATTTATGGGCACGTTCCCAAGTCACTCCGTAGTTCGGATATTGCGCATCGTAGATACCGGTCTGTCCGGTAGTTCCGAAATAATAGTCATTGGTGATTTGCGACCACTTCTGTTCATAAAGGAAACGTTGTTGCACACCGTTCACCTGATATACATCGTTACCTACCTGTCCGTATGAAGCACGGATTTTCAGATTATTCAACCAGTCGGAATATTTCTGCATAAACGGTTCATTGCTCAAACGCCAACCGATAGAGAAAGCGGGGAAGAAACCGAAACGCTTGCCTTTCATGAAGTTTTCAGAACCGTTGTAACCGGCATTGAACTCTGCCAGGTAACGGTCATCCCATGCATAAGTGACACGACCTACCAAACCTTGGTAACGTTTTGCCAAATCCGCCTTGCTACGGTAATCGTTCTGCATATACAACGCCATAGCAGTTACATCATGCTTACCGAACTTGCGTGCATAATTCACTTGCGCCTCCATATAGAGTTTATAAATAGAAGTAAATTCGCTTCCATGTGTTAACTCAGTATCGGTATTAAACTTATTATAAGCCGTTAACGACTCATAGTTAGTATCGTCATTCAGTTCGTAAGTCGCGAAGTTACGGGTGTAATTATTGCGGTGTAAATTTTCGTAGTCGAACGAAAGCATACCTTTCACACTTAATCCTTCAGTCAGCCAGTCCATCTTATAATCCACGATGAAGTTGGTTTCGTTCACCACATTGGTCGACTTGTAATAACCGGCTTCGGTCAGACGAGCCACGATGTTATTCTGATACTGTGAAGTACCTGCATAAAGCGTACGGGTACTTTCACCGTTCGGTATGGAATAGGATACCGGGAACAACCAGCCCGGAGTATGATTCAACTCATAAAAAATTTCACTATAATTAGGGGCAGAGTCGTTTGTATTCGGTCCCCGGCGTTCCTCGAAACGTGTACCGAAATTCACCGAGAATGTCAAATCCGTAGTCAAGAAGAAGTCGGTATTGGCACGGAACGAATAACGGCGGAAACCAGGACTTGAGGTATTGCCGAACTGGTCGTTACTCAGGTTCTTCACAATAGATTTCTGGTCGTAGAATTCACCTGAAGCATAGTAACGCATACGTTTCGTACCACCCGTAACACTTACGTTATAACGCTGTGCGGGAGCCGTATTGCTCAATACTTGGTCATACCAATCCACATTTGGATAAAGCATGGCATCTCTCCCGCTCAGTTCGCCTGCTACCGAACGGCGGTACATCTCGATATCGTCTGCAGAGAACTGCGAAGGCAGACCATCGTTAGCCAATGCTTCTTCCAACAACATCACCGATTGGTAAGAATCCAAATACGTATCCTTACGTGTCGGACTTTGAATCTGCCAGTTAGCGGTCAAACTCACTACCGGTTTCTGTTCTTTACCACGTTTGGTGGTAATCAACATAACACCATTCGCACCACGTACACCGTAAACGGCTGTAGCCGAAGCATCTTTCAGGACAGAAATCGTTTCAATATCATCGGGAGCGATTTGTGAGAACGAACGTTCTACGCCGTCCACCAATACCAACGGTTGAGCATCGCCCGCAAAAGTAGCACGTCCACGAATATAGATTTGTGCATCATCGGCACCCGGAGCACCGGAAGTCTGCGAAGTAATCACACCGGTAATCTTACCAGAGATAGCTTGCGAAATGTTTGCAGAAGGTGTGGAAAGCAAATCTTTGGACGTCACTTGTGAAATGGCACCAATCACACTTTCCTTCTTCTGCGCACCGTAACCTACAACGACTACTTCTTCCAACATTTCGGTATCTTCACGCAACGTAATGTCTAATGTCGTTTTTCCGGCTACTTTAACCTCTTGGGTCTGATAACCGATATATGATATCTGCAACACTGCATTCTCGCTGACGGTCAGTTTGAATACACCGTCGAAATCGGTAATCACTCCATTAGTCGTACCTTTCTCTACCACACTGGCACCAATTACAGTTTCTCCTGTGGCATCCTTTACAACACCCGTCACCTGTTTGGTCTGGGCAAAAACGGATGTTCCCGCTAACAGTATACAAAATACAGCTAGCCACCGCACGAGCAACCTGCCTCGTGAAGTTTGGGAATATGTTTGATTATCTTTCATATAAAATACAAATTGTATGGTTTATATTATTTTTCTATATTGTCAGCAAATGGGAAATAACCCACTTTATGAATATCCAAACATGCCTTTTCTTCCGTAAGGAACACGACTATCTGTTCGGTTGTGATACCATCACCTTGGAACGTGTAATCACTGAGTGTAGTTCCAGCTGCAGTTCTCACCTTAGCTAAAGTATTCAAAGTGGTGCCGCCACGGGTGACAAACACTCTGACGTATGCGCCGTCCATATCTGCGGGGAAGGTATCCCAATTAAATCCGCTATTGACAGTACCTCCCTCATAAATGCCTGCCCAACCGTATGCATCCGAGCGCAAAACAAGATATTCTGAATAACCAGGACCGTTTAATTCAGCGGTTGCTACAACTAAAAGCCAATTTTCCCAGTTATTAACAGCACCATTGTTCGTGTTAGTGAAAATAAATCCAAACGGATATTCCGTATTACCTTCAATGGTATAAGCATCGGAGAAGGAAACCCAGAATCCGTCTGAGCAATCTTCAGCACCCACCAAATAGCTGCCTTCTTCGAAACTTTCACCTTCAGTATAGGTATCTTCAACATCTATCTGCAAATAAGAGCCTTCACAAGTAAGGAACGCACCGATAGTCTCTTCTAATTCTCCAGTATAGCTGAATGAATAGTTGTAGACAGTCCCCGACGCTGTGGTCACTACTGTATTCATATTAATATTATTGCCGTCACGTGTCAAAGTCAAATCCACGTAAGCTCCGTTCATATCAAGATTGAACGTATTGTTTGCATCAAATACGAAATTATGGGTAATTTTAGAAGCATCGTAATTAGCATCTCCCCAACCGTATGCATCCGAACGTAATACAAAATATTCAGCATAACCTTCTTCATCACGGTTTTTACCGTTAGTTACAACTACCACCCAATTACACCAGTTATTAGTAGTATTATTATTGTAGTTGTAGAAACCAAAGTGCACACTGTTCTTGAAATGAACCAAATCAGAAAATGCAGTCCACCATGCTGTAGAACAGTCTTCTGCACCAATGGTAATATAATTGCCGAAGTCACCTGCACCACCGCCACCAGTACCAGGCACAGCAATTTGCGTACTGCTAATCTTATTGCGATAGATTATCAAATCATCTATCCACCATTCTTTGTTCTCTTCTGCGCCATAGCCTATATATAAATAAGGTGTATTCGCCATGAACTGCACTAACTTAGAACAATCAAAATCGGGAATGTATTGGTCAATACGTTTATTGCCGTCTACATACACCGTATAACCGTCATTATGCACCATCAAAGCCACATAATGCCATACACCAGGTTCGTCCAACATGCCCGTGGTAGCCTCATCTGCCGTATTGACAGAAAGATTCCCGTCCATGCCTTCGTAAACCAAAGCACCATTACCCGTCATGTACAACGACTCTGTGCCGTTTTCGTTTTGGAATGCGAAAAGCGCGCTGTTTATATCCTTAACAGCCGTACCGGCTGCTACCTCGGCTTCGTCCAACGCTGCTTGTTTTACCCAAAACGTCATCGACACGGCTTCTTCTGCAGAAGTCGCGAGCATCGGGTTGAAGAAACGAACGTAGCCGCCATTGAAATGGAGCACTTGACTGCCTAAATCGGCATCCTGCACCAAGTCCGGCGTATCGCCGTTCGCATAAGCAAAAGTTTGCATAACTTGTGGGTCAATAGCTTCATCGAATGAATACTCACCCACTTTTTCAGTCTTTGGATAGATGTCTGTTCCAGCGGGTGGGTCCATTTGCCCCCATTCCTGACAGGCTCCAAAGCAAAAGGCTGTAACTACTGCGGCTAAGACTATCCGCCATTGCCGCCATCTGTTTGTCCTCATAATACTGATTTTTGGTTGTTATTTATTAGGGTTCATTAATCAGGTTACAAAATTATCATTAAAACGGCATACATGTGGGGACAAAAGTATATAAAGGGTGGATAATTGTCTTTTCCACTCTATTCATTCCCCCATTAAACTGCTCGGTGTTACATTGAAATGCTTTGTAAAACAGCGAGTAAAGTACTTCGGGTCGTTAAATCCTACCTCGTATGCTATTTCTGATATATTCATTGTACGGTTCACCTTATTCCTCAACAGCAACTCACGGGCAAGGTTCAATCGGTAGTTCCGGATAAACTGCCCAGCCGACTGTCCGGTCAGGCTCTGCATCTTCTTATAGAGCAGACTTTTGCTGATACCCATCTCGTTGATGAAATCACTAACTTCAAACTCCGGATTCTTATAGTTCTCTTTCACCACCTTCATGGCATGTTCCAAGAACTTCTTATCTTCCGAGTCTTCTTCTCCTAAATTCAAAGAATCGGTATTCATATCAATTGAGAATTTCTGCTGGAAACGTTTACGGTTTTCCAAAATGCTTGATATACGTGCCAACAGCATATTCTCATCAAAAGGCTTCAGCAAATAAGCATCCACTCCCATCTTATAACTTTCCAGACGGGCTTCGTCAGAAGTCTTGGCAGTAAGCATCAAGAAAGGAATGTGTGAAATAGAAAAGTCACTCCGTACTCGACGCGACAATTCCACTCCGTCCATCACTGGCATCATCAAGTCACTGATAATAAAGTCTACGTTGTAGTTCTTTAATATATGAAGGGCTTCTCGTCCGTCTACCGCTTCCAATACATTATAATATTCGCGCAAAATCGAACGGGTATAGTCGCGCATATCTTTATTGTCTTCCACCACAAGTACCGTCAGTTTACTATTCTTCAGAAGCTCTGGGCGAATCTCTTCCACTTCGTTAGACGATTCTTCGCTATCTGCCCTACGCACAATCGGGAACAAGACATGGAAGGTAGCTCCTTTTGTCGGATTGTTTTTCACACCAATTTTGCCATCCAACTGTTCTACCAGTTTCCGGCAAAGATACAATCCGATGCCTGTACCACTCTGACCGCTAACCGACTCTTGGCTTTGATTGTCAGACTGATAGAACCGTTCAAACACCCGGTTCAGGTCCTCTCCCGGAATACCCTTTCCCGTATCACACACACCGATGAAAAGCTGTTCGCCTCTGTCTGCACGCAACGAAGCGACATATACCGTCACCTCTCCTCCTCGTGGCGTAAACTTCAAAGCATTGCTAATCAGATTGGTCAGTATCTTCCGCAAAATATCTTCCGCAAACATCATAAACGGATTCGCCAAACGGACACAGCACCTGAATGTAATCCCCCGTGCCTGTGCATAATCAGCAAACGATGGGGTAAACTCATCCAAAAAACGGCGCAAATTACCGTAATTAGGCACAATCTTCATCCGACCCTCTTCTACTTTTCGGAAATCCATCAATTGGTTAATCAGCGAAAGCAGGTACTTCGAATTACGGTCTACCAGCTGAAGCTGTTCGATGACTTGCGGGTTGTAACTCAACTTCAAGGCACGCTCTATCGGACCGATAATCAGCGTCAGTGGCGTACGGAACTCGTGGGTGATGTTGGTAAAAAAAGCCAGTTTATCAATCGTCAACTCTTCTACCTTTCGCGACATTTCCAAGATTTGGTTTTTCTGTGCAGTGATTTTCTCGTTCGATTCTTTCAGCAACTTGTTCTGGTGCGAAAGTTCTTCGGTCTGGTCAGACAACAGTTTCTTCTGCTCTTCCAATTCATGCGTGCGCTCCTCTACCATGATATGAAGCAACTTTTGTTGGCGCCTCAACGAACGGAACCGCAAATAAAGTGCTATCACAACCACCAGTACAATCACCAGTTTAAACCAAATTGTCCGATAAAAATACGGAATTACCTTTATTTTCAAAGTCTGAGTAGGGGTAACGAAATTATTTCCGTCTGAAGCGTAACGCAATTCAAACACATATTCACCCGGACGCAAATTAGTAAACGACACAACATGCTGGCTGGCAGGCAAATAAATCCATTTATCATCGAACCCATTTAAGCGGTAAGCATAACGTGCCAATGCCGTCGGATGATAATCCAGCGAAGCAAAACTAAGCGTAAGCCGTTTGTCGCGTTCATGAATGGTAAGGACATCTCCAGCAGGTTTCACCTCCCGGTCGAAACAAGTGAAGCCCGTAAATACCAACGGAAAATGTTTTTCCGTTTCGACACGAGGCAATAAACGGATTTCCGAAAATCCTCCCGTACTGCCTACATACAAGCTACCGTCTTTCGAACCGCCAATCGCATTCCAATAAAACTGATTGCTGGGCAAACCGTCATGACGGGTATAATTTTGGAAAGAACCGTCTTTCGGATTAAAATATGACAAACCATTGTTTGTAGTAAGCCATACATAACCGTTTTCTCCTTCCCAAACACCTATTACACTGTTATGAATCAAGCCATTACCGACATTGTATGCCTTAAAACGGCAATCTTTTCCTTCGCCCGTAACCTGATAAAATCCATTCCCATTGGTGGCTACCCATACCGTTCCGCTCTTGCCCTGGCATATCGAAGTGATGCGTTCGGCAGTCCGTTCCGAAGGATTGTCCAGCTTATGGTCATAAAGAATATAGTCCAACGAGTCTTTCCCGTAAGAATGCAGGTTTATCTGATACAACCCAGGAGTTGCCCCTATCCACAAAATTCCTTCACGGGTGATGCATCCGCCCAATGTACCGAAAATGCTGCCCTTCCGTCTGCCTTGAAACGGATCGCTTACCTTGCCCGTGTCTGGATGATAAACCAGTATTTCACGGTTCGTCCCTATCCAAAGCACCTGATTCAAAGTATCGTAAAGCAAAACACTGACATAAGCCTGTGCTAAATCAGGATTGGCGGTCAAAATGGGATGAAAAGCCTTGTTAGACAGATTCTTCCCGTCTATCCAGCCCAATCCTCCGCCCCATGTGCCGACATAGATGCGCCCCTTGCCATCGGAAGCCAACGCACTGACCGAATTATGACTTAGATGCGCCGGAGCTGCAGTCGTATAATGTTCAAAATCCTGGCCTCCTGCCCGCCGTAAGTTCAGCCCTGCTTCTACAGTTCCTAACCAAAGCGAACCGTCTTTTTCCTCTAAAATCGCATTCACTAAATTGCCCGACAAACTGCCCGGAACTTCGGGAGAATGCAAATGGTTCTGAATCTGCAAACGCGAGACTCCCATCCGGTTCAAGCCCCCCACTTCAGTTCCTATCCATACCATATCTTCATCAGCGAGCATGCAATTAATGAAATTGCAATTCAAACCCGAACCGATACCCCCGTTCTCCCGTTGCTGGATACGGGTAAAATTATCGGTCACAGCATTATATAAGTTCAATCCTTTCAATGTCCCCACCAGCAAAGTACCGTCTGACATCACCGCGATATCCGTTACATAACTTTGCGACAAGGAAGAGGAATCGTGCTCATTATAGGTATACGATTTCAGGATACGTTTTCCGATATTATAACGAAACAAACCGACATCGGTGCCAAGCCAAACATCGTTTTGCCAAAAAGCGATACACAACATGACGGCACCCGGCGGAAGCTGCAAGTGTTCATCTATCGGCAACGGCTTTTGCGGGGCAGACACATCTTCCTTCAACACAGACAACGAGCCTAAATAGTCAAACCAAAGATAGCCCTCGTGCTCACAAAATCCCAAACTGCGGTTATACAAATGGAGGTCACAAATCCGAATAACGGCACTCGCCCGACCGTCTTCGGAAAAAGAGATTTTATACAACGCATTGTCAGCCCCCACCCACATATTTCCTGCAGAAGAGCAATAAACGAAACTAGCAGACCGGAACTGATTGGCAACATACGCTTCGCCCAGTTCCTCCGGAGCTACTAGATGCAAGTGGTGTGCATCAAGAATATCGATTCCCTGTTCGCCAGCCAGCCAAATCCGCCCAAAACGGTCTTCACAAAACTTTTGGATAAAGTTACTCTTCAGACGGGTTTCACCTGAAAAAGCATTAAATGTCTCAAAACGATAACCATCGAAACGGGTCACCCCATTACCGCCCGTAGAAACCCATAAAAAACCTTGGCGGTCTTTCATCAAGTCCTCCACATAATTGCTAGGCAAACCATCGTCCATAGTCAAATGCGTAAACAGGTAATTGCCCTCTCCGTTTTGTGACGCAGCCGGAAGTGTGTACAAAAAAATACACATCCATACAGCCAATAACCCAACGTGTATCTTCATAATACTTGAGACCTTCATCTTTCTTCAACAAATATAATTATTTTTATCAAACAAATAAGAGAAACGAAGGGAAAAATAAGCACAAAATGCCAAAAATCCACTAAAGAAAGGCAAATATCCACCTCAATCCAGACCGGCACACCTATCTTTGTAATATCAGTATACATTATTAAATATAAAATTAAACATGAAAAACATGAATCGAAAACTCAACATGATTTTACTGGCACTCTTGTTATGTGCAAGCTGGCTTCCGGCTTCCGCCGCTGAAAAAGACACTACTTTCGTGGCATCAGGCAACCCTATCGTGAGCTATAAATACTTGGGCGACCCTGCGGCTTTAGTCTATGACGGGACGGTCTATATCTATGCCGGACACGATGAATGTCCTCCTCCCGAACAATATTACTTGATGAACGAATGGTGCATCTTGTCGACCACCGACATGAAAACCTTTACCGAACACGCCTATACACTGAAAGCCAAAGACTTTAAATGGGCAAAAGGTGAAGCATGGGCAAGCCAAGTCATCGAGCGCAACGGGAAATTCTATTGGTATGTCACGGTGGAACATGCCACCATTCCCGGCAAATCTATCGGGGTTGCCGTAGCCGACTCGCCCCTCGGTCCATTCAAAGACGCACGAGGCTCTGCCTTAATAACCAACGACATGACCACCGAGTACACCTCTATCCGCTGGGACGACATCGACCCCACCGTTTATATAGACGAAGACGGACAAGCTTACCTCTTTTGGGGAAATACCCAATGTTATTATGCGAAACTAAAAGAAAACATGATAGAGTTGGACGGTCCGATTAAACCAATCCAATTGCCTCGCTTCACCGAAGCGCCATGGATACACAAGCACAACGGCTGGTATTACCTCTCATTCGCGTCCGAATTCCCCGAAAAAATATGCTACGCCATGAGCCGGAGCATCAACGGACCATGGGAATACAAGGGCATATTAAACGAAATAGCCGGCAATTCGAATACCAACCACCAAGCAATTATCGACTTCAAAGGCAAATCATACTTCATCTATCACAATGGAAGCATCAATCCCAACGGATGCGGTTTCCGCCGTGCACTCTGCATCGACCGCCTTTATTATAACGAAGACGGCACCATTAAACGCATCCAAATGACAACAGAAGGCATAACAAAATAAAAACGAAGCAAGATGCATCAGCTTTCGAAGCTAGATGCATTCACAAACACATACGGCTTCATCACCCGATGAAGCCGTATGCTTTTTTGTCAGCACCCGACTGACATATTGACAATATATCAAGACACAAAAAAACCGATCGCAAATCAAACAAACCAACAAACGATTTGTATCGATTCCGACCGGTATTTTATCTAGTTCTAAGTGCTTTACGTGAAGCTTATGCCTCTCCCTTGAATTCGCTCAATGGCGGAATAAAAGTCTTGTCGGCACGTTGTTGTTCTGGCATACGGATAGGTCCGAAATTGCTTTCATATTTCGTAATGTTGTCTTGCAGAGCAAAAAGCAACCGTTTAGCGTTTTCAGGAGTCATTACGATGCGCGACTGTACGTTGGCTTTCGGAGTTCCCGGCATGAGGCAGACAAAATCAAGAATAAATTCGGATGTGGAATGGGAAATAATTGCTAGATTGGCGTATGTACCTTGAGCCACTTCGTCTTTCAGCTCAATCTGCAACTGCCCTTGATTGTTCTTATTTTCGTTTTCCATGATTATTTACTTAAAATGATTATTAATTTACCGCTTACAAAAATAGCAAACTTTTCGCGATTATCGTTAGCCAGATTGGATTTTTTATTAAACTCATTCACAAAATGACGCAATCATCATCCAAGCAATGTTTTTATAGTGTCTTCCGAAACTGAAAGCACATTTGCTATTTCTGCAGAAGACATTCCACGCAAAGATAAATTCTTTGCAGCCGCATACAACACGTCTTTCTGACGTTTGATTTCCTCTTGTTGCTCGCGAAGCAAGCTATCTTTTTCAGCTAAAACTTGCTTCTGTTCTTCAAGAGCTTGCTTCTGTTCTTCAAGAGCCTGATCCTTCTTCTGAATTACCTGCTCCTTCTCCTGAATAGCCTGCTCCTTCTCCTGAATAGCCTGCTCCTTCTCCTGAATAGCTTGATCCTTCTCCTGAATTACCTGCTCCTTTTCCTGAATCTGTTTATCTTTCAGCATAATCGTTGTATCACGCGCTTCTATTTCGGAAAGGATTTCATCCTCTACCTGCATTTCCCTACGAACCTCAGGAGAAGCTGCAGCCATCACCAAACGATTGACCAACAAACGCCCGTCTTTATCCATATCTTCATCGTCTATTTTAAGCAAATGATCATCAGAAGCAATCCTGTATTCCTGATCGAACACACAAAGAATACGCTCCAAATGATTACGGGTACGCCCCTTCAAATAAGGAAGCTGCACAATAATACTATCATGAGTCAAACTCTCGATAAAGGGATCAGGCACTCCCCCCTCTATGATATTATTCTCATAATCCAAATAACGGCGGCGAACATATACCACAGGCTCTTGCAAATCACCTAATTTATGTCCTAATATATAAATAGAAATAATAGGCAAACCATAACCACCCGGATTCCCGTCTTCCGGTACATTCTCATTATTGAGATACTGCGCACCTAAATACTGCCGGAAACGCAACGTCTCGGTAGAAAGCCATGTTTTCTGCAATTCAATCAACACCAAATGTTCTTCTCCTGCTGCATTCCGAATCTTTGCGGAAAAGTCGATGCGAAACAAAGAAATACGTGTCTGCCGCACATTTGTATATTCATTGCGCCGCATTTTCAACTCACACACTTCCTGTTTCAACAAAGCGGAAAGCAACACTTTTGCCGCACGTTCATCTTCCAATAGGAACTTGAACACCGAATCGTATATAGGGTTAGCAATTATAGTCATCTGTATTCTATTTTAAAGTTTAACATTCATATCCGGTCCCGAAAGAATCTTACGGTATTCTTCAGGCGAAGCCAGTACCTCAATAGCTTTCTTTAAGTCAGCATCATCTTTCAGGCGCTGTATGGCCGCCCCGCGCTGGTAGAAATAACGGGTCGCGATTTCTTCGGCTATCTGTTCTTTAATCGGCTTGGCAAAATAATCCAAGTCGCGGTCGAGATTATGATTTAACTTCTGCTCAAGTGCCTTGAACTCTTCTTTAGCACCTTCCATATATCCTTCGAACTCTGCCACTTCTTTCAAGGTCTTCAACAGCTGTTCGCTTTGGCGGTCATAGGTAAAATCCGCCGCTTTTACCAATTTCTTGAAATCGGCATAATCGGCATCTGTAATCTGTAAGGAATCAATCGATGCCAACACAGGATGGTCCAAACAATACTGAGTGGCATAATCGAAAATCAAATCTTCATTCACCAAATAAAACAAAATGTTCGGAAACTTATCTCCCTTTACTTCTATGTCGGGACGGATTCCTCCCCCATCGCGCACTTCACGCCCAGCCGCTGTATGGAACACATTCGTCAGGCTGTCGGGAATAGGGGCAACTGAACCGTCGGCATTCTTCTTGGCATAATCTATCGCCTGAATGCAACGCCCGCTGGGAATATAATATTTTGAAGTGGTCACCTTCAAAGTGCCGTTATAAGGCAATTGGCGCGTAGTCTGCACCAATCCTTTCCCATACGTGCGGGTGCCGATAATAACAGCACGGTCTAAATCCTGCAACGAACCGCTCAATATTTCAGAAGCCGAAGCTGTAATCCCGTTCACCAATATGGCAAGCGGAATCTCGGTATCAATCGGCTCATTCGTTGTCTTAAAAGAACCTGCCGCCTGCCGGAGCTTTCCTTTAGTCACCACAATCTCCTTTCCTTTCGGCACAAAGAAATTGATAATGTCGACCGCTTCCTGCAACGAACCTCCGCCATTGTCGCGCAAATCGAAAATCAATGCCTTCGCACCTTTATCTTTCAGTTCAATAAACGCTTTTTTCACATCCTTTGAACAATTATCGGTAAAACTCGAAAGCGCCAAATAACCGACGCTATCCTGCACCATGCCATAATAAGGCACCGGATTGTTGCGGATATTCTTACGGGTTAGCTTAAATTCCATAACCGTACTGTCATTTTTCATGGGACGGAGTACCTTCAATATAAACGAAGTACCCGGCTCGCCACGTAAAGCATCACTGACTTTCGAAGAGAAGTCTTGCGGTTTCATATCACCACGCACCATTTCTTTCCCACCTACCGAAAGTATAATATCTCCAGCCTTTACTCCGGCTTCTGCTGCCGGCATACCTTCCACCGGCTCAATGATAGCAATGCGATCCTTTTTCTCATAATAACGGATTACTGCCCCTATACCTCCATATTTTCCGGTAATCATCTCCTTCAGGCTGCTCATTTCCTCCTCAGGATAATATTCGGTATACGGGTCTGTCAAAGCCAACATTCCGTTTACCCCATTCTGAATCATCTTTTCAGGATTGATGGTATCAACATAAAACAAGTCAAGTTCCTTGAAGATTGCATTGAAAATATCCAAATTCTTCGCCACTTGAAAATTACGGTCATCGTCTTTATCAGTAAAGCTGGATAATCCCAATCCTATCAACACTACAAATGCACTTAAAAGTATTTTTTTCGTATTCATAACTCCTTTATCTAAATTCCGAATTACAAAGAAACACATTATTCTGTTTCGGCTAGCAGAACAATGCCAAGATTTAACTTTACTTAGTTGTTGCAGCCTTTTCACGCCATCTTAGCTAAAAAAATCAATAAAATAAGGATTCATGCAATATTTTTTCGCCAAAGTTGTTGCATATTTCAAAAGAAGCTAGTACCTTTGCCACGCAATTGAGAAAAACACTCTTCAGTAGCTCAGTCGGTTAGAGCATCTGACTGTTAATCAGAGGGTCGTTGGTTCAAGTCCAACCTGAAGAGCTCATCAAATTGCAAACACTCTTCAGTAGCTCAGTCGGTTAGAGCATCTGACTGTTAATCAGAGGGTCGTTGGTTCAAGTCCAACCTGAAGAGCAAGAAAGTCCGTTCGTAAAGACGGACTTTTTTGCATATCAAAAATCGAAAGACAATTGAGAGTCTCCCAACAGATTGAAGCTCTTCCGATGATAAGGCGTAATACCATGTAAGCGGATTGCTTCGCGATGCACTTTCGTAGGATAGCCTTTGTTATCTTTCCAATCATACACCGGATATTCTTCATGCAATCGGTTCATATAATCATCCCGATAGGTCTTCGCTAGAATCGAAGCAGCCGCAATAGAAAGATATTTCCCGTCTCCTTTCACTACAGTGGTATGAGGCACATTTGAATAAGACTTAAACCGGTTTCCGTCAATCAGCAAATGCTGTGGGCGTACAACCAACTGGTCTATCGCCCGATGCATAGCCAAAAATGAAGCATTCAAAATATTGATTTTATCTATCTCTTCAGGCAAAACAATACCTACCGCCCACGCCAAAGCATCTCGTTCGACTACTTCCCGAAGCGCATAACGCTGATGCTCCGTCAACTTTTTGGAATCATTCAGTAGGTCATTCTGATAATCAGCAGGCAATATAACAGATGCTGCATAAACAGCCCCAGCCAAACAGCCTCGTCCGGCTTCGTCACAACCTGCCTCAATCAAATCTTTATGTAAACAAGGCAACAACATATCCACACATTCTTTTTACACAAAAATACAAAACACGAAAAATAACGCATAAAAAAACCGGAATCTTTAATTGACTCCGGTTTTCTTAAATTATATAGCATTTACAGAATTATTCAGCTTTAGGGGCTTCCTCTGTAGTCGGTGCTTCAGTTGCAGTTGCTTCTGCTACAGGAGCTTCAGCAGTAGCTGCAGATGCAGACTTTTTCGAACGACGTGTGCGAGTAGTCTTCTTAGTAGCGGTCTTAGCCATATTTTCATTGTAGTCAACCAATTCGATAAAACACATTTCTGCGTTATCACCCAAACGGTGACCAGTCTTGATAATACGAGTGTATCCACCCGGACGGTCTGCAACCTTTACAGAGATTTCCTTGAAAAGTTCGGTTACAACGTATTTGTCTTGCAAATAGCTGAACACCACACGGCGTGAATTAGTTGTATCATCTTTAGAACGAGTGATCAACGGTTCAACGAACTTCTTCAAAGCTTTAGCCTTCGCAACAGTCGTAGTGATTCTTTTGTGCTTAATCAAAGAACATGCCATATTAGACAACATAGCGTGTCTGTGAGAAGCAGTACGACCTAAATGGTTAAATTTCTTATTGTGTCTCATTTTTTATTCTTTATCTAATTTATACTTAGAAATATCTGTTCCAAACGACAGATTCAGACTCTCGAGCAAATCATCAAGCTCCGTGAGCGATTTCTTACCGAAGTTACGGAATTTCAACAAATCGGTCTTATTAAACTGTACCAAATCTCCTAATGTTTCTACATCAGCAGCTTTCAAACAGTTTAGTGCACGAACTGACAAGTCCATATCAACCAACTTGGTCTTCAGCAACTGGCGCATGTGCAAAACTTCTTCATCAAATTCTTCATTACCATCAGCATCTGAAGTTTCCAATGTAATCTTTTCATCAGAGAACAACATAAAGTGATAAATCAGAATCTTTGCAGCTTCTTTCAGCGCTTCTTTCGGGTGAATGGAACCATCCGTCGTAATCTCCAGTACCAACTTTTCGTAGTCGGTTTTTTGTTCTACACGATAGTTTTCTACCGCATATTTAACATTACGAATCGGCGTGTAAATAGAATCGATAGGAATTACATTCACATCGGTGCAGAACTCACGGTTTTCATCAGCCGGTACATATCCACGACCTTTGTTGATTGTAAGATCTATCTGCATAGTTGCTTTTGAATCTAAATGGCAAATAACTAATTCAGGATTTAACACTTCAAATCCGGTCAAATACTTACCAATATCTCCTGCCTTAAATTCAGTAGAATTCTCAACGGTAATGCTTACCTTTTCGTTTTCGAATTCCTCAACTATTTGCTTGAACCGTACTTGTTTCAGGTTCAAGATAATGTTAGTGACATCCTCCTTAACTCCGGGGACGGTCGCAAACTCATGTTCAACACCTTCAATATGAATCGTGTTAATCGCATAACCTTCCAGCGAAGAAAGAAGAATACGGCGTAAAGCATTACCAACGGTAATACCGAAACCGGGTTCAAGCGGACGGAATTCAAACTTTCCAAATTTAGAATCCGCTTCCAACATTAATACTTTATCAGGTTTTTGAAATGCTAATATCGCCATGAAATTAATTATTTTATTTAGAGTACAATTCTACGATCATGTGTTCTTTAATGTTTTCAGGAATGTCTGCTCTTTCCGGAACATGCAACAGCTTGCCTGTTTTTGAGTTTTCATCCCATTCCAACCAAGGATATTTGCTATGATTGAATCCAGCCAAAGAGTTTGCAATAACTTCCAAAGACTTAGATTTTTCACGCACACCTACCAACTGTCCGGGCTTAACAGCAAAAGAAGGAATATTTACCACTTTGCCATCCACAGTAATATGCTTATGACCTACCAATTGGCGAGCTGCAGCACGAGTAGGAGCAATACCCAAACGGAACACAACATTATCCAAACGACATTCAAGACTCTGCAACAAGATTTCACCGGTAATACCATTCATACTTGCTGCTTTCTCAAACAAATTACGGAATTGTTTTTCCAATACACCGTAAGTATATTTAGCTTTTTGTTTCTCAGCCAACATGACTCCATATTCAGAAGTCTTTCTGCGGCGAGTATTTCCATGTTGTCCTGGAGGATAGTTTTTCTTAGACAAAACTTTATCAGCTCCAAAGATTGCTTCACCGAATTTACGCGCAATTCTTGTTTTTGGTCCAGTATATCTAGCCATTTTCTTTAATTTAAAATTAATTGTTACTCATGAACTCAATTTGTTGCAGCCGCGATTACAGAAAGGAAGTGCAATCCAATTATTTAACAAAATCAAGTTACATTTAAATAGGTTATCTCTAATTGATTATACTCTTCTTCTCTTCGGAGGACGACAACCGTTATGAGGTAATGGAGTTACATCAATAATTTCAGTAACTTCAATTCCAGCACCATGTACCGTACGGATAGCAGACTCACGTCCGTTACCAGGACCTTTCACATAAGCTTTCACTTTTCTCAAGCCAAGATCGTATGCCACTTTTGCACAATCTTGAGCAGCCATTTGAGCTGCATAAGGAGTGTTCTTCTTAGAACCTCTGAATCCCATCTTTCCAGCTGAAGACCATGAAATGATCTGACCTTCACTGTTTGCCAAAGAAACGATAATGTTGTTAAATGATGAATGTACATGTAACTGTCCATTCGCATCGACTTTCACATTTCTTTTTTTAGCTGCGACTGTTTTTTTTGCCATATCAACAATTATTATTTAGTAGCTTTTTTCTTATTTGCAACAGTTTTCTTTCTTCCCTTACGTGTACGAGCATTATTCTTTGTGCTCTGACCTCTTACAGGAAGACCCAAACGATGACGAACACCACGATAGCATCCTATATCCATTAATCGTTTAATGTTCAACTGGACTTCTGAACGAAGATCACCTTCCACTTTATATTCAGCACCAATAATCTCACGAATTTTAGCAGCCTGATCATCAGTCCAATCTTTAACTTTCAGATCACGGTCAACACCTGCCTTATCCAAAATTTTCGCTGAACTACTGCGTCCGATACCAAAAATGTATGTCAACGCAATCTCACCTCTCTTATTTTGAGGTAAATCTACACCAACTATTCTTATAGCCATATACTTAAATTATTTTTTCTGCAAAAATAATAATAAATTATCCTTGACGTTGTTTATACTTAGGATTTTTCTTATTAATAACATACAAACGGCCATTACGTCTCACGATTTTGCAATCCGGCGTACGTTTTTTTAATGATGCTCTTACTTTCATATCTATTTTCTTTTTTATTTATATCTAAACACGATTCTTCCTTTTGATAAGTCATAAGGAGACATTTCAACACGCACCTTATCACCCGGCAATATTTTAATATAATGCATTCTCATCTTCCCGGAAATATGAGCAGTAATTTCATGTCCATTTTCCAGCTCTACACGAAACATTGCATTTGACAATGCTTCTACGATAACTCCATCTTGTTCAATTGCAGATTGTTTTGCCATATATTAATTTATCTGTTATTTTTCAATACTTCTTCTATATATTCAAACGATGATAGAATGTCAGCTTTACCTAAACCAACTGCTACCGTATGTTCAAAATGGGCTGCACATTTATGGTCACGCGTCCGAATAGTCCAACGATCGTTCTCCATAACAATTTGCTTATCCCCTAATGTAATCATAGGTTCAATAGCTATACACATCCCTTTCTTCAACAAAGTGCCAGTACCGCGTTTTCCGTAATTAGGGACAGGAGGGTCTTCGTGCATTTCTTTACCTATTCCATGTCCGACAAATTCACGGACAACACCATACGAATGAGCCTCGCAATGTTGCTGAATAGCATACCCAATATCTCCTAATCGCTTCCCATGAACAGCATTTTCAATTCCTTTGTATAAAGCCTCTTTTGTTGTTGTCAAAAGAGCCAAGATTTCAGGTTCTACTTCACCGACACAAAATGTATACGCAGAATCTCCGCAATACCCGTTCATATATGTTCCACAGTCAATCGAAATAATATCCCCATCCTTTAAAGGATTATCATTAGGAATACCATGTACAACCTGATCATTTACAGAAGTACAGATTGAACCTGGAAAAGGACCGCCATAAGGATTAGGAAATCCCTTGAAAGTAGGAACAGCACCATGGTCTCGGATAAACTCTTCTGCTACTTTATCAAGTTGCCTTGTCGTAATCCCCGGCTTTATTAACTTAGCAAGTTCAGCCAAAGTTCTCCCCACAAGGAGATTACTTTGGCGTAACAATTCTATTTCATCATCTGTTTTTAGAAATATCATATTGAATGCAATTAATATGCAGCTACGCCTGAACGGCCTCTAATTCTTCCAGAACTTAACAGACCATCATAATGACGCATCAATAAATGACTTTCTACTTGTTGCAAAGTATCAAGTACAACACCTACAAGAATCAACAAAGACGTACCGCCAAAGAATTGCGCAAACTCAGCTTGAACCCCGAAAATACCGGCAAATGCAGGAAGGATAGCAATAATAGCCAAGAATAAAGAACCCGGCAAAGTAATACGAGACATAATCGTATCAATATAATCTGCAGTACTTTTTCCTGGTTTGATTCCTGGAATAAAGCCATTATTCCGCTTCATGTCTTCAGCCATTTGCGTCGGATTAATTGTAATGGCAGTATAAAACCACGTAAATACAATAATCAAAATAGCAAATACCAAATTGTACCAAAAACTAGTATGGTCAACAAAAGCACGTGCGATACCGCTTGCTGAAGCTACATTTGAAAATCCGATAAAAGTAATAGGAATAAACATAATAGCCTGCGCAAAAATGATCGGCATTACATTTGCAGCATTTACCTTCAAAGGAATATATTGTCTTGCACCACCATATTGCTTGTTCCCGACAATACGTTTCGCATATTGCACAGGGATTTTACGGACACCTTGCACCAAGAGAATTGCAGCAGCGATTACCAAAATCAACACCACAATTTCCAACAAGAACATAATGATACCACCAGCTCCCGGTGAAGCAAGGCGGGAAACGAATTCACCCGAAAAAGCTTGAGGAAGACGAGCAATGATACCAATCATGATAATCAACGATATACCGTTTCCTATACCTTTATCCGTGATTCTTTCACCCAGCCATAAGATAAACATACTTCCAGCTGCCAAAATGATGGTAGAAGTAATAATAAAGAAAGTCCAATCTAATGAAGCATTAAGAGCCGGACCTGCCTGCATTTTCAAGTTGATCAGATAAGATGGTGCCTGGAAAATCAAAATGAAAATTGTCAGAATACGTGTATACTGATTAATTTTCCTACGTCCACTCTCACCTTCACGCTGTAGTTTCTGGAAATAAGGAACTGCAATCGCCAACAACTGAATCACAATGGATGCAGAGATGTACGGCATAATTCCCAACGCAAAAATAGATGCATTGGAAAAAGCTCCACCAGAGAACATGTTCAACAAGGCAAGAAGACCTTCACTTGTTTGTTCATGCAATTTTGACAACATATCAGGATTGATACCTGGAAGAACCACATACGAACCGAATCTGTAGATTGCGACAAACAATATAGTAATGAGGATCCGCTGTCTCAGATCCTCAATATTCCATATGTTCTTTAATGTTTCAATAGATTTTCTCATTGAATCAGAGTTTTACTGCATTACCACCAACGGCTTCGATTGCAGCTACTGCACTCTTTGAAAAAGCATGAGCTTCTACATCGAGCTTCGTAGTTAAACTACCGTTACCAAGAACTTTCACTAATTGATTAGAAGAAATAAAACCGGCTTCAATCAAGTCATTTACACCAACCTTTGACAGATTCTTAGCTGTAGCCAAGCTTTGAACAGTTTCCAGATTGATAGCCTTGTATTCAATACGATTAATATTCTTAAAACCAAATTTGGGGACACGGCGCTGAAGCGGCATCTGACCTCCTTCAAAACCGATCTTTTTAGAATAACCCGATCTTGATTTTGCTCCTTTATGTCCTCTTGTAGAAGTACCACCTAAACCAGAACCGGCACCACGACCAACTCTTTTTCTAGCCTTAGTAGAACCAGCTGCAGGACGTAAACTATTTAAATTCATAATTGCAAAATTCTTTATTAATTATTACTTAATGACTGTAACAAGGTGCTTTACCTTTTCAACCATACCCAGAACTGAAGGAGTAGCTTCACGTTCAACCATATGATTCAATTTACGAAGTCCCAGTGCATCCAATGTTCTCTTTTGAGTTGCGGGAGCACCAATTCTACTTTTAACTTGTTTAATCTTAATAGTTGACATATACAAACCTCCTTATCCTCTAAATACTTTATCCAAACTTACGCCTCTGTTTTGAGCTACCATACGTGCATCACGCATTTCACTCAAAGCAAGGATTGTAGCTTTCACAAGGTTATGAGGGTTAGATGAGCCTTTAGACTTAGCCAAAACATCGGTAACACCTACACTTTCCAATACAGCACGCATTGCACCTCCTGCCACTACACCGGTACCAGTCGAAGCCGGTTTAATGAAAACCTGAGCACCGCCGAATTTAGCACTCTGTTCGTGAGGTACAGTACCCTTCAAAACAGGAACACGTGTCAGGTTCTTCTTTGCAGCTTCTACACCTTTAGCAATCGCAGTTGTTACTTCACCTGCTTTTCCAAGACCCCAGCCTATAACACCGTCTTCATTTCCTACTACTACAATTGCAGCAAAACTAAAAGTTCTACCACCTTTTGTAACCTTAGTTACACGGTTTATAGCAACCAGTCTGTCTTTTAACTCAATATCACTAGTGATCTTAACTCTGTTATTAACTGCCATAATTCATTAAAATTTAAGTCCACCGTTACGAGCAGCATCAGCTACTTCCTTTACTCTCCCATGATACAAGTAACCATTACGGTCGAATACGACAGTCGTAATTCCAGCTTCCTGTGCTTTTTTAGCAATCAGCTCACCTACCTTAGCAGCTTGTTCCTTTTTAGGCATGGTAGCCATACCCAAAGAAGAGGCAGCAGCTAAAGTCTTTCCGTTCAGGTCATCAATAACTTGAACATAAATCTGCTTATTGCTTCTGAAAACGCTCATACGCGGACGTTCCGGAGTACCAGAAATCTTGTTGCGTACTCTATATTTAATCTTGATTCGTCTTTCTATTTTTGTTGTCATAATTATTCGATTTTATAAGAATTATTTAGCACCAGCCGACTTACCAGACTTTCTACGAATTTCTTCACCAACAAACTTAATACCTTTTCCTTTATAAGGTTCAGGCTTACGGAAAGAACGTATCTTTGCACAAACCTGACCAAGCAGTTGTTTGTCACAAGATTCCAAGATAATAAGAGGGTTCTTATTTCTTTCAGATTTGGTCTCTACTTTGATTTCAGGAGGCAACTGCATAAAAATATTATGCGTATATCCCAAGGCAAAATCAATGATATTACCGTTATTTGATGCACGATAACCTACGCCGACCAATTCCAGTTCCTTTTTATAACCTTCTGAAACGCCCACAACCATATTGTGAATCAAAGCACGATACAAGCCATGATATGCATGACGCTGTTTCAAATTGTCAAGCATTTCATTTTCATTTTCTTTCAACACCACATGTCCATCTGCGATCGTCACTTCAATAGCGGGATTCACATATTGGTTCAACTCACCTTTCGGCCCTTTCACATTTACTACATTATCCTTCAGAGTAACAGTCACTCCTGCAGGAATAACAACTGGCAATTTACCTATTCTTGACATAGCTTACCCTCCATTAATATACATAACAAAGAACTTCGCCGCCTATTCTCAAAGCAGAAGCTTCTTTATCAGTCATTACACCTTTGGAAGTAGATATAATAGCAATACCTAATCCGTTAATAACTCTCGGCATGTCCTTGTAACCTGTATACTTACGCATACCCGGAGTAGATACTCTAATCAGCTTTTTAATAGCATTCACCTTATTAACGGCATCATACTTCAAAGCCACTTTGATAGTACCCTGAGGACCATCTTCAACAAATTTGTAATTCAGGATGTAACCTTTGTCAAACAGGATTTTTGTAATTTCCTTTTTCAAATTTGAAGCAGGCACTTCCACAACTCTGTGCTTTGCACTAATTGCATTTCTCAACCTTGTGAGATAATCTGCGATTGGATCTGTCATAAATTTAATCGTTAAATTAATCAGGACTACCCTGACAATATTTAATAATAAACACTCGTTACCAACTTGCTTTTTTTACACCCGGAATAAGTCCGTTAGATGCCATTTCACGGAATTGGATACGTGAAATTCCGAACTGGCGCATATAGCCTTTAGGACGTCCCGTCAACTTACAACGGTTGTGCAAGCGGATCGGATTTGCGTTCTTAGGCAGGTCTTGCAATTTTTGAGATGCTTCGAAAGCTGCAACCGGATCACCTGATTTCACAATTTTCTTCAAAGCAGCACGTTTTTCTGCATATTTGGCTACCAGCTTAGCTCTTCTAACTTCACGAGCTTTCATTGATTCTTTTGCCATATCTATCAGTCTTTTTTAGCGTTTTTAAACGGTAAACCGAATTCCTTCAACAGCGCATAACCTTCTTCGTCTGTTTTAGCAGAAGTTACGAAAGTAATGTTCATTCCTAAAATTTTGGTAATGCCATCGATATTGATTTCAGGGAAGATAATCTGTTCCTGAATACCCAATGTATAGTTACCTCTTCCATCAAACTTACTTTCGATACCTTTAAAGTCACGGATACGCGGCAAAGCCACACGAATAAGTTTTTCAAGGAATTCGTACATTCTTTCACGACGCAAAGTAACCATCACTCCAATCGGCATTTTCTTACGCAACTTGAAGTTTGCGATATCCTTACGTGATACTGTTGCAACAGCTTTCTGACCAGTAATAGCAGTCAACTCGTTGATTGCAACATCAATAATTTTCTTATCAGCAACAGCCATACCCAAACCTTGATTGATTACAATCTTCTTGAGTACAGGAATTTGCATAGTCGAAGAATACTGGAATTGATTCTTCAATGCAGGAGCAATACGCTCTGCATATTCTTTCTTAAGGCTAGCAGTATTACTCATTATTTAATCTCCTCTCCCGATTTTTTAGCGTAACGTACAAATGTTCTTCCATCAGAACTTTCTCTTCTACCAATACGTGTCGGTTTACCTGTCTTCGGGTCAACCGGATTCAAGTTAGAGATGTGAATAGGAGCTTCCTGCTTCACAATACCTCCCTGAGGATTCTTTGCATTAGGTTTAGTGCTCTTAGATACCATGTTGATACCTTCAACCACTGCCCGTCCTTCTTTTACAAGAACTTTCAACACACGTCCAGTTTTACCCTTGTCTTCGCCAGAGTTTACGTAAACTGTATCGCCTTTTTTAATATGTAACTTACTCATTACTTTACTCTTTTACAAAATTAAAGTACTTCAGGTGCAAGTGAAACCACTTTCATATTCGCACTACGCAACTCTCTCGCTACTGGTCCAAAGATACGACTTCCTCTAATTTCGCCTGCGTTATTCAACAGCACGCATGCATTATCATCAAAACGAATGTAAGAACCGTCAGCACGACGGATTTCTTTCTTAGTACGTACCACCAAAGCTTTAGATACTGCACCTTTTTTAATATCACTTGAGGGGATTACGCTCTTAACAGAAACAACAATCACATCCCCAACAGAAGCGTAGCGTCTCTTTGTACCACCCAACACGCGGATACAAAGAGCTTCTTTTGCGCCACTGTTATCACATACTGTAAGTCTGGATTCTGCTTGTATCATAATTACTTAGCTCTTTCGATTATTTCAACCACTCTCCATCTTTTAGTTTTGCTCAACGGACGAGTCTCCATGATACGTACTGTATCACCGATTCCACACTCGTTCTTTCCATCATGAGCATGGTATTTTTTCGTTTTAGAAACGAACTTACCATAAATAGGGTGTTTCTCCTTAAACTTAGCAGCAACAGTAACGGTCTTATCCATCTTGTTGCTGATTACAACACCTGTTCTTTCCTTTCTTAAATTTCTACCTTCCATAAGACCCATTATTTGTTGTTAAGTTCTCTCTGACGCAATTCACATTTCATGCGCGCAATAGTTCTACGCAATGACTTGATTTGTGCAGGATTTTCCAATGGAGAAATTGAATGGTTCAACACCATTTGATTATAATTAGCAACTTCGGTCTGAATTCTTTCAGCCAATTCATTGGTAGCTATTTCTCTAATTTCTGCAATCTTCATATCAATTAAGCATTTTGACTTGCGTCGTAATCACGTCTAACAATAAACTTAGTTGTAACAGGAAGTTTTTGAGCCGCCAGGCGCAAAGCTTCTTTTGCTACTTCAAAAGATACTCCTTCTACTTCAATCAGGATACGTCCCGGAGTTACTGGAGCAACAAAGCCTTCCGGATTACCTTTACCTTTACCCATACGTACATCAGCAGGCTTACGGGTAATTGGTTTATCCGGGAATATACGGATCCAAATCTGACCTTGACGTTGCATATATCTAGTTACAGCAATACGAGCTGCTTCAATTTGACGTCCAGTAATCCATTTAGTCTGCAAAGACTTGATGCCAAAAGTTCCGAAAGCCAATTGATGACCACGCTGAGCATTTCCCTTTGCGCTGCCTTTCTGCTGTCTTCTGAATTTTGTCTTTTTCGGTTGTAACATAATTCCTAAAATTCAAATTCGTTAGCGATTGTTATTTTTCTTTCTACGGAAATTCTTACCACTATTATTTCCGTTTCCACCACGACCGTTGTCTTTCGTCTGAGTAAAGTTAGGAGCCAATTCACGCTTTCCATAAACTTCACCACGGCAAATCCATACTTTAATACCCAACAGACCGACTTTAGTCAAAGCTTCAGCATGGCAGTAATCGATATCTGCACGGAAAGTATGCAACGGTGTACGACCTTCCTTATACATCTCTGAACGTGCCATTTCAGCTCCGTTCAAACGACCAGAAATCAATACTTTGATGCCTTCAGCACCCATACGCATGGTATTGGCAATAGCTGTCTTGATTGCGCGGCGGTAAGCAATTTTACCTTCTACCTGACGGGCAATGTTATTAGCCACAATCACAGCATCAAGTTCAGGTCTCTTTACTTCAAAGATATTGATTTGAATATCCTTGTCGGTGATCTTCTTCAACTCTTCTTTCAACTTATCAACTTCCTGACCACCTTTACCAATGATAATACCCGGACGAGCAGTACATACAGTAATTGTTACCAATTTCAGAGTACGTTCGATCACGATTCTTGAAACGCTGGCTTTTGCAAGTCTGGCATTCAGATATTTACGAATTTTGCTGTCTTCCAACAAAGCGTCACCATAATTCTTGCCACCGTACCAGTTAGAATCCCATCCTCTGATTATTCCTAAACGGTTGCTTATCGGATTAACTTTCTGTCCCATCTACTCTTAATTTTTATCATTAGTATTTTTAGAATCAACAAACAAAGTCACATGGTTAGAACGTTTGCGAATTCTGTAACCTCTACCCTGTGGAGCCGGTCTCATTCTTTTCAGAGTAACTCCTTCATCAACAAAAATCTTGGTTACATAAAGTTCGCCATCCTCAGCCTTGCGCTCGTTCTTAGTTTCCCAGTTCGCAATAGCAGAGCGTAACAATTTTTCTACTTTTGCAGAAGCTGCTTTTGAAGAAAACTTCAAAACGCCAAGTGCACGGTTCACCTCCATACCGCGAATCATGTCTGCCACGAGACGCATTTTACGCGGAGAACTTGGCACATTTTGCAATTTTGCAAAATACATGGTCTTGCGGGCTTCTTTTCTCTTTTCAGCCGATATTTTTTTTCTTGCTCCCATTATTATTCACTTTTTATTATTCCAAAAAGCTCCTGTTATTTTTTCTTGTTACCAGCATGGCCACGGAACGTACGCGTCGGAGCAAACTCACCCAACTTATGTCCTACCATATTTTCTGTAACATAAACAGGAATAAACTTATTTCCGTTATGAACTGCAATTGTATGCCCAACGAAATCAGGCGAAATCATTGAAGCTCTGGCCCACGTCTTAACAACTGACTTCTTGCCGCTTTCATTCATTGCAAGCACCTTTTTTTCCAGTTTTACATTAATATATGGACCTTTTTTTAATGAACGACTCATAATTTTCTCAATTAAAATCAGTTGTTATTAGTTTCTTCTTTCAATTATATACTTAGAAGACTGCTTCTTCGGAGCTCTTGTCTTCAAGCCCTTAGCATACAAACCTTTGCGTGATCTCGGATGACCTCCTGACTGACGTCCTTCACCACCACCCATCGGGTGATCAACAGGGTTCATAACAACACCACGGTTGTGCGGGCGACGTCCTAACCAACGCGAACGACCTGCCTTACCTGAAGACTCCAACGCATGGTCTGAATTACCTACACTACCAATGGTAGCCTTACAAGTACACAGGATCTTTCTCAACTCACCCGAAGGCAACTTAATAACGCAATAATCACCCTCACGCGAAGTCAACTGAGCGAAATTACCAGCCGCTCTAACCAAAGCTGCACCTTGTCCCGGACGCAATTCAATGTTATGAATCACAGTACCTACAGGGATATTCTCTAAAGGAAGTGCGTTACCAATCTCTGGCGCCGCATTCGCTCCAGACATCAATGTGCTGCCTACTTGCAATCCATTAGGAGCAATAATATATCTTTTTTCTCCATCAGCATAAAACAACAAAGCGATGCGAGCCGAACGGTTCGGATCGTACTCGATTGTTTTTACCACTGCTGGAACACCGTCTTTATTTCTCTTGAAATCGATGATACGGTATTTTCTCTTATGACCGCCACCCATGTAGCGCATTGTCATTTTACCTACATTGTTACGACCACCTGTAGAACGCTTACCATACACAAGAGATTTTTCTGGTACCGATGCAGTAATTTCCTCAAAAGTACCAATAATTTTGTGTCTCTGCCCCGGTGTTGTGGGCTTAAATTTACGTACTGCCATCTTCTATTTAAATATTACTATAAAAATCAATCGTATCACCTTCCTTCAAGGTTACAATCGCTTTCTTGAAAGCATTCTTGCGACCCTTGAGCAAGCCTGATTTTGTATAACGGGTTTTATTCTTTCCCTGATAACGCATCGTGTTTACATCCAACACTGTAACATTATACGTAGCTTCGATTTCACGCTTAATTTCTAATTTGTTGAATTCAGGACGCACAATAAAGCCAAAACGGTTGTTCATCTTGTCAGATATTGCCGTCATCTTCTCTGTAACCAACGGTTTTACAATTATTCCCATATTACATCTGCCTCCTTTAATTATTTAACTAAGGTTTCCTCGATAGCTTTCAATGCATTCTCCGTAACAACAAGAGTTTCTGCGTTCAATACCGTATAGGTATTCAGCGCAGAAGCAATCGCCAAATTCGTACGCTCTAAATTTCGAGCTGACAAATATACGTTTTTATTTGCTTCCGGCAAAACCATAAGCAACTTCTTACCAGCTACTTTAAGATTATTCACAACATTTACGAAATCTTTTGTCTTTGGAGCCTCAAATGTGAAGTCTTCAACCACTACAATGTTGTTAGCCTGAGCTTTGTATGACAAAGCAGATTTACGAGCTAAAAGTTTCACTTTCTTATTCAACTTAAAGCTATAATCACGAGGTTTCGGACCGAATACACGAGCACCACCAACCAACAACGGAGAGTTGATATCACCGCGACGTGCACCGCCACCACCTTTCTGACGACCTAATTTACGAGTAGAACCACTGATTTCGCTTCTTTCCTTTGACTTGTGAGTACCTTGGCGTTGGTTAGCCATGTACTGCTTTACAGCCATGTAAATAGCGTGGTCATTTGGAGTAATCCCGAAGATAGCGTCGTTCAAGACAACCTTTCTTCCGGTATCCTCACCCTTAATATTTAATACATTAACTTCCATTATTTCTCAATTATTACGATTGAACCTTTGTAACCCGGAACAGAGCCCTTAATCAAAAGCAGATTGTGTTCGGGGATAACTTTTAATACTTGCAAGTTGTGAGTAGTCACTCTGTCGCAGCCCATGTGTCCAGCCATGCGCATTCCCTTGAATACTTTAGCAGGATATGAACATGCACCGATAGAACCCGGCTTACGTGCGCGGTTGTGCTGACCGTGAGTAGTCTGACCTACACCACCGAATCCATGGCGTTTTACAACTCCCTGATAACCTTTACCCTTAGAAGTTCCGATAACATCCACGTAAGGAGTGTCATTGAACAATTCTACAGTAATGGTGTCACCTAAATTCAATTCTTCTGAGAAATCTTTGAACTCGGCCAAGTGTCTCTTGGGAGTTACTCCAGCTTTTTTGAAGTGACCCATCAACGGTTTAGTTGTATGCTTTTCCTTCATGTCTTGGAAGCCCAACTGAACAGCTGCATAGCCATCTTTTTCTACACTCTTAATCTGAGTAACTACACAAGGACCAGCTTCGATAACAGTGCATGGTACATTCTTACCATCAGCACTGAAAACGGATGTCATTCCGATTTTCTTTCCTAATAATCCTGGCATTTCAGTTAATTTTTAAATTCATTAAACTTTAATTTCTACTTCTACCCCACTCGGCAATTCCAATTTCATCAAAGCGTCTACTGTCTTTGCAGTCGAGCTATAGATGTCAATCAGTCTCTTGTAAGAAGACAATTCGAACTGTTCACGCGACTTCTTGTTAACGAAAGTCGAACGGTTCACTGTAAAAATACGCTTGTGAGTAGGCAATGGAATCGGACCGCTTACAATAGCGCCGGTTGCCTTCACTGTCTTTACGATCTTCTCAGCTGACTTATCTACCAAGTTGTGGTCGTAAGATTTCAATTTAATTCTAATTTTCTGACTCATTTTATTTACCTTATTAATTATACATGCGAATGAAGCATGAGGGTTAAGAGTCATTCGCTAACCCTCATCAGCTTCAAACGATTCTTTTATTATACCAAGTCTGTACGACCTTTTACTTCTTCCAACACAGCCTTAGCAATAGAAGAAGATACCTGTGCATGGTGATCGTAAGTCATTGACGAAGTAGCACGGCCTGAAGTAATCGTACGCAAAGCAGTTACATAGCCGAACATTTCTGCCAGCGGAACCATTGCCTTCACGATACGGGCACCCGAACGGCTTGTTTCCATGCCTTCTACCTGGCCACGGCGCTTGTTCAAGTCACCGATTACATCACCCATGTTTTCTTCCGGAGTAACTACTTCCAGCTTCATAATCGGCTCCATCAAAACCGGACCTGCCTTCACACAAGCATTCTTATATGCTTGGATTGCACAGATTTCAAATGACAACTGGTCAGAGTCTACCGGGTGGAACGAACCATCTTTCAACACAACCTTCAACGAATCAAGCGGGAATCCTGCCAACACGCCATTCTTCATAGCGGTTTGGAAACCTTTCTGTACAGAAGGGATAAATTCCTTAGGCACATTACCACCTTTCACCTCATCGATGAACTGCAACCCGCCTTGCTTCCAATCTTCGTCAACCGGACCTACAGCAACGATGATGTCAGCGAACTTACCACGACCACCTGACTGTTTCTTGTACACTTCACGCAATTCAACGGTCTTCGTGATAGCTTCCTTGTAGTTAACCTGCGGACGACCTTGGTTACATTCTACCTTAAATTCACGTTTCAGACGGTCGATGATGATATCCAAGTGAAGCTCACCCATACCAGAGATAATCGTCTGACCGGTTTGCTCGTCTGTACGTACAGTGAATGTCGGGTCTTCTTCAGCCAACTTAGCCAAACCGTTAGACAGCTTGTCCAAGTCTTTCTGAGTCTTCGGCTCTACCGCGATACCGATAACCGGTTCGGGGAAGTCCATAGATTCCAATACGATAGGAGCGGTTTCATCGCACAATGTATCACCGGTGCGGATATCTTTGAATCCTACACCTGCGCCGATATCACCTGCACTGATTACCTCTACAGGGTTCTGCTTGTTAGAGTGCATCTGGAACAAACGAGACACACGTTCTTTCTTGCCCGAACGAGAGTTGTAGATGTAAGAACCTGCCTCAACCTTACCTGAGTAAACGCGGAAGAAAGTCAGACGACCTACATACGGGTCGGTAGCAATCTTAAATGCCAAAGCAGCTGTTTTTTCATCTTCGCTCGGCTTACGGTCTTCTTCAGCTCCGGTATTCGGGTTTGTTCCGATAATGTTCGGAGTATCCAGCGGAGAAGGCAAGAAAGCGCAGACATAATCCAACAACGTCTGCACACCTTTGTTCTTGAATGAAGAACCGCACAACATCGGCACGATTTCCATCTTCAATGTTCCGGCACGCAACGCACGCAGGATTTCTTCTTCGGTAATCGTAGAAGGATCTTCGAAGTATTTTTCCATCAATGCCTCATCGAATTCAGCTACTTTTTCCAGCATCTTATCACGCCATTCGTTAGCTTCATCAACCAAGTTTGCAGGAATTTCTTCTACAGAATAGTCAGCACCCATGGTTTCATCGTGCCAATAAATAGCCTTCATCTTAATCAAGTCAACCAATCCCTTGAAGTTTTCTTCGGCACCGATAGGAATAACCACCGGACACGGATTAGCACCCAATACATCTTTCATCTGGCGGACAACTTCGAAGAAGTCAGCACCCGAACGGTCCATTTTATTTACGTAACCGATACGAGGCACGCTGTATTTGTCAGCCTGACGCCATACGGTTTCCGACTGAGGTTCAACACCACCTACAGCACAATATGTAGCTACAGCACCGTCCAACACACGCAACGAACGTTCTACCTCAGCGGTAAAGTCCACGTGTCCCGGAGTATCAATCAAGTTGATTTTGTACTTGTTGCCGGCATAATTCCAATAAGTGGTAGTAGCAGCAGAGGTAATAGTGATACCACGTTCCTGCTCTTGTTCCATCCAGTCCATCGTAGCAGCGCCGTCATGAACTTCACCAATCTTGTGAGTCAAACCAGTATAGAACAGAATACGTTCCGAAGTAGTGGTTTTACCCGCATCGATGTGAGCCATGATACCGATGTTACGGGTCAAATGCAAATCATGTTTAGCCATTTTAAATCCTTCTTAATTAGTTATATACTTGAATTAGAATCTGAAGTGAGCGAATGCACGGTTAGCTTCAGCCATACGGTGCATATCTTCTTTACGTTTGAAAGCACCGCCTTGTTCGTTGTACGCATCCAAAATTTCAGCAGCCAATTTATCAGCCATCGACTTTCCGCCACGTTTACGTGCGAAAGCAATCAGGTTTTTCATTGAAATTGACTCTTTACGTTCCGGACGGATTTCAGTCGGAACCTGGAAAGTAGCTCCACCGATACGGCGAGATTTCACTTCCAACTGAGGAGTTACATTATCCAATGCTTTTTTCCACACTTCCAAAGCTGATTTTTCTTCGCCCGGAAGCTTCGCTCCTACCAAGTTCATTGCCTTGTAGAAGATTTCGTAAGAAGTATTCTTCTTACCGTCGTACATCAAGTGGTTTACGAATTTAGACACCTTCTGGTCGTTGTACACCGGATCCGGAAGGATGACACGTTTTTTAGGTTTTGCTTTTCTCATTTTGTTTGATAATAATGTTCAGTTTGGGGCTGTACCTTTTTCGTCTTCTTCAACGTCTCCTCCAAGACATTTACTCAACCTTAAAGCCTTTCCTGCAAACCAAAACGAATGAATAAATTAAATTAGTTACGCTCGGCAGACGGATTATTTCTTACCTTTTGCCGGAGCAGCTTGTCCCGGTTTCGGGCGCTTAGCACCGTATTTAGAACGTCTTTGAGTACGTCCGGCAACACCGGCAGTATCCAAGGTTCCACGAACGATATGGTAACGTACACCCGGAAGGTCTTTTACACGACCGCCACGTACCAATACGATAGAGTGTTCTTGCAAGTTGTGGCCTTCTCCCGGAATGTAAGAGTTCACTTCCTTAGAGTTTGTCAGACGCACACGAGCAACTTTACGCATTGCAGAATTCGGTTTCTTCGGAGTTGTAGTGTAAACACGCACGCAAACGCCACGTCTTTGAGGACATGAATCCAATGCAGGCGATTTACTCTTCTCAACCAAAACCTTTCTTCCTTTTCTTACTAACTGTTGAATAGTAGGCATTTTGTTTGATTTTTAATTATTTATATTATTGTATTTATTGTTTTCTTCATTCGTAGCCGAAACTATACATTTCGGGCTGCAAAATTACAAATAACTTTTTAATGCACAAACTGTTTTCGCATAAAATTCTGAGAATGATGAAATTTTCTTCTATCTTCTATCAAAATCTCTTCCCTATAGTCTCCCTTCTACGGTCTCCGTCCCAAAAACGTACGGTTTCCATACCAAGAACATACGTTCTCCGATGCAAAACCGTACGTTTTTGGGACGGAAACCGTAAAAGGATGCCAGCTAAAACAATAATAAGCAAGAATCAATCAACTAATTATCCACTATTTCCTATTCATTCTTTACTATGAACTGATTACATACGGCTCCGCTGCTCCTGCCCTGCTCCCGTACCTTTATACTTGCTCTTTGTGACGTTGAATTTGTAACGCAACGTAAGGCGGAAAGAGCGGCGGGCTTGCTGGTCAAGCATTGTTGTACGCTTGCTGTTATATTGGACAGCGCGTGCTTGGCTAGAGTTAAACAAATCCGTACCTTGCAATTGCAGGCTGAGCCGTTCATTCAAGAAAGTTTCATCCCTATTCCATAATATAATTGTTCAGATACAAAACCGCTCTTTAATACTTCCCTTTCTATAAACAAGGCTCTATCATATTGTTTTAAACCAGAATAGACATTTGCCAATTCCGCCTTTGTTGCACAACAAAAATGCCAACGCTTTAAACTGTCTGCCAAATCAATCGCACGCATATAAAACGCTATCGATTTACTAAAGTCCTTTTTAAGGCTATAGCATCTTGCCAACAAACGGGAAGAAGCCATCTCATAACGTTTATTCGAATCTTTTACCGCATAATCTAAAGCTTTTTGACAAGCTTCCAATGCATAATCCGTCAAATCACGATAAAGATAAAGATTCCCCAATCCCGACATTACTAAATACCCCAATTTATAATCATCCGTTTTCTTCATCTCCTCCGCAGCTTCCAAGTAAAAAGCCTGCGCTTCCTTTGCATTACACAAGCTATAATTTACAGTTCCCATATAAAGCGCAGCCATTGCCTTACGCCGCGCATCATCCGTAGGCTTATAATAATCGTATGCTATCCGAATCAACGAATCGGAAGGAACAGGCAATAATTGTTTGCATTCCGCTTGCGTCACTAACAGGCACCACAAGGCGTGCTGCTCTTTATCCGTAGGCTTCGGCATACGCTGCAAGATATGCAAGGCACTATCAGGATGCTCGAACATCACCGCTTCCGCCTGCTCCAATTCGGGCAAAGGAACTGCTTTCCGATGAGAACAGCCGAACAACAAGTTCAACACACAGGCAATCAACAAAAGACAAGTTACGGCATTCGGTTTCATTGAAGTACATATTTTCCGGTACAAAGATATAAATAATATGATTCCGAACACAACGAGCATTGCCGGATTACAAAAAATCCGTTATCTTTGCATACGTCACATCTCTAAAACACATCGACTTATGGACAGCAGAGAACTTAAAGACCGCTACGTCAACCCCTATACCGACTTCGGATTCAAGAAGCTATTCGGGACGGAAATGAACAAAGACCTACTTATCAGTTTCATCAACAGCCTGCTGAGCGGAAAGGAAGTGGTAAAAGACCTCACTTACCTTAACACCGAACACCTCGGCACAAGCGAAGCAGACCGAAAGGCAGTGTTCGATGTCTATTGCGAAAACGAGAACGGCGAAAAGATACTCGTCGAAATGCAACGCGGGGAACAGCAGTTCTTCAAAGACCGCAGCCTCTACTACGCCACCTTCCCTATCCGCGAGCAAGGGCAGAAAGGCGAATGGAATTACCGCCTGAAAGCCGTCTACGTCATCGGTATACTCAATTTCACTTTCGACGAGCAGAGCAATGACTACTATCACCACGAAGTGAAGCTCATAGACACCCGCACCAAGGAAGTGTTCTACGACAAGCTGACTTTTATCTATTTGGAAATGCCGAAGTTCAATAAGAAAGAAGAAGAACTAAACGACATGTTCGAGAAATGGCTCTTCGTGCTACGCAACCTGTCCCGCTTATTAGAACGCCCCAAAGCTTTGCAAGAACGGATATTCACCAAGCTGTTTGAAGCTGCAGAAGTTGCCAAATTTACCAAAGCAGAATACGACAGTTACGAAGAAAGCCTGAAAGTGTACCGAGACTGGATAAATACCATCGAGACAGCGAAGATTAAATCGAAGGAGGAAGGACGTGAGGAGGGACTCAAAGAAGGAGAGAAAATCGGAATCGAAAAAGGAGAAAAGAAGAAAGCGATGGAAATGGCACGAAGCCTGAAAGCTAAAGGAGTTGCCATTAACATAATTGCTGAATGCAGCGGCTTGTCTGAAGAAGAAATCAACAGCCTATAAACAAATAACGGATAACGGGACACCAACACCCCATTATCCGTTATTCACTATTCATTATTAACCAATTACATTCTGCTCCGCTGATCCTGACCTGCACCCGTACCTTTGTACTTGCTCTTTGCGACATTGAACTTATAACGCAGGGTAAGACGAATCAAACGACGAGGGTCTTGATCAATGGTCATCAACCGATTGCCGCTATAAAATGTGCCACACATACGGTTAGAAGAAAACACGTCTGTACCTTGCAGATGCAAGCTAAAACGCTCATTCCAAAACGATTTGCGAATACCGACATTGGCATACCAAGCTATATCGTTCAGATGATAAGTCTCGTTATCACCGGGCGTATCAAGCCCCAAGTCTACATCGAAACTAAAGCCAAGCGGCAGACGGAAATTATTACGCCACACGAAGTTGCCTATCGGATTATTAAAGTTGACCTGTCCGTGGGGCGTATCTACTTGATACCATTGCTGAAGAAACATCAGCGTAAGTTGGGGCGACCAGACACCGAAAGTAGGCGATAAAGTCAACGTAGCATATAACTTATCAGAATTATACTTATTGACATTGACTAACAACGATATGGTAGGATTCTCTTCCGAATAAGCATTGCAAGCCTGCACAATGGCATCTTTACCATGGATGTAGCGAACGTTGAAATAAATCCATCTGTACGAAGCATCCAGCGAAAGACGGTTTATGAGCGAAGGGCGAAGCAAAGGATTTCCGCTCTCGTAAGTATAACGATTGACATAAGTGACATTGCTGCGCAAATACCAGTAAGCAGGCCGGTAAATGCTGCTTGTATAACTGAGCGAAAGATCGGCCTTGCCCACAGGCATGGAAAGCGAGAAAGAGGGAAATACATTGTCGTACGTACGGCTTTGCTCATCGATGCGGATACCGTTTTCGTAGTAATCGGAAACCAAGTGTTCGTAACGCACACCTGCCCGGACCTGCAACGGACCGAAGCTCCGGGCATATTCAACAAAAGCCGAAACAGCATCTTCGCGGATATTGCTATGGTCATCGCTGAGGATGCCTTGCTCATTGACGTAATTATTAATGCGGTCAGTGTAAGTATATTCGCCCCCAAACGAAAGATTACCCTCCCATAATGGACGGCTCACCACCAACTTAGCGGCATAAAGAGTATTCTTGTCTTTGTTATAACTTGTGACACGCTGCTCTTGCGGAGCCTCCCCCGCCAAGGTGTACCGTTCAATCATATCCTGCAACATCTTCCTATACGACCAAAGTCCGTCGGCATTGAAGTCGATGTTCCAATCTCCAGCCTGCCCGTTATAGTAAGCATTCAACGAATGGCTAGTTCCGGGACGGTTCTGCCAGCCTGTACTGACGTTCTCTTCATAAAGTGCTGCGTCTTGCGTCACTTCGGCGTATGAATTAATATCCCACATATACCGAGGCATACGGTCAAACTCGTAACGTACGCCAGCCGAATGGTTCTCGTTAAACTGGTAGTTGAGTGAAAGCATAGCGGTCAAATCCTGATCATGCCCCCGAGTACGCAAATCGTTCGACTGCCTCCACACCTTATCAAGAAAAGTTTCGGTCACCAGCGTCTTGTCGTCCCCTCCGTGCGTATTCGATCCATACAGCATTCCGCTTAAGTTAAACTTGTTCTTGCTGTAATTAAAATTAAACTGATCGAGTACCATCCATCCGTACTTGTAATAAGTGGAAAAGCGGTTATCAAAACCAAAACCTTCGCCCTGTGCCTTCTTGGTATAGATGCGCACCACGGCTTTTACTGTAGCGTCATACCTTGCGCCCGGATTGCGGACTACCTCTACCCGCTTCACGTTATCCGATGAAAGCTGGTCTAATTCCGATGCGTTGCGCATCTTGCGCCCGTTGATGTAGATTTCAGCCGCACCGCTTCCGAACACGTTTACCGCTCCTTCATCAGCCGATACACCGGGAAGCTTGCTCAGCAAATCATTGCCCGTACCTGCTTTCTCCAAGATTGTGCCTTGTACATTCGTCACCTGTGCATCCCCTTTCAACTGCACCTTGGGCAAATCACCTTTCACTACTACCTCTCCCAACAACTGCGCATCGGGCAAAAGCTGAATCACCCCTATATCCGATTTCTCTACCTTATTATATAGAGTGGCATAACCGATGGAGGAAACCCGAAGCAACAGATTCGGTCTCTCGCTCCGCAAGGTGAAAGCACCCGATTCGTCACTTACCGTTCCCGTCACGAAAGCGGAATCGGGAAGGGATAACAACACTACATTGGCGTATGGCAAGGGCTGGCTCTTCTCGTCCACGACCTTACCCGTAATCGAGGTCTGTGCCTGCAAGGCAAATGTTGCCAGCAGGCAAATACAAAGAAAAGTAATTCGTCTGTTCATATTTGTATAGCATTAAAGTTTTTCATTGCATGAACGGCACAAAATTAGTGCATTTCTCCGACATAACCTTGCTATACATCTATACAAGAGGCAAATCACAAACAACTATTAATCAACAAAATAGACAAAATCAAAGAAAGGAAATCTATACAAAGGCATCAAAATCGTCCTATCCACTCATCCAACGTCTCGCCTTCGCCGAACACAAAGCCTTCGGTCTGAAGTAACCGCTTTTTAATGCGCGACTTTTGTTGGGAAACAGAAGAGGGAGCTACAGCCATAAGAATGGCTATCTGCGACACGGTAAAACGCAACTTTATCAGTATGCAATAGCGTATATAGACTTCCGACAATTGAGGGAAACGTTCATGCAAACGAACCGTAAAGTCCTTGTATACATCGTCTACAACCGCTTTCAGCTTTTCCCACTCCGAATCGTCCAAAAACTTAGGCTCTTTGCGCAGACGTTGCATCAGTTCCGTATCGTTAGTCAGAGCATGTCTCAACTCGTGCTCACGACCTTCTATATCCGATAGCCTGCCGGAAACTTCCTCGACATGCGCCTTTTCTTCTTCTAAATGAGTTTGCAAGGTATTGATGACTTCGTCCTTCTCGTGCAATTGCCGTTCACGGCGGCGTAAGCGGTCACGGTATGCCTTGCGTCCCCAAACGATAATCACCAACAAAACTACAGCCACGGATATGCCTATCAAGATGCTATTATTGCGCTCGCGGCTGACGCGGGCATGGGCTTCGGAGAATTGCTCATTGTCATACTTCTCCTTGACTTCCGCCACCTGGACAGACACCTGCTGCCGGGCAGCCGCAGGTTGGTAATGGAAGAGGGAGTCGGCCGCCCAAGCGGCAAGGTCGGGCAGCTTCTTCGCCTGATAGTATTGGAAGAGCATCTCATAGACGTGGTAGCGGATGTTGTTCTGACGGGCAGGCAAGGCAAGAGCCTGGTCGATGTAGACTTGCGCCGAGTCAGGGCGGTCAAGTTGGAGGAAGACAGTAATCAGAGAAAACAGCGTGGCTCCTTTTTGGTCGGGGAACGTGCGAAGCCCGAAGTCTTTCGTCTCTTGCAGCAGGGGCAGGGCCTCGTAGGGATGCTGGCGGTGCATGTAGAGTGTAGCGAGTTCGTATTTGGCCACCATCTCATTAAACTCATCCCCTGCCTCGTGCGCCAGTTCAATCGCTTTGCGATAATGGGCGACACCCTCCTGCCAATGGTCGTAGAGAGAATCGCCGGGCAAGGCAGCTATATACAGACGCCCCAAGTTGGCATGGCATGAGGACAACCGGGACGTATCGCCCAATTGTTCGGCAAGGCGCATGGCATTCCCGTAGGCTTCCGTCATCTCATGGCGCAGTTCGGTACGCAAAGTATATAATTCGCCCAACCTCATCCAGCACAGGAGCACTTGCGTAGAGTCGCCTCCTTGACGGGCCAAGCGGAGTGCCTTTTGGTACGCCAGCAGAGCATCGGCGGCATTGTCCCTCCGCTCCAAGCCCATACCATGCAGAAGGAGGGCGCGAACCCGCTCGCGGGGTGTGCCGTGCTTTTCCAAGTAATCGACAATGGGTGCCGTTACGGAGTCGGGCGCAGCTTGCTGGGTTTCGAAAGTGGTCAGCCATGCACGAACCAAACGGCGCACCACCCGTTCGTGCTCATCGGCATCGGGAGCGACCTTTTCGAGGGAGTCCAAGCGGGCGAAGTCTGTTTGCCCGTCCGTTGAGGTTGATGAAAGAATGTCGAGCAAAGCTTCGCGCCGGGCTTGTCCACCTCCACACGAAGCAGCCAGCACGCAGACAATCATCCCCAATAAGAGTACATAAAGTATATTTCGCATCAATTAATGAATCTATAATTAATTACCAATCCGGTGGCAAAAGTAATAAATTTTACTCTGTTCCTATCCCAACCATACGTAATTCATAATTCAATCTACTGAAATCCGATAAAACGTCAGATTCATTCCTAATTCAAACAAGCTTCATCCGGCAACGCAAAAGCCTGCTCCGTCCGATACATTCCAGTCCTCCTAAAATCCTAATAGGGTAGGACTGAAGTCCCAGCAGGGGTAGGACTGGAGTACTGACACGCCAAAACAGCAGTCCTACCCTATTAGGACTGAAGGCGAAAAAAGGCTGCAATAAATTGCCAACCAAAATAACCGCACAACATGAGCTTAATCACCGTCCCAAACAAGAAGCCGGCCAACGAGCCGAAGCCTGAGCGCAAAGCATCTTTCAGGTTCTTATCCCCAACCAATTCACCGAGAACTGCTCCGAAGAAAGGACCGAGAATGATTCCCCAAGGCGGGAAAAACAAACCAACCACCGTGCCGATAACACATCCCCAATTGCCCCACTTGGTACCTCCGGCATATTTCGTCCCCAACATCGGAATCACATAATCGAGCACTTGCACAAAGATGACCAATACCGCCCATACGACTAACTGCACAGGGGTAAATTGCAAACGGTCGGTGAAATGGAAAAGCAGCATGCCCACGTATGCAAGAGGCGGTCCGGGAAGTAAAGGAAGCACACAACCCAACATTGCAACTATCAGGCAAATGACACCTATAATAATAAGGAGTATATCCATAACCGTTCTATCGATTCAAAAAAGGGCGGACAACATAATAACTGAACAAACACCCTAATAAGACTCCGGCGCAATTAGCCGCAAAATCAAGCCAATCCCCGCTCCGGTTGGATGTACAAGTCGCTTGCAATATTTCAATCATCCCGCTCATCAAGACTGGAAGTGCAAAACCTATAAGCGTGACACGTTTCCAACGGATTTCCGGATTATGCCGCAAATATTCAAACCACAAGACGAGAGTCAAGCCCCCATACATGCAAAGATGAGCCAATTTGTCAATGTTCGGAATCTCCTCCATATCAGTTTTGGGCGGGGTGAAAAAAGACAAATAGCAAATAATGGCAATGACAAGAATGGATAACGGATAATGTTTCATATTTAATTTGTTCAAATTTTAGGCAAAAATACAAACTTTTTCGTACATTTGCCGAATCCAAGTTTTAAAATGTAAACAGAAAGGACAATTTTATGCAAAATAGTGAGCGCATCAGTTTCGCGAGCAAGATAGGCGCAATCCTTGCAGCGGCAGGTTCGGCGGTAGGTTTGGGCAATGTATGGCGTTTCCCATACGAGACGGGAAATCATGGAGGAGCAGCATTCATCCTTATTTATTTAGGGTGTGTATTTCTCTTCGGATTACCGATTATGATTGCCGAATTTACCATCGGGCGCAGAGCCAAAGCCAGTACAGGAGAGGCTTTTAAGGTATTAGTCCCTAAAGGCGGTTGGAAATACGTGGGCTATTTGGGCGTGCTTACGGGCTTCCTCATCTTAGGCTATTATTCGGTGGTTTCGGGTTGGACTTTGGAATATATCTTCCAGTCGGCTACGGGAAACCTGCTCGGAAAGTCTGCCGATGATTTCGTGACCCAGTTCCAGGACTTTTCTCAAAATCCCTGGCGCCCGCTCATTTGGCTATTGGCATTTGTTGGAATGACGCATTTCATTATCGTAAAAGGTGTACAAAGAGGCATCGAACAGGCTTCGAAAATCATGATGCCAATGCTTTTCATCATCATCGTGTTGCTTGCGGTATGTGCCGTGATGCTTCCCGGAGCAATGAAAGGATTGGAGTTCTTGCTCAAGCCCGACTTCAGCAAAATTACATCAGACGCCGTTTTGGGTGCTATGGGACAAGCGTTCTTCTCGCTGAGTTTGGGAATGGGATGCCTGTCTACCTACGCTTCCTACTTCAGCCGTGATACCCGGCTGGGGCATACCGCCGTAAGTGTATGCGTTATAGGAACTTGCATTTCGGTGCTTTCGGGATTCATCATCTTCCCGGCGGCGTTTTCGGTAGGCATCCAGCCCGATGCGGGACCTTCGCTCATTTTCATCACACTCCCCAATGTATTCCAGCAAGCATTCGGCTCGATGCCGGTATTTGCCTGCATCAGTGCAGTGCTTTTCTATGTTTTATTGGCTATGGCGGCACTCACCTCTACCATTTCCCTGCATGAAGTGCCTACCGCCTTCCTGCATGAGAAGTTTGGCTTTACACGGACTCGTGCGGCATGGATTGTGACAATAGGAAGTTTCTTGATAGGTGTGGTTTCTTCGTTAGCTTTAGGCGACTGGAGTCATGTAAAGATAGCGGGCATGAACTTGTTTGACGGACTTGATTTCCTAACCGCTAAAATCATGTTGCCTATCGGAGGCATGTTCGTATCGATTTTCGTTTCATGGAAGTTAGACCGTAAGACGGTGCGTGATGAAGTGACCAATTGGGGAACACTCCGTGCGCCTTACTATCCGTTGCTTATCTTCATCTTGCGCTACATCACTCCTATCGGCATTTTGCTTATATTCATCAACGAACTGGGCTGGTTAGGCTAAAGGCAAGATGTGGAAAGACTTCTTTTATTTCACGAAAGCGGAACGGAGAGCGATTTTAGTCCTTCTTATATTACTCGCGCTTTTATCAGGCGGAAGCATCTGGTTCCGTCTGAAGAAGCAAGACATGACGCCACTTTCGCTTTCAGAGAGCGAACGGATAGACTCGTTTCTTACAGGATTGGAAGAAAAGAAACGTTTCCCTAAGAAATCCTTTTCTTCTTATCACAAAGAACCAGCCGTTCCAGTCCGGCTTCGCCCTTTCGACCCGAATACCGCCGATTCGAGTACCTTACGCACCTTAGGGCTTCCGGCTTTCATCGCACGAAACGTCGTAAAATACCGCGAAAAGGGAGGCATATTCCATACACCCGAAGACTTTTCCCGCATGTACGGACTAAGTCCTGCCCAATTCGAAACATTAAAGCCTTATATAATTATAGGAGAAAACTTCTTAAAGCCGGAACGGGATACGATGCGGCACACCGTTTTCGTCCGCGACACCTTGCCTTATCTACCCAAATATCCGGAAGGAACCGTCATCGACCTGAACCGGGCAGATACAGCTTCCTTAAAACGTGTGCCCGGCATTGGAAGCGGACTGGCACGTAGGATTGTGGCATACCGGAACCGTCTAGGCGGATTTTATTCGGTATCCCAATTGCAAGAGATTCCGCATCTCGATGCAAAAGTGAATCAATGGTTCAAGGTGGAACAGGCAGAACTACGCAAGCTGGAAATAAACCGTGCAAGCCTAGACCGCCTGCGCTCGCATCCGTATATGGATTTTTATAAAGCCAAAGCCATCATCGAGTACCGCCGGAAAAGGGGAAAATTAAAAAGCCTCTCCCAGTTATCCCTGTTCGAGGCTTTTTCAGAAGAGGATATAAAGAAAATTACACCCTACTTATCGTTTGAATAAATTCTTATTTATATCCGCCTGCTTGAGCGATGCGTACGGGGATTTCGATGTTGTCCATACGTCCTTGGAAAAGTTCGGCTCCGGCTCCGATAGCAAATACCGGAACATAACCTGCCGAATGGCCTCCGCTAACCCACCCCACTAAAGCAATCTCGTTTATGATACGCTTGGCTTCGGATGCCAAAGGCTCGTCTTGCGCATACTCGCTCTTTTCCAACTTTACCTGTGCTCCGGTAAACGTACGGTCGTATACCTCACGCAATCTCTTTTCTTGTTCCGAAGTCAGCTTCACTTTATCCCAAAATCCGAAATTGGTACGCAAAGCCTGTTCTACTTGCTCCCACGACACTTTATTTCCTGTTTCTGTCCGAAGTTGGTTCAAGATGCGTGTCAAGCCGCTCTCGCTTACTTTCTGATTTTGCAAAACCTGCAAATTGAGTGCATATTCACCTGTTCCCAATACCAATCCTCCGGTCTCATGGTCGGCGGTAATAACAATAAGCGTCTCATCCGGATGCTGGGTATAGAATGCATAAGCTTCTTTTATAGCATTATTCAGGTCTTCCACTTCACGAAAAGCCGTAGCGGCATCATTGCTATGGCATGCCCAATCAATCTTTCCTCCTTCTATCATTAAGAAGAAACCTTTGCTCAAGTCTTTCGACATGAACTGGATAGCCGAGCGGGTAATATCGGTCAATGTCAAATCCCCTTCTTTCCGGTCAATGGCATACGGAATGGAATTGCGGTCTATCTTCGAAGCCGCTTCCGTTTGGAAAAGAATCAACTTTTCTGCATCGTTTTTTTTAGTTTGGAAATCAGCTATCCCACGTGCAATTGTATAGCCATTCTTCCCAGCCATAGCATACAAGCTCTCAGAAGTCCCTTTCTTATCAGGGTCTAAGAAATCAGAGCCGGCATAGAAATCAAAGCCAGCCGTATACAAATCCTTCCCTATCTCGTAATAGTTACTCCGGTTAGGATTATGTGCATAGAATGCAGCAGGAGTAGCATGGTCTACGCTCACACTCGTTGCAATACCGACCCGACATCCTTTCGCTTTAGCCCAACTCGCCACACTCGATACCGATGTTTGTTGGTCTTTCTCCATACCGATAGTGCCATTCTTGGTTTTCTTACCTGTAGCAAGAGCCGTGCCTCCGGCGGCAGAATCCGTCACACCGGCTGTAGCCGAATAAGTGGCACAGGTGGTAGCAGAGGGAAATTGGGCAAACTCCAAAGGTTTTAATCCGATTCGCCCTTCCAATTCACCACGGAAAAGCTCGGTACCTTGTACTTGGTTGACTCCCATACCGTCACCAATGAAAAAGAACACGTATTTTGCCTGTTGGGCATAAGCAAACGAAACCAACAGGACTAAAAAAAGAGATAATGAAATTTTTCTCATAATTATACTATTAAAAAACAATCAAACAAATACCGTCTGCAAAGATAAAGAAAAGAAAATGCCAAAGAAGAAACAAAAGGAAAAACTGAATCCTCAAACGCTTTTTTACCCCAAACCCAACAGATTTAGTAACACGAATGTAGCATAAGTAGGACAAAAGCCGTACCTTTGCCGAAAACTTATAAACTTAAGAACTCACGAAAATATGAAAGCACTGAAGGAACGTATTTTGCGGGACGGGAAATGTTTCGAAGGAGGTATTTTGAAAGTAGATAATTTCATCAATCATCAAATGGACCCTATCCTGATGAAATCAATGGCGGTTGAATTTGTCCGCCGGTTTGCCAGCACCGATATTAATAAAGTAATGACCATTGAAGCAAGCGGCATTGCTCCGGCAATTATGGTGGGTTACTTATTGGAACTTCCCGTAGTCTTCGCTAAGAAAAAGAAGCCCAGCACCATGGAGAACATGCTGGTCACTTCGGTATATTCATTTACGAAAGACCGTTCGTATGATGTCTGTGTAAGCAGCGATTACCTTTGCAAAGGCGATAAAGTATTGTTTATTGATGATTTCCTGGCAAATGGGAATGCCGCAAAGGGAGTTATCGACTTGGTCAGACAAGCGGGAGCCGAATTGGTTGGAATGGGCTTCCTGATAGAAAAAGCCTTCCAACACGGAGGCGATTACTTACGCGAGCAAGGCATCCATGTAGAATCGTTGGCTATCATCGAAAGTCTAGAGAATTGTGAAATCAAAATCAAAGAATAAGACAATGGCAACCGAACAAGTTTCCCCCACCCAAGACACAGGCCTGATTTACGGATTAAACGACCGACCGCCTCTACGGGATACGCTTTTTGCAGCCCTCCAGCATTTACTGGCTATTTTTGTGGCTATCATTACTCCACCGCTTATCATTGCCGGAGCATTAAAACTGGATTTGGAAACTACCGGGTATTTAGTCTCAATGGCATTGTTCGCATCGGGCATTTCCACCTTTATCCAATGCCGCCGCGTAGGATTTATCGGATGCGGCCTGCTTTGCATCCAAGGGACAAGTTTCTCGTTTATCGGCCCTATCATATCGGCAGGGCTGACAGGGGGATTATCGGCTATCTTCGGTGCCTGTATGGTGGCGTCTTCAGTAGAAATGTTCATCAGCCGCCTGTTAAAATACACCCGCCGGATTATCACGCCATTGGTATCCGGCATTGTGGTGACACTCATCGGTATGAGTCTGATTAAAGTAGGCATTACCGCCTGCGGCGGAGGGGCTACAGCACAAGCAGACGGAACATTCGGAGCATTGCAGCATGTAGGATTAGCTGGGCTGGTACTGGTATTAATCATCTTTTTCAACCGAAGTTCAAACCGCTACCTACGCATGAGCTCCATTGTTATCGGATTGGCTATCGGATACATTACCGCCTATTTTTTAGGCAAGGTTGACTTTTCCTCTATCCAAAGTTATGGAGGCATAAATGCCCCCATTCCTTTCCGCTACGGATTGTCGTTCCCTGTTTCGTCTATCATCGCCTTAGCCCTTATTTATCTGATTACGGCAATCGAAGCATACGGAGACATTACTGCCAATTCGCTTATTTCCGGCGAACCGGTAGAGGGTGAAAAATTTGTCCGGCGTGCCGCTGGAGGCATCTTCGCCGATGGATTTAATTCCATGATAGCCGCCTGTCTCAATTCATTCCCCAATTCCATCTTTGCCCAAAATAACGGAATGATTCAATTGACCGGTGTAGCCAGCCGTTACGTAGGCTATTTCATTGCCGGGATGTTGATTCTGCTAGGATTATTCCCTGCAGTAGGATTGGTCTTCTCGCTAATGCCCGAACCGGTTTTGGGCGGAGCTACGCTTTTAATGTTCGGCACAGTGGCTGCTGCAGGTATCCGAATCATATCAGCGCAACACATTGACCGGAAGGCAACCCTCATCATCGCTTTAAGTTTCTCGTTTGGCTTAAGCGTTGAATTGGTTCCCGATATTCTTTGCCAACTTCCCGATACACTACGCAACATTTTCTCATCGGGTATTACGACAGGAGGCATTACGGCGATACTTGCCAACCTGCTCATACACATTAAAAAATAACCATTAGCATACTCCACCCTCCTCCTACGGTCAAAAAGCGAAAGATTTAATACCCTCTTTCGCTTTCCTCAATCATTTGGCGGATATGCTGGTTAAACTCGGTTAAGCTCATCAATTCCTCAAGAGTGATGTGCATACGCCAACGCCAATAGTGGCGGGGATTGGCAGGAACATTAATCCGTTCGGCATCGATATTCGGATTGCGGATTGCCTCATTCATCGAAGTCCAGTCTTGCCACGTCAGAATGCAGAGCATGGACGGGCATTGCAAATGGCGCCGGATAACTTCTTCGCAAAGCCAACCCGGTGCATCTTCAGGCGCTTTTCCCCAATAATGCAATTCGTTATGATAGAAACGTTCGGTCTGTTCCGCATCTTCTTTCCACCAACCCCTAAGGGTAGTCATATCGTGTGTGCCGATGGTGCATACCGAAAGATACGGATATTCTTCCAGCTTCCCGAACTCAAGCCCAGCTTTCTTGGGCATCCGTTGGATTTCGAGCGAGAGGATTTGGAGTTGGTCCATTACCCAAGGCACACAGTTCGGGACCATGCCCAAATCTTCTCCACAAACCAACATCGGTGTAGCTTGTAGCAGGACAGGCATTTTCTTCATGGCTTCGTGATACCAGAATTCGTTATGCCGTTCATAATAATAATGATTATACAAGCGGTTGAACGCTTCTTGTTCTTTTACAGAGAGTTGCTGGAAAACGGCTTCATTCTGCACTCCGATACGCGGGTGGTACATTTCGGGATTATCCCGGTCGGCAATAAACAACACATTGCTAATGAGCGAATAGAGTTTTTCGCAGATTTCCTTGCTTTCTTCGTCTTCTTTCTCCGCAAAATAAGCCTGCACTTTCCGTTGGGTATTGAATTCGGGACGCAAGGCATAAAGTCCGTTCCGCATACGGCGCAAGAAAGTGCGGCGAATCTCGTGAGCATGCGTGCCGAACATCGAGTCCAGAAGGTCATCGCTGATATAGGGGCGCGTCATCATTTCCTTGTCAAAGGCAAGCCCGAAGCTTTGGATTTCGTCTTTGTCCATGGGAAGCGAAGGAACGAATTGCCCCAACAATCCGTGTACGGAATGGTAAGGGATTTCCCATATACGGAAAAAGCCAAGGATGTGGTCGATGCGGTATGCGGTGAAATATTCAGCCATCTTCTGGAAGCGGCGTTTCCACCATTGATACCCGTCTTTCTCCATAACCTGCCAGTTGTAAGTAGGCAAGCCCCAGTTTTGCCCGTTCGTTGAAAAAGCGTCAGGGGGTGCTCCTGCCTGCCCGTTCATGTTGAAGTAATAAGGTTCTACCCATGCCTCCACGCTATTACGGCTGATGCCTATGGGGATATCTCCTTTGACAATAACCCCTTTCTCTCGTCCGTATGTGCAGGCATCAGACAACTGAACATGAAGCTCGTATTGCAGGAAGTAATAAAAAGCCATAGCGGGATAGAACGGGCTTTCAGGCATAGCCATTTGTTTGACCTGACTGGCATGATAAACGCTATCTTTCCCCCATTGCCTGAAATCGGCAGTCCCGTAATGGTCTCTCAGGCACGAAAATGCCGCATAGGGAATCAACCACTCTTCGTTTTGAGCGAAAAAGGCTTTATATTCAGGTTCTTCTAAAATCCGTTCCCCTTCTTGCTTAAAAACAGATTGAAGGTATTTCCGTTTCAATTTATTTACTTGCTCATAATCCATTAAAGACAAGCTGTTAAGAATTTTACGCTGCTTTTCGAATTCCTTCATCTCTGCTTCATCCTTCAATGCCGGAAGCTGGCGCAAGTCGATATACATGGGGTGAAAAGCATAAATCGAAATGCTGTTATAGGGATAAGAGTCCATCCAAGTACCCGTCATGACCGTGTCGTTGATAGGAAGAATCTGTACAGCATGTTGTCCGGTCTTTTCTGCCCACGAGATAAAGGTTTTCAAGTCACCGAAATCTCCCGTTCCGCAACTGCCTTTTGAGCGGAGCGAAAATACCGGGATTGCAGTTCCAGCTATGCGGTGCGCAGGTCGATTGAAGAACACTTCGGTTTCGGCAGGCAAATACGTTTCCCCTCGCTGGAGAGGCTGTATCTGGAACAAGCGGTTCGGACGGGTTTCCCATTCCTCTACTGCTCCCGTCTTTTCGTTGATAGCTACGAATTTATATTCGAAAGGCGATTTCAAGGTCGATGCATCAAGCGTCAGTTGCCATACATTAGGCGACACCTCGTTCATCCGAATCGGACGGCAATATTCCCAATTGCCCAAGGCGTTGCAACTTCCTATAATCCCCAGCACTCTTCCTTCTGCATGAAGGTTAGGGCATAAGGCACGGAAAGTGATACAACTCCCAATGCTGTTACTCAACCGATTGGGACGTCCCGCCGGGTGTGGTTCATTGAATGCGGAACTATACCGGTAGTTTTCGGCAGGAAGGTCTCGCCAGCAATCGTCGATAATGTACCGGTGTTGCTGGGCATTGCCTATATAAATCGTATGCGGAATGACACCCAATTCCTTTCTGATGCACACATCATCCCGGAAGACTCCGTAACGGTAAAAGATAGTATCCTTGTCTTCGGCAGGAGGATAATTACAGCTTCCCTCCCAATTGCTTCCGTCCCGGGTAGAAAGTGGAATGGCGCATGTCTCGTTGTCTTGCAAGATAATACGTATGTCTTCTCCCCAGACGGTATGGTACTGAATGCGGAATGTAAATTTCATATTCGCGTAAGGTTAAAAGTTTGTTAGTCTCAAAAGTAAGGAAATAAAATGAGAACACATACTTTTTGCGAAGAAAAATTTAGGAATATAACCTGTATGTAGAAATTAAAAGCTCCGGCATTCTTTTCGGATTACCGGAGCTTTCCTCGTTGTAAGACGCGAGTTTAGGATTTTTAATGAATAAATATTGAAGTTATAAAAAACCGCTTATGCGTCAATGTTCGCATAAGTAGCGTGTTTTTCAATAAATTCGCGGCGCGGAGCTACGTCATCGCCCATTAGCATGGAGAAGATGTAATCGGCTTCGGCTGCATTTTCAATGCTGACTTGTTTCAGGATACGGGTTTCAGGATTCATGGTGGTTTCCCACAATTGTTCCGGATTCATCTCCCCCAAACCTTTGTAACGCTGGGTGTGAATGCCGGCTTCGGTCCCGTCTCCATATTTCTGCATGAATGCCTGACGTTCTTCATCGGTATAGCAATATTCACTAACCTTTCCTTTCGAACATTTATACAAGGGCGGATTGGCGATATACAAGTGCCCGCCTTGGATGACTTCGGGCATATAGCGGTAAAACAATGTCATGATAAGGGTGTCGATGTGGGAACCATCGACATCGGCATCGGTCATGATAATCACCTTGTTATAGCGTAACTTATCGATGTTCGCCTTCTTGCTGTTTTCCGAATCGTCTACACCAAAGCGCACACCTAAGGCTTGGATGATGTTATTCACCTCGTCACTCTCGAAGGCTTTGTGCCACATGGCTTTCTCTACGTTGAGGATTTTACCTCTCAAAGGCAGGATCGCTTGGAACTGGCGACTTCTGCCTTGCTTGGCTGAACCGCCCGCAGAGTCTCCCTCGACCAAGAACAATTCGCATTCTTCGGGCGTACGGCTAGAACAATCGGCAAGTTTACCCGGAAGTCCGCCTCCGCCCATGGGGCTTTTACGTTGCACCGATTCGCGTGCCTTGCGAGCTGCAATACGTGCCGTAGCAGCCAATACGACTTTATCTACAATGAGTTTGGCTTCTTTGGGATGTTCTTCCAAATAATTGGTCAAGGCTTCGCCCACGGCTTGGTTAACCGCTCCGCTCACTTCGTTGTTTCCCAATTTAGTCTTGGTCTGCCCTTCGAATTGCGGTTCGGCTACCTTTACCGAGATAACAGCTATCAATCCTTCACGGAAGTCTTCGCCCGAAATCTCGACCTTGGCTTTTTCCAACGCCTTGCTGTCTTCGGCATATTTCTTCAGTACGCGGGTCAGTGCGGTGCGGAATCCGGCTTCGTGGGTACCGCCTTCGATGGTGTTGATGTTGTTGACATACGAATGCAGGTTTTCGCGGAATCCAGTGTTATACATGATAGCGCACTCAATGGGCACTCCTTGCTTTTCGGTATTGAGGTAAATCACATCGTCGATAAGCGGGGTATTGGTCGAGTTGAGGAAACGCACGAATTCTTTCACTCCTTCTTCCGAGTGGAATACTTCTTGCTTGTACGAGCCGTCTTCTTCTTTCTCACGCTTGTCGGTGAGGGTAATCGTGATGCCTTTGTTCAGGTATGCCAGTTCGCGCATACGTGCCTGAAGGATGTTATATTTATATTCGGTAACGGTGAATATCGAACTATCGGGCCAAAATGTCTGGCGTGTTCCGGTGATATCGGTCGTTCCGACTTCTTTTACCGGATAAAGTGGTTTTCCACATGCATATTCTTGCTGGTAAATTTTCCCGTTGCGGAATACATTGGTCACCATGCGTGTAGACAATGCATTCACACATGATACACCTACACCGTGCAAACCACCGGAAACTTTATACGAGCCTTTATCGAATTTACCTCCGGCATGAAGGACGGTCATAACCACTTCCAAGGCTGATTTCTTTTCTTTTTCGTGGAAATCTACCGGAATACCACGACCGTTGTCTTGAACGGTGATTGAATTGTCTTCGTTAATCGTTACTTCTATGTGGGTGCAATAACCGGCGAGGGCTTCATCGATAGAGTTATCCACCACTTCATATACCAAGTGATGCAACCCTTTTTCACTAATATCGCCGATATACATTGCGGGGCGCTTGCGTACGGCTTCCAGCCCTTCCAACACTTGGATGCTGCTTGCCGAATACGTGCTCCCGGCGTTCTGTGTCAATTCTTCGCTCATTTCTTTCTATGATAGTTTTAAACGCCCAAAGTTACAGATTTTCCGTGAGATTCCGCTTGTTTTGCGGCATAAAAATGCTGAAAAAACCAAACGCGGAGATGCAGAAGCGCAAAGAAAATATTTTTAGAGAAGAATAGGCACGGAGCCGATGTCACCCTCTGCGCTTTTGCGTCTCTGCATTTGATTATCCGTCATAAACGACAAAAGGCTGAATCGGAAAGATTCAACCTTGTTATCTTTTTCTGCACTTGATTACTTAAGCCAATTTAGCGATATGAGCAGCCAATTTAGACTTCAAGTTAGCAGCTTTGTTTTTGTGGATAATGTTGCGTTTTGCCAATTTATCCAAAATCTTTTGTACTTTAGGATACATTGCTACTGCTTCTGCCTTGTCAGTAGTCATACGAAGCTTCTTCACGGCGTTACGCATAGTTTTTGCATAATATCTGTTGTGAAGTCTTCTCTTCTCAGTTTGTCTAATTCTTTTAATAGATGATTTGTGATTTGCCATCTCGACTAATCTTTAAATATTGTTCGTGATTCTGTTTATTATGTAGCCCGTGGGAGAATCGAACTCCCCTTTCAAGAATGAAAATCTTGCGTCCTAACCGATAGACGAACGGGCCATCCTTGACGCTACGAGGACACATGTCTCTCGTTTGCGGATGCAAAGGTAGGAAGTTTTTTTATTCCTGCAAAACTTTCGGCAAAAAAAATGCGTATCTTTGTGAAATTAAGAATTAAAAGAAGAATTATGCTACAAAAATACAGAGGAATCGTGCTGCATACGATGAAATACAATGACCGGTCAAACATTGCACACATTTATACCGAACAAGGCGGAAGGATGTCATTCCTGATTCCGGCGCAACGTTCGCGCAAGTCTATGGTCAAGCAGGTACTCTTCCAGCCTTTATCGCTGATAGAGTTTGATGCCCAAGTACGTCCACACGCCAACTTACATCCAGTACGGGAAGCAAAAGCGGGGTATGTATTCCAATCTTTGCCTTACAATCCTTATAAATCTGCCATTGCCCTGTTCTTGGCTGAGTTCTTGTATCGGGCTTTAAAAGAAGAGTCGGTCAATCTTCCTCTTTTCGCCTACCTCATCCATTCAGTGCAATGGCTGGATGCTTGTGAAAAGAGTTTTGCCAATTTCCATTTAGTGTTCTTGATGCGTTTGTCTCGTTTCTTAGGGTTATATCCCAATATGGAAGACTACATTTCGGGATACTATTTTGATTTGCTGAATGCCTGCTTCGTCCCGACACCCCCTGCACATGGCATGTTTGTTTTCCCCGAAGAAGCTTCGCACATCCGCAACCTGATGCGTATGAATTATGAGACGATGCATCTTTTCGGCATGAACCGCATCGAGCGCAACCGTTGTCTGGATATTATCAACGCATATTATCGCCTCCACTTGCCCGATTTCCCCGAAATGAAATCCTTGCGGGTCTTGCAAGAATTGTTTTAGCGGAAGTCTTTCAATTCTTCTTGCAATTTTTTCCGAGTGAAATGAATACGGCTCTTGACGGTTCCTAAGGGCAAGTTCATCTTATCGGCTATCTCCCGATACTTGAATCCTGCCACATACATCGAGAAAGGTTGGCGATATTCTTTCGGCAAGGCATTTACGATACGTCTCATTTCCTTCATATCGTATCCGCTTTCAAGCGAATCTCCTTCTATATCCCATTGCTTATTCAAGTAATATTGGTCATCGGTTTTATCTACATAGGTTTGGTCACGCAAAGTCTTGCGGTAATTGTTGATAAAGATGTTACGCATGATGGTGTACATCCACCCCTTGAAGTTAGTTTCATCAGCATACTTCTCCATATTATATAATGCCTTCAACGAAGTTTCTTGCAAAAGGTCGTTTGCATCTTCACGGTCTGCCGTGAGTTTATATGCGAAGTGATGTAATTCGGTTTGAACACTCAATAAATTCTGAGTAAAATTTGCTGCTACCATTTGTTTGCTCTTTATGGGTTAATATTCTTTTGTGTCTCATTGACACTGCAATATTACCCTTTAAATAGCCTCGCCATGTCCTAAAATCCGGTATTCCACTGGGTAAAATCTATCATCTGATAGTTTTTACCCCCTCTTCGGATAGTTTACAGGAGGTTTTCCCGCACATCACCACATTGTATATGGTTGCTTCATTAAGAACGAATTGTAATACTTAACCTGACCGGTCACTTCTTCACCGATGAAAGAAGGGAATTCTACTTGTTCGGCTTCCGATTCAAGCTCTACCTCTGCCACTATCAGACCTTCGTTTTCCCCATGAAACTCATCGACTTCGAAGGTATGGTTAGCGAAGTCGACTAAATAGCGGACTTTCTCAATGCGTCCCGGTTCGCACAGAGCCATCAGTTCTTCGGCATCACCCAAGGAAATTTCCTGCTCCCATTCGTAACGGCTGGTACCCGATGCGTTGGAAGGCCCTTTAATGGTGATATAGCCTTTGTCGTCCCGTATGCGTATGCGTACCGTTTTCCCTCTCGCGCTACAGATATAGCCTTGTTCAATCCGGCTTTTCTTGTATGCCAACCGGCGGTAAGAATCATCCGCCACTAAAAACTTGCGTTCGATTTCCTGAGACATAAATCATTTGTTTATATAGCGTATCTGTTTAGAAACGCAGATTAACGCAGATTTCCACGGATCATAAATTATTATTTCATCAGCGTGAATCTGCGCAAATCTGCGTTTCTCCATAATTTATTCCCAAAGGGGTTAAATAATCATAGCAATCGCAATGAATAAGATAGCGAGTACAACTAATACGATGCAGATATTCTTGAATACGCGATTGGCTTTCTCTTCTTCCCTACGCCCATTGGCTTGTTTGTTATGTTTTGCTCCCATAGTGATTGTATTTTTAGATTAAACTCACCCAAAAATACAAACTATTTTGAAAAGAGCCAACTTTTTCTACGCTTTTACATTTCGCTATCCGAAAATTCCATCAGATAAGCCTTGATAAAGCCGTCTATCTTGCCGTCCATCACCCCGTTTACATCCGAAGTCTGGAAATTGGTGCGGTGGTCTTTTACGCGGCGGTCATCGAATACATAACTCCGTATTTGCGACCCCCATTCGATTTTCTTCTTTCCGGCTTCCACCTTGGCTTGTTCTTCCATGCGGTGCTGGAGTTCTTTATCGTACAAGATAGAACGCAACTGGCGCATGGCGTTTTCCTTATTCTTCGGCTGGTCGCGCGTCTCGGTGTTTTCAATCAAGATTTCCTCTTCCTCACCGGTATACGGGTCTTTATACTGATAGCGCAAACGCACACCCGACTCTACCTTATTGACATTCTGTCCTCCTGCACCTCCGCTTCGGAATGTATCCCATGACAAGCGTGCCGGTTCTACCGTTACTTCAATCGAATCATCTACCAACGGAGTGACAAAAACCGAAGCAAACGAAGTCATGCGCTTGCCTTGCGCATTATAGGGAGAGACGCGAACCAAGCGATGCACCCCGTTCTCTCCTTTCAAATATCCGTAGGCATACGCACCTTCGAGATTCATTGTAACCGTCTTGATTCCGGCTTCATCGCCTTCTTGCAAGTTGGCTACAGACAATTTATATCCATGACTTTCCGCCCAGCGCATGTACATACGCATCAGCATCGATGCCCAGTCTTGGCTTTCCGTACCTCCCGCGCCCGAATTGATTTTCAATACACAATCCATTTGGTCGGCTTCGGAACGCAACATATTTTTCAGTTCCAGTTCTTCTACGGCTTTCAGAGCTTTGGCATACGCTTCATCCACTTCCGCTTCCGACACCAATTCGTCTTTATAGAAATCGAATGCCAGTTCCAGTTCGTCTGCCAATGTCTTAACTTCACGGTAGCCGTCAATCCAGCCTTGTAAGGTTTTGACCTTCTTCATTTGGGCTTCCGCTTTCTTGGCGTCATCCCAAAATCCCGGAGCCTGCGTACGGAGTTGTTCTTCTTCCACTTGCACCGTCTTGTTCTCAATATCCAAATAACGGTAAAGCGCTTCGGTACGTTCTTTTATGTCTTTAAGTTGGTCTGTTGTTATCATAATTATCTATTCCTCTTTTTATTCCGGGTGCAAAGTTACCACTTTTTGCGCAAGCGTGAAAATTAGGCAAGAAGAAAATCATTCCTCATACATCTTCTCAATCTCTTCCGCATAATTCTTCATCAAGACCGGACGTTTGATTTTCAAGGTATTGGTCAGTTCTCCTTTTTCCATGCTGAACGGTTCGGGGAGCAAAGTGAACTTCTTGATTTGCTCGTAATGCGCGAACTCTTGTTGCAGGGTATCGATACGCATTTGGAATAAAGCGATGATTTCCGGCTTCTGCAACAAATCTTTCCGGCTGGAATAAGCGATGCCGTGCTCTTGGGCGTATTTCTCCACTTGCCGGTATTCGGGCACAATCAATGCCGATACGAACTTACGCTGGTCGGCGATGATAGAGACCTGGTCGATATACCGGTCTACCACCAACTTGGTTTCGATGGCTTGCGGAGCGATGTATTTCCCGTTTGAGGTTTTAAACAAATCCTTAATGCGGTCGGTCAGGTACAAGAAACCGTCTTTCATATAACCGGCATCTCCCGTATGGAACCAGCCGTCTTCGGAAATCAGGTTCCGTGTCAAGTTCTCCTTTTTATAATATCCTTTGGTCACGGTTTCGCCCCGGAGCAGGATTTCATTATTCTCTCCGAATTTCAACTCCAGCCCTGGAAGCGTCTTACCTACCGAACCAGTCCGGAAATCATCCAGCCAGCCAAGCGAGACGGTTGCGGTTGTTTCGGTCAAACCATATCCGACCACCATGTTGATGCCTACCGAATGGACAAACTCTTCTACTTCTTTCGATACGGCGGCTCCGGCGGTAGGGAAGAAATTGCCGCGCTCGATACCAATGGTTTTCTTCAGTACGCTATAAATGGTGCGCTCGTAGAATTTGTATTTCAAGTGCAACAAAGGAGGAGGGGTCTTCCCATTCATCAGATATTGGATATTGTGTTCGTATCCGGTCTTCAGGGCATCCAGCATCAGGCTCTTTTTAAGCCCTGTAGCCTCGTTTATCTTTTCGTGTACACCTGCATAGACTTTTTCCCAAAAACGGGGCACGCTGCACATGGCGGTAGGACGTACTTCTTTAATGGTCATTTGGATATCTTGCGGATACAGATTGATGCACATCAGACATCCCTTCGTGATGCAATAATACGACCAAGCACGTTCGAACACATGCGTAAAGGGCAGGAAATCCATGATTACATCCTGATCGTTAAGTGTTACCAACACTTTATCGTGGGCACGGAATGCGGCTTCATAACACGAATGATGCAACATTACGCCTTTCGATTCGCCCGTAGTGCCCGATGTGTAAAGGATATTGGCAAGGTCATCCTTGCTCGATTCGCTTCTCCGCTTATCCGCTTCTGCCTGATGCTCATCGCTTTCGCCTTGCTTCAGGAAATCCGTATAATAAATGGAGTGCGTATCTTCTGCCGAGCGGACAACATCGGGACTGAAGATAATGATTTGCTTCAACGTCTTGCATAATTGCTGCACCCGATAGGCTACGTCATATTGGTATTGCTCGCCCACAAAAAGGAAACGGATGGAAGCATCCTCTACGATGTAATGCACTTGCGATTCGGAACTCGTGGCATAAAGCGGGATAGTGACCGCACGGATGCCGAACGCTCCAAAATCGGTGTACAGACACTCCGGCATGTTTTGAGAAAAAACGCCGATATTCTCTTGTACCCCTACACCCGATGCTATCAACGCACGAGAAACGTATCTCACTTTCTCGGCAAACTGATTCCACGAAACCGGAATCCATACACCTTTTTTATAATCACGATACTTCAATGCGGCACGGTCGCCATAAACTCCCGCTTGCCGCCCGATCAGACCGGACAAATAAGACTCACTCATTTAATTTTTATTTATTTTTTAACCGCTACCTGCAAAGATAAGGTTTAATTTGAATAAATGAAGTATATTTGCGCCTAAAACAAACAGAATCTTATGTTATCGGATATCAGTTATTACACTTCGGAGGCGCTAACCTTGCTGCATTCGCTTATCGGCATACCTTCTATCAGTAGGGAGGAAGAAGCCGCCGCCGACTTTTTACAGAACTATATTGAAGAGTCGGGTATCATGACAGGACGTTCGGGAAATAACATCTGGTGTATCAGCCCGATGTTCGACACCAACCGTCCGACTATCTTGCTCAATTCGCATATCGATACGGTGAAACCTGTAAACGGCTGGAGAAAGCAACCGTTTACCCCCAAAATGGAAAACGGGAAGCTATACGGATTGGGGAGCAATGACGCGGGAGCCAGTGTGGTGTCTTTGTTTCAGGCATACCGCTACTTGACTAAAACCGAGCAGAGCTATAACCTGATTTTCTTGGCTTCGTGCGAAGAAGAAGTATCAGGCAAAGGAGGCATTGAAAGCGTTTTGCCCCAATTGCCCCCGATTGCATTGGGAGTGGTAGGAGAACCTACCGAGATGCAGCCCGCCATTGCCGAAAAAGGTTTGATGGTGCTTGATGTGGCGGCACACGGCAAAGCCGGACATGCGGCACGCGAGGAAGGGGATAATGCTATCTATAAGGTATTGGACGATATCGAATGGTTCCGTAGTTTCCAGTTCCCTAAAGTTTCTCCGCTTTTGGGACCGGTCAAGATGAGTGTGACCCAAATCAATGCGGGTACCCAACACAATGTCATCCCTGATTTGTGTACGTTTGTGGTGGATATCCGAAGCAACGAATGCTATTCGAACGAAGCGTTGTTTAACGAAATAGGTGCCCATATCCAATGTGAAGCAAAGGCACGCTCGTTCCGCCTGAATTCATCCCACATCGACCAAGAACATCCTTTCGTGCAGAAGGCTATCGCATTGGGAAAGACCCCGTTCGGTTCGCCTACGCTTTCCGATCAGGCATTGATGCACTTCCCTTCGGTCAAGATGGGACCGGGAAAGTCTTCCCGTTCGCATACGGCAGATGAATATGTGATGATAAGCGAAATAGAAGAGGCTATCCAAACTTACATTTCGATATTGGACGGCTTAAAGATTTAAACGAATAGATGTTTTTCACCACAGATTACACAGATTTTTTTAATTGACAATTACCTTACGAGTGGCGTAATTGAAAATAATTATCAATTATTTAATCTGTGTAATCTGTGGTAAACAATAATATACGAACCATGAATAAGTCTATAATCATTATGTTTTGCGTAGGAGCGATACTTACATCGCTTTTCACTTCATGCGGGAGCAGCAAGAATAAGAACACATCCGAAACCGAACAGGAAACACCGGCTGCTTTTGTTCAGGCACCGGCTTTTAGTGCCGATAGTGCCTATCAATATATCGAACGCCAAGTGGCTTTCGGGCCTCGTGTACCGAATACAGAAGCCCATCGGGCATGTGGCGAATATTTGGCTGGAAAGCTCAAGGAGTTCGGTGCCAAGGTGTATGACCAATATGCCGATGTAATCAGCTATGACGGAAAAATATTGAAGGCACGCAACATCATCGGGGCATACAATCCCGATACGAAAAAGCGCGTGCTATTATGCGCACACTGGGATAGCCGCCCGTATGCCGATGCCGACAAGGAAGCGCATCACCATACGCCGATAGACGGTGCCAATGACGGAGCGAGCGGTGTGGGAGTCTTATTGGAAATCGCCCGTCACCTGCAACAACAAGCTCCTACAATAGGTATCGACATCGCTTTCTTTGATGCGGAAGACTATGGTATTCCCGAATTTTATGAAGGGAATTACAAGGCAGACACGTGGTGCTTAGGCTCGCAATATTGGGGACGCCTTCCGCATGTGCCCGACTATAAGGCGCGTTTCGGCATCCTGTTAGATATGGTGGGAGGCAAAGGCTCGTCTTTCTATTATGAAGGCTATTCCAGCCGGACCGCCAACCAGCCTATGAAAAAGATATGGGACATGGCGCATCGCTTGGGGCATAAATCATTCTTCGTAAAGGAAGAAGGAGGAGAGGTAGTGGACGACCATGTATATGTAAACCAATTCCGCCAAATACCGTGTGTAGACATCATCGGATACGACCCGCATAGCGAAAAAGGGTTCCACGAAACATGGCACACATTGGGCGATAACATGGATTGCATCGACAAGGTAACCCTGCAAGCCGTAGGCGAAACCGTTATGGCGGTGATATATAATGAAAAATAAACAAAAGAGACATGAAAACAATCAACGAACTGCAAGATGAAGTCATCGAGGAATTCAGCGACTTCGATGATTGGATGGACAAATACCAGTTGCTCATCGACTTGGGAAACGAACAAGAACCTCTTGACGAGAAATACAAGACCGAACAAAACCTGATAGACGGGTGCCAAAGCCGGGTGTGGCTTCAAGCAGACTTAGTAGACGGGAAAATCGTATTCCAGGCAGAGAGCGATGCGCTTATCGTGAAAGGCATTATCGCCCTGCTGATTAAGGTGCTCTCAGGACATACCCCCGATGAAATCTTAAACTCCGACCTTTATTTTATAGATAAAATCGGGTTGAAAGAGCACCTCTCTCCGACTCGTAGCAACGGGCTTTTGGCTATGGTGAAGCAAATACGGATGTACGCTTTAGCATTCAAGGCGAAAGAAGCGTAAATGCAATGAAAAACGAAGCCGCATGCATCGGCCATCGCAGCCGTATGCATCGGCTATCGAACCCGTATGTATTGGCTATCGCAGCCGTATGTGTCATTTTACACACTTTATCAAGACCTTTTCCCCTTCTTTTAAGGTGGTGGCAAAAAGATAAATATCCCCTCCTTCTTTCACCTTCAGCTTTTTCCTCAATTCCGCCACGGAAGAAGGGAAATTACGTATCGTGAGATTTGCTTTCCCGATTCCTTGCAAGAAGGCTTTCAACTCTTTTTTCCCGAAACCCGATACGGCTTCTATTTGAAAAGAACGTCCCGGAAAATCCACAAGGGTGTCCGATGTGTACAGATGGCTATTCGGGTGCAGCTTTTTCACTCCATAACGGGAAGCAAGCAGGCGGTAAGGACCGGCTTTCAACAAGGCAGCTCCCGGTTCATAAAGGTATTTTCCAAGCCGGTCTGCATATTCGCAGAAGGCATTTCTCTCTTCTTCTAACGTAAATGAAAACGGCTTTGTCAACAAGTTATTAACAATCTGTTCACAACTGATAACAACTTCTTTATTAGCATATTCCGAACATCCTTCCCTCTGCTTTTCTAACAGGATTATCAACTCTTTACACTCGTTATTAACAGCTACGATGTGAACTTGTGAAATATGTTTCAACTCCTGCATGGCTAAGGCGATGTCTAACATGGGAGACAATTTAATCATGACACGCTTCCCTTTCTCTACCAACAAAGACTCAAGCTCGCTTACATCCGGCTCACAATCGGAAATAGCTACGGTTTTCCCACCTTGGCTATCCCGGCGAGCAGGGTCCAGATACAAACAATCCACTGGAGCTATCTGCTGCAAATAGGCTATGCCATCGGCATGATGCACCTCGATATGCCCCAAACCCAATAAAGCAAAATTATGCGATGCCAATTTACACAATGTTTCTTGCCGTTCCACATAATGGGCATGAAGAAACCGGCGGGCAATAAACGAACAATCCACCCCGAACCCGCCCGTCAGGTCGGCAAAAGTATCCCCTTCCACAAGCAAAGCCTTATAACGCGCTGTTATCTCGGACGAACATTGCTCCATCGACAAATGCTGCGGATAGCGAATGCCTTCCGTACTTGCCCACGAAGGTATCTTTTTCTCGGCTATTTGCCACCCAGCTATCTGAATCACCGCTTCCTGCATATCGACTTGAGGATATTTTCCTGCCTGAAGAGCTAAAACATGCACATCGTCCTTACGACGCGACCGGATAAAATCACGTGTCTCACTAAGAGATTTCTTTTCCATAAAGCTATATTAAAAGGAGAATTAGCATACAAATATAGCGAAAACGACATAAAAATAATGCCGCTTCCAAGCACTTTTTTCAAGGTTGTTACGTTAAAGTTCTTTTTTATCGTGTAAGAACTTTTCGAAAAGCTTTGTTAAACCGTGAAAAGCCGTATCTTTGCACTCCGAAGTAAATATAGAACCAGAATGAAAAGAAATGCTTATATCGCCGCAGCTCTGTTGTTCGCAGGTGTTACTGCCTGCAACAACGAGCCTGCATTTACTGTACAAGGAGAAATAACGGATGCAGCAGACAAAATGCTGTATTTGGAACATACAGGACTAGAAGGAATTATACCGCTTGACTCTACAGAACTGAACGAAAGCGGAAGCTTCAGTTTTTCATCTGCACGCCCTGAAGCACCAGAATTTTACCGCTTGCGTATCGAGAACCAAATCATAAACTTTTCAATCGACTCTACGGAAACAGTAGAAATACATGCCGGATTTAAAAATCTTTCGACCGAGTATCAGATTGAAGGTTCAGAAAACAATACCAAAATCAAAGAACTGGTACTGTTGCAGGCTGAACTGCAAAAACAAGTCAACCAGCTGGCACAATCCGGTTTGCCTATCGGAATCGCTCAAGACAGCATACAAAGCCTAGTAAACGCATATAAGGATACGGTGAAACGCAATTATATTTTCGCAGGTCCCAACAAGCCATACGCCTATTTCGCCCTGTTCCAACAACTGAACGGCTATATGATTTTCGACCCGCTGAGCAATAAGGAAGACGTGAAATGCTTTGCCGCCGTAGCCACAAGCATGAACAATATGTATCCACATGCCGACCGTTCGCGCAACCTATATAATATGGTAATAAAAGGCATGAAAAATACGCGCACTCCGCAAACCCAGCCTTTACAAATACCGGCTGATAAGATTGAAGAGACGTCTATTATTGATATCCCATTGCGGGATGTAGACGGAAACCTGCATCACCTGACAGACCTGAAAGGCAAAGTGGTACTGATTGACTTCACCATATACGGTACAGCAGAATCTGGCGCACGGAATCTGCTTTTGCGCGAATTGTATAACAAATACAAAGGTCAAGGGCTGGAAATTTATCAGATTTCCTTGGATACAGACGAACATTTCTGGAAAACATCCGCCGATAATTTGCCTTGGATATGCGTACGCGACCCGCAAGGTCCTTACTCTACTTATGTCCGCATGTACGGCGTATCCCAATTGCCTACCAGTTTTTTGGTCAACCGAAGCAATGAGTTAAGCTTGCGCATAGATGCCAACACCGATTTGGACGCCGAAATTAAGAATTTATTATAACATGTCACAAAGCATGTAAAAGAATTACCTGTAAATACTTGACTGGTATTATAAAAAGACGTACCTTTGTCAAAAATCAGAATAGGAAGGGTTCCGATACGTAACCATGGTATCGGAATTCTTTTTTGTTTTATATTAAGTAAAAAAACGAATAGTAAGGAGGAAAAATTATGGCGTATATGTCAGAAGAAGGCTACCAGAAACTGGTGGCTGAATTGAAACATCTGGAAGCGGTGGAACGCCCGAAAGTAGTAGCGGCTATCGCCGAAGCGCGTGATAAAGGCGACTTGTCGGAAAATGCAGAATATGATGCAGCCAAAGAAGCGCAAGCCATGTTGGAAATGAAAATCAACCAACTGAAAGCGACTATCGGCGATGCAAAAATCATCGACACATCCAAATTGAAAGCTGACACCGTTCAGATTCTGAGCCGTGTAGAACTGAAAAACGTGAAGAACGGCATGAAGATGGCATACACCATCGTATCAGAAACAGAAGCGAACCTGAAAGAAGGAAAGATTTCGGTAAACACACCGATTGCACAAGGTTTGTTGGGCAAGAAAGTGGGCGATGTTGCGGAAATCACCATTCCGCAAGGCAAAATCAGCTTGGAAGTAACAGGAATATCATTTTAATGGGTAAGGCAGGCTTGCGTCGTGCAAGTTTGCCTTCTTTAATATAATAAAGGTATGGCAACAATATTCAGTAAAATCATTGCGGGAGAAATCCCCAGCTATAAGGTAGCAGAAAACGACCGGTTTTATGCTTTCTTGGATATCAATCCATTGGTAAAAGGACATACATTGGTTGTCCCGAAACGTGAAGTAGATTATATCTTCGACTTGAACGATGAAGAATTGGCGGCTATGCACGTATTTGCCAAACATGTGGCTCAAGCCATCCAAAAGGCATTCCCTTGCCGGAAAGTAGGCGAAGCAGTATTGGGATTGGAAGTGCCTCACGCACACATTCACCTGATTCCCTTGCAAAGCGAGAAAGACATGCTGTTCTCCAACCCGAAATTGCAATTGAGCGATGAAGAGTTCAAGTCTATAGCCTCAGCTATAAACAAAGCCTGGGAAGGCAATGCATAAGACAAACCCTCCTATTAGAATATGTAACATGAAAGCCATCCCCCACTTGCCGGATGGCTTTCTTTATTTCACACTCATTTATGGTCAAAAGAATCTATATCGGTTGGCTCATTTGGATGATAGGAAGCATGCTTTTTGCCCAACAACAAAAATACCAGATAGAAGGTACTGTAATAGATCGCAATACGCGGAAACCACTGGAATTTGTCAACGTGCTGATTGCCGGTTTAGGCATCGGTTCCTCCACCGATGAAGAAGGACATTTCTGCATCGAGCAAGTCCCGCCGGGCATTTATGCACTTCAAGCCTCAATGTTGGGATATAAGACCGTCACGACTTCCGAATATCGGGTAAACCATCGTACTCCGCATATCCAGATAGAAATGGAAGAAGAAAGGACACAATTATCCGAAGTCACGGTCACTGCATCCCCTTTCCAACGCATCACGGAAAGCCCCGTAAGCCTGCGTGTTATCGGTTTGCAGGAAATAGAGAAAGCGCCGGGAGCCAACCGGGATATATCCCGCGTTGTACAGAATTACCCTGGAGTAGCCTTCTCCCCCATAGGCTATCGGAATGACTTGATTGTGCGTGGCGGAGGTCCTTCGGAGAACCGTTTCTTCTTAGACGGTGTAGAGATTCCCAATATTAACCATTTCAGTACACAAGGAGCTTCAGGCGGTCCGGTCGGTTTAATCGATGCCGATTTAATTCGGAACGTGAAGTTCTATAGCGGCGCATTCCCCGCCAATCGGGGAAATGCATTGAGTTCGGTGCTCGACTTCAGCTTGCGGGACGGAGACATGGAACACAATTCCATAAAAGCCACACTGGGAGCATCTGAAGTTTCATTGAGTTCCAACGGACATATAGGCGAAAAGACTTCGTATTTAGTTTCCATACGCCAATCTTACCTGCAAATGCTATTCAAGATTTTAGGTTTGCCTTTCCTTCCCAAATATACAGATGCTTCATTTAAGGTCAAGACCCGATTCAATGCATACAACGAACTAACCTTATTGGGATTGGGAGGCATTGACCGCATGAAACTAAATTTAGACATTGACGGGGAAGATGCCGAATACATCTTAAGCTATCTCCCGAAAATAGAACAGGAAACATTTACCCTCGGCGGAGTATACCGACATTATGCCGGTCCGCATGTACAATCCATAACGCTAAGCCATAGCTATCTGAATAACCGGAATCTGAAATACCGGGACAATGATGAGAGTAATGAAAAAAACCTTACCTTGCGCCTGCGTTCCGTAGAGCAAGAAACAAAACTCCGTATAGAGAATACTTCACGTTGGGGTGTATGGAAGTTGAATGCTGGTATCGAATTGAATTATTCCCTTTACACCAATACCACTTATCAACAGATTTACACCAATGTCCTTCACACATTTGATTATCATACCGATTTAGACCTATTCAGGTGGGGGTTATACGCATCAATGGACTATACAACTCCGGATGAAAGGTTTAGCGCTTCATTAGGTGTCCGTACCGATGCCAATAATTACAATGATAAAATGAAAGAACTATGGCGTCAACTTTCGCCACGCTTGTCCGTATCTTGGAAATTGGCTGATAGACTATACCTTAGCGGGCATACCGGATTATACTATCAACTTCCGCCTTATACAGCTTTAGGATTTAAAGGAGAAAACAATAACTACGTCAATCGCCATTTAGACTATACATCGGTATCCCAAACCAGTGCCGGACTGACCTGGAACCCCAATGAGAATATGGAATTATCAGCCGAAGGTTTCTATAAATATTATAAAAACATGCCTTTATCAATTGCAGACGGCATTCCCTTGTCATGCAAAGGAAACGATTATGGCGTTATCGGAAATGAAGCATTGGTTTCAGATGCCGAAGGAAGGTCGTATGGCGTAGAATTGATGTTCAAATGGCTGATTGTCCAACGCCTGAATCTTTCTTCCTCGCTCACGGTTTTCAAAAGCGAATTCCGCAACCGGCAAGAAAAAAGCGATTACATATCTTCGGCATGGGACAACCGCTTTATCTTAAATGTAAGCGGCACCTATAATTTCCCCAAGCAATGGAGCGTCGGAATGAAAGTGAGTTGCATCGGAGGTTCTCCTTATACACCTTATGATATCGAAAAATCATCCTTGGCCTCTGCATGGAATGCACAAGGGAAAGCCTATTACAATTACAGTTTATATAACACGGAACGTTTGTCCGCCTTCGGACAATTAGACATACGGGTAGACAAGATGTTTTATTGGAAAAAGTGTATGTTCGGCATCTATCTGGATATTCAGAACATTACCGCAAGCAAATTACGCCAGCCTGATGTCTTGATGAGCACAGGGCAAATCGAGAATCCTTCTGCCCCGCCCTCCGAACAACGTTACATCATGAAATCTATCAAACAAGAAAGCGGGACACTCCTGCCTACCATCGGCATTACATTCGAATACTAACGCATTCACCACAGATTACACAGATAAAAATAAAACTGGAAATTGTTTATGGTATCTGTGTAATCTATGGTGAAAAACAATTATGAATATTTCTCGCCGAATTTCATTTCTACATCATTGATGAACTTACGCATAGCGTCCTGATTATCTTTCTTGCAAATAAGCAATGCGTTATCATGAGCCGCAATCAGATATCCTTCCAAATCTTGAATAACCGCCAGCTGCCCTTCGGGAAGGGAAATGATGTTATCTTTGCTATTATATAATAAAGTATTGCTATGAATAATGACATTTTGGTTCACATCCTTAGGCGAAGCGTCATACAATGACTCCCATGTCCCTAAATCCGCCCAGCCAAAATCACACAATTGCACATATACATTATCGGCTTTTTCCATAATGCTATAATCAATGGAAATATTCGGGCAAGAAGCAAAATCCGGCTGGTCGCACTCCACACGCGGACATAAGTCAGGCATAAGTTCATGGAAAGCCTCTAGAATGGAATTCACATGCCATACGAAAATACCTGAATTCCAATAAAACTCATCACTCTGAATAAAGATTTCTGCAAATTCCTTGGCAGGTTTCTCTATAAACGTCTTTACTTTATAAAAATCCCCTTCTTTCTCTTCGTCCATCTGAATATAACCATATCCCGTATCCGGACGGTTGGGCTTAATGCCCAATGTCACCAACTTATTATTCTTCGAAGCGAAATCCAATCCCTTTAAAATCGCTTCTTTAAATTCATCTTGTTTCAATATCAAGTGGTCGGAAGGAGCTACCACAATCGTTGCATTCGGATTGATTTTCTGAATGACATGCGAAGCGTATGCAATAGCCGGAGCGGTATTCCGCCTTTCCTCCTCTACCAACACTTGGCTTTCCTGTAATTCAGGAAGTTGCTTACGGACCATTGGCTCGTAATCTTTATGCGTAGTAATATAAATATTGCCTGTTGGAATGATTTGTTTATACCGGTCAAAGGTTTGTTGCAAAAGCGTTTGACCTGTTCCGAAGAAATCCAGAAACTGCTTAGGCAGGTTTTTCCGGCTGCACGGCCAAAACCTGCGTCCCATCCCTCCAGCCATAATAATGCAATAATAGTTGTTGTTCATGATAATCGGAATAGCTTTAAAAGTTTATGCTAAGATAACCTTTTATTTTGAATTAACGCCTATATGCCCCTATAAATAGTGTTAGAAAAAATATTTTCATTTTTTCTGTCCCATTGCTTGTATTTTAAAAAGATTTGCCTACCTTTGCATCGCAATTAAGAAAAGTTGCCCAGATGGCGGAATCGGTAGACGCGCTGGTCTCAAACACCAGTGGAGTAAAATCCATCCCGGTTCGACCCCGGGTCTGGGTACGAAGATAAGGGATAAGTGTTTGATGATAAACGACTTATCCTTTTCTTCTTTTAAGAATGTTCCCATTTTGTTCCCGTAGAGGGTTCTATAATGGAGAATTAGAACGAAATAAAAGAAAATAAAGGTATATGAAAAGTAAGGTGCTATACATTGTTATTATTGCATTATGTATCATGACTGTTTCTTCGTGTTCAAAAGATGAATCAGAGAAACGAATAGAATTTGCTAAAATCGTTGAATCGCGTACAAGTCAAGACCTGTTGAATGATCTATATGTAGGTAGTGATGCAGATGTAGAAGCCATTGCACGCATTATGAATGTAACGCCATCTTCTATAGAAAGAATCCGAAACGGAGAAACTGAACCAACAGCCCAATTTGAGGAACGCATACGTGAAGTGTCATTGTATTATATGCAAAATGACCAATCATTCTCAAAATTGCAATCAATTGTTGACCCTGAATATGGATGGTATGATTTTATCCTCAATTTCCCTTTCCACCACCCATGGTGGTTTTGGCTTGGCAATGCTATGTTAATTATTTTAGGGTTTATTGCAGGGTATAATAATTTAGAGTCATTAGCTATAGTCTTAGGACTCATTCCTATAGGAGAACTTATATTTGGGTGTGTTGCTTGGATTACAAGTTTAATTTGTTCACCTGATGCTATACAAGATTCATACGTAGATTCTATTAATCCAACCATTGAACAAATAAAATGAACCGATATGCCTTGTTGATTTTTGCATTCTTATCCTTATTAATAACATCATGCAAGGATAAGAATGCTGTAGCTTTAAAAGAAAAACTACAGTCAGAATATGCAAGGCCCGATAAAGTGACGAATTTGTCATCAGGCAGTAAAGCGCAGTATATGCAAATGGAGAAATCCATTAATCAACAATACATAAAAGACCTTGATTCTCTCGTAAACACAGGATTTACCAGACAATTAGAGCGATTTGAAAATGAAGAATTAGGCGTATTGTCGAGTTACAAAAATATGTTCTCCTGGCTTTTCAAAAGCAAGCAATCTTGGGATGATGCGATGATTGTTATGTCAAACAAATATTTTAATTCCCTTGATGTAAGCCAGGAACAGCACGCCTTATATTTAGAATATGTAAAAGACATCAAAGAAATACGTCAACAATTTCTTTCAGTCAAAGGATTGCCATCATACACTCAAATTGATTTGCCATCAGAAACAATTACTCTTGATGCATTCTCCAATCATTCCCGGAACAATTTGGTTATTGAATTCGGCACAGAAATATTTGGATGGTTCCTTGGGTTTGTATTAGTTCAAATAATCTTGCTATTTATTGACAAAATAGCTGGTCTATGGGGATGCCTAATAGATGTTATTGTATTTATTATCATAGTTGTTATTTCTGTTTTCATGTCAAGTTCAAATGATACTAAATTAATAGAGAGTTTGGAAAAACAGCATAATCAAACGGTCAGGTATGACTATGAGACGCTTTTAAAATCATTAAACAACAATACCGCAAAATTCTATGAAAACCTTTAAGTTCATATACATAGTTTTAATAATCTTTTGTCCGCTTATTATGTCTTCATGTAAAAAGTCGGGGAAAGAGATTGTTGAAAAAATAGCAACAGAAACAACGGAGAAAACTGCGAAAGGAATTGCTAAAGAAACATCAGAGAAAACATTAAAGACTTTAACCAAGAAAGAGTTACGGTCAATTGATTGGAAGGACTTGATGAAACTGATAAAAAAAGAAAATATCAATCTTGCAGATGCATTGTCACACTTGGATGGATCTTTCCAACGAAAAATTGGCAAAGCTATTCAATCTGACTATGACTTTTATTCAGCACTTATATCATCTAACAGGTTAATAGATGAATTTTCTCAATTCACAAAGAATGCCCCTAAAGCGACAGACAATATATACATCTTCAAATACTTTGCGAAGTGCCGAGATTTGGAAAGGCGTTTTGGTGTTTATAATACTTTGGGGAATATTGGAATTAAAGACGAAATGGGCGTCATAAAGTTTTTCAACGAGGCTGATAACACTGTAATTGGCGAATTTCGTGATGGAATTTTTCAAATAAAAGAACCGTTTAATGCTGAAAAAAATCTTCTTGGGCAAAATTCGATTTTGAGAAAGACGCTCATTCCTAATGCTGTTTATAAGATTAAGGGAATAAATGGTATGACTTATCTTTATCACGTTGATGATTTAGGGCGTTTCTCGAAAATTGAAGCTACCGGAATAGATGCTAATGAATTGCTATCAAATGTTGTGTTGGCAAAAGAGAATCTGAATTTAGGTGCAGACTGGACAAAGAAACTCAAAACGGTCAGACAAACATCAAAAGGAAACGATATTGATGCAACAATCATTCTAAAGTATGCTGATGATGGAACAACACCATTGGCTGTTAAGGCAGATATAAAAGCCAATAACAAGCAGATTATTTCAGAGTCTTTTGAAAACCTTGACTATTTAGCAAAAAATACATTTACAACAGCAGAAAATGCTTCTTTACTCAATAAGTTTGCTTCTAAGACAGGACTCTCAACAAAGAAAAAGGCAGATTTATTAAGCGAAATGGGGCAAGATGAAGAATTGGCAAAGCTTATTCATTCTAATCCAGAGCTAAACATAAGGAGGTGGTTGAATACAAGAAATCATGTTGATAAAAGCAAGGTAGCCCGTACTGCAAATGGGCGTATGGTGCCAAATGGACAAGTCTATGCAGGTAATGTTTATTATTTCAACCCACATCTTAATTTTGGCCTGATGGCACGTCTTAAAAGGTCTGGAACAATAACTCTAAAGAAATTTGGTTCGTTAACTTATGATGACCTTATCAAGTTAGACAAACTTTACCCTGATGGAGTGCCTTTTACAAAAGAAGGATATCCTGATTTCTCGAAGGTGGCTTTCAAGGATAAAAATGGCCAGACCCTTCGAATCAATATAGGTACCTTATCTGGAGATAGCCAAAAAGACATCAATACTGCAGAAACACTATTCCAAAAAATGGGATATCTATGGGAAAGCGGTTATACATGGCATCACGTAGAGAACAGCACTATTTTAATCCGTGTGCCTTCTGCTGTGCATCAACTCATTGACCATGCAGGAGGAATGAGTACTCTTGTTGCCGAACAAACGATTAAACAAGCCGCATAGATATGAAAAATAATTTTTTCATTCCGTTCAAAGGGAAGTACTATGAATGTGGTGTTGGCACAAAAAAGAAAAAAATTCTTGTAATTGGTGCCAGCTTTTATTGCCCATTTATTAACGGTAATGACGATTGCAAAAAATGTACCGACATAAATCTAAAGGATTCAAGTCCTTATGATAAAGAATGCAAAATCTACAAGTCAAAAGGAAAAACACTTCATAATGAGCCAACTTACAGTATAGAAGATGAAACAATTGCTTATAAGAGGTTCGCAACAAGTATAAGCAAATTTGTCGGAACCGATGACTACGAAAAGATTTGGTCTCATCTATCATTCACAAACTATGTCCAATTCATCTTACCTGTAGAAGAAGGGGAAAAATACCGAGAAACAAAAGAGTCAGACCTATCTCCAAGAGACTTCAATGCTTTTTTGGATGTAGTTACCGAGTTGAAGCCTGATATTGTTATTGTATGGGGATGTGTTGTAAATACTCCAATCAAAAATAACAAATATCTGATAGACAAAAAGGAACTTATCAAAACTGATGGGTATGTGTGCCATTTAAGCATCCCCAATATAAAGCATAAAATATGTATTATTAATCCTTATCATCCAAGTTCTATACGTTTTTGGTATAATAATTTGAAAACATTTCAAGACCATCTATTGGAACAATTAATGCTCTAATTCAAATAATAATTCCTCTGGGTTGTGGAGTACGCTTTTCGGGAATAGTAGCGTAAATCTCAGGATATTCTTCGGCATAAGCATGTTCATTCTCCATAAAATCCCAAATGTCTGCAAGCGTATCTTTGGTAACTGTATTTATGTCCAGCGAAAAGTCTTTCATCCCCCTTCTTGTCTCTCTGATGAACAGTTCATAGCGCATGAGAGCTCTTTTCACCACACGGAAATTCTTTTTCCTCACTTCCGATAAACTATGCTTTTCCAAAAACTCATCAAACAGTTCGGCAAAAGTTGGCGGATTTTCAGCGGCCAGTTCTTCTTCCGTCTTGTATTTGTCCGGGTGATGGAATCTGTCTATTACTTCTCCCAACCATTCGCTGTTGGCATCATCCCTATATTCTTTCTCAATCATTCGAGTCAATGCCTGTACCTTATGGTTCAAGTCTATCTTTTCATCTTCCGGCACTAAAGCCACACGGTCTTTATATCCCTGCTTTTCCGGGCTCCAATGATTGGGGCTAATGGAAAGCTCACTTGCCGCCTTGATGTCTTTCTTTCCGTCACGCAGGCGGAAATAGATGGTGGCTTTGGTCTCCAAATCATTCTTCTTTGCCGTTTTTCGTATGAATGCAGTCACTTTCATAAGCTTCGATTCTATTTCTGGATTGAACACTCCAAAGATAGTGAATTGTTCCCAAATTGTTCCCGTTTATCCCAAATTTGTTTCAATCCAATTAAATTGAATCACTTTTATATTCTAATATAAGTATTTAATAATCAGTTTAGTTTAGTTTAAACTTCATCGTTTTGCTATTTAAACTGATTGTTCTAGATTTAATATTTCAAATGCGGGTCTGGGTACGAAGATAAAAGCTAAGTATTGAATAACCAATTACTTAGCTTTTCTTTTATCTAAATCCCACCTACATTCTGCATTCCTCTCTCAAAGCCCACGTACTTTGACAACAAGTTATCCCGAAAAGCCATTAAATAAATTCCGTATCAAATCAACAAGGAAAACAAACGCAGCAAAACAAAAAGACAGAAAAATCTAATATACGATTACTTATTGATTCGTCAAACAAAATACCTCATTACAATCTTCATTATTTTACATAATAATAATTTCAAATTGAAAACACATAATCATACATTCATTACATATTGAAACTTCCTTTAACAAAAAGCAAAAAAGTATGTATTCCTAATACGAAGCAAAAGCTAAAAGCTCTACCTTTGCTCTCGGAACAAAGAAAAACGAGATTGTTTTAAGGTAAATAGAATAAGAGAGTTTTCAGTAGAAGTGTTTAAGAAAAACAAAAGAATGATGAAAAGATTGTTGAAGAAAAAATGCCAGATGCTATTGGCGATAGCGATAGCGTCTCCGGCGGTGCTCATGGCACAAGACAAGGTGGAAGCCAACGTAGGAGCCGACTTGGTGAGCGGCTATATCTGGCGTGGGCAGGACTTGGGCAATGTCAGCGTGCAGCCCTCTGTTTCAATAGGTTATAAAGGGTTCTCCCTCTCGGCATGGGGCTCGGTAGGATTCGAGAAATCGGACACGAAAGAGTTTGACCTTACGTTAGGCTATGGCATAGGAGGGTTCAGCGTATCGGTGACCGATTATTGGTTCAACGGAGGACCGGGGTATTTCCATTACGGAGCGCACAACACGAACCATACGTTCGAGGCTCAAGTAGGATATGACTTCGGAGTGCTTGCCTTGAACTGGTACACCAATTTCGCCGGGAATGTGGGCTATAAAGCCAACGGAGAACGTGCCTACGCCTCGTATTTCTCGATAGAGGCACCCTTCCGCTTAGGCGGGCTGGACTGGTCGGCATGTGTGGGAGCCACGCCTTGGGAGAATGATTTCTACAACGGAGGCAAGAGCGGCTTCGCGGTATCCGAAGTGGGAGTGAAAGCCACAAAAGAATTGAAGATAACCGAATCGTGGACGCTTCCGCTATTCGCCCAAGTGATATGGAATCCGGCAACGGAAGGAGCTTACTTCGTAGCAGGCTTAAGTTTCTGATTACAACTACAAAATACAATTATACAAAATACAAATACAATTATGAAAAAGATTGAAGCGATTATCCGGAGAACCCGGTTCGACGATGTAAAGCAAGCCCTGTTGGATGCCGACATCGAATGGTTTTCTTATTACGATGTGCGGGGCGTAGGAAAGACCCGCGAAGGGCGCATTTACCGGGGCGTAGTGTACGACACCAGTTCGATAGAGCGCATCCTGCTCTCTATCGTGGTGCGCGAGAAGAACGTAGAAAAGACCATTCAAGCCATCCTGAAAGCCGCCCAAACGGGAGAAATCGGAGACGGACGCATCTTTGTCATCCCTGTAGAAGACGCCGTCCGCATCCGGACAGGCGAGCGAGGAGACATCGCGCTATACAACGCCGAACAAGAGAAATAAACACAACACAACAACACATAAACGAGATACAGATTATGGATACATATACAAAAGGCGGCACCGCTTGGTTAAGGTATGCCGCAATCCTGTTCATGCTTTTTACGTTTGCGCCTGCCTTGCCCGCACAAGAGATTATAGAAGAGACCGTTACGGTCAGCGAACCTGCCCTCGACTCGGGCAATACGGCTTGGATTCTGACTTCTTCGCTTTTGGTTTTATTGATGAGCATTCCGGGCATTGCCCTGTTCTACGGGGGCTTGGTTCGCCAGAAGAATGTATTGAGTGTCATTATGCAGACCCTTTTCATCGTGGGTGTGGTGAGCGTCCTTTGGATTGCCTTTGGCTATAGCTGGGCATTCGACACGAGTTTCGCCGAATCGGGAAACCCCTTGGCATGCGTCATGGGAGGGTTCGATAAAGCATTCCTGCACGGAATCACCCTCAATACATTGACCACGGGGAATATACCCGAAATCCTCTTCGCCATGTTCCAGTGCATGTTCGCCATCATCACTCCGGCTCTGATATTAGGCGCATTCGCCGAGCGCATCAAGTTTTCGGGCTACATCGTATTCATTGTGTTATGGACCATTCTGGCTTATTTCCCCATGGCACACTGGGTATGGGGCGGAGGATTCCTTCAGGAAATGGGAGCCATCGACTTTGCCGGAGGAACCGTAGTGCATATCAATGCCGGAATTTCCGCGCTGATTATGGCAATCATGTTGGGCAAGCGCATGGATTACCGCATCGGACACCCCATCACACCGCATAACGTGACCTTCGTATTCATGGGCACTTCGTTCTTGTGGCTGGGCTGGTTCGGGTTCAATGCCGGAAGCGGGCTATGCGCCGACGGGCTTGCCGCTAACGCCTTCATGGTCACGCATATAGCTACAGCTACGGCGGCTATCACCTGGATGGTCATCGACTGGATATGCAACAAGAAACCGACCACCATCGGAGCTTGTACGGGAGCCGTAGCAGGACTGGTGGCTATCACCCCCGCGGCTGGTACGGTAGACCTGTTAGGAGCGTTCTGCATCGGCATCATCACCCCGATTATCTGCTTCTTTATGGTTGCGGTCATCAAGCCTAAGTTCAAATATGACGATGCGCTCGATGCATTCGGCGTACACGGCATAGGCGGTATCGTAGGTTCTATCCTGACCGGTGTATTTGCCACCCGCTTCATTTCGGGCGAAGACGGAGTTCAGGGAGCGTTGTACGGCGATTGGCACCAGCTTTGGATTCAGATTGTAGCAACGTTGGTATCGATTGTGTTCAGTGCCGTAATCACCTTCATCCTCTTCAAGATAGTGGATTCCACCATCGGACTCCGGGTAGACAAGCGCGTGGAAGAAGAAGGGCTCGACATTTACGAGCACGGTGAATCGGCTTATAACCATTAATGCAACGTATGCCGTAATTGAACACAGAGACACGGAGACACAGAGAAATCAATGAAATAAAAAGACTCCGTGCCTCTGTGTTTTTGTGTTTTTAATTCATCTTAAAACGTTTTTGCGCCTCTGCGTTCAAAAAAGTTCAAGAAACATTTGGTAGTTTCAATAAAACTCCCTACCTTTGCACCGCAATCGAAAAAAGTTGCCCAGATGGCGGAATCGGTAGACGCGCTGGTCTCAAACACCAGTGGAGTAAAATCCATCCCGGTTCGACCCCGGGTTTGGGTACTTCAAACCCTTGATAATCAGTTGATTATCAAGGGTTTTTCTTTTTATCGGGCGTACTAAAAGTGTACTTCCTGACGAAAAGAAAAAGAAAGAGTACTTTCGCCGTTTTAGCAACCTTATATTTATGCTTTATTAACGAAGATGCTGCATATTTCTTCCTTTCTCCTGCTTTTGTTTGCTTTGAAAACGGTATCCATCACTTATCTTTGTAACCCAAACCGATTTTAATGCACAACGTATATGAAAGATTTCAGAGAAACCAACTTCAAAAAGATACAGCAGTTACTTGATAAATGTGTTGCCCATGAATACGGGATGAAAACTAATGCGCTTGCCTTAAAGCGTGAATACCTGACGGAAGCGCAAATGAATGACTACATCCGGCAAGAAATTTTCAACGTGACCGAGAACCTTGTATCCCTATGCCAAAAGAACCGTGCCCTGCACAATATACGTTTTGACATACTGATGCCGGACTTCCTTTGGGAAAGCGGTTTCTTCGAAAATCTCTCTCTTGACGAGCGGAAAAAATATATTTCGTTCCAATGTTCTTCTTCTGATATGGACAAATACCTGCAATCTTCCACTTGCTATGATGAGCAGCTTCCGTTCTTTTCTTCCATTGTGCACCTTGTCATGCAGACCCAATATCTGGAATACCTCCAACAATCGGAGGACGCCAGTCATGCCTCTGTTCCTTTGGATGAGAAATCAGAAGAACAGCCAAAAGAAGAAGAGAAGGCACAGCCTGAGCCGACCAAGATAGTCGGGAAATCCAATCCATTCAAATCAGTCCTTACAACGCAACAAATCAAACTGTTGGTCGAATGTATCAACGAAGCGCACATATTCACCACGACAATCACCCCGAAAATCCTTTCGGACTTCTTCGCCTGCAAACTGAACGGGGTATTGAAGTCCAACAACAACCGCTTGCTGGCTTATCTGATGATGCAGCTTAGCTGCTACAACTATATCGCTTATGAGTGGCAGTCCGTCATAGCCAACAACAAGCTGGTACTTGCCAAGATAAAAGACAAATACCTCACACGCAGCGACTTGTCGAGCGCGACAGACAACGTGAAGTGCATCTACCCGAAAGGATACGAAATCATAGACAAATACATCAAGCAACTGCAAAAAGGTTGAGCATAGTCTGAGCGGTCAAACAAAGCTCAATTAGACTTCATTTCCAAGCCTTTAACTTTGCCCCCGTTAACAAAACGATGCGGCATGTCGGCATAGGTCAAAACAAAAATATTTCACGTGAGTTACCCGTAACTTATGTGTTGATGTTTTGGAAGATGCCGATTTTTGCCCCATCAAAAAAGAAACGAGGGTGCGCACCTTCATATTGTATCACCGAAAAGTTAAAGACAATATGGAAAAGACTTTGGAAATGCGAGTGGAAGAACTCGAAAGAATGCTGTTTATGACCAAGAATGTGCTTAGCTTCGATGAAGCGAGCGCATTCCTCTGCCTGTCGAAAAGCTATCTCTACAAGCTGACTTCAGGCAACCTGATTCCCCACTACAAGCCGCAGGGGAAGATGCTCTATTTCGAGAAGTCTGAACTGGAAGCATGGCTCCGCCAGAATCCGGTAAAGACCAAAACGCAGATAGAGCAGGAAGCGCAGAAGTATGTCCTTAACCGTTCCTTAAAGAAGTAAAGCCCATGGAAAACAAAGAAAGCATAGAGGCTAAAGGGAGTGCCATCATGAAAAAGGAGGACTTCGCAGCTCTTTGGAAGATCATCCGCCTAAAAGTGACAGATACCTACGACGTGCCGCCCGAAATCCTTTGGGTGAACGGCTCCACCATCGGGACGCTGGGCAACTTCAGCGCCTCCACAGGCAAGGCGAAAAGCAAGAAGACGTTCAACATCTCCGCCATCGTTGCAGCGGCACTGACCAATGACGAGGTGCTGCACTATTCGGCGTGCCTGCCTCCGGACAAACGGAAAATCCTTTATGTGGACACCGAACAGAGCAGATACCATTGCCACAAGGTGATGGAACGCATCCTGCGGCTTGCCGGACTGCCGACCGACCAGGACAGGGACGACTTTGTTTTCATCGTGCTCAGGGAACAGACCCCTGACATGCGGAAGCGGATTATCGAGTATATGCTGGAGAACATGCCCGATGTGGGGCTGCTCATCATTGACGGCATCCGCGACCTGATGTATGACATCAACAGCCCCAGCGAATCGACCGACCTGATAAACCTGCTCATGCGCTGGTCAAGCGGATACAACCTGCACATTCATACCGTGCTGCATCTGAACAAGGGGGATGACAATACGAGGGGACATATCGGTACGGAACTGAACAACAAGGCGGAAACCGTCCTGCAAATCACCAAGAGCACGCAGGACGGGAACATCAGCGAGGTAAAGGTGGCACATATACGCGACCGGGACTTCGAGCCTTTCGCCTTCCGCATCAACGACAGCGCATTGCCCGAAGTCGTGGACGGCTATGTATTCCAGCAGCCCAAGCAGGAAAAAAGTTTCCCGCTTACGGAACTGACTGAACAGCAGCACCGCACGGCGTTGGAAAACGGTTTCGGCAAGCGCACCGTGCAGGGCTATTCCAACGTCATACAGGCGTTGAAGCAGGGCTATGCAAGCATCGGCTACGAGCGGGGACGCAATGTCCTCGTGGCATTGAACACGTTCCTCGTGAACAAGCGTATGATTGTAAAGGAAGGAAAGGGATACCGTTACAATCCCGATTTTCACTACTAAAACAGGTTTGGTTTAGTTCGGACATATATATAAGGGGAACAGACTTCCCGTTTCCCGTCACTCCCGGCAATCAAGTCCGGTACAGTACGGGCGTATATATGAAGGTCTAAACCGGACTGGTACACTTCCCAATTATTCATCATCCACTAAAAAGTTTGCATTATGAACATTGAAGAAGCAAAGAAAATACCCATCGCCGATTACCTGCACAGTCTGGGATATTCACCCGTCAAGCAGCAGGGAGCGAATCTATGGTACAAATCGCCACTGAGGGAGGAACATGAAGCATCCTTTAAAGTAAACACAGAACGGGAACAATGGTATGACTTCGGGGCTAGCAAAGGCGGCAACATCATCGCACTGGCACAGGAACTTTACTGTTCCGACCATCTGCCGTACCTCTTAAACCGGATAGCAGAACAGGCACAGCATGTCCGCCCGGTCAGTTTTTCTTTTCGGCAGCAAAGGTCGGCACCGAGTTTTCAACATTTGGAAGTCCGTGACCTCACCCATCCGGCATTGCTCCGTTACTTGCAGGGGCGTGGCATTGACCTTACACTGGCAAAAAGAGAATGCAGGGAACTGCGTTTCACTCATGACGGCAAGCCCTACTTCGCCATCGGTTTCCCGAATGTGGCTGGCGGCTACGAGGTGCGCAACTCCTTTTTCAAAGGCTGCATCGCCCCGAAAGACATCACCCATATCCAGCAACAGGGCAAACCGAGGGAGAAGTGCCTGGTGTTCGAAGGCTTCATGGATTATCTTTCATTCCTCACGCTAAGGGCAAAGAACTGCCCTGTCATGCCCAACCTTGACAGGCAGGATTACGTCATACTCAACTCCACCGCCAATGTACAGAAAGCCATTGACGCATTGGGGCAGTATGAACGCATCCACTGCCTGCTCGACAATGACGGGGCAGGCATCCGGGCAACGCAAGCCATCACAGCGGAATACTCCTATCGGGTACGGGATTTCTCGCACAATTACCGGGAATATTCCGGCCTGAACGATTACCTGTGCGGCAGGAAGCAGGAACAGAAAAACGGACAGAAACTGCTGCTAAGGCAGAAGAAAGGCAGGGGAATCTAACCCAGCGGAGATAGACACTGTGAGCAACGGGCAGACGTTTCTTAGGGGGAGCAAGGTTATGTTTCGGTAGACCGAAACCGCCTTGCTTTGCTCCCCGCAAAGGAAACCGCTCCCGTCGGTCGCAATTTTCAAGACAACTTCCAAAGACAAAAATGTATGACAGATACAAGGAACAAATCAGGCGGTCGTCCGGCAAAGAACCGGATAGACAAGCAAAGACGTGTGGTCAGCACGAAGCTGACCGAGTTGCAGTATTACGCCGTTAGGAAGCGGGCGTCAGAAGCCGGGCTGCGTGTCAGCGAGTATGTGCGGCAGGCTGTCGTGTCGGCAGAGATAACGCCCCGGCTGAACAGGCAGGATACGGACATCCTCCGCAAACTGGCAGGCGAAGCGAACAACATCAACCAGCTGGCGCACCGGGCAAATGCCGGAGGCTTTGCGAAAGTGGCGGTCGAACTGGTGAAACTTAAGAACAGGATAGTGGAAATCATAAGCCATTTGTCGGATGATTGGAAAAATAAGGAAAGGAAGCGGGTTTAAGGGCTGTGTGGACTACGTGCTGGGCAAGCAGCAGGCGGTCTTGCTCCATGCGGACGGGATACTGGCGGAAAGCAGGCAGGACATCATCCGCAGCTTCTGCACGCAAGCCTCCATGAATCCCCGTCTGGGCAAGCCAGTCGGACATATCGCGCTGAGCTATTCGGTAAACGATGCGCCCAAGCTGACGGACGAGAAGATGATACAACTTGCGCAAGAGTATATGCGCGAGATGAAAATCACCGATACGCAGTACATCATCGTGCGCCACCAAGACAGGGAGCATCCGCATGTGCATATCGTGTTCAATCGCATAGACAACAACGGCAAGACCATCTCGGACAGGAACGACATGTACCGCAACGAGCAGGTGTGCAAGAAGCTGAAAGCCAAGCACGGGCTATACTTCGCCAAAGGCAAGGAACTGGTTAAGCGGCACCGCCTGAAAGAGCCGGACAAGTCGAAATACGAGATTTACACGGCTGTGAGGGATGAAATCGGCAAATCCCGGAACTGGCGGCAGTTGCAAGAGCGGCTGGCTGGAAAGGGCATCGAAATCCGCTTCAAGTATAAAGGGCGTACAGACGAGGTGCAGGGCATCTCCTTCACCAAAGGTGCCTATACGTTCAAAGGTTCGGAAATAGACCGCAATTTCAGCTTCTCCAAACTGGATAAGCATTTCGGGAACGCAGGAATGGATACCGTAGAAAATAGCCGCCAGCAGATAGTTTCCGCACCTATTTTGGAGCCTGAGCAAACACCGCAAAGGAACGACAGCCCTTCAATGGGCGGCTTGTTCAGCTTGTTCGATGTTTCGCCGTCTGCTCCATCGGACGAAGAAATTGACTGGAGTCTGAGAAAAAAGAAGAAGAAAAAGAAAAGACAACTTAAACTGTAAACGGATATGGAAGAAAATTTGATTTTAGAGGGGCTTCTCTCCATGGTCACGGAACTGAAGGAGAAGCAGGAAGCGCAGGTGACGCCAGCCGGACGCGAGGAAACCCTTTCCCGACTGGAGGCTATAGAACGGGCATTGTCTGAGTTACGCAGGAACCCGGCGGTTCCCGAAAGAGAGTTGCAAGACATCCTGACCCGGCTTGCCGAACTGCGGAAATCAGGACAGGAACAACGGCAATCTTTCGGGGAGGTCAAGAATTATGTAGTAGCCACTTTCGGCTGTCTCAAGGAAATGCTGGAAACAATGAAGCGGTACCATGATGAGCGCATGGCAGAAAAAGAAGAAGCCAAACCCGTACCGTTTCATCGGCGGATTTACAACAAAGTAACTTCTTTGGTACGCCCGAAGCTATTCCTCTTTTCGGCAGGTCTGATTGTCTGTGCCACGTCCCTGTTCCTGAATGTCCGTCTGGCTGAACGGATGGGGCAGTTGCAGGACAACGACATGAAATACCGTTATCTGCTGATGCAGGGACAAGCGGACGGCAATACCCTTGAAAGACTGGAGAATAAGTTCAAGTGGCAGCGGGACGAGCGTTTTATCCGCAACCTGACGGATTCGGTACTAGATTTTGAGGAACGTTGCCGCAGGCAGGCGGAAGCCTTGGAACGGGCAAAGCTGCTTAATGAGCAGGCTGAGCAGTTGAAAAAGGAAGCTGATAGGTTAGGAAATCAGTAAATAGCAAAAAGCCGAGGTGAAGGATAAGTCCCATAACTTCGGCTTTTGAGTTTAATAGTTATACGTAATTCAAACAGACTATTTTTTTAGACAAGCCTTGACCATCGTCAAGGTTTATATGATATTTTTCACGAAAAAAGAAAAGTGAAATCTTATTGTTAAGATTTTATTTTATATTTGCGCCGCTTAAAAGGAAAATAAATATATGTAGAACAAAAAACTACTTTTTATGGCAAACTTATCAAAAGAAGGCAATATTCAACATAAACTTGGATTTGCCGGGTTACTCATCACATTGGGTATTGTTTTTGGTGACATTGGAACATCGCCACTCTATGTTATGAAAGCCATCATTCATACTGGAGAAGCTCTTGATGAAAATTATGTTTTAGGCGCATTGTCTTGTATCATATGGACGCTTACTCTTCAGACTACGGTGAAATATGTGCTGGTGGCTCTCCGTGCCGACAATAACGGGGAGGGTGGCATACTTGCGCTTTATGCCCTTTTACGCCGCCACAGAAGAAGGTGGATTTACATCATTGCCATTATCGGTGCGAGCACTTTGCTTGCTGATGGTATTATCACTCCAGCCATTACGGTCACAACTGCCATAGAAGGACTTGAAAGTATCAGTCCGCATCTGCCTGTGATTCCTATTACACTGACCATTATTACCATTATATTTTTCGTTCAGCGTTTTGGTACAGAAAATATAGGACGGTCATTTGGCATATTTATGCTACTTTGGTTCCTGCTTCTTGGAATCGCCGGAGCTATCAGTCTGACTTCCTATCCTCAAGTATTCAAGGCATTCAATCCTTACTATGCCATACGGTTATTAGTGGAATCCCCCCACTGGTTTCTGATATTGGGTGCCGTTTTCTTGTGTACCACTGGTGCAGAAGCCTTATACTCTGATTTAGGGCACTGTGGCAGACGAAATATTACGGTCAGTTGGATATTTGTAAAGGTGATGCTTATTCTAAATTATTTGGGGCAAGGAGCGTGGGTATTGCATCATCCGGAAAGTGCAGAAGGTACAGTGAACCCATTTTATTCAATCATGCCACAAGAAATACTGTTGTTTTCCATAGCAATGGCTACCGGGGCAGCTATTGTTGCGAGCCAAGCTCTAATAAGCGGTTCATTTTCCATATTGAGTGAAGCTATGAACTTGAATTTCTGGCCTCGTATGCGTATTAAGCACCCTACCAACGTAAAAGGTCAGTCATTTATTCCAATGGTAAACCTTGTAATGTATATTGGAGTAATATTTACTATATTGTTGTTTCGAGATTCCACCCACATGGAAGCCGCTTATGGACTTGCCATAACTATTACAATGTTGATGACAACATTGTTGTTGGGATTCTATTTGCATATGCATAACATTCCACGCATTCTATCAATACTGTTTGTCGGCGGATATTGTGTTATTGAAGGTATTTTCCTTGCTGCAAACCTGTCCAAATTTATGGTCGGAGGTTGGTTTACGCTGTTAATAGGTGGATTATTATGTTTTATCATGTTTGTATGGGTAAGTGCCAACAAAATTCGTCGAAAACATATGTCTTCCAAACGGTTAAGTGAATACTACAACATTATTTCTGATATTAAGGCGGACGAAAGCATATCCAAATATGCTTCTAATCTTGTCTATGTGAATCATGCAGACAAAGAAGGTTGTGTGGACGATAAATTGTTGTATTCCATAATTAATAAGCAGCCTAAACGGGCAGATCATTATTGGCTTATTAACCTTGAATTTGTGGATACACCAGACACACTTGAATATAATTGTTCCACATTAATAAAAGGGACATTGTTTAGTATAACCATGCGTATAGGTTTTCGTATAGAACCGCGCGTGAGCCTTTATTTACGACAAGTAGTTGATGACCTTGTTGCGGATGGTGAAGTAGAACTAACAAGCTCTTATCCTTCATTGCATAAGAATGGCATACCGGGTGATTTTCGCTTTATTATTATCCACCGGATATATTATCCTGAAGATTCCCGTAACCGCCGACAAAATTTGCTGATGAGCCTTTATGCCTTAATTAGAAAGATAGGCATTGGAGAACCGAGTGCGTTGGGGCTTGACACATCGGTTGTTGTTGTCGAGCGTGTACCGTTAATTATAGCTAATAGGGCAAAACATATTCGTCGTATAGAGCGGATTAAGCCTGAAAAATGCGATAATGATGCTAATATAGTCTTGGAAGAACAGAATGTATCATAAGTGACTTGCTATAATTATCGTCTGCATTTACGGTTTAGTTCTGTCTTTTGTATATACATCCAAACTAACCTAAACCTATTCTTGTTGGCAGTAATAAACGTGCTGGCGAAAAGAGAAAGAATGGCTTTCCTTCTTTTCGCCAGTAGTGTTTTTTATTGCTAATAGTTTGCAGTTGAAATGAACTTCTTAATTTCCTCTTCAGTGGGAAGTTCTATCATATACTTTTGCACGAAGATGTTCGGGTCTAATCCGGCAGTGGCGTATTTTACCAACGTGTCGCCCTTCTCGGTGCAAAGCAGGATGCCGACAGGCGGATTGTCGTCGGGTTGCATCACTTCCGCCTTGAAGTAGTTAAGATATAGGTTCAGTTGCGAAGCGTATTCGTGGCGGAACTTGTCTATCTTCAATTCCACGATGACATGGCATTTCAAAATGCGGTGGTAAAACACGAGGTCGGCAAAGAAATAATCCCCGTCTATCAGGATTCTCTTTTGGCGTGCTTCGAAGCAGAAGCCATGTCCCATTTCCAACAGAAAGTGCTGCAGGTTGTCGAGAATGGATTGCTCCAAGTCGTTTTCCGTTACCAAAGTACGGTCGTTCAATCCCAAAAACTCCAACGTAACGGGCGTGTTAATAATGTCTTTGGGCTGTAATTGCATGGCTTGCCGCTGCACCAAGGCAGACAAGGTTTCCTTATTTTGGGATAATCCGCTGCGTTCGTAATAGAGGGAATTGATTTGCCGCTCCAATTCCTTTACTGACCAACAGCCCCGAATGGCTTCCATTTCGTAGAAAGCACGTTTTATAGGGTTATCAATGGGTGAAATTACATTCAAATGGGTGGAGGATAGGCGGTTAAACAACTTTTCGGGTGGGGTAATCCATTTGTTTTGAGTCGATTGAATGTGTTGAGTGGATTCGGCGGTTGGCGACCGCCGAATTTCATTATCAGATTTGGCGGTCAATAACCGCCGAATTGGGTCTGTGAATTCGGCGGACAGTGTGTGCCGAATTTGCGATGTCAGATACAATGCGATAGGCTCTTTCAGTTGCGGATAGACAAGATACAACCGCCGGAACTCACGAAATCTGCGCTCGTTCAGTCCTTTGACATTCAACCGCTGTTCCAGTTTCTTCAACAGTTGTTCGCCGTATGCGGCACGGTCTTCACCGTTTTGCTCAAACTCCACGATATAGCAGCCCATGAGCCAATTGCGGGCAGTCAGGGCGAGGTTTACAGCGTGTGCGGCTTGCGCCTGCAACGTGCTTTGTATCGTGCTGATATGTTTTACTAATGCTTCAAAGTCCATAATTGCAAAGGTAAGTCTTTTATGGTTAAAACTTTAATTCCGGCAGGCTATTTATCGCCTCCTCTTTCAATTTATCCACCGCACGGGTGTATTTCTCCGTATGTTTCAGTCCGCTATGCCCGAGCAGGCTGGCAACCGTCTTGATGTTCGCCCCATTGTTGAGGATATTCACGGCGAATGAGTGACGGGCGCAATGCCAGCTTATGTGCTTATCTATCCCGGCTCTTTTCACCCAACGCTTGACGGATTTGCAGCAACTTTCATACGAAGGCAGGTTGAAGATGAGAGCGTCTTTGTTACCGTCTGCCGGCGGTTCTCCCACAAGCGAAAGAAGACCGTCATTGAGCGGAATGACCACACCGCTACTGGCGGAATGACCTTTGGTCTTGTTCTGCTCAAATTTTAGCAGCTTATTAGCGTAGTCGATATTCTTATAGGTAAGGTCTTTCACATCACAGAAGCGCAAGCCACAATACAGGCAAAAGATAAACGCACGCCTTACGTTGGGGTTCTCGTTGTCATAATGGCACGCAATCAACCGCTGGATTTCTTCCGGCGAAAGCACGTCCTTGCGTAGTATCTGGCTATCCGCCTTGCAGGTAACGCCTTTGCAGGGGTCTTTCAGCATCACATCGTGGTCAATCGCATAGTGGATAACCTTCTTGAAACGCTGGAAGATGCTTTTAGCCCCTTCGCCCACGCTCCGGGATTGCAAATAAGCTACGAACTGTTCCATCATGTCCTTCGTGATAAGTTCCGGCTTGATGCCGAACTCGTGCATCGGGTAATGCTCCTTCAAAAAGTCCTTGAAACGGCTTAGGGCGATTTGCACCATCCGAATGTCTTTCTTGGTATAGTCATTGATATAGGCTTGAAAATAATCCAAGAAATTCACGTTCCGGTCTTTTTTCAGGCGATAGCCCAACATACTTTCCTTAAACTCCTGTTCACGTTCGGCACGTATTTTTACAGCAAGCTCCAGTGTTTCCTTGTTCTGCTGGCGTTCCGCAGGGGTACGTGGCTTCTCTATCAGATACAGGCTGAGGTTCTCTTTTCGCCTGTGATGCTTGATAGCGAACTTCGGCTTTCCCTGCATCTTACCGCTTTCATAATACACCTGATTACCGTTTTCATCCAATACAGGCTTTTCCTCTCTACCCAAATAATACTCCAGATACAAACTAATTCTGCCGTCCGACAGCCTGTTTTGCTCCAATTTAGGGTTTTCTTTCGTTTTATTTTCTAACTTTGCCATTGTTTAGAGGTTTTATCCCGATTTAGATACCGTAACCGGGTGATTACACTAAATAATTGATTTTCTTTTGTTTTCCGATATTGCAAAGGTACAAAAGAAAATGGAATTTCAAAGTGTACTAAAAGTGTACTGAATAACAGGAAATGGGCAAAATATGGCAAAAATGGAGAAAATAAGAAATATACAAATGGCTGATAATAAGGAAAATAAATTCTTTTATTTTCCTATGATTTCTATGCCTTGTACCGGATCTGAGTACGATAAAAGCACCCCAATATGCCTATATTGATGAAGCCAAGTTCATCGGTTAATGAAGCCTGCTTCGATTGTTGATGCACCCAGCTTCATCAGCTAACGCATCCGTATGCATTTTTGTCAGCACCCGACAGACATTCTGGCAGCTTTCTTGATAGGCATGAATCCAACGAACGAAGATGAGCCCAAACATCCGAATTCAAAGGTAAAAATGGTTCCGCTATGGGCGTTCGGACAAAGCATAACAGTAAAAGGTGTAGTAAAAGACACAGCAGGCGAACCAGTCATTGGTGCCAGCGTTGTAGAAAAAGGTACTACCAATGGTATTATTACTGATTTCGACGGTAATTTTGAACTCAAAGTTTCATCGAATGCAGTGCTCTCTATTACATTTGTGGGATACCAGTCTCAAGAAATCCCAGTAAATGGCAAAACTTCCTTCAATGTTACCTTAAAAGAAGATACTGAACTTTTGGATGAGGTTGTTGTAATCGGTTATGGTACAGCACGTTCATCGGATGTAACCGGCTCTATTTCTTCCATGCGCGGTGATAAGTTGCGCGAAGTTCCTGCAACGAATATCACCTATGCCCTGCAAAACCGTGTTGCTGGTGTGGATATGTCTCAGACCTCGTCCCAGCCGGGTGCAACGACCCAAATCCGTATCCGCGGTACCCGTTCGTTGACCGCTTCGAATGACCCGTTAATCGTATTGGACGGAATCCCGTTTGCAGGAAACATTTCAGACATTAACCCGAACGACATCAAGAGCATGGATATCCTGAAAGATGCCTCTTCTACAGCGATTTACGGTTCACGCGGTGCCAATGGTGTCATCTTGATTACTACAAACAAAGGTATTCAGGAATCTCCTGCCAAATTCAATTATAACGGTTATGTGGGCTTAAAGACCGTATTTTCGGAATACCCGATGATGGACGGTCCTACATTCGCTAAGATGCGCGAATATGCCGGTTTATATTCCAACTCGTTGGACGAATCGAACGATGTCAATACCGACTGGCAAGACCTGATGTACCGCAACGGATATGTGACCAGTCATGATATCAGCGTAAACGGAGGTACGAAAGGCGGTAATTACAGCTTCGGCTTAGGATATTATCAAGATCAAGGCGTGATTCCGACACAAAAATATACCCGTTATTCATTACGCGGAAGCATTGAGCAGAAATTAGGCGACATTTTGCGTGTCGGATTAACCACCAACTCTAATTACAATATTACCAACGGTACGCAAGTGGGTATCTACAACGTACTTACCATGACTCCAATCGCTAATCCTTACAACGAAGACGGGTCACTGAAAAGGTCCATTACATTGCCCAATGACAGCTATTATACTATCACCCGTGATGTAGTAGAAAATCTGGATGATAGTTGGGTAAACGATAGAACCGCAATCGGTACATACAACAACTTTTTTGCAGAATTGAGTTGCCCATGGGTAGAAGGACTGAAATACCGTGTGAATTTAGGTTTGAATTACCGTTCTAGCAAAGTCGGAGCCTTCACCGGCGAAGGTGTGACAAGTACAACGGTAGACACCCCTTCTACCGCATCTTTGCAACACGAAGAAACGGTCAATTGGGCGGTAGAAAATCTGCTTACCTACGACCGTACATTTAATGACAAACACCGCCTGAATGTAGTCGGCATGTTCTCTGCAGAAGAAACCACTTATTCCAAATCACACATTGCAGCCCGCGACATTCCGGCAGAATACATGCAATATTATAACTTAGGGCAAGCGGCCGGAACCATCACTGTTAATCCCGGAAACTGGAATTATCAACGCTACGGATTGATGTCCTACATGGCACGTGCCATGTATACGTATGACAACCGCTATATGTTCAGTGCAACAGTCCGTTCGGATGCTTCTTCACGTCTGGCTAAAGGACACCAGTGGCATACTTATCCTGCTGTATCTGTAGGTTGGAATATCAAAGAAGAATCTTTCATGGATAACGTAAAATGGCTGGACCAACTGAAAATACGTGCCGGATACGGACAGACTTCAAATCAGGCGGTTAATCCTTATTCTACCTTAGGAAGCCTCAGCACCCGTCCGTATAACTTCGGTCCTACAGGATATGCAACCGGATATTACGTATCAAGCCTTCCTAATGCAGAACTGGGTTGGGAATATTCTTCGACCTGGAACTTCGGTTTGGATTTCACCCTCTTCCAAGGACGCCTGTCAGGTACATTGGAATACTACATCCAAAAGACCAATAACCTGTTGCAAAGCGTGAACTTGCCTGGCACTACAGGTGTAGGAAGCTATATGGCAAATGTCGGAAAAACCCAAAACAAAGGTATCGAATTTACGATCAACGGCACAATTTTAGACAACTACAACGGTTGGACGTGGGATGCCAGCCTCAATATCTATTCGAACAAGAATGAAATCACCGAACTGGCTTCGGGTGCAGAGAAAGATGAAGCCAACTGGTGGTTCGTAGGACATCCGATTGATGTAATCTATGATTATGAAAAATTAGGGCTTTGGAATGCAGATGACCCTGACGCACAATATCTCCAGATTTTGGAACCGGGCGGAAACCTCGGTATGATTAAGGTAAAATATACAGGAGAGCGCAATCCTGACGGAAGTCCGACACGTGCCATCGGCGCAGAAGACCGTCAGAAATTGGACACCAATCCGAAATTCCAAGGAGGCTTCAGCACCCGTGTTGCCTATAAAGGCTTTGACTTGAACATCATCGGCGCATTCAAATACGGAGGTATCCTTATCAGTACATTACACTCTTCAAGCGGCTACCTGAACATGTTGAGCGGACGCCGCGGAAACGTAGATGTAGACTATTGGACAGAAGAAAATACCGATGCCAAATATCCGAAGCCGGGCGGTATCATGAGCAGTGATAATCCTAAATACGGTTCTACATTGGGATATTTCGATGCTTCTTATTGGAAAATCCGTACCATAACCTTGGGCTACACGTTCGACAATCAAAAGCAAAAATGGCTGAGAGATTTAGGCGTAGACAATTTACGGGCTTACTTTACCGTACAAAATCCGTTCGTCATCTGTTCTCCGTTCCATAAAGAGACAGGCCTTGACCCCGAAACCAACTCGTATGCAAATGAAAACGTTGCCGTTGCTTCAGGTCCTTCCCGTTTGCTGACCGTAGGAACGAACTCTCCGTCTACACGTAATTATTTATTCGGTATCAGTTTAACCTTCTAATTAGAAAGACATTATGAAAACAAGACTATACACTAAAATGAAAGTTGCAGGAACCGCCGCATTGGCATTGTTCTTTGCCGCTTCCTGTTCGGACATACTTGACGAACAGCCGCGTAGCTCCTATACGCCGGATTTCTTCAACACCGAAAGAGGTGTAGAAGGAGGTATCACTTCCATGTATGCGCATCTGCGTAACATTTACGGACAAGCCTATTACTACAATTCTTGCCTGACCGGTACAGACGAAGCCACTTATGCCCAAAGTGCAGACGGAAACTTCAAGGATGCAGACCTTTCGGGTGTCGGCAATCTAAACGCCAGTACAAGCCGTTCGGATGCTATTTGGGGAGAATCTTTCTCTAATATCAATACGGCTAACGGAGTCATCCAAAACGGAACAGCAGCCGGAGTTGCCGAATCTTTGCTTGCCGAAGCCCATTTCTTCCGCGGATTCGACTATTTCAATCTGGTACAGACTTTTGGAGGCGTACCTTTGGATTTAGGTTCCGGAGAATTGGCATTCAATATCACCGCAGTACGTACCTCGGTACGGAATACGGTACCTGAAGTATATACCCGCGCTATTTTCCCGGATTTGCTGAATGCAGTCGAGAATTTGCCGGATAATCCGCGCGTGACCGGCGGTGTTTGTAAAACTGTAGCCCGCTTATTTTTAGCAAAAGCTTATCTGACATACGGCTGGTGGCTGGAAAATCCGAATAATATCCCGACCTATCCCGAATGCCAACGTACTGACCCTGACGGACATGATGCCAATTGGTATTTCCAGCAGGCATACAACATTGCCGTAGAAGGCATCAACAATCCTGGTCCATATAGCCTGCAAGAATATTACTACGACATTCATTTAGGTTCGAACGACCGTAACTCGGAAATTATGCTCTATGCCGACCACACGCAAGAAGACGAATATTACAATGGCGGTAGTTTGTCATACGGTTCTGGAGGTGCTCCCGATAACTTTGCAGGCTGGATGATGAACTGGAACTATACCAATATGCAAGCAATAGGCGTCAAAGCTGATGGAAGCGAAGTCACTATCAATCCGCTCCGCCGTGTGGCAGAACAGGCTTACGGACGTCCATGGACCCGTATGTGCCCGACATTAGGGGTTATCACAGAAACTTTTGCCGACAAGACCAACGATTCCCGTTATGACGGTACATTTACAACTGTATACCGTGCCAATTGGTCGAAGGAACTGGCAGCAGAAGGTTACCAATATGTTAAAAATGCAAACGGATTACGTGTGAATGAGGGAGAGCCTATCTTGACTTTCCTTTTTGAAGAACCAGATACTGAGATCACTTATCCTACTGGAGGAGGTGAAAACACAATGGGAGCCGGAACACTTCCGGGCAGAGCCGATTACGTTGTTAACCCAAGAGGCATCAGCCGCCTGATGTATCCGTCACTTTGGAAACTGGGTCCATACCGTACAGACAATGGAACAGGTCCAGGACAACCGAATGCAGGAAGTACCCGTCCGTTTAATATTGCTAAATTCTCTGAATTATACTTTGTAGCTGCAGAAGCGGCTGTAAAAGGCGCTACAACCCAGAGCGGCATGACTGCAAGAGACCTGATTAACGTCATCCGTGCACGTGCCGGAAAATGGAGATGGAGCAATAGCGGAAACTGCGAAAAGATAGAAGACCATAGTGCTGAAATGATTGCAGCAACTCCCACTACGATTGACATTGATTACATCTTGGCAGAACGTTCGCGCGAATATTACGGCGAAGGTTACCGTTGGCTCGACTTGGTTCGTACCCAAAAATGGAGAGAAGTGGCTGGCACTTACGAAATTTGCGGAGACCAGGCAGGAGACCACACTCCACAAACCTTTACCCGAACCATTGAAGACTTCCATTACCTGCGCCCGATACCGCAAGGACAATTGGATGCCATGACTATGAGTGATGCAGAAAAAGCTGCATACCAGAATCCGGGATATTGATTTATATCGAATAAAACGATGTAATTATCATTGTGTTTTTCGTTCTCTAAGCTAACCAAAATCTGCCACTCTTTGTGATAAAGCGTGGCAGATTTTCTTTTTTTGTTGCTCACCTAAAATTATTTATGTACTTTTGGAGAAAATAACAAATGAATCATGAGCAAACGGATAGCTGAAATCGATTACTTGAAATGCGTATTCATTTTATTGATGATTGCGTTTCATCTGGTGTTTTTCAGCGATAAGTACCTCTGGATAAAACAATGGGTATACACTTTCCACATGCCTGCCTTCCTGCTTCTTTCGGGATACCTGATGCGCATAGAAAAACATCCGGGCGATTTTTTTCGGATGATGTTCTGGATTCTTATCCCCTATGCGATTATGGAAACCGGTTATGTCATTATGTCTGCCGTTCTTCCAGTACGTGAAAAAGTAGACGCATTAAGTGCCGGACTGCTCATAGAAAAATTATTCCTGCATCCTATGGGTCCTTATTGGTATCTGCATACATTCATGCTTTGCGGATTCGTGTATTACGGAGTGTTCCATCCGAAAGGGAAAATAAACGAACTGTCCCGTTTGATTCTGACAGGTGTATGTTATGCCATTTTGGCGGAATGCTTTCAAGTCGTATCTTTGCCCAATGCCTTGTATTTTCTTGCAGGCATCGCTATCCGCCACGGAGGTCTGAAGTTTACATCTTTTTTCCGTCCTTCTTTTTTCGCCATTATCCCTTTAATTTGGTTAAGTACATACACGACTAACCTAGACCGTTTTACTCTAGGCGGAGCAGCCATCGTTTATCTGATAATCAGCTTGCTTTTAAGCATTTATCCGATATTACCTTTGCATTTCAAACAATTTGCATCCTACATCGGATCGCATACCTTGATACTATTGGTATTTTCTCCAGTCTTCACCATGCTTTCCAAAATCTTAATTCCTTTCCTTGCATTCGACAATTCTGGAATCCTTTTTTTGATAATAGCCATGGTGATAACGGTTTATGGTTCATTCGGCATAGCCTGGTGCATGGACCGTTTACACATTTCTCCCTATTTTTGGGGAAAAGAGCAAATACTACAACCTTTTCGGAAGTGACAAATTGGCATGTTCGTCTTTTGGCACTTCTTTTGCGGAAGAATAAATGAAGTTGAATATAAATAACCCATTAAATAGTACGATTATGATTTCAGAAAAATTACAAGACGCGATGAATGAACAGATCACAGCAGAAATGTGGTCTTCTAACCTGTATCTTTCGATGTCTTTCTATTTGCAAAAAGAAGGATTTGACGGTTTCGCTCATTGGATGCGCAAGCAATCTCAAGAAGAATTGCAACATGCATACGACCTTGCAGATTATATCGCAAAGCGTGGCGGTGCAGCTAAGGTAGATAAAATCGATGTCGTTCCGCAAGGTTGGGGCAGTGTGTTGGAAGTATTCGAACACGTTTATAACCACGAATGCCATGTATCAGAGTTGATTGACAACTTAGTAAACGTAGCTTCTGGAGAAAAAGACAAAGCTTCACAAGATTTCTTGTGGGGATATGTCCGCGAACAGGTAGAAGAAGAAGCTACCGCTCAAGGCATTGTCGACAAACTGAAAAAATGCAATGACTATGCCGGCATCTTGTATTTGAATGATAAATTAGGCACACGCGAATAATTCATACCGCTAAATGATTGAATACAGAGACACAGAAGCATAGGGTATATCAATTCTCTAAGTCTTTATGTCTCTGTATTTTTTATTCCACTCGTTATGACAATTACCGATTTACTTCGACGAACAGGACGTTGGTGCTGCCGTTTCCGACATCGGTGCGGATATGGGGTACACTCCCCCTCTGATTTTTTCTTAATTACCTTTGTTTTTTATGAAAAAACGCCGTATTACGCTTTCCAATCGTTACATTATCTGCGCGAAGATTTAGAGTATCTGCCTCATTATCGGGAAAAAACAGACCGGCTTCTATTCCGGATAGTCAATTATTGGCAACCTGCTTCCATGTTGGAAATAGGTACAGGAAGCGGTTTGCAGACACGTTACATGGCAGAAGCGAAACGAGTTCCTTTCATCACATTAGATAAAGGGGAAATCAAGCCCAATGTCGTCAAATTCCTTTCGGGATGTAAAGAGGTTGTCTGTCAAAACGGGGATATCCTTCAGCTATTGGATGTGATATTGTCAAATGCCAGTTTCCCGGAACTAATCCATATCGGGCATACTTCTTATTATAAGGAGATATTCGAACGTTTGCTTCCTCACGTAACAGAACGTACATGTCTTATTATAGGTTCTCCTTATGCAACACGCGAAAAGAAAATATGGTGGAAACAGATTATAAATGACCCTCGTACAGGAGTCACATTTGATTTATATGATATCGGATTAGTCTTCTTCGACAAAAAACGAGTGAAAGAACACCGCATTGTCAACTTCTTTTAAAAGCAATGACCATGAAAAAAAGTCTGATTTATACACGTACAGGAGATAAAGGCACAACTTCATTAGTAGGCGGGACACGTGTACCTAAAACCCATGCACGTCTGGAAGCCTATGGAACCATTGATGAATTGAACGCCCAAATAGGATATTTAATTTCGCTATTGGAAGAAGAAGAATATAAAAGCTTGTTACAATTCATACAGCATAAACTATTTACTTTGGGGGCTTATTTGGCTACAGACACTTCCAAGACCGATTTACATACAGGAAGCAACATAGTCCCTGAGGATGTAAAACGGGTAGAACAAGCCATAGATGAATTGGACGCTTCATTGCCCGAACTCCATGCTTTTGTTTTACCGGGAGGCTCAACTCCCGCATCGGTTTGCCATGTTTGCCGGACAATATGCCGCCGGGCAGAACGGCGCATTTTATCATTGGAGGAAGTGGAAAAAAATTGTGAAATAGATGAAAATGTGAAGCAGTTTGTCAACCGTTTGTCAGATTATTTGTTTGTTTTATCAAGAAAGTTAAATCAATTAACACAGCACGATGAAATTTATTGGGATAAGAGTTGCAAATGAGATAATTTGTTATACTTTTGTGACTCAATAACACGAATATAAACTTTATAAACTGAAAATACTATGTATTGGACATTGGAATTGGCCTCAAAACTGGAAGATGCACCATGGCCTGCAACAAAAGACGAGTTAATCGACTACGCAATGCGTTCAGGAGCTCCTATGGAAGTGATTGAAAATTTGCAAGAAATGGAAGATGAAGGCGAAATATATGAAAGCATTGAAGATATTTGGCCTGACTATCCCAGCAAAGAAGATTTTTTCTTCAACGAGGACGAATATTGATTAAGAAACTGTTTTGAATTGATTTAAGAATAATGTTATAGGGCTACATACAATTCAGAATCAGCCGGTCAATTGGAAAAATGTTATATCTTTACAGGTACCAAAC